>CAMWCA010000001.1 GCA_947172705.1 uncultured Lachnospiraceae bacterium
TTATTCTGGCAAATCGCCCACTTGCAATCTCCCGGTGGATTTAGTATACTACAAAATAGAAATCAGCATTTCGGAAGGAGAAATGTAGCATGGCTGAATTTACAGAAAGAAAAAGATGGGTGTTTTTAGGGCTTCCCTTCACCTTTACCAAGTATATTATTAAAGAAAATATGCTCACCATTGACAGCGGGCTTTTCAAAAAGGTTGAGAATGACTGTTATATGTATAAAGTACAGGATGTGGAACTGGTTACTTCTTTTGCAGAGCGGATCGTGGGGATCGGAACCGTGGTATGCTATACGGGGGATACCACTCATCCCAAACTGATTCTTTCCCATATTAAAAATGCAAAGACCATCAAGGATTTCATTTTGGAGGCGTCCGAGCAGGCGAGGATGAAACGCCGTACATTAAATACGTTGGATATCGGAGCGGGGATCGACGACCTGGACGGAGATGATTTGAATTAGCGGCGGATGCCGCCGCAGTCTGCGGGGCGGCTTATGGCAATAAGAAAGGGCGGTATGAGGGATCATACCGCTTCGTTATTGTGGGCGTCTTCCTGGGAGAGGAGTTTTTCAAATAAAAGCCCGGCAAAGAACCAGTTGGGGAAGTAATCCAGGCGCACCACTTTGCGGATATGCCAACGGGAACGCTCGTAATTCCAGGGGCAAAGGGCGCGCTTGTCCAGGAAACGTCCTGAGAGATATTCTCCGGCAAAAATGCACAGCGCATAAATACTTCCCCTGACCTGAATGGGAATCTTTTTCAGCTTTTTGAATAAAGGTTCCAGCAGACATGCGCTGCCGTAGATGGGGAACATCCACAGGGAGGTCTGTCCCATCAACCGCAGCTCCCTTTTTTGCAGGGAATGAAGCGCCGTAAAGGTGATTTCAAGGCACCAGCCCAAAACACCGCATTTTACAAAGTTTTTAAAAAAGGTTTTCATCATACTATCAGTATGGTGAAAAGAAGCGCAATTATTCATGGGATTATGGAAGAAGCATTCAAAATGGAAGAGACGATCAAAAATCAGAAAATCATGACTTATCGTGAAACAATGGAATATGTGGAGGAACTGAAGCAATACGGAAGTGTGCCGGGGCTGGAGAATATCAGAAATTTGTGCGCCAAATTGGGAAACCCGGAAGACTCCCTGTCATTTATACACATTGCAGGAACCAACGGAAAAGGTTCGGCGCTTGCCTTTATTTCTGAAATTTTAAAGGCGGCGGGATACCGCACGGGAAGATATCTTTCCCCCACTCTTTTCGAATACAGAGAGCGCATCCAGATCAATGGAAGACCCATCGGCAAAAAGGAGCTGTGCAGACAGATGAGCCGTATGAGGGAGATCTGTGAGGAGCTTACAGCGGAGGGGAAAAACCATCCCACGGCATTTGAGATCGAGACGGCGATTGCATTTCAGTGTTTTAAGGAACAGAAATGTGAGATCGTAGTTTTGGAAGCCGGGCTGGGAGGGCTTTTGGATGCCACTAACGTTGTTTCTAATACGCTGGCGGCGGTGTTTACCTCTATCAGTTATGACCATATGGGAGTTTTGGGAAATACCCTGAAGGAGATCGCAGAGAATAAGGCAGGCATTGTGAAGCCGGGGGCAAGGGTAGTGGCGGTGAAAGGAGAACCGGAAGTAATGGAAGTACTGCAAAAGAGGGCGGAAGCGTTAAAACTCCCCTTTCGTGTGGCAGATCCCGGCGAGGCGTCAAATATAAAGAGAAGCCTGGGAAAACAGACCTTTACCTATAAAACATACAAGAACCTGACGATTCACCTTTTGGGAAGCTATCAGATAGACAATGCCGTTCTTGCCCTGGAGACTATGGAGGCGCTCAGGGAAAGGGGCTTTTCCATACCGGAAAAGGCAGTTTACAAAGGGTTTGCGGATACCGTATGGCAGGGAAGGTTTCAGATTTTATCCAAGAACCCCTTGTTCATTGCAGACGGCGCCCATAACAGGGATGGCGCAGGGAGGCTTAGAGAAACCATTGGTTTTTATTTTACAAACAAACGGATTCTATATATAATAGGCATATTGAGGGATAAGGAGCAGGATGAGATCTTAAAGGCCACCTGCCCTCTTGCAGATCAGATTCTGACGGTTCCTACCAGAGGAGAGCGGGGGCTTTCCTCCTATGAGCTTGCCTGCAAGGCGAGGGAATATCACCCCAATGTGACGGCGCTGGACAGTGTGGAGGAAGCGGTGGAAATGGCTTACCTGCTTGCAGATAAAGACACGGCGGTGATCGCCTTTGGTTCCCTGTCCTATCTGGGAGAACTGATCCAATATGTAGAAAGAATAACCGCCGGTAAAGGCGGAAACGAGATCGGGAGAGATTCACATGGTAAACAAAGAAAAGATTGAGGAAGCTGTAAGGCTCCTTTTGGAAGGAATAGGGGAGGATACTGACAGAGAAGGGTTAAGGGATACGCCGAAGCGGGTAGCGCGGATGTATGAGGAGATCTTTTCCGGTATGGAGGAGGATGCAGGGGAGCATCTTTCCAGAACCTTTACCGCTGAAAATAACGAAATGATTCTGGAAAAGGATATTGTTTTCTATTCCACCTGTGAACACCATCTGATGCCTTTTTACGGAAAGGCGCACATTGCCTACATTCCCGATGGAAAAGTGGTTGGGATCAGCAAGCTTGCCCGGACGGTGGAAGTCTTTGCAAGGCGGCTGCAGATTCAGGAAAAACTGACGGCGCAGATCGCAGATGCAGTTATGGAGTGCTTAAGCCCCAGGGGGGTCATGGTTCTTGTGGAAGCGGAGCATATGTGTATGACTATGCGTGGGGTGAAAAAGCCGGGAAGCCATACGGTGACCATGGTTTCCCGAGGCATATTTGAAGAGGATGAAACATTAAAAAGAACCTTTCTTGATCTGGTAAGATAGGAGAGCAGCGTGGCGCACAGGCATGGAGGGGAAGATGGAACGTATTAACCAAATCCTGGCATCCGACCTATATGGAGGATATCTGAAAAAAAACAATAAGGCAGAGGCGGGACGACGCTTCTGCCGTCATAATATGGGGCATTTTCTGGATGTGGCGCGGATCGCATGGATACTGAATCAGGAAGAGGGCTATGGGCAGGAGAAGGAGCTGGTCTATGCCGCAGCTCTTTTGCACGATATTGGAAGATGGATGCAGTATGAGCAGGGGGTACCCCATGAGCAGGCAAGCGCCGCCCTGGCGCCGGAGATATTGAGATCCTGTGGTTTTGCCCGGGAAGAGGAAGAGACGGTTATAAAGGCAATTGGAAATCATAGAAACGCCGACATAAAGGAAGAGAAATCCTTATCAGGGCTTTTGTACCGCGCCGACAAATACAGCCGTCCCTGCTTTGCCTGTGAGATGAAAGAGGCATGTGATTGGAAAACGGGTAAAAAGAATTTACAGCTGTTTTTATAGAAAACAGACAAAAGAAGCTTTGGCATGGAGGATAGAATGAAGATTGGCAGCCATGATTTTGACCTGAAAAACCATACCTATGTTATGGGAATCTTAAATGTAACGCCGGATTCTTTTTCCGATGGGGGAAAGTTTAACCATCTGGACAAGGCGCTTTTCCATGTAGAGGAAATGGTGGAGGAAGGAATGGATATTCTGGATATCGGAGGAGAATCCACCAGACCGGGTTATACGCCTTTGTCCTGTGAAGAGGAGATTGAGCGGGTGGTTCCCGTAATCGAAGGGGTGAAAAAGAGATTTGATGTTCCGGTTTCCCTGGATACCTGCAAGGGAGAGGTGGCAAAAGCAGGAATTTGGGCGGGAGCGGATCTGATCAATGATATATGGGGGTTAAAATATGATCCTGCCATGGCGGGTATTATTGGAGCCGCCCATCTTCCCTGTGTCCTGATGCATAACCGCAGGGAAGCAGTTTACCGGAACTTTATGGAGGATGTGTTACAGGATTTGAGGGAAACGCTTGTATTGGCACATGGCGGAGGAATTGCCGATGATAAGATCATTCTGGACCCGGGGATTGGTTTTGGAAAGACCCGTGAACACAACCTGCTCCTTCTTAAGTCCCTGGAAAGACTGCTGGAACTGGGATACCCCACCCTTTTGGGAAGCAGCCGAAAGTCGGTGGTGGGGCTTACCCTGGGACTCCCTGTATCAGAACGGCTGGAGGGCACTTTGGTCACCACTGTTTTTGCAGTATTGCAGGGATGCTCTTTTGTACGGGTACATGATATTAAGGAAAATGTGCGTGCGGTGAAAATGACGGAAGCGATCTTAAAATCAGAGGATATGGATGGAAATGAAGATGGATCAGATCAAAATTGAAAATCTGGAGGTGTATGCTGCCCACGGGGTTTTTCAGGAGGAGACCCGAGAGGGACAGCTGTTTTTGGTGGACGTGACTTTAAATACAGATTTAAGGCAGGCGGGGCTTGCCGATCAGCTTACGCTGTCTACCCATTATGGGGAGGTGTGTGAGACGATCAATGGTTATCTAAGAGAGCATACTTTTTTGCTGATCGAGGCGGCGGCGGAACATTTGGCGGAGGAGCTTCTTTTGCGCTTCCCCCTTGTGAACAGTCTGACGTTGGAATTGAAAAAGCCCCATGCACCCATCCGGCTTCCCTTTTCAAATGTTTCCGTAAGGATCGAAAGAGGCTGGAAAAAAGTATATCTGGGAATCGGCTCCAATCTGGGAGACCGTAAGAAATTTTTGGAGCAGGGGATCTCAGGGTTAAAGCGCAATCCCCGGGTCCGCAGGGTGGAATGTTCCCAAGTGATAGAAACAAAGCCCTATGGAGGCGTGGAACAGGGGGATTTTTACAACGGGGCAATAGCCCTTGAAACCTTACTTTCGCCTTACGAACTGCTGGATTATCTGCATCAGTTGGAAGCGGCAGCGGGAAGAGAAAGAAAGCTCCGCTGGGGTCCCCGTACCCTGGATCTGGATATTTTATTTTATGAAGATTTTATTTCTCAGGATGCGGTGCTTACGGTTCCTCATCCGGATATGGAAAACAGGGTTTTTGTGCTGGAACCTTTAAATCAACTCTGCCCCTGGTATCGGCATCCGGTGACGGGAAAAAGCGTAAGGCAGATGCTGGAAGAACTGAAGAAAAAGTGTGGAAATGAGGAAGAATGTGAAAAAAGGAATGAAACGCCCCAAAGGCAGCTGTGAGCAGTGCAATAACTATGTTTATGATGAGGACTATGAATGCTATACCTGCGAGATGGATCTGGATGAGGACGAGATGGCAAGGTTTTTGTCAGGTTCCTATAAAGACTGCCCTTACTACCAGCCCGGAGATGAATATCTGATCGTAAGAAAGCAGATGTAAAAGGGCGGCAGCAGGGCAGCAAAATAACAAAGGAGCAGCGTTATTTTACAGGAACGGCGTTTTGCGCGGCGGAAAAGGCTCCGATCTGGATCGGACCGTTGACGGGGGTACGATAAACGGGAACCTCTGAGCCAAATGCGTTAAAATAAGCGTACTGGGAGGTAAGGTTGATGTTTTCATAATTTCCTTCCGCCAGGATTTCAGGATTGCTGCCATCCAGTCCCATCCGCATCAGGGCGGGGGCGTCAACGGAATTTTTCTGATAGTAGATAAATTGATCGCCCACATTGAAGGTGTCTACCCGGTCGTTTGTAAGGATCTCAACCGTATTGGACGAGAGAGAGTAACGGCACAGGCAGTAATTGCTGGAAATGTCCATATAATAGATGTATCCCTGATGATATGCCGGAAAGCACAGATTTCCCTCCAAAACAGTGGAGATGGTGTCTGTTCTGGTATCCAGGGCATAGAGATAGTGGTCTTTGTCCGCCCCGCTGAAATAGATGATGCCGTTGTTGCATGCCGCAGGGTTGATCATAACATCAGATACAAATTCATTTTCAGATTTATCGGTTTTGACTTTATACAGTTTGGTGAAATCCTTGTTATTATAGCGCTGATAGTAGAGATAATCGCCGGTAAGGACCATGTTCACGGAAGCGCTTCGGTCAAGGCATTTGGTGTGGGAACCGTTTGACTTTGAGCGGTAAACGCCGAAGGTGCGCACCACATAGCCCATGCCGCTTCCCCCGTTTACACTGTCCATATAATAATAGATGTAATCTCCTCCGGTGTTGATGGAGTTTACCTGGGCGTCAGAGAGCTTCTTTACCTCTGTCTCGTCAGCGTTCATGGAATAGAGACATCCTCCGTCATAGGCATTTGAAAAATAAACCTTTCCGTTGTTTTCAGCAAAGAGACCTCCGTTGTTTAAGTTTCCGGCGGTATTTCCGGTAACGGCTGGATCATTTGGGGGTACTCTTTGTGCAAGAGAGGAGAAAACGGCGGAGACAATTAATACCAATAAAATAACTGCTACTACCAGCAGCGTTTTCCAGTTCTTTTTCATAGATTTATTCCTTTCAGTTCAGATCATTCTGGTTTTATTATAATAAGCTGATTTTTGTTACGCAATAGGAATTGTGCTTGAATCCCATATTTTTTTAATATAAAATACTATTGTCAGGAAAGGAATGAGTGAAAATGGATTTATTGGATTTACGCAGACAGATTGATGAGATCGACACCAGGATCGTGGAACTGTATGAAAAGCGGATGGACATATCCAGGCAGGTTGCCGAATATAAAATAGAAACCGGCAAAAAGGTTTTTGACAAGGTGAGGGAGGAAGAGAAGCTGCGCAGTGTGAAGGCGCTGACCCACAGCGAGTTTAACAGCACGGGAATAGGGGAGCTTTTTGAACAGATCATGGCGATCAGCCGGAAGCTTCAGTACCGCCTGCTGACGGAACAGTGCGGCAGTGGAAAACTGCCTTTTATCCAAGTGGACAGCCTGGAGACGGGAAAAGCAAGAGTGGTATTTCAGGGAGCGGAAGGCGCCTACTCTCAGGCGGCGATGATGCAGTATTTCGGAGATCAGGTAAACAGTTTTCACGTTGAGACCTTTCGGGACGCTATGATCGCCATTGACGAAGGCAGGGCGGATTTTGCGGTGCTTCCTATCGAAAATTCCACGGCAGGCATTGTCAGTGAAATATACGATCTTCTGGTAGAATTTGAGAACTATATTGTGGGAGAACAGATCATACGGATCGAGCATTGTCTGATGGCAGTGCCGGGGACAAAGCTGGAAGAGATCAAAACAGTATACTCCCATCCCCAGTCCCTGATGCAGTCGGCGCGGTTTTTAAGCGAATACAGCTGGCAGCAGATCAGTATGCAGAACAATGCCTTTGCGGCGAAGAAAGTTTCTTTGGATCAGGACAAAGGACAGGCGGCGATTGCCGGCGAAGCGGCGGCAAAGCTGTACGGGCTCCAGGTGCTTGTAAAGGGGGTCAACCAGTCCCAGACCAACTCCACCCGGTTTATTATCGTGACCAATCAGAAAATCTTTCTGGAACAGGCAAAAAAGGTCAGCATTTGCTTTGAGGTTCCCCATGAAAGCGGGTCCTTGTACCACATGCTTTCCCATTTTATCTATAATCATCTGAATATGAACAAGATCGAAAGCAGACCCATAGAGGGAAGAAACTGGGAGTACCGATTTTTTATTGACTTTGACGGCAATCTTTCGGACAGTTCCGTCAGGAACGCTCTGCGGGGATTGCGGGAAGAAGCGAGGAATATGCGGATACTGGGCAATTATTAGACGTCCGTATAAACAGAGGAAAAGAGCATGAGGGAACAGGAATTAATCGTATATAAGGATTTTGAGAAAGATGAAGGAAAGCTGCTCTATGACATGGCATGGCTGATGGAGCATTATGGGGATGAATATTACAATAGAGAGGACATGGCTGCTCTTTTGTACGAGTGTATCCACCGGCTTTTAGAGATGGCGGGCAACCATGGTTTTTACGGAAATCTCTGGCACTGCTATCTGTCCAATCTGCTGGTCAATAACGAAAACAGCTACAGCAGAGCATGTGAGATCAGAGGTCCGGTAGAAGGAACCATTAACCGTGCGGTGCTTCACGATATCGTGATCTTGAAAGAATTTTTTGACTATGATTTTTCCCATATGGTGCAGACACTGGGCGTAGAAGGATTTGACCTGGTTACGGAATACAGCGCCAGCGACAGTGAAAGTAAGGTGTACAACAGCCGGATCAGAGAAAGGATCTGCTCCCTTGCGGTAAAATTTACCCAGAACCACACGCCGGATGAGATGAAAGATACGCTGACGGAATTTTATAAAGACTGCGGAGTGGGAAAATTCGGGCTGCACAAGGCGTTCCGGGTGGTACATGAGGGAAATGGAGTGGAAATCGTACCCATCCAAAATATTGCCCATGTGCATTTGGATGATCTGGTGGGCTATGAGATTCCCAAGCAAAAGCTGATCGAGAATACCGAGGCGTTTGTGGAGGGGAGAAAGGCGAACAACTGTCTGCTTTTCGGGGATGCAGGAACCGGAAAATCCTCCAGTATCAAGGGCATTGCAAATGCCTATTACGAGAAGGGGCTGCGTATCATTGAAGTGTACAAGCACCAGTTTCAGGATCTCAATGAGGTGATTACCCAGATCAAAAACCGAAACTATAAGTTCATCATATACATGGATGATCTGAGCTTTGAGGATTTCGAGATCGAATATAAATACCTGAAAGCAGTGATAGAAGGGGGATTGGAGAAGAAGCCCCGGAATGTATTGATCTATGCTACCTCCAACAGACGCCACCTGGTTCGGGAGAAGTTCTCCGACAAGGAGGAGCGCCGGGACGACCTTCATGCAGGGGATACGGTTCAGGAGAAGCTTTCTCTGGTATCCAGGTTTGGCGTGACCATCTTTTTTGCCGCGCCGGATAAAAAAGAGTTTCAGAACATCGTAAAGGTTCTGGCGGAGCGGTATCAGGTTTCCATGCCGGAGGAGGAGCTTTTGCTGGAGGCAAACAAGTGGGAGCTTGCCCACGGCGGATTGTCGGGAAGATGTGCACAGCAGTTTATTGATTATTTACTGGGAAAGAAGGGAAATTCATGTCAGTAAGAACATTTGCAGCCCTTGACATCGGCTCGTATGAGCTGTCTATGAAAATTTTTGAGGTTTCCAGGGCAAGAGGAATGCGGGAGATCGACCATATCAGGCACAGCATTGACATGGGAACGGAGACCTACAGCACCGGAAAGCTTTCCTATGACAGAGTGGATGAGCTTTGCCGGGTGCTTCGGGAGTTTGGGGATATTATGAAATCCTATCAGGTGGCGGATTACAGGGCTTATGGAACCAGCGCCATCAGAGAATCCAAAAACAGGGCGATTCTGTTGGATCAGATCGAGCAGAGAACGGGAATCAGGATCGAAGTGCTGAGCAACTCGGAGCAGCGTTTTCTGGATTACAAATCCATTGCTTTTCAGGGAGAGGGTTTTCAGAAGATCATCGAAAACGGAACCGCCATTTTGGATATTGGAGGAGGGAGCATCCAGCTTTCCCTGTTTGACAATGATACCCTGGTATCTACCCAGAACCTGCGGCTGGGGGTTCTGCGGCTTCAGGAGAATCTGAATCATCTGGATGCCAGCATCAGCCGTTATGAGGAACTGATCGGAGAGATCGTAGAGTCTCAGATGAGCGTTTACAAAAAGTTGTATTTAAAGGATCGAACCATTAAAAATATCATTGTAGTGGACGATTATATTTCGGCAATTGTAAAGCGCAGAGAGACCGGTGTCCAAAAAGGCGGATTTGCAGATAAAAAGCTGATGGATCATTTTATGCAGAGCCTTCAGACCAAAAGCCTGCCGGAGCTGGCAAAAGTTTTGGATATGCCGGAGGAAAACATGATGCTTTTGTTGATTTCCATGATTTTGCTGCGGAATATCATGGAGGATATGGGAGCGGAGCAGATCTGGGCGCCGGGGGTAACGCTGTGCGACGGAATTGCCTATGAATATGCGGAAAAGAATAAAATGATCGCCTCCCCCCATGATTTTGAGAAGGACATTATCGCCTGCGCCCAGAATATCAGCAAACGTTACAGAGGCAGTAAAAAGAGAAGCGAAACTCTGGAAAAGATAGCCCTTACGGTTTTTGACAGCATGAAGCGGGTGCATGGGCTGGATAAACGGGCGCGGCTGCTTTTGCAGATCGCCACCATTCTTCACGACTGTGGGAAATATATCAGTATGGCGAATCTGGGGGAGTGTTCCTATAGCATTATCATGGCAACGGAGATCATAGGCTTGTCCCATCTGGAGCGGGAGATCGTTGCCAATGTGGTAAAGTACAACCATTTGGAATTTGATTATTATGAGACCAAGGGAAGCTTAAACGCCCTGGACAATGAATCTTATCTCAAGATTGCAAAGCTGATCGCCATTCTCCGTCTTGCCAACGGGCTGGATCGGAGCCACAAGCAGAAATTCAGAGATATGAGAATTTCCCTGAGAGAAGAGGAACTGGTCATCACAGTCAACACCAATGAGGATATTACACTGGAAAAGGGGCTTTTTGATGCCCGGGCGGATTTTTTTGAGGAAGTATACAATATAAGGCCTTTGATCAGGCGAAAGAGAATTTAAAAAGGAAGGGAGGCTGTTATGAGTATGTCCAGATATGAAGACCCGGAATTTTACAGCAACAGAGAACTGAGCTGGATTCTGTTTAACAGGAGAGTTTTAAGCGAAGCGAGAAATAAAAATAACCCTCTGTTTGAGAGGCTGAAGTTTTTAAGTATTACAGCGTCCAACCTGGATGAATTTTTTATGGTCCGCGTGGCATCCTTAAAAGATATGGTAAATGCAGGATATACCAAGACGGACATTGCAGGGATGACGCCCACGGAGCAGCTGCAGGCGTTGAATCAGGTGACCCATGAGCTGGTGGAGCAGCAGTATGCCACCTATAACCGGTCTATTATACCCCAGCTTCCGGCAAATGGTCTTAAGGTGATAGAACGCCATGAGAAACTGACTCAGAAAGAAGGAGCCTATGTGGATAAATATTTTGAAGAGAATGTTTATCCGGTGCTGACGCCCATGGCGGTGGATTCCTCCAGACCCTTTCCGCTGATTCGGAATAAATCCTTAAACATTGGCGCTCTGGTACAAAAAAAGGAAGGGGATAAAGAACTGGAATTTGCCACGGTGCAGGTGCCCAGCGTCCTGCCCAGGATCGTGCCCATTCCCTCGGGAAAAGAAGGGGAAACGGTGGTGATCCTGCTGGAGGAGATCATTGAAAGAAACATTCATAAGCTTTTTCTGAATTATGATATTGTGTGCGCTTATCCCTTCCGCATTATGCGGAATGCGGATCTGTCCATTGAAGAGGACGAGGCGGAGGATCTGCTGAAGGAAATCGAGCGTCAGTTGAAAAAAAGACAGTGGGGGCAGGCGATCCGGCTTGAAGTTGAGGAGGGGATCGATGAACGGCTGCTGGATATGATCGAGAGAGAACTGCATATTGCCAATGAAGACATTTACAGAATCGACGGTCCTCTGGATCTGACTTTTTTAATGAAAATGTATGGGCTCCCGGGCTTCGAGCATTTAAAAGAGAGAAGCTATGCGGCGCCCCAGCAGGTGCCGGAGCTTCCGCCGGAATGCGATATTTTTGAAAAGATCCGGGAAAAGGACATTTTGCTGTTTCATCCCTATGAATCCTTTAGCCCTGTGGTGGAATTTATCAGGCAGGCGGCAAGAGATCCGGAGGTGCTTGCCATCAAGCAGACCCTTTACCGGGTCAGCGGCAATTCCCCTATTATTGCGGCTCTCGCCCAGGCGGCGGAGAATGGAAAACAGGTTTCCGTTCTGGTGGAATTGAAGGCAAGATTTGATGAGGAGAACAACATTGTATGGGCAAAAATGCTGGAGAAAGCAGGATGCCATGTGATCTATGGGCTGGTAGGGCTTAAGACTCACAGCAAGATCACCCTGGTGGTGCGCCGGGAGGAAGACGGCATCAGAAGATACGTACATCTGGGAACCGGTAATTACAATGATGCAACCGCAAAGCTTTATACGGACATTGGTCTTTTGACCTGCGCCTCCGCCATCGGCGAGGATGCTACCGCGGTATTCAATATGCTTTCCGGTTATTCGGAGCCCCTTGGCTGGAACAAGCTGTCTGTGGCGCCTTTGTGGCTGAAGGATCGTTTCCTGTTTTTGATTGGAAGGGAAAAGGAGAATGCCCTGGCAGGCAGAGGCGGTCATATCATTGCCAAAATGAACAGTCTGTGCGATCAGGATGTGATCAGGGCGCTCTATGAGGCGGCAGCGGCAGGGGTGAAGATTGAGCTGATCATCAGAGGGATCTGCTGCTTAAAGACAGGGCTGCCGGGGATAGGCGACCGTATTAAAGTTCGCTCCATTGTGGGAAACTTTCTGGAACACAGCCGTATCTTTTACTTTGAAAATGGCGGAAAAGCGGAGTACTATTGCGCCAGCGCTGACTGGATGCCAAGAAATCTGGAACGCCGGGTGGAGATCATGTTCCCCATTGACAGACCTGAATTGCAAAAGAAGCTGATGACGATTCTTCAGATGCAGCTTAAGGATACGGTCAAAGCGCATATTCTGACCCCTCAGGGCGTCTATGAAAAAGTGGATAAGAGAGGAAAGGGAACCTTTAATTCTCAGCTGGCATTCTGCGATATGGCTGTGGAAGCGGCAAAAAAGCAGGAGGAGCAGGTGAACAGCAGGATATTTATCCCGGAGATGCATCATGAATAAGATCATATTGGCTTCCGCTTCCCCCAGAAGGAGGGAATTGCTGGAGCAGATAGGCTTGGAATTTGAAGTGATTCCAAGCGACATAGAGGAAAAACCTCAAAACCGGATACCCTGTGAGATGGTGATGGAACTTTCAGCGGTGAAAGCGGAGGATGTTTTTGGGCGCCTTTCCGGGGAAAAGAAAAATTCTGCGATAGTGCTGGGTGCGGATACCGTGGTCGCCCTTGGAGACCAGATCATGGGCAAGCCCGGAAGCAGAGAGCGCGCGGAGACAATGCTGACCCTTTTGCAGGGGAAGACCCATCAGGTATATACAGGTGTAACGCTGATTTGCCAAAAGGAAGGGGTTCCGGTACAGGTTTCCTTTTATGAGCGTACAGATGTGGCCATGTATCCCATGAGTGGCGAGGAAATACGTGCCTATGTGGATACCGGGGAGCCTATGGACAAGGCGGGCGCCTATGGCATTCAGGGAAAGTGCGCCGTTTTCATAAAGGAAATTCAGGGAGACTATTACAATGTGGTAGGGCTTCCTGTTGCCAGACTATATCAGGAGATGAAGAAGCTATGATCAAATTGATTGCGTCGGATGTAGACGGGACTTTAATTCAGGATTCCACGCCGGATCTGTATCCTGAGATGGTGCAGACCATCCGGGCTTTAAAGGAAAAAGGAATTCTGTTCTGTGCCGCAAGCGGAAGACAGTATGAAAGCTTGAAAAATGTGTTCCGGGACGTGGCGGAGGAGATCGCTTACATTGCGGAGAATGGCGCCCATATCCGTTACAGACATCAGAACATTTCCGTTACGCCCATGAAACGGGCGCATATTGAGGGGATTATGCAAATGCTCCGCCCATATTACGGGGAATGTGAAGCCGTGATCTCTACGGCGCAGGGGGCTTTGGTAGAAAGTAAAAACCAGGACTTTATCGATCTGCTGAAATACGGATATCATAATACCTTCCGGCTGGTGGAGGATGTGCTTAAGGAAAAGGCGGATATCATTAAGATTGCAGTCTACCGGAAGGAAAGCATCCGTGCGCTTGGGGAAAGCCTTTTTATCCCAACCTGGTCTTCCCAGGTGAAGGCATGTATGGCGGGAGAGGAATGGGTGGATTTCATGGATCGCTCAGTAGACAAAGGCAAGGGGTTGAAGATTCTGGAGGAGTATTTGGGCATAAGCAAAGAGGAGACCATGGCGTTTGGCGACAATGACAACGATATCGGCATGATGCTTGCCGCAGGGGAGAGCTATGCGGTGGACACGGCAACAGACCAGGTGAAGGCGGCGGCAGGCAGCATCTGCCCCGGCTGGCGCGAAAAAGGAGTTTTTCAAATTATAAATACAAAAATTTTGGGATAGGTATTGACTTAAATAAATAGAATACAGCATAATAATATTAGCAATTAAATTTTGTCATAGGAGAACAGGTTATGCATGAATTTGATGATGCGGTATTACAATGTTTTTTGGACAATCAGAGGCAGTTGTTTCCGGAGGAGGATGTGGCGTCCAATCTGGAGGAAGCGGAGGCGTTTTTGGAGGAATGCCTTGCCGTTGTGGTGAATTCCGTGGAAGAAGTATGGGAATTCTTTGAAGAAGAAGGCGTTGATGTGGAGAATGTGAAGGGAGAAGAAATTCTGGAAGCGGATGAGGTGTTTGATATTGGAGATGGCAGATATCTCATTGTAGAAGGATAACAGAAAAGATGGAAAAGCAGACAAACAAAAATACCAGGCAGATCGTGATCTATCTTTTGATTACTTTTATTCTTACTTATGCAGTAGAAATTTTCCTGATCATGCCCATGGCAGGGAGCACGGATCTGCTGCTGGCTTCTCTGGCGCAGGCATTGAAGGCGGGGGTGATGATGATACCGGCTTTCGGAGCGTTGACGGCACGGCTTGTGACGGGAGAAAAACTGAGCAAAGAGAATTTGATGCTTTCCTTTCACTTTAAGGGAAATCTGAAATATTATGGGCTTGCCTGGTTTGGCATGGCTTTTTTGATCGCATTTGGGGCGGCGCTGTATTTTTTGATTTTTCCCAGGCAGTTTGATCCCAATATGGGTTATATAAAAAGCTTACTGGAAGCCCAGCAAAGCGCACTGGGACAGACCGGAGAGATATCCCAAAGCATGGTGGTGCAGGTCGTGGCAGTTCAGATGCTTATGGGTGTGTTCCTTTCTCCTTTTTTGAATGCCATTCCCTGCTTTGGAGAGGAGTGGGGCTGGAGAGGCTTTCTCCTGCCAAAATTGTTGAAGCGCTTTAAAGTAGTGCCCTCCCTTCTTTTAAGCGGAGTAATCTGGGGGCTGTGGCATGCGCCGCTGATCGTAGCCGGGCACAATTACGGAATTGGTTATCGGGGCTTCCCTTACCTGGGAATTTTTGCCATGTGTGTGTTCTGCATTGTGGTGGGAATTATTTTATCCTATGTAACGATCAAGACAGAAAGCTGCATTCCGGCGATCATGGGGCATGGAACATTGAATGGTCTTGCATCTGCAGGTATATGTTTTGTATCCCTTCAAAATCCTTATAATGTATTTGTAGGACCGTTGCCGGTAGGCGTTATCGGAGGCGCGGGATTGATTTTGACAGCTGCCCTGCTGCTATATAAGTTATACAGGGAAGAAAAAAGCGCTTGACAATTCCTTTATATGGTGTTAAAGTAAATGAGCATGCGGAAAACGCAGGTACATGAAGCAGAGTATCCACTCTCACCCTGTGGCAATCGGGCTTACAGGCGTTTATCATTTTTAACTTTGCGCTTATATAAGGTTTATTGCGCTATAGTTGTGAGGTTTAGTGGATAGGTATGCTATCCACTTTTTTAGTTCATGAGGTAGGGAGGATACAGCCATTAGCGAATTATTCATTAACGAACAAATCAGAGACAAGGAAGTGCGTGTTGTCGGAGAAAACGGCGAACAGCTGGGAATCATGTCTTCAAGGGAAGCATTACAGATGGCAGAGGAAGCAGGCGTGGATCTTGTAAAGATCGCACCCACCGCCAAGCCCCCTGTGTGCAAGCTTGTTGATTACGGGAAGTATAAATATGAGCAGACCCGTAAGGAGAAGGAAGCGAAGAAAAAACAGAGAGTAATTGAAGTGAAGGAAATCCGCCTGTCTCCTAATATTGATACCAATGACCTTAATACCAAAATGAATGCAGCAAGAAAATTTATCTCCAAAGGAGACAGAGTGAAGATTACTTTAAGATTCCGGGGACGTGAAATGGCGCATATGGCAAACAGCAAGCATATTCTGGACGATTTTGCCGAGGCTCTTTCCGATATATGCGTGGTTGAAAAAGCGCCCAAGGTGGAAGGAAGAAGTATGACAATGTTTTTAACTGAAAAGCGTTAGCCTGGCAGTTAAAATAGAAGGCGGAGGACATGCCCGCCAATGGAAATTTAAATTAGTATACAGGAGGAAACAGTTATGCCCAAAATGAAAACAAGCAAATCGGCTGCAAAGCGTTTTAAAGCTACAGGAACAGGTAAATTGAAAAGAAGCAAAGCTTACAAGAGCCATATCTTAACCAAGAAGACTACCAAGAGGAAAAGAAATTTAAGACAGCCTGCAATTACAGATAAGACAAATGTTAAGAATATGAAGAAGATTTTACCCTATTTATAAGTTTCATAAGTCGTAAGGAGGATATAAGAGATGGCAAGAATTAAAGGCGGCATGAACGCCAAGAAAAAACACAATAGAGTATTAAAGCTTGCGAAAGGCTACAGAGGAGCCAGAAGCAAACAGTACAGAGTAGCAAAGCAGTCCGTAATGAGAGCGTTAGCTTCTTCCTATGCAGGACGCAAGGAGAGAAAGCGTCAGTTCAGACGTCTTTGGATCGCACGAATTAATGCGGCAGCAAGGATGAACGGTTTATCTTACAGCAAATTTATGCATGGACTGAAGCTTGCAGAGGTAGAGGTCAACAGAAAGATGCTTGCAGAGCTTGCGGTAAATGATGCGGAAGGCTTCAAGACATTGGCAGACCTGGCAAAGAGCAAAATTGCATAAAATAAATTTGAAAATGTTTTAAACCAAAGACCTTATTCCAGTTAATAAGGTCTTTTTTCTATAGGAAACATGTGATATGATTGCTTTATATTGTAAGGAAGCAAATACAGGGAGGAATGAGATGAGGGCGCTTAGGCATTTGGAACCCAGGGATGTTTTTTATTATTTTGAAGAAATCAGCCGAATTCCCCACGGATCAGGCAATACGGATCAGATCAGCAATTATCTGGCAGCGTTTGCCAGAGAGAAAAATCTTGAACATTATCAGGATGAAATAGGAAATGTAATCATCATGAAAGAAGCAACTCCGGGCTACGAGGATCATCCGCCGGTTATGCTGCAGGGGCACATGGATATGGTTGCGGTAAAAAAGCCGGAATCCCCAATCGATATGGAGAAGGAGGGGCTGAAGCTGGCGGTGGACGGCGACAGACTGATCGCCCAGGGAACCAGCCTGGGAGGCGATGATGGCATTGCCATTGCTTATGGGCTTGCACTCCTTGCAGGCAGTCAATATCAGCACCCCAGAGTGGAACTGGTGGTCACGGTGGATGAAGAGGTCGGAATGGATGGAGCGAGAGCTTTGGATGTTTCGCCTCTGAAAGCAAAACGGCTGATCAATCTGGATTCAGAGGAAGAAGGAATTTTCCTTGCAGGCTGTGCCGGCGGCGCAAGGGTCAATTATTACTTTGACCATGAGAGAAGATCAAGAAAAGGGCTTTGCTGTGAAGTCCGCGTAGAGGGCTTAAAGGGCGGACATTCAGGGGAAGAGATCAATAAAGAACGGGGAAACGGCATTTGCCTTTTGGGAAGAGTTCTTGCAAGGCTTTCAGGGAAATTGGATATTTGCATTGAGGACCTGGAGGGCGGCGTGGCGGACAATGCCATTCCAGGCCATGCAGCTGCCCGCATTCTGCTGACCGGCTATAAAAACGGAAACAGCAGACAGAAGAGCATGCAGGGCGAGTTTTCCGAGCAGGAATGTCTGGCGCTTTTTAAGCATACCTGTGAGAAGCTTGGCAGAGAGTTTCAGACGGAATTGGCGGAAAAGGACGGCGGAGTATGTGTTAAGACGCATTCCCAGGGAACAGGGGAGAGAATGGTTGTGGAAGAGGAGGCAAGCAGCCGGCTGATCGCCATGTTGAACGGACTTCCCCATGGGGTTCAGGCAATGAGCAGCGCCATGCCGGGCTTAGTGGAAACCTCTCTTAATCCTGGATTACTTTCCATGAATGAGCATCAGGTAAACATAGGGATATCTGTGCGCAGTTCTTTTGACAGCGCAAAGCAGGCATTGATCAGACAGCTTCAAAGTATCGCCCAGCTTGCAGGAGCAAAAACAGAGGTGACCGGTGAATATCCTGGCTGGGCATATAAAAAAGAGTCGCCTTTGCGGGATAAAATGGTGGAAGTATATGAAGAAATGTATCAGGCAAAGCCGATGGTCAGGGCGATCCATGCAGGCGTGGAATGTGGTCTGCTTGCCCATAAAATACATGGGCTGGACTGCGTGTCCATAGGACCTGATATGAAAAATATTCATACCGCGGAAGAGGAACTTTGCATTTCTTCTGCAGAAAGAGTCTGGAAGTATCTTTTAAGGCTCTTACAGGCACTGTAGAAAATCGGATAAGGAGATTACTGTGAAAATGCTGACGCCCAAATTTGCAGGTGTTGGCAGCATGGAGGATTACTATGAATTTGAACCGAAAAAATATCAAAAAGATACGGGGATTGATTTTGTTTGCGGCTGTGGTGATTTTAGGGCTGATGAAATTTGATCTTTTGTGTGCCGCCGCGGTATTTGTGGTGAATATCCTGAAGCCCTTTATTCTGGGCGGTATGATTGCATTTGTAATCAATATTCCCATGGGCTTTTTTGAGACAAAGGTATTTGGCAGCGGTCTGGCAAAAAAAGGAAAGGGCAGTTATTTGCAGAAAAGCAGGAGAGGAATCAGCATGGTGCTTTCCTTCTTTGCCGTAATTTTGGTGGTTACCCTGGTAGTGGTTACGGTAATACCCCAGCTTTTTGCGGCAATCAGGGTGCTTACCAATAAGATTCCCGTATTCTGGATGGATCTCATCGCGCAGTTGGAGATTTTGTTTGCAGAAAACCCTGAGTTGATGGGAGTTTTAAACAGTTTTGAATCCATTGAGATCGACTGGCAGAAAATCATCAACACAGTGTTGGAGTTTTTGCAAAATGGAATGGGAAGCATGCTGAACTCTACGTTTACAGTGGCAAGCAGCATTATCAGCAGTACCGTTAATTTTTTTATTGCCCTGGTTTTTTCTATCTATATTCTGGTACAAAAGGAGAAGCTGGGAAATCAGTTTAAAAGACTTTTAAAGGCATACGGGACACCTAAGATATATCAGGGAACACTTAAGGTGTGCAGGCTTTTACACCAGAACTTCAGTCATTTTATCACCGGACAGTGTACCGAAGCTGTAATTTTAGGTTTGATGTTTGTGGTTTCCATGACCATTTTCAGATTTGATTATGCGGTGATGATAGGAGTGTTGATTGCATTTACGGCATTGATTCCCATTGTAGGCGCATTTATTGGCTGCTTTGTAGGCGCGTTTTTGATGCTGGTGGATGATCCGGTAAGGGCGCTTTGGTTTGTAATTTTGTTTATTGTGCTGCAGCAGATCGAAGGGAATCTGATTTATCCCCACGTGGTGGGAAATTCGGTAGGTCTGCCTTCCATATGGGTGCTCGCCGCGGTTACGGTGGGCGGCAGTCTCATGGGCATATTTGGCATGTTGATTTTTATTCCCCTTCTTTCTACGGTGTATATGCTGCTTAGAGAAGATGTGAATAAGCGAAACGGAACCCTGCCGGAACCCCAGGCGGCGCCTCCGGATGTTTCACCCAAGTAAAAAGGATGGATAAATAAAAAGCACTGGCGAAAGCCAGTGCTTTTTCGTCGGAGTGACAAGACTTGAACTTGCGGCCTCTACTTCCCTAAAGTAGCGCTCTACCACCTGAGCCACACCCCGAAACGCAAGTTATATTATAAAGGGTGTGGGAAATAAAATCAAGCCCTATTTTAAAAAAGTTTTTTTGAAAATTTATAAAAAAGCAGTTGACATTTTTGAAAATCAGCCATATACTTTGACTGTCAAATAATTTGAATATCAAAATATTTGACGGGCAAATAAATTATAGAAGTAAATAAAAGGAGAAAGATTATGCTTGAAAAGGTAACGGAGATTCTAAGAGAACAGTTGAATTTGGAGAATGCGGATATTCAGATGGAGACCTCTTTTAAGGAGGACCTTGAAGTGGATTCTCTGGATTTGTTTGAGCTGGTGATGGCATTGGAGGAGGAATATGATATTGAGATCCCTTCTGAAGATCTGGAACAGCTTACCACGGTAGGGGCAGTGGTGGAATATTTAAAGAATAAAGGGGCGGAGTAATGAAAACCAGAATAACGGAGCTTTTGGGAATTGAATATCCTGTTTTTCAGGGCGGTATGGCATGGGTGGCGGAGCATCATCTGGCGGCGGCGGTTTCTGAGGCGGGAGGTCTGGGCATCATCGGAGCGGCAAGCGCTCCGGCACAGGTGGTACGGGAGGAGATCCGAAAAGCAAGGAAACTCACGGATAAACCCATAGGCGTCAATATTATGCTGATGAATCCCAATGCCCCCGAGGTTGCAAAAGTGGTAATAGAAGAAGGTGTGAAGGTGGTTACCACCGGAGCGGGAAATCCGGCAAAGCTGATGCAAGAGTTTAAGGAAGCGGGAGTGAAGGTAATCCCTGTGGTTGCAGGAGTGGCAATGGCGAAGATGATGGAGCGCTGCGGCGCAGACGCGGTTATTGCAGAGGGAACCGAATCGGGCGGTCATATTGGTGCGGCAACTACCATGTGTCTGGTACCCCAAGTGGCGGATGCGGTTCAGATTCCGGTCATTGCGGCAGGAGGCATTGGAGACGGCAGAGGTTTTGCCGCCGCATTTATGCTGGGAGCTGACGCCGTACAGATGGGGACGCGGTTTGTGGTGGCAAAGGAGTCTATCGTGCATCCCAACTATAAGGAAAAGATCCTTAAGGCAAAGGATGTGGACTCAGAGGTTACAGGCAGAAGCACCGGGCATCCGGTACGTCAGATCCGCAATCAGATGACCCGAGAATACCTTCGTCTGGAAAAAGAGGGGGCAGGGCTGGAAGAACTGGAGCAATTGACACTGGGTTCCCTGCGCAGCGCCGTGATAGACGGGGACGTTGTAAAAGGCACCCTGATGGCAGGGCAGATCGCAGGGCTGGTGAAAAAGGAGCAGAGCTGTAAGGAAATAATTCATGAGATCATGGAGGAAGCGGAGTTCCTTTTGAACAGAAAGGAATGGTAGGGCAAATATGGGCAAGATAGCGTTTATTTTTCCCGGACAGGGGGCGCAGTACCCCGGGATGGGAAAGGATTTTTATGAACAGGAACCGTTGGCAAGGGAAGTGTTTGATAAGGCGTCCAGCATCACAGGTCTGGATCTTCCCGCCATCTGCTTTACGGAAAACCATAAATTGGATATGACAGAGTATACCCAGATCGCCATGCTGACGGTGGAGGCGGCGATCCTGAGGGTGTTGGAGGAGAGAGGAATCCGCCCGGATGTTACCGCAGGATTAAGCCTGGGAGAATATGGGGCGATGGTGGCATGTGGAGCGATCAGGGCGGAAGAAGCATTTGCCATTGTCAGAAGAAGAGGAATCTATATGCAGGAGGCTGTGCCTGTGGGAGGCGCCATGGCGGCGGTGCTGGGGTTGTCGGGAGAGGTGATCCGGGAGGTATGCGAAAATACCCCCGGGATGGTATCCATTGCCAATTACAACTGTCCGGGACAGATCGTGATTACCGGTGAAACAGATGCGGTCAACCATGCCGGGGAAGCACTGAAGGAAAAAGGAGCAAAACGGGTAGTGCCTTTGAAGGTCAGCGGTCCCTTTCATTCTCAGATGCTGACAGAGGCGGGAAAAAGGCTGAGAAAGGATCTGGAGCGGATATCCATCCATGAATTTTCCGTTCCCTATGTGGCAAACCTGACGGCGGATTTTGTAACCTCCGGGGACAATGTGAGGGAGCTTTTGGAAAAGCAGATATCCTCTCCGGTGAAGTGGCAGCAATCGGTGGAACGGATGGCAGCGGAAGGGGTGGATACTTTTGTGGAGATCGGACCGGGGAAAACCCTCAGCAGCTTTGTGAGAAAGACCGACAAAACCTTAAGAAGCCTGAATATTGACCGGTATGAGGATCTGGAAACGTGTATGGAGGTGCTTGCAAATGCTTAATGGAAAGGTGGCACTTGTAACCGGAGGAGGACGGGGGATCGGAAGAGAGATCGCCCTTACCCTGGCGGAAAAAGGAGCGTTCGTGGTGGTGAACTACAGAGGCTCAGAGGAAAAGGCAAAGGAGACAGTGGAAGCCATCCGGCACGCAGGAGGCACGGCGGTTTCTTATGGCTGTAATGTGGCTGATTTTACAGACTGTGGGGAAATGATAAAAAACCTTATAGAGGAATATGGGCATATCGACATTCTGGTAAACAACGCAGGTATCACAAAAGACAGCCTGTTAATGCAAATGAGTGAGGAAGCCTTTGACAGCGTAGTGGATGTGAATTTGAAGGGATGCTTTAACACCATGCGGCATTTGTCCAGACAGCTTTTGAAACAAAAAGGCGGAAAGATCATCAATATCTCTTCTGTTTCAGGCATTCTGGGAAATCCCGGGCAGGCAAATTACTGTGCCTCCAAGGCGGGAATCATCGGTCTTACCAAAAGCGCCGCAAGGGAGCTGGGCAGCCGGGGCATTACAGTGAATGCAGTGGCGCCGGGGCTGATCGAGACGGAAATGACAAAAGGGCTTTCCGAAAACGCAAGGAAAACGCTGGAAGAGAAGATCTTGTTAAAGCGTTCGGGAACGGCAAGGGAAGTGGCGGAGGCAGTGGCGTTTCTGGCGTCAGATGCGGCAGGCTATATTACCGGGCAGGTAATCGCTGTGGACGGCGGAATGGCGGTATAGCCGGAAGGGAGATAGAAGAATGAACAGACGGGTAGTAGTGACCGGAATGGGGGCGATCACCCCTACAGGACTGAATGTGTCGGCGTTTTTTCAGTCTGTAAAAGAAGGAAAGCATGGATTTGGCGTTATTACGAAATTTGACAGCACCGATTATAAATGTCATGTGGCTGCCGAGGTAAAGGGGTTTGATCCCAGGGAATACATGGATTTTAAGACCGCAAGGCGTATGGAGCCTTTCAGTCAGTATGCGGTAGCGGCGGCGGGAGAGGCGCTTGCCGATGCAGGTATCCGGATGGAAAAAGAAGATCCTTACCGGGCAGGCTGTGCAGTGGGTTCAGGAATCGGAAGCCTGCAGGCGATGGAGCGGGAATATGACAGGCTGACTTCCCGGGGACCGTCTAAGGTCAACCCTCTTTTTGTGCCTTTGATGATTTCCAATATGGCGGCGGGGAATGTGTCCATTCAGTTTGGTTTGAAAGGCAAAAGCATCAATGTAGTGACGGCATGTGCAACAGGAACCCATTCCATCGGAGAGGCATTTCGCAGCATCCAGTATGGAGAGGCGGATATTATGGTTGCAGGGGGAACGGAAGGCGCCATTACCCCCATGGGTATTGCAGGTTTTTGCGCCCTCACGGCGCTTACCTCATCGGATGATCCGGATCAGTGTTCCCTGCCCTTTGATAAAAGACGCAGCGGCTTTGTGATGGGAGAAGGCGCGGGAATCGTGGTCTTGGAGGAACTGACTCATGCCAGGGAAAGAGGCGCGCACATATACGCTGAGGTTTTGGGATATGGCTGTACCAGCGACGCCTATCATATTACCTCCCCGGCGGAGGACGGTATGGGGGCGGCGAAGGCAATGCTTTTGGCATTGGAGGACGGCGGGGTTTCCCCCCAGTCGATCACCTATATCAATGCCCACGGAACAGGAACCCATCATAACGATCTCTTTGAGACAAGAGCGATCAAAACCGCATTTGGGGAACACAGTAGAAATATCCGTATTAATTCCACAAAGTCCATGATCGGGCATCTGTTAGGAGCGGCAGGGGCTGTGGAACTGATCACCTGTGTGAAAGAGATGGAGGAGGGCTTTATCCACAAAACGGCGGGCTATGCAGTGCCGGACGATGAACTTGACCTGGATTATTGCCGGGAACCCTATGAGGAAAAGATACCCTATGCGCTCAGCAATTCTCTGGGCTTTGGGGGGCATAATGCAAGCATACTGATTGGTCAGTATGTAGATTAGGAGGATAGCAATGGCAATTTTATCGGCAAAAGAGATCATGGAGCTTCTTCCCCACCGGCAGCCTTTTATGCTTCTGGATACCGTGGAGGAGCTGACGCCGGGAATAAGGGCTGTGGCAAAGAAATGTGTTTCCTACAATGAACCCTTTTTCCAGGGGCATTTTCCAGGGGAGCCGGTTATGCCCGGAGTGCTGATCATAGAAGCATTGGCGCAGACCGGAGCGGCGGCGATCTTGAGTCTTCCGGAAAACAAAGGTAAGACGGCTTATTTTGCCGCAATCGAGATGGCAAAATTTAAGAGAAAGGTGGTGCCCGGAGACGTTCTGATGCTGGAAACAGAAATCATCAGGCAAAAGGGCGCAATGGGAATTGGCATGGCAACGGCAAGGGTAGAGGGAAAAGTGGCGGCACAGGCAAAGCTTACCTTTGCAGTTTCATAAACAAGCAGGGGCGGAAAGCCCCGCCGGAGGCGTAATATGGCAGGATTGTTTCACAGAGAAAAATATATACATGTTAAAGGCGGCGGGAAGGAACAGGAGACGCTGGTGTGTCCCGTCTGTCAAAAGGAACTGGATCGTGCAGATGTGATCGTAAACCACTATATCTGTACGGCATGCGGCAGTTATTTTCGGGTGAGGACCAAAAACAGGCTTCGTATGGTCTGCGATAAGAATACCTTTATCCCATGGTTTGAGGAGATGGAAAGCGGCAACCCCCTTGATTTTCCGGGCTATGAGGAAAAGCTTTCAGAGGTGAAAGAAAAGACAGGGCTTCACGAAGGAATCACTCTGGGAGTGGGAGAAATTTTCGGAGAAAAAGTATGCCTGGGCGTGTGCGATGCCAGATTTCTCATGGGAAGTATGGGGCATGTGGTAGGAGAGAAGATCGCCCTTGGGGTTGAGAGGGCGACCAGAGAGAGACTGCCGGTGATCCTGTTTTGCTGTTCCGGAGGGGCAAGAATGCAGGAAGGAATTATTTCCCTGATGCAGATGGCAAAAACCGCGGCGGCGTTGGAAAGGCATTCGGAGGCAGGGCTTTTATATGTGACGGTACTGACAGATCCCACAACGGGAGGGGTTACCGCAAGCTTTGCCATGTTGGGGGACATCATTCTGGCGGAACCGGGGGCGCTGATCGGCTTTGCAGGTCCCAGAGTCATTGAACAGACCATCGGTGAAAAGCTTCCCAAGGGCTTTCAGAGGGCGGAGTTTTTACAGGAACACGGCTTTGTAGACCGGGTGGTGGAGCGGGATGATCTAAAGCAGGTATTGTTTCAAATCCTGAAATCTCACAGAGTTTCAGGGGAAAACCGGAATTACAGCCATTTTACAGACGAGATCAAAAACTTTAAACCCACAGAGATCAGCAGGGAAAAGCAGGCGAAGACCTCTGTAAAATCGGCATGGGAGAAGGTAAAGGAGGCAAGAAGCCTTACAAGACCCTCCGCTCTCACCTATATCAATTATATATTTGATCAATTTTTGGAACTTCACGGAGACCGGGGCTATGGAGACGATAAGGCGGTGATAGGCGGAATTGCATGGCTCTACGGGCAGCCTGTTACGGTGATCGGCATTCAGAAGGGCAATGACGCAAAGGAATGCGCCCAGTGCAATTATGGCATGGCATCGCCGGAGGGCTACCGCAAAGCGCTGCGGTTGATGAAGCAGGCGGAGAAATTTCACCGTCCGGTGATCTGCCTGATCAATACCTCCGGCGCATATCCGGGAATGGAAGCGGAAGAGAGGGGACAGGGAGAGGCGATTGCACGGAATCTTTTCGAGATGTCCGCCCTTAAAGTGCCTGTTCTTTCCATTATCATCGGAGAAGGGGGCAGCGGCGGCGCCCTGGGGCTTGCAGTGGGAAATGAGGTGTGGATGCTGGAAAATGCCGCGTACTCTGTTCTTTCACCGGAGGGCTTTGCTTCCATCCTCTGGAAGGACGGGAAACGTGCAAAGGAAGCGGCGGAGGTTATGAAAATAACGGCTGAGGAGCTAAAAAGGCTTTCGGTGATCGAAGAGATCATTCCGGAGTATGGAGGAGCAGATGCATCTACCGCAGAGGACATTGCAGGTTTTATGAAAGAGCGGATGGTTCAGTTTTTGCAGAAATTCGATGATATGGATGGGCAGGAGATTGCGGAAGACCGATACAGGCGGTTTCGGCAATATTGATTTCAGGGAACCATGGAGGAGGATTATTATGGCGGCAAGAATCATAGGAACGGGGAGCGCGCTTCCCGAAAGAATCGTTACCAATCTGGAGCTGGAAGCAAAGCTGGATACCACAGACGAGTGGATTAGGAGCCGTACCGGAATAGAAAAGCGTCATATCGCGGTGACGGAAACCACTACTTCCATGGCTGTGGAAGCGGCGGAAAAAGCGCTTGAAAATGCAGGAATGAAGGGGGAGGCGCTTGACCTGATCATTGTGGGAACCATATCAGGGGATCTGTGCTTTCCCTCTACGGCTTGTCAGGTGCAGAGCGCCTTGTCAGCCGCCAACGCAGTTGCCTTTGATCTTAACGCCGCCTGCGCGGGATTTTTATTTGGGCTTGCCATTGCCGATGCTTACATGAAGTCCGGCATGGCGGAAAACGCCTTGGTTATTGGGGCGGAAACCCTGTCCAAAATGATGGATTGGAATGACAGGAGCACCTGCGTGCTTTTTGGAGACGGCGCAGGAGCCACTGTGTTAAAGAAAGATACAGCAGGCATGATGAGCATGGTGCAGGGTTCGGACGGGCAAAGAGGCGATGCGCTGGTGTGCAGAAATAGGGAAGTAAATAATCCTTTTGTGCAGAATGGAAGGGAAATCGACTATACGAAAATGGACGGGCAGGCAGTCTACCGGTTTGCAGTAAGGACGGTTCCCCGAGCGATTACCGAGGCGTTGCAAAAGGCGGAAACAGAGGCAGATCAGGTAAAATATTTCCTGCTTCATCAGGCAAATATTCGTATTATCGAGGCGGTTGCAAAGAAAATGAACCAGCCCGTTGAAAAATTTCCCACAAACCTTCAGGAATGTGGTAATATTTCAGCAGGAAGCGTTCCCCTTTTATTGGATTTTATCAATCGACAGGGGAAGCTGACCAGAGGCGATAAGATCGTGCTTGCCGGTTTTGGAGGCGGATTGACCTGGGGAGCGGCGGTTCTTACATGGTAAAGGGTCGAGAAGGAGAAATTTCCTTCAGAAGATTTGGATGGAGCGGATATGGAATTAGATAAAGCGTTGAACACCCTGCTGGTTAAATTGTTCAGGGACATTATGCATATTGAAGAGGAGGCATTGATCACAGGGGAGTTTACGGATATTACGGTAAATGACATGCATGTGATTGAGGCGATCGGAACGGGAGAACCCAAGCCCAGCTCCGTGGTGGCAAAAGCATTATCTGTGACCATGGGAACCCTTACGAAATCCATTGACCGGCTTACCAGAAATCAATATGTTCTGCGGGAAAGAAGTGAAGAGGACAAGCGGCTGGTGCTTCTCTCCCTGACGGAAAAAGGCTTAAGGGCGGATGCCCATCACCAGAAGTTCCACAAAGAGATGATTCAGGCGGCAATGGCGCAGTTTGATGAAAAGGAGACCAGAATTTTGCTGGAATCCCTGGGCGGTCTGGCGGATTACTTTTCCCAGCAGAAAAGAACCGGGGGAATGGAAAGTAAAAGCAGCCGGAAGGGCTTACCTGGAGAAGATCAATGATAGACAAAGAAAAGTTTCATATTCTCAATTACATTAAGAAAGAAGAATACAGCGCCAGCATGGAGGGGATGCGGTACATGCTGAAAAAAAAGGATACGGAGGAAGGCGCAAAGCTGGAAGTCATCATTTGGCCGGAGCCTTACTGCTATGCCAGGACGGAGGAGGAAAAGAAGCAGCGGCGGGAATTTGCCCTGACAGAGGAAGGCGTGGGGGAAGCGGCGGACTGGCTGAACCAGCAGTATACCCAGCAGAAGCCCTTGTGGGAATTGTCTAAAAAGATGCGGCTTTAAATTCTTTCATTTTTTTATTGAAATCAGTTCTTATTATGAATATAATATATATAGTTGACATAACGTGAGAATTGTACGGGGAGAGAAGGGTAATGACACCATTGATTTTTGACGATCAGAATATTAACAGGGAAGTGGCTTTTTGCAGAGTATACAGTATGGCAAGTAAAGAGAAACTGGAAAAGCTTTTCTTAAAAAATCGTATTTCTTATTTTATAGAGTGGCAGGAGCGTTCCTTTTTAACAAGGCTTTTTGGTGGGGAGAAGAACAAAGAAAAGACTGTGTTTACCATTCGGATTAACGAAGCGGATGTAGAGCGCGCCACGGAGCTGGTGCAGGGAATTGATTCTATCAAGCTCAGAAAAAAGGAAGATGCATAGAGAAAAGAAAAACCCCGGGTACTGATGCAGCCCGGGGTTATTTGCTTTTCTTATAAACAGGAGGAAATGAAAATGGACAGGAGATCCAACCAAAATACAAGATCTGCAGGCGGGCATAGCACAAGCCGGAAACCAAAGAAAGAAAACAACCTTTGTCCCGTATATAAAAAATGTGGAGGCTGTCAGCTATTACATATGGATTACGCTGCGCAGCTGCACTATAAAAAGGAGCAGCTACGGACGTTGCTTAAGCCCTATGGAAAATTAGAAGGAATGCTGGGGATGGAGGCGCCGGAGCATTACCGGCATAAAGTACATGCGGCTTTCGGAAGGGATAAAAGAGGGAATGTGATATCCGGAGTGTACAAAGAAGGAACCCATACCCTGGTTTCTGTGGAGAAATGTCTGTTGGAAAATGAAAAGGCGGACGCCATTATACAGACCATAAGAGGGATGCTGAAATCTTTTAAAATCAAGACCTATGATGAGGATACGGATTATGGTCTGCTGCGCCATGTGCTTGTGCGGGTGGGATATAGGACAGGGCAGATCATGGTAGTGCTTGTGCTTCGGTCGCCCATTCTCCCCTCCAAAAATAATTTTGTAAAGGCATTGCGCAAGGAGCATCCTGAAATTACCACGGTTGTTGTAAACGTAAACGATAAAAGCACAAGCATGGTGCTGGGGGAAAAGGAGCAGGTGATCTATGGTCCCGGGTACATTGAAGACGAATTGCTGGGGATGAAATTTAAGATTTCCCCCAGATCCTTTTATCAGGTAAACCCTGCGCAGACAGAGCTTCTTTATCAAAAAGTAATTGAATATGCAGAGCTTTCCGGTAAGGAAAGGGTTTTGGATGCTTACTGTGGAACAGGAACCATCGGCATGATCGCGGCGCCAAAGGCAGGGAATGTGATCGGAGTGGAGCTGAATCAGGATGCGGTAAGGGACGCCGTGGCAGGCGCCAGGAAAAATCAGGTGGAGAATATCTGGTTTTACCAGGGCGATGCCGGAGACTTTATGGTCAAAATGGCGGACGCCGGGGAAAAGGTGGATGTGGTGCTGATGGACCCGCCGCGGACGGGAAGCAGCGAAAAGTTTTTGGCGGCACTGGTGAAGTTGAAGCCTAAGAGAGTGGTGTATGTGTCCTGTAATCCGGAAACGCTGGCGAGGGATTTGAAGTATCTGTGCGGGAAAGGGTATCGGATGAAGAAAGGTGTGGGGGTGGATATGTTTCCTTTTACGAAACATGTCGAGACGGTATGCCTATTGAGTAATATTCAAAATAAGAAGTAATAAAAATAAAAAGCATAAGGAGATGAACCTATCGCAGGGATACCCGATGGGTGCCATCATGCGATTGGAGTACGGCAATGAAGAGATCAAGTTTAAATATCGTCCAATAGAGGGCGTAAAAAATGTCACTGAAAAGCCGGCTTACCTTGTGCTGGATGGTCAACAGCGCCTTACATCTATGTATCGCACGACGTATTCAAAGGATCCGGTTGAGACAAAGACGGACAAGGGTAAAGGCATTAAACGATTTTATTATCTGGATATCAAGAAATGCATGGATGACAATGAAGATCGTTATGATGCTATATTGCCGGTGCCGGAGGATAGGCGGATTAAAACAAATTTTGGGCGTGAGATTGAACTGGATTTGTCTACAAAGGAATTTGAGTATAAACATGAGATGTTTCCCATCAATATAATTTTCGATAGTAGCGCACGTGAAGATTGGGCGGACGGTTATAAAGAGTATCATAAATATGACAAGGTATTCATGGAACGATACAAGTCATTTCGGACGAATATAATCGAGACAATAACAAACTACAAATTACCGGTGATTACGTTGGGAAGAGAGACCCCGAGAGAAGCAGTCTGCAAGGTATTTGAGAACGTCAATACCGGAGGTGTTGCACTAACTGTATTCGAACTTGTTACGGCGACATTTGCAACATATGAATTCGATCTCAGGGCGGATTGGGAAATTTGTAAAGGAATCATCAGAGGGATTCACGAATCGCTGAATACGGATGTTATGCACGGAGTGGATAAAACGGCATTCCTCACGACGATAACGCTCTATACAACTTATTTTTCCGATACTATGACAACCTGTAAAAAGAAGGATGTTCTGGCTCTGAATTTTGAGTCATATAAAGCAAATAAGCCGGCGGTGCTTGAAGGATACAAGATGGTCAGAAAATTTCTGTTCAGCCAGTATGTATTTCGCATGAGAGATCTGCCGTATACAACACAGCTGATTCCATTAGTAGCAATCTGCGCTGTCATTGGCAAAAGTACGTTTAATCTGCCACAGACACAGAAGATTCTTGCACGGTGGTTCTGGTGTGGAATCATGGGCGAAATGTATGGTGGAGCGAATGAAACGAGGTATGCAAATGATATTGAAGATGTTGTTGCTGAGATACAGGGCAGGGAAAGTCTAAACAGAACGGTCAACGGAGCGTACTTTTCCGCATCAAGACTGATTTCACTTCAGACAAGAAACAGTGCTGCTTATAAAGGTATTATGGCTTTGGCTTACAGGGAGAGTTGCTGTGACTTTATGAAGGGCACAACGATGGATATTGTTAAGAGCATGGATGAATCTCCGGATATTCATCATATCTTTCCGGAGGCTTACTGCATCAAACAGGGTTATCTGAAGAGTAAGTGGAATTCTATTGTCAATAAGACGCCGCTCCTGCCGGAATCCAATCGGCAGATCGGAGGTGAGGCTCCAAGTAAGTATAGCCAGAAAATTATGAAGGCAGCTCAAATTGATGAAGCTCAGCTGAGAATGAGAGTGGAATCACATCTTGTAAATTACGATGCATTTATCCAAGATGATTTTGATACCTACTTTATCGATCGGGCAAAGGCAATTATGAAGGTGATTGAATATGCGATGGAGAAGACGATTTCAGACAAAGGTGCGGAACAGACAATCAATAATTATGGAGTGAGTCTGGAAGACTGATGAAAGGTTGTGTGTCACTTTTTGTACCGTGTAATTTTAACCCAATTTTTAGGGAAGCCCATTTCTTTCAATAACTGCTCTTCTGTGAGATGAGGACATTTTCTGAGGACATTTTTTATTAATAGAGTCATACTTTTGCAGAATATACTGAATTCGCCATCAGAAATCAGATAGTGAAGGGCAATTACAACAGCGAACAGATCTTTTTTGCCATTCTGGTACAAACCTTTTTGGCAGGGAATTTCAAGTTTGCTATGTAACAGGGTATCTGGAATCATGTCTGTGGTTCGGAAGTCAAATAAGCGTTCTCCATGGGCACAAACATTCCGGCATTTGGCAATTACAGTGATAAACTGGTGTAGTTGCTTTTCTGTATATTGTGGGTATGCCTTGCTGACTTTTACCTGAACATCGTTTGGCATATACTGATAAAATGCAGAGGTTTGTCCCATTGTCATTGCATTGGTTGCTACCCATAACGGAACATTATGATATTTTTTTGCGTGGTGGGTAATGTAACGATAGTGACTTGGCATTGCAATTGTTTTACTTAAGGAATCGATCAATCTTTTTACTTGTTTTGAATGGTGGATATAATCAAAATTTTTTGGATCTAAATATGCGTTCTGTGATTCTCCGTATTTTTCTGTGTAGTAATATGAAATCATAGATTTTAAGTGGCGTTCCGTCTGTAAAATGTATTTTAGGAAGATACTGCGGAGCTGTTCGTCAAAATGATAAAATGTAACGATTTCATCAAATGTAACGCCATATTTATATTTCTTTGATGCTGGATGTAAAAATAATCCTTTATACCCACCAATCAAAGAATAGTAGCTGATTTCTTCCAATATTTTTCGTGCAAAGTCGACATCAGGGATGGTCAAGCCTTTATCGACGTGCAGTTTATTTAGTTGTTGTTCGTAAGTCATAAATTTCTGAGCCATCAGATAACCTCGTTTTCATTTGTATGGATAAAAAAGGAGCCCACGCATGAGCTCCTTCGGCTGTGGGCCCCTCGAGCATCCACAGCACAACCACTAACGATAATATACCTTAAGCTATCAAAGATGTCAAATGGTTTTGAAAGTGGTAATAGTATTTTATGGAGAGGTTTTTAATTTATTCTGATTTAATTCTAATTTTCCCCTTTTGGTATCAAGAAACTATGATAAAATTATAGTTAACAGCAAAGCGCAGATCACAACTTAAGCTCAAAATCAGAATAGCAATTTATAGTTTGAAAGGACAATATACATGTCAAAAGATTTATATCACAATATCCCCAAAAACCGCATTATCAGCATAGCCGTCCTTGCCTTGCTGCTTATGGCATGCGGCGCATCCTCAGAAAGTACGGAGAAGCATGCCAGCTGTGAGGTACAGGAACTCAGCGGATATCTGTATGAATATACGCCTGTAAGCCCTTATGCCAGCGCGGAAATTACGATAAAAGATTATCAGGGGGAAAGGCTGGAAACCCAGTGGGACGAGCCGTCGGCTTTTCAGTTTGGAGGAGAGGCGGATGTGACATGGCGGTTTTACAATTCTCTGGGAGAAATGGAGACAGCGCTAAGTGAGGCGGCAATGCAGGAAACGGATGCAAAATTGCTTCATTTTCTGTACTATACTTTTCCCATGGCGGAGAATGACCACGCCCTGGATCTATACTACATTCTGAAAGAAAAATTTGATACGGAAGAACATCCTCTCACCGTATGGAGCGCAGACAACGGGAAGATGTTTTACTATATACAGGAAACGCTGAAAGAGATAGAGGGCTATGAGCTTCCCTGTCTGGACAGCCGGGAGTCGAGGATCAATCTTTATGTGAAGGATCGGACGGCATATGGACTTACCCTGTTGAACACGCCAACGGAGGACGACGACGAAACTCCGGGATATGTATTTGAAGATGTTTTCCAGCGCTATGGCGCCCAGGGGAGCGGCTGGGGGCTGTCTGAGGAAAACCTGTACTGGATCGACCATGATGAGCGGCTGACTGAGCTGGAGAACCCGAAGCGCAGCTTTCGTGAGGTGCGGGGAATTGACGAGAATTGGGAATCTGCCGGAGACGAAGGGATCATGCGGAATTTTGGGCTGCTTGTGGAAGCTGATTATGAGCTGCCTCTTACGGAGAACGGCAGAATGCTTTCCCTGCATTTCTCCCTCGTGGAGGAAGAGGATACGGAACTTCGTTATTACCTGTGGAACGGCTCTTGTATGGACGAACCCTATAACATGACGGTGACGGATATGGAAACCGGCGAAGTGCTGCAGGAGAGCAGGGTATCCCTGTGTATCGAGCTGGCGGATACGGTCACTTATCCGGATTTAAACGGCGACGGTTACGCGGATATGCGGATCGGCGCGCCGGTTCATTCGAGCGGCGCAAAAGCGGAAGAAGAATATTATACGCCGCCTGCTTATATGCTCTGGGACCCACAGACGGAGGAGTTTGTGCGTAAGACGGAAAAAGAGGTGGAAAACAGCAGACGGGCGGTGGCAAACGACTTAACGGAGGAAGAACAGGAGGAAAAGAGCAAGCTGGAGAGGAGAGATCCTTTTGCTCCGGTTCAGGAACTGCCGGAGTGGGCAAAGCCGGAGGACTATATGAAACTCACGGGCGACGGGATGATGGAATATGAGGTGCAGAAAGGAGACAGCCTCTGGCGTATCAGCCAACGCTTCTATGGAACCGGATACAAATGGACGACCATCACGTGGACTGAGGATGCGCCGAAAGATCCGAATTATCTGTTGGCAGGCGAGATGGTATTTATGCCGGAGACTTTTTATATATGCAAAGACCCCTATTCCAGGGGTGGTCTGCGCTCCCAGGGGAGTTTTCAGATCGAACAGCCGGATGGGTTTGCCCATTATTTTCTGAATAGCGATGTGGCTTTTATGTCCTGGGAGGAAGAAAACCAGATTCACAGCCTGCCGGTAACGAATCCCGTGGAGAAAAACCCCTTTCATAAACCGGAGGATTGGGAAGCTTTTCAGGCGGAGGCAATACGGTGCAGTGAAGAACTTTGTCCGGGAAGAGTTTCCAACCTCACTTTTGAAAAGAGTCATATGGAGGACGGCTGCGACCTGTACGGATATTCCTTTGAGTATGATACGGGGGAGAAAATCCTGGAATATGTGGATTTCTTTAAGCTTGACAATGCCAATATGGCGGAAGTGATCGGCGTGCGTGAGCAGGAGCCGAACAGTGTGCTGGTGAATACCGTCCGTTATATGGCGGCAAGTTTCACCGATTACGGCGGTAAGCCGGGCATGGGTTGGGGAGATGATGTAGCGCCCAATGTGGGTGCGGATCAATGGACGTATCCATACCTTCACAATCTGTTTGAGGCGGCGAGGAAGCAATTTGAAGATTCAAGTGATATAAATTTCTAATTTTATTGAAATGATATCACTACGGTGATACAATTGCATTAAAATGGATGGAGGTCAGGAGAATGGATAAACTGATTACCGTATATCATGGTTCTGAAAAAATTGTGGAACAGCCGGCTTTTGGCGAAGGAAAAAAGAATAATGACTTTGGTCTTGGTTTCTATTGCACTGTAAATGAGGAACTTGCAAAGGAATGGGCAGTATCTTCCCAGCGTGATGGATTTTCTAATCGTTATACGCTGAATACTGAGTACCTGAACATTTTGAATTTAAACTGCCCTGATTATACAATCTTAAACTGGATTGCCGTTTTGGTGGAACACCGTCTGTTTTCCATCAAATCGCCTGTGGCAAGACGGGCAAAAAGGTACTTGATTGATAATTTCAGCATCAATGTGAATGCCTTTGATTTGATTATAGGCTATCGTGCGGACGATTCCTATTTTGATTATGCGGAATCATTCCTTAACAATGGTATTACGGTAGAGCAGCTTGCGCAGGCTATGCGGCTTGGAAAACTGGGGGAACAGATTGTTATCAAATCGAAGGCTGCCTTTTCCAATTTAAAGTACGAGGGATTCGATATTGCAGAGAAAGACAAGTATTACGTTCTGCGCAAAGCCAGAGATGATGAAGCGAATCAGCATTACCTTCAAATACTTGAAGAAGAAAAGGATGGATTGTATATTCAGGATATTATGAGAGGAGACATGAAAAACGATGATCCACGCATACCAGGAAATATATCTGAGTAAGGCGCAGTCGGTGCTTGGAGATGCCTTTGATTATGCTGTTAACACCTGCAGAATTGACGGGAGCGATTTTGTGAAGCTGTTTATTGCCAGTTCTGTAAGCAAACGAATGGAAAATGGCGAGCCCGCCTGCCTTACAGGGAAAAGCGGAATTGAGATTGTCAGGGGAATTGTTTTGGAAACAAAAGGACAGGAAATACAAACAGAACCTCGGGAGCATTTTGGGCGTTCAGGGGAATACTGGATTGGATGGGCTGTGGCTTATTATCAATGGTATTCAGGCAGAAAGTACGGCGACATTTTCAGGGTGGTTTCCTTTGAGGATTTGCAGAAAATGTATTTTACTCTCCATGAGGCGGATATAACTAAATTTGCTGACATTATGGATGCACGAATGAAGGAATTTTTTTCTGAAACCAATTTAAAGCGTATCCGCACAGTTTATGGTCTTACCCAGTCAGAGCTTGCAAAACGTTCCGGAGTCAGCCTTCGTTCCATCCAGATGTATGAACAGCGCAACAAAAACATTAATAAGGCAAGCGCAGACACAATATATCGCCTTGCCAAAGCGCTTGGCTGCACAATGGAGGATCTGATTGAAAGGTGAGGGTAACAGAGGTGGAAACTATGTATAAAAAAAGGTGGAAAGTTTTTTTCAGGTTAGCGGCAGTACTGACATTTACATTTTTTGCTGCGTGCGCCTGTGGAAAAACGGAAACAGATGTGAATCATAAAGACAGGGAGACGGAAAACAAGGAAGTTTATACGAACAAAACAGAAGGACAGGACGAGACCGGGATCATATTAGGGGAAGGTATCCTTCCGGGAAGAAAAGAATACCATCTTGATAGTTTTGGGGAAAACATCTGGTTTTTTGCGCCGGAAGACGATCCGGAGGATGTGCAGAAGGAGTTGGAGATCCTGTGGGAAAGACAGGAGACGAACCAGTTCGGCGATAACAGGTATTCCGTTTACTTTTTGCCGGGAGAATACGATGATCAGATTCGACCGAAAATAGGCTTCTATATGCAGGCAGCCGGACTGGGTAAAATGCCGGATGACGTATCCCTCTATGCAATCAGGTGCGACGCCAGATGGCTGGGGGACAACAATAACCACAATGCCACCTGCAATTTCTGGAGGGGAGTGGAAAACCTGTCCGCCAGAAATCATGTGACCTGGGCTGTGTCACAGGCTACGTTTATGCGCAGAGTGCATTTGGAGAAGAACCTGTACCTCCATGACACTTTGGGCTGGTGCAGCGGGGGATTTTTGTCCAACAGCAGGATAGGGCTGGAGGTAAATTCCGGAAGCCAGCAGCAGTGGCTTTCCCGGAATTGCGACTGGGATGCCTGGGACGGTGAGAACTGGAATATGGTATTTGCAGGCATTGAGGAGGGAAAGACGCCGGAGGGAACCTGGCCGGAACATGCCTATACCGATATTCCGGTGGTGGAGGAGATCAGGGAAAAGCCTTTCTTGACATACGATGAAGAAAAAGGCTTTGGAGTATACCTGCCCGACATGCGGAAGGAAGCGGTGGGCGTGGACTGGATGCCGGGAGAATTTCTTCCTATGGAGAGCTTTTACATAGCCAAGCCCCTTGTGGATACGGCGGAAACCATAAACGATGCCCTGAATTCAGGAAAAAATCTGTTTCTGACACCAGGGATATACCAGCTGACGGAGCCCATTCGTATAGAAAAGGAAGGAACTGTGGTGCTGGGAACCGGGCTTGCCACCCTGCGCTCTATGGAGGGGAGTACCTGTATGGAAGTGGCGGGCGAGGCAAAAGTGACGCTTGCCGGTATTCTCTTTGACGCGGGACCGAAAGAAACGGAATCCCTGTTGGTGGTAGGTGATGAAACCGAAGCTGAATTGCCGGAGAACTGGAATTTCACACAGAATGCGGGTTCGTTGCAGGAGCAAAAAACCCTGTTGGCGGATCTGTTTTTCCGGGTAGGCGGCGCCGGGGAATATGACACAGATGTTGCATGCTGTGTAAAACTGTGTCAGGATGGGATTATCGGCGATAATTTTTGGGTATGGCGGGCAGACCACGGTTCCGGGGTAGGCTGGGACCGCAACAGAGCTTCAAACGGTATTCTGGTATCAGGGGACAATGTGACGATGTATGCGCTGATGGTAGAACATTTCCGGGAATATCAGACGATTTGGGAAGGGGAAAATGGAAAAATTATTTTCTATCAATGCGAAATACCCTATGACGTACCGGATCAGGAGAGCTGGCGGAGCCAGGAAGGTACAGTCAACGGTTATTCTTCCATAAAGATTGCGGATTCTGTAAAGAACCACGAGGCATGGGGGCTGGGGATTTATCTGTATAACCGGGATGCAGAGGTAGAACTGTATGCAGCAATGGAAGCGCCGGAGGGCACAGGCGGAATTCGGGTACATCATATCTGCACCGTGATGATAACCGGGAATCCGGGTATGAGCCATATCATTAACGGGGACGGCGATGCCGTAACATATGGTGGCGCCAGATCCGTCATTACGGAGTGGGGGACGTAAAATCTCAAATTCTCATCATTGACAAAGTAAAATCAAATGTTAAAATTCTATTAGGATCTTTTTCGATATAGAATTGGGGGGAGAGGCGTTTTTATGAAAAAAAGAAAGTATCTGCAGAAAACAGTTTATTTTGTGATACTTCTAGTTGTGATTATGATTTTGTTCCAGTGGTATACGACCCAAAACAGAAGACGTATGGAGGAACGTAACAAGAGCTATGCGTCTGATTCGGCGCGGCAGATGGCGGATCAGATAGATGATGAGTTAAACAATGGACTGGATTTGGTTACCACTTATTCCTATTTTCTGGGGGAAAGCCTGACCGAGCCTGAGGTAACACCGCAAATGCTGAAGGAGATAATAGACAATTCTCTGTTTGACGCTTTGGTGTTTACAGATGCAGAGGGAATCAATCACACGTTTGACGGACGAACCTCTGATGGGTCAGAATGTGATTATTACATTCATGGCATGCAGGGAGAAAAGGGAATATCCGTGGTATTTGATTCGGCTTTTTATGATGAAACGATGCTGTGCTTTTATGCGCCTGTCCGATATCAGGGAGAGATCATAGGCGTTTTACGGGGCGCATATCTGGCGGAAGAATATCTGAAGGATATGCTGGTTACTACATACTTTGGAGAGAAGGCATCCGTGCATTTGTGTATGCCGGATGGGAGAATACTTGCCTGCTCCGATGCCAAGGGGCATCAGGGTATTCTGGTTGATATGCTGTTAGAGATGGGAATGATTGATGCAGGTACGGCGGAACAGACCAACGCTGTGTTTAGGAACGGAGGAGAAGGCGCCTTTGTCTGCAGTGCCGGCAGTAAGACAGATAATATCTGTGTCAGGTATCTTGCCCAAAATGAATTTGTTCTGGTGCAGACCTTTCCGAAGAATGTTACAGAGAGCATGGTCAAAGCCGAAAATCTTGTAGGAATTCGGCTGGAGGCAATGCTGATAGGAGTTTTTATTTGCTACATGCTGGTGATGCTGCTTCATGCAGGACGGGAAAGAAAGCGGCTTCAGCAGGAAAACCGTGAGATGGGATATATTATCAGCGGCATTAACACATTGTTTTCCCGTTTTGTCATGGCTGATTTTGAAACAGATACCTATCTTTACCTTGCCGGAACAAGACCCGAGGACAGCAGGTTTTCAGTCAGCGGCAGATATGAGGATTTGGTACGGCATCTCAGCAGCTTTCTGGAAGATGCTGAGGAACGTCAGGTGTTTGCAGGACAGCTTGCTAAAGATGCCATTATAAAAGAAATGGAAGAACACGATGACCTTCGTTTTGAATGCCATATACTCCGGGGCGGAAAGCCGGAATGGGAGCATATGAATATTATCTGTCTGGAGCGAAAGGAAGGCAGAGTATCCAAAGTTTTGTTTATCCGGCAGAACATTACAGAGGTAAAGGAAAAAGAATTGCGCATCCAGGCGGAAATGTCCCTTGCAAATCGAAAGGAAAGGCAGTATCGAATTGCAATTACCTCCAATGCTTTCTGTACCTTTGAATTTAACTTGACGAAGGATATGATAGAGGATGATATTTTACGGGATGTAGAGGATGGAACCATTTCGCTGCTTGAGAAAGTTGGGCTGGAGGTTCCCTGTAAAGCGTCCCAATGCTTTGAACTGTGGAAGCCGTTTGTATTAGAGGAATCTGTGGAGGAGTATGAACGGATCGTAAATACCAACTACCTGAGAGAGCGGTTTGAACAGGGAGAAACAGAGGTCAATATTGATTATTGGGGCTGGGTTTCTGCCAACAGACAAATGTGCGTAAGGCAGTCGTTTATTATGACCCAGGATTATGATACGGGCGATATCATGGTTATGGTAGTATCAAAGGAGATCACGGAACAGGTGCAGAAGCAAAGAGAGCAGACCCAGGCGCTTCAGGATGCCCTTATGCAGGCACAGCATGCCAATGCGGCAAAGACCACCTTCCTTTCCAATATGTCCCATGATATCCGCACGCCCATGAATGCGATCATAGGCTTTGCAACCATTGCAGTGAGCCATATTGACAACAAAGAACAGGTCAGGGACTGCCTCCAGAAGGTTCTTTCATCCAGCAACCATCTGCTGAGTCTGATCAATGATATTCTTGACATGAGCAGAATTGAAAGCGGGAAGGTGCAGATCAAAGAGCAGGAATGCAATATTTCTGAGCTGATGCACAATTTGGTTAATATTATCCAGCCTCAGGTGAAGGCAAAACAGCTTGAATTGTTCATTGATACGTTTGAAGTAGCGAATGAAGACGTGATAGCCGATCCCCTTAAGTTGAATCAGATTTTTATTAATCTGCTCAGCAACGCTGTAAAATACACGCCGGCGAAGGGCAGTATTTCCTTCAGAATTATTCAGAAAACCACCTTCCGGCATGGCTATGGCGATTATACTTTCGTTGTAAAGGACAGCGGTATGGGTATGACGCCGGAATTTTTAAAACATGTTTTTGAACCCTTTGAACGGGAATCCAGTACCACCCGCAGCGGAATTGAAGGAACAGGGCTGGGAATGGCAATCACGAAAAACATTGTGGAGATGATGAACGGCAAGATTTCCGTGGAGAGCGAAGTGGGAAAAGGAAGCGTCTTTACGGTAGAACTGACCTTGAAGCTCCAGGACAATGAAAAGAATGCGGAACAGATCAAGGAACTGAACGGCTTGCGGGCGTTGGTGGTGGATGATGATTTCAATGTCTGCGATAGTGTAAGTAAAATGCTGAAAGAAATTGGCATGCGTGTGGAATGGACCACTTCCAGCAGGGAAGCAGTATACCGCGCCAAGGGCGCCTGTGAGGAGGGAGATTCCTATCATACTTATATCATTGACTGGCAGATGCCGGAAATGAGCGGTGTGGAAACGGCAAGGAAAATCCGCAGCGCGGTAGGAAAGGAAGCGCCGATCATCATTCTCACCGCATACGACTGGACAGATATTGAGGAGGAGGCAAAGGAAGCGGGGGTTACTGCTTTCTGTGCAAAACCGCTTTTCATGTCAGATTTGAAGTCGGCATTACTGGCGGCAAATAACCTGATTGACAAAGAGGAAAAGGACAGTTCATGGGTATTGGGAGATTTTAAAGGGAAACGGGTTCTCTTGGTGGAAGACATTGAACTGAACAGGGAGATTGCAGAGGTCATATTGGAGGAGGCAGGATTTGCCGTAGAGTCTGCACCGGACGGAACGGATGCGGTGGAAATGGTGAGCAGATCGGAAGAAAATTATTATGATGTAATTTTAATGGATATACAGATGCCCATTATGAACGGCTATGAGGCAACCAGAGCCATCCGTAATCTTGCAAGAAAAGATGTCAGAAATTTACCCATTCTTGCCATGACAGCCAATGCGTTGGAGGAAGATAAAGAGGCGGCAATCAAAAACGGTATGAATGCGCATATTGCCAAACCGTTGGATATAAAAGTGCTTATGGATGTGCTAAGCCAATATCTTGACCAGAATTAAAACAGCAGTCCGAAGGGATAAGGGAAGCTGGATACAGAAAGGGCGCTCACGATCATCTGTTTTGATGGTTATGAGCGCCCTTTTATGAACAATAAGCTGGCGCGCTGCGGCAGCGTTTGTTTATGGCCGCGGGATTAAAAGCACCTGACCTACATCCAGAAGATCGCTGGTAAGCCCGTTTAAAGCCATGATTGCATCCACTGTGGTGTTGTATTTCCGGGAGATCAGCCAGAGGCTGTCGCCTGCCTGAACCACATATCTTATGGTATCTGTCCCGGAGCCGGGACCGGGGACGGGAACATTCTGGTCAATGCCCAGATACACATCGTACAATGCCTGCCAGGTAAGCGGACCTACAATACCGTCGGCATCCAGTCCCATGGCACGCTGAAAGGCGGATACGGCGCTGTAGGTGTTACGCCCGAAGATGCCGTCCGGTGCGGGGGCGGGAATGCCGGGATAATATTCGGAGATGACACTTAGAAGATATTGGAGAGTGACCACATCCTGCCCTCTGGAACCCTGCCGAAGCACGGAAGAAGGAGGAATGGTGCCGATACCCAGGGTATTCCCCTGGCTGTCCAGTTCGGCAAGCCTTGTGACGGCGGCGTAAAGGCTGGAAAGCTTATACCAGGTAGCTTTGCCTACGATACCGTCAGGAGTCAGATTGAAAATATTTTGAAATTTGGTGACAGCAGCTTTTGTGCTGTTCTGGAAGGAACCGGCAGCATCGGTAATACGGGGAATTGCCGGATAGTTTTGCCGGATTCTGTTTAAGTAGGTTTGAATGGTCTGGACATCAAGCCCTGTGCTGCCGACCCTTAAGGGGGTACCGGGATAGGAAGATAAAATACCGGTAATGATGTTGGTCTGCACAATTTCAATATCCTTTGGATAGTAGGAACGGAGAATCTGTAAGGGAGTCATCCCCTGATCTGCCAGAGTAACCGTTCCCCATTGAGACAAGCCCTGACAGCTGACAGTGGTTCCATTGCAGAAGGATGTAAAATAGGGAGCATTTTGCCCCTGCCTGCGGATATATTCGTTAAAGATCTCATCCACGATCCGGTTGATAGAGGAATAGACAGGACGTCCATAGACAAAAGCCTGATCGTAGGCGGTGCTGTTTGTAATATCAAAGCCATACCCCCGGCTGCGGTACCATTCTGTATAGACCCGGTTTAAGGCAAATGTAATGATGGCATAAATATTGGCGCGCAGGGAGGCATCCGGCCAGGTGGGATAGATTTCGCTGCTGGCAACATTTTTAACATAATCAGGGAAGGATACCTGTATATTTGAGGCGGAAGAACTGGGGGGACCCAAATGCACGGTAATGGGATTCGGGATCGCCACCTGCCGCAGAATGCGGGAGTCTTCAGAAACCGTTCCCTGCTGACTGCGTGCAGTATTAGAGGCAACAGCAGGTTTGCCGACGGAAATCTCGGTTTGAAAAGGCTGACGCTGTATTTCCTGCATAGGAATCATCGTAAGGGGAAGGATTGCCGTTTCACCGTCATAGATGGGTATATCTGAAACATAAAGAGAGTTAAAGCCGGTGGCGCGTGCAAGCACATTGTAGCTTACATAAGGAAGACCGGAATAATAGGAAGTCTGAGAAAAACGTTTATCTATGGTTTCTAAAGGCATCTCTTTTGTCTCGCCATTTTCATCTGTTATCAGTTCGTAAACGCTATTACCCTGGTCGTCCAGAACCCTGATCTGAACCCCTGACAGCGGAAGCGCGCCGTGGGCAGTTTGCGCCTGCATGGTTAAATAACCAATTGCCATAAGATTAAAATCTCCTTTTTCGCTATATCATATCAATATGACGCCTTACAGAGAACTGTTACAGAGAGGTTCTCCGGGTGACGGGGGGAAACAGGAGGTTTCTATTCAAAAGGGTTTATGCTAAACTATAAAACAGGAGGAAAAAGATATGGCAAAATATTTATTGGAATGTTGTGTGGACAGTGTGGAGTCGGCGCTGGAGGCCGCAAAGGGCGGCGCCGACAGGCTGGAGTTGTGCAGCGCTCTGGTCATCGGAGGTATTTCTCCCGGGCTGGCGTTGTTTGAGCAGGTGAGAAGCTGTTGTGAGCTTCCGGTACGGGTATTATTGCGCCCACGTTTCGGGGACTTCCTATACACGCCATATGAATTTCAAATTTTGAAAAGAGAAGTGGAGCTTTTTAGAGATGCGGGCGCCGAAGGAATTGTAATAGGCTGCCTGAAGGAAGATGGGAGTCTTCATGTGGAGCAGATGAAAGAACTGATAGCGGCGGCAGGGGGGATGAAGATTACCCTGCACCGTGCTTTTGATGTATGTGCAGACCCTATCCAAACCTATCTTCAGGCGGGAGAGCTTGGGATCGATACTGTTTTAACATCAGGGCAGGAAAAAGACTGCCTTTTGGGGATGCCTCTTTTAAAGCGTTTGTGCGAACTGGAGAAAGAAACGGAAGGCCCCGTAATTATGGCAGGGGCAGGCGTGACGCCGGAGGTGATCAGGACATTTCTTGTCCATACAGAGATTACCTGTTATCATCTTTCGGGAAAGAAAATGACAGACAGCGGTATGCTTTACCGCAGAGAGGGTGTTCCCATGGGACTTCCGGTGTTGAGCGAATACAGTATTTTCAGGACAGACAGCAGTGTTGTGGCAGAAGCAAAGGAAGCGTTGAAAAGGATTTGAAAATATAGAAAGAATGATGGAGGTAAAAATGGACAATCGAGGAAGACAAATTTTTTATGTGATTGGGGGAGGATACCTGCTGTACCTTGCTTATAAGCTGCTTACGACAGTTAAAAACCAGGAAGGCGACAATCCGGTTTTGCTATTGATTTTTGGTATTGGGTTTGGAATTGCGGGCATAGGAATTCTAATTTATACCTACAAAATGTACAAAAATGAAGCTGCAGCCGGGCAGCAGGAGAAGGACAAGGAAGAATCCACGAAAGAAGAACAGGCGGCAGAAGACAATAAAAATGAAAAATAAGGAGTTAGCATATTTCTGAATCGACATAAGTGACAAAAAAGAAATATGTAAATATCCCTGAATTGTTAAAAATGTCCCAAAAATATTGACATCGTTATTTCTTTGTTTTATGATAAAAACTGACAATTCTTTTTATTTGGTTAGATATTTGTGCAATAATTTTTATATATAGCCATTTGAAAGTAACAGGTGCATAACGATGATCGTAGAGGAACTGGAACAGATAAAGCCGTCAGAGACAGGCTGTTTCCCAGGTTTGAATGCTCTTTGGAGCACGTTCCCCAGAAGTACAAGGATTCATATGGAGAATGTGGGGAAATATGCGGATGCCATGTATCAATATATGGCGGAAACCAATATGGAAAATGTAAATGAGGTGCTGGGGAAGGACTTCAGAAGTGTAAGCAGACAGCTTTTTATGCTTCATGACATTGGAAGGCATTACATTCCCTTTGCGCTGTTAAATAAGGTTGGGAAGTTGGAACCTGAAGAACTGCAATTGATTAAGGATCATACAGTCAATGCCAGGCGTGCGATCAGAAGTATTTATCAACAACCCTTTTCCGATGAGCTCATGAGGATATGGGAGGATATTTCCGTATATCATCATGAGCATTTTGACGGTACCGGTTATCCGGAAGGGCTGGCAGGCACAGATATTCCGCTGGCAGCACGGATCTGCGCAATTGCGGATGCTTATGAGGGAATTGTAAGCTGGAAGCCTTATAAGAAGAAACAGACCTCCAGCCAGGAAGCGGCGGACATCATTGAAGGGGAGGCTGGGAAGCAGTTTCAGCCGGAATTGGTTGAGGTTTTCCGAAAATGCATTATAAGGTTCTAGGAAGGAGAGACCGTTAAACGGTTAGTAAGTGGTTGATTATGGACAGTCGAAATCGTTTCCGGAAATCTGCATTGAATCGCAGGAAATCCTCCCAAAAAAGCTTTGAAGGGGACTGGGAAGAAAATTTGGAGGATATGCCGGATAAAGGAGAGAAAGAGGATAAGGATCAAAAAATAAAACGTACGTTGCTCAGCCGGTTTGATCTCCTTAACCGCTTTAAGCATTGGTACTTGGGAGGAATCAGCTTCTTCCGAAGTCTTTTTCGCGTACATGCGGCAAAACAGACGATTCTTTTGATTCTGGGCGCATTGTCTGTCTGCTTTATTATGGCGGCGTTTTATACCAACGCAGGCGAATTTGTGGTAAAGGTAGACAGGAAAATGGCGCGGGATGGCTTTTTCCTGTCGGAGATCCCCAACTTTGACGAACGATTGATCACCCTTCATGCAGTAGCGCTGGAGGATGCTACCAACATCAGCATTTATGATATAGAGGAGGATGTGATGGATGTGGACGGCGTTCATCATACCAGCGACTGCTTTGCGTATACCTTTTATGCCAAAAATCTGACGGGGAAAACGGTGGATTACCGTTATACGCTTTTTATCAGGCATCAGACAAGAGGTATAGAGGAGGCGGCATGGATCATGCTGTTCCATAATGGGAAACAGGAGATCTTTGCAAAAATGAATGAAAACGGTTATCCGGAAACCCAGTATTCGGATTATGAATTTCCTTTCAGGGAATATGCAAGATATCCTGAAAAACAGCAGACTACCATCAGTCAGAGAAATCCCGGGCATATTACCCAGGAGGTGATCGACAGACAGGGCTTTGACAGGCTGGATGGCATCTATCAGTTGAATACGGTGCCCTTTGCATCAGACAGAACCATATGTACGGGGCTTCGGGAAGAGTTTGAACATGACGGAATGGACAAGTTCACAGTAGTGATCTGGCTGGAAGGGGAGGACCCTGAATGCATCGATAAGATCATCGGCGGCGAACTGGAATGCGCAATGAGCTTTACCTATAAATAATGAGAGGGACCAGTTTATTATGAAAAAAAGAAAAGAAGACGAGCTGATTCATAATGAAGAAATGGAAAATAAAAAAGAACACCGAAAGGCAGGATGGCTGAAATCCAAGCTGATGGTATGCCTTTTGTATGTGGCGGTGCTTTCTACAGCAACCTACGCCTGGTTTACCCTGAACAATAAGCCCAAGGTTTTTAACCTTGCGCTGACCGCGGGAGCCTCTGCGGATCTTTTGATCGCTGACGACCTGGGGGGAGGTCCCGGGGAGTATGGGGAAGAGTTGAATCTAAAGGAGGCGCGGCAGGACCCGGTGGCAATGGAAGAGGTGGAGTTAAATCCGGTTACTACCCTGGATGCCGAGACCTTTTTCGAGCCGGTCTATACAGGAACCACGGTAACGGATGTGAAAGAGGTTACCGATCTGACCGAGTTAAATCAGAGCTACGTCTACGAAAAGACTTTTTACTTGAAAGCGGGAAGCCTGAAGACCAAAAGCGGCAGGAGAGTCAATTCCAGAGAAAAATATTATGATATCATGCTTTTGGGTCCTGAGCAGGAAGAGGAATTCACAGGCTGTGTCATCGAACAGGCGCCGGGCGCTTCCACAGAAGGCGGCGCAACGGCGGCAAACTCTATCCGAATTGCTTTTATTGTGGAAGGCGAGGAGGAAGTATCCATTTATGAGCCTAACAGCGAACAGCACAATGGCGGCGACAAGGCAACCAATGGGGTAAATTATGGGACCTATGAGACCATGAAACAGCCTTCGCCCGGTGCAGAGTTTGAAAACGGCGAGGGCGGCAACTCTAAAACCATGTTTACCATTAAAGAAGAAGAGGATGTACTGGTTACCATGCGGATCTGGATTGAAGGAACAGACGACGACTGTACCAACTCCATTCAAATGGATGAAATTATAGGAAATATTCAATTTATTTCAAAAGATGCAGAGGATGCGGGAAGGTAGGAAGGATAAATCATGAATGCGTTTTTTTACTACTTTTATAATTTTATGAGAAGCATTTTCGGACATATCTGGAATGTGCTGGTGGCGATCAAGGATGCCATCATTGGAATCTTTGATGTTCGGTATTATATGGAACTGTTCAGCACATACAGGGATGATCTTTCCGTTTTCGGATGGATCTGTGCCATCATTGTACATATTTTACTGATCATGCTTCTTGCTTTGTTTGTATTTCTGGTGTACAAGGGGCTTAAAGTGGTTTTCCGGTTTAAGGTTCCCGTAGTGGAATATGAGAAAATGAAGGATGAAGTGGTAACTTTAAAACGCGAGATCATGAAGGCGAATTATGAAAAAGACAAGATTCTTGCCATGAAGATTTCAGAGCTGGGAATGGAGGTCAATCCGGAGTTGATGAATACACCGGGAGAGCTTCTTGCCGCCGGATTGAAAGCGGATGCAGCGCCGGAAAGCGGAGAGCTTACAGCAGAAGGGACAGAGGAAGGAGCAGTTGAGGTAGTGGAGACTACGGAACTGCGTTTTCCGAGGCTTTCCAGTGTCGACCTGATCTACAAGGCGCCCGATTATCAACCGCCGGAATACAACAACACCATCACGTTAGAAGAGGTCTGCATTAATTTCAGAAACTTTGCGGCAAGCAGGCTTGGGTTATATTATGATCTGGAGGTAATGAAGCAGGCGTTTGCCTCCTTTGGCGCCGCCAAGATGCTGATCCTTCAGGGTATTTCAGGTACCGGTAAAACTTCCCTGCCTTATGCTTTTGGTCAGTTTATCCAAAATCCCAGTGTGATCTGCTCCGTACAGCCTTCCTGGAGAGACCGTACGGAATTGTTTGGCTATTACAATGACTTTACCAAAAAGTATACGGAAACAGATTTTTTAAAGACCATATATGAAGCCCATTATTATGAGGGCCCCAGAATTGTGATCCTGGATGAAATGAATATTGCCAGAGTGGAATATTATTTTGCGGAAATGCTTTCGATCCTGGAGCTTCCCAGGGAGGAAGAGCGGTTTGTATCGGTAGTGTCCAATACGGCGGCGAATGATCCTGATCTGATGAAAGAAGGAAAGATCTGGATTCCTGAAAATGTCTGGTATGTGGGAACCATCAACAACGATGATTCTACCTTTGCAGTGGCGGATAAGGTTTATGACCGCGCGATCCCCATCGACTTGGACGACCGTGCAGAATATTTTGAGGCGCCGGACACAGAGCCTATGCGTCTCAGCTATAAGCATATGGCAAAGCTTTATGACGAAGCAAAAGAAAAATATCCGGTATCAGAAGAAAACCTGATTCTTCTCGATAAGCTTGACAAATATCTGATCAGTCATTTCAGGCTTACTTTTGGTAATCGTATTATGCGGCAGATGAAGGATTTTGTCCCCTGTTATGTGGCATGCGGCGGTACGGAGATCGATGGCATTGACTTTATGTTTGCCAAGAAGATCCTGCGTAAGTTTGAATCCCTGGGGCTTGGGTTTATCAGGGATGAACTGGACAGTCTTGTGGCGTATTTGGACAGCGAGTTTGGAAGAGAAAATATGGGTATCAGCAAAGCATATCTGGCGCGCCTTAAGAGGATGAGCGGCAGTTAAGTCTGGAGAGAGCAATGGGTAATACAGAAAACGCAGAAAACATGGAACAGGAAGATTTTGTTCATGAGACCTATTTGAATATGAATCGGGAAGATGTGCAGGAAGGTCTTAAGGAGGATAAGTTTTATAATTATTTTTATAATCTCCTTGAAACCGGAAGCAATTACTGCAAATTTTCCAATGCCAAGCTGGTAAAAAGCATTGATGAGGAGTGGGTTCGTGCCGTGGAAGCAGCTATGCCTTCCCTCCACTATGTGATTACCCATCCCCGTAAATTTATTGAGGAGGAACGGGAGGTTGTCAATGTGGCGATGGCGCGTAATATCACTACGGAGTCTATCCGCCACCTTTTACAGCACAGCAATTTGATCGATGAATACAAGGAGGACGGAACGGTTATTCCCAACCGTATTCTGAACGTTTTTAAGGAGGAAAGCTTAAATATTTATGAAAACCGTTTTATCTGTACGTTGGTAGCGGAGTTACAGTATTTTGTCAATAAGCGGTTTAATATGATCTTTGAGGCAAGCAAGGATGAGGTGGGCACTTTCTTTGAATTACAGTCCCGCGTTGATAATTATACGGAAGTAGTGGAGTATAATCTTTCCGTAAAGATCAAAGAAAAGCAGACGGATGTCAACAATGAGACGGAGAATCAGAACATTTTTGCCAGGATCATCAAGATCCATCAGCAGATCAACATGCTTGCCGCTACGGAATTTATCGGGCTTATGCGCCGGTATCCTGCGGTGTCCCATCCCATTGTCAAGACCAACGCCATTGGCAAGAATAAGGACTATAAAGCATGTCATAAGCTGTGGAATTTTATCCACTCCTACAGCAGAGTGGGCTACAAGGTCAATATTGTCAAGCAGGAGCCCATTATTTCCAGGCAGTTTGAGCGTGATATTTATAATACGCTGATCCGGGATTATGCCATGCTGCATAATAACATGGAATTTCACAATGAAGTGGATGTAAACCGCCCGCCCATAGAGAAAAAGATGGATGTAAAGCAGATCAGGCAGCTTCTTGACGAGATTGTAAAGCATACGGAGTTAAGCGATGCAAACTTAAGAAAGCTGCTGGTAAAAGAGCTTACGGACATTCAGTCAAGGAGAAAGGCGGAGCTTGCAGAACAGGAGCGCCTTGCCAGACAAAAAAGGCGGGAGATCCAGAAGAACCAGAGAATTGCAGAGTACAAAGAAAATGCATCCTCAAAAACCGGCGTAATGCGTCAGAAGCGGCGTGAAAGGATAGCAGAGCGCAAAGCAAAGAAAAAATAATGAAAAGAATATTGTCACTTATTGGAAACATGATATTTATAGCAGTGGTGCTGTACCTGTGTTACTTCATTATCCAGGCAGTCCAGGACCGCTCCCCAAGTGTGTTTGGGTACAGAATGCTGCGTGTTATGACGGACAGCATGGAGCCCGTTTTTTCCAGCGGAGATTGCATTATCGTGAAGGAGACGGAAAAGGAGGAACTGGCAGTAGGCGATATTATTACTTTTGTTTCCGCTGATCCTTCCCTCCAGGGCAATCTGAACACGCACAGAATCGTAGACATTGCCAAAGATTATACCAACGGTGAAATGGTTTACTATACCAAGGGAGATCATAACAGCTGGGTTGACGATTACACCACTCCTTATGAGGAGATCGTAGGTAAATATGTAAAAACGCTGCCCTTTGGAAAAAAGTTTTCAGAATTTTTAGGGAAGCTGTCCGATCGGGATTACTATTTTGCAGTGGTGATCGTACCGATTCTCATCTGTTTTATTTCCTGCATTCTTCAGTTGGTGAGGGACATACGAAAAAGAGTAAAATAAATTTTATGGTGGGAACATGAAGAAATTCAGGCAATTCTTTCAGGAAAAAATCATATTGAGCGCAGTAATGTGCGTGCTTCTTGCAGTGGTACTGACAACGGCTACCACTGCTTGGTATGCCATAAACAGTTCCACCAAAACCTATGGTTTGGATCTCAAGCTGGGGGGAATTGGCGGAATCAAAGTGGCGACTGTGCCAGGAGGAGAGGATATTATGGCAGATCCCAATCTCCCCCAAAATGACGATGGGTATCCCATCATTTCCATCAATCTGAGAGAATTTGAAAACATAGAAGGCGGCAGGATCGCGCCGGGCGCTTATGGTACCCTGCCTTTTTATATCACTGCATTGGGGGAGAACATCAAATTTTATTCCATTAAAGTGCAAATGGAATACCGCCCCGCATCAGAACATGTTTCCGAGGAGCAGAGACAGAAAATACAGGAGATCATCAACGATCATATTTGTGTTTATACTTCCCAATACAGGGACGGCGATGGCATCTGGCGTTTTGAAAATCCTCTTACCTATTATGTGGATGAGACAGATGCAGTGACAGCGGCGACAGGTCCTCTTATGTATATGGAAGAGGTTTTGGCGGAGATCTACTGGGTGTGGAATTATGAGCTTACGGATATTCCCGATTATGATGAAATCGATAGATTTCATGGCATGGATACCCGCAAGGCGGTGCGTGCTTATGATGAGGAAGACACCACCCTGGGAAATTACATAGATGATATCTGGTTTAATGTATATATTGAAGGCATGACGGAAGAGGCAGGTGATTAGAGCGATGAGCAGGATAAAGAAAATAATTGTAATTGCCGTATGTGCGCTTCTGTGCCTGATGGCGGCAGGTGGTACCTTTGCCTGGTATCTCAGGGAAGAAGAGAAGCGCGCCGAAACAGAGGCTGCAAAAGTGATGGCGCCTTATAACCTGTATTTAATGAACGCCAATGCACAGGATACCCTGCAGTTTGCAGTAGGTAATCTCCATCCGGGAGAGACCAAGCAGGTGGTCATCTGTGTGTCCAATAAACGTCCTGATAATTATGAGGGAGATACCAGTGAGATGACGGAACTGGTAAAGGACTCGGAATTTGGGTATGACCTGATGCTGGTGCATACGGATAATCTGGCGGTGAATTATCAGGTTTATCCCCTTGCACGAAACAATCAAACGCCGGGAAACGTTCTTCCGGAGGGTGCGATCATTATGGACGATGATACAAAGGATTTGTATTATTGGATGAAGATGGCGGCTCCTTTGGGAGGAAATGACCGATCAGAGGATCTGAGAAAAAGAGTTTTTGGAGAAAATGATACAGGCAGTATTGTAAATGTGGGTTCCTATTGGCTCTCCGATGATGACAGCATGCAGCTTGCCTACCGTGTAAATGACAGCGGGGAAGGAAGCTATGAATATGATTATTATCTGGTTGAAGTGACATGGAAAAATATTTCTAATTTTGATGTCTACAAAAAAGAAACAGACCTGGTGTACGTGGTGGTAAATGCCAAACAGCCAAGACCTGTGGATAAATAAGCGCGCTGCAGCAGGAATTGTGCAAGACAGAGAAAATGCAGCGGCGGATAGGAAAGACGGATGCAGAAGGAAAAACCGGAAAAGAAAAAAAGAGAAAAGAAAAACAGAATTCCTCAAATCATATTTACAGCCCTGGCGGGTTTTCTCGTTTTGGGAGTGTCTATTACCGTTTACTCAAAGTACTATAAGACTGGCTATAATAAAGGAATGGCGATTGCTTCTGGTTTTTATTTTAGCAGTAATTTTATGGCAGTGACGGAAGATCTGAAGGGTAAGACCATGGAGGAGATTGCCAGGGATCATCTGGATTCTGTTATTATTTCGGCAAACCCTACCTCTTGGAAGGGAACGGACGCCTATACTTTTGGGGTGGAAGTAAGGAATTACGATAATCATCTGCTGTATAATGACAGAGATTTGAATGTGGAATATCAGATTGAATTTATGCTTTTGGAGGAACCTAAGGGAGCCACTTATCAGGTAGGATTTGGTACGGAGACAAAGCGTCTGACGAAAAAAGGCAATGTGGTCAGTTTTAAGGGAAAACTGCCGGGGGGAGGTTTGAAAGCGGATGTATACAGTCTGTCCGTGGGAATGACCAATGCTGGTATTTATGAACCCGCAGATGTTCTGATGGTTGCCTATCCCATAGGTCCGGATTATCTGGTCGACACGAAATGTATGGCGGGCATTGTCAGGGCTATTTTTGAAGAGAGAGAGTTTAAGATCGAAGAGGGAAGCGGATTTACAGTTATTTATACAGAGGAGTATGAGAAGGATTGGAAAGCGGCGGTGGAGCCGGAAGCGGGATTTGTTTATCAGTTGATTACCACCGGAAGCTATACCGGTTCAGAAACCACCTCGACGAAGAAGAAGATCAAGATAAAATGGAAGAAAGATATATTCAAGATCAGCATGAACGATGAGTATTACCAGGAGGCGCTAAAACATGACGCAGCTTTTCCCACAGAGCCGAAGCAGTTTTATGAGGATGGAGAATGGCAGGTCATGGAGGTGGAAGTGATGCCCTATGCCTCGATCAAATTTGTATTTTTCCGAAACGACGGCTTTGAGCCGGGATTAAGCGGGATAACTCAAAAAGAAGATTTTGAAGCTTTGATTACTGCAGAAGTGGTAACACAGTAGGTTTAAAATAGAAACAGACAGGTGATGAAAAAATGAGAAAGAGAATGAGAATAATTCGCGCGGTTGCAATTTTACTGGCGATGATTCTGTTTTTGAATAATGAGCAGATGGTATATGTGCTTGCCACCGCCACAGAAAATATAGGCGGAGAAAATCAGATGCCCCAGGAAGCGCCTTCCGATGAGACTTTGACGGAAGAGGGAGACCAGGATGGAGAGAACAGCGGCGAGACAGTTCCGGATGTCAACGAGGGCGAGGGTGGAGATGAGACGCCCAAGGAAGAAGCCTGTGACCATGACTGGGTGACCAACGATGAGGGAACTGAGGCAGTGTGCAGTAAGTGCGGGGAGACGAAGACAGTAGAACCGGAGAATCCGGAAGAACCGGAGGAACCGGAGGAACCCTGCCAGCACGACTGGGTGACCAACGATGAGGGGACTGAGGCAGTGTGCAGTAAGTGCGGGGAGACGAAGACGGTAGAACCGGAGAATCCGGAAGAACCGGAGGAACCCTGCCAGCACGACTGGGTGACCAACGATGAGGGGACTGAGGCAGTGTGCAGTAAGTGCGGGGAGACAAAGACGGTAGAACCGGAGAATCCGGAAGAGCCGGAGGAACCCTGCCAGCACGATTGGGTGACCAACGATGAGGGAACTGAGGCAGTATGCAGTAAGTGCGGGGAGACGAAGGCGGTAGAACCGGAGAATCCGGAGGAAGAGTGTGAACATGAGTGGATCACAGATCCGGAAACTTCTTTGACTATATGCAGTAAGTGTGGAAAAGAAAAGGCGGAAGAGGAAGAGTGCGAGCATGAGTGGGTCACAGACCCGGAAACGTCTCTGACCATATGCAGTAAGTGCGGAAAAGAAAAGGCGGAAGAAGAATGCGAGCATGAGTGGGTCACAGATCCGGAAACTTCTCTGACTATATGTAGTAAGTGCGGGAAAGAAAAGGCGGAAGAGGAAGAATGTGAGCATGAATGGATGAGGGACCCGGAAACCCTGCTGATTATCTGCAGCAAGTGTGGAAAAGAAAAAACGGCGGAGGATATCTGTGAGCATGAATGGATGAGAGATCCCGAGACGTTACTGATCGTTTGCAGTAAATGCTATGAAGAGTCATTGGAGGAAGAGGAGGAATGTCCCGAGGGAGGCTTCCATATTTATGATTTGAATGAAGAAGGCACAGGCTGGGTCTGTGTTCTTTGCGGCGTTTATAAAGAAACTCTGGATGTGCTGGACGTGACCCTTGAGATGTACCTGAAAGCAATGGGAGACGTAAGTCTGTTAGGGCTGGATGACGCAGATGATCCGGCGTCTTCCAAGCTGCCCAAGACCAAGGCGGAACTGGATGGATATCTGTCTAAGGATCTTACAATCGCCTCTCTGGGAGATCTGCTCGTGATACAGGAGTTGAGCAAGGAGACAGATTTCAAGGGCTATAACCTTATTTTTTCCAATCGCTCTTTGGGAAAACTATCGGCAAATTACTCTGTGGATACCTGGGAATTGAGTACTGTGGCGGATTTTAAGGGGATCGGAGATGCGGCTCATCCTTTTAGCGGAACAGTATATGCAGGTATTACGGGTGTCAATTTGCAGTTGTCGGTACCCTTATTCCAGTATGCGTCTACAGACGCTTCTATTAACACCATGAATATCAAGAGCGATATTCATGTGAACGACAGCGCCACGCCTGTAGGGATCATAGCGGGAACGCTTGTAAAAGGAGACGCACCGGCATTTACTTTTGGCAGGGGCGTCAATCTGGAAGGCACTGTTTCCAACGCTTCCGGTGCGGCAGGTATGCTTTTTGGCAGGGTGGAAAACCAGGGCGGAACGGATCTTATGGAGATTAATCTTGACGGTTCTAAGATTACATATACAAAGGACTCCAGCGTTTCAGGGCTTCACGCCGGGGGCGTGATCGGAGAGATCCAAGGAGAGGTTAAGCTGAATATTTCCTCACCGAAACTGGTAAGCAGGGTGAGCGTAAAATCGGTAAACAGCACATTGAGCCTGGGGAATGCCCTTTCCTGGAGCGCAAGCGCGGCAGGTATGTATGTGGGTGCCATGGAAGACGGCGAGATTGCCATATCCGGCGGCTCTGAAAGTTATATGGCACAGGTAGGACGTGAGTCAGGGAATGGAGGAGTAAACGGCGGGCTTGTCGGATTGGTTTTGGGCGCCAAAGTCACCACAGACGGCAGTCAGATTTCAATTGCAGGCCCGGGTGTGACAGGACAGGTTGCCGGAGGCGTTTTTGGATACTATCAGCATGAAGACGGCGTTTCCATGTCTCTGGAGCATCTTTTGATCGATGTGCCTGTAGACGCATCAGGCGCGCAGTATGCCGGAGGCGTGCTGGGGCGTTATTACAGGGATGAGGATGGAAGCCCGGCGAAGGATTACGATATCATTTCTGACGTGACGGTGCAGAAGAATGTGCAGGCAAATCAGTTTGCGGCAGGCATAGCAGGCTCTGTGCAGGGTTCTAATCTGAAAATTCAGGACGTCTCCATTACAGGCAATATTACCAATGTATCGGGAGGCGCAGAGGACAACAGGCGCGGTGTGGGCGGTGTGATCGGACGGCTGGAGGGGCAGTATGTAGAAATTGAAAGAGCCAGTGTGAAGACTACGTTCAACAAAGAAGCTTTTGTAGCAGGCGGCATAGTGGGAGAAGTGGTTAAAGGCGGAGACAGAAACGCTATTTTGAAGATCACAGATCCTGCTGTGGACAGCGCCTTTGGAGATAATAACGCGTATTACAGAGGTGGCATATTAGGATACGTAGGTTCAGGCAATTTTGTGGCGTTGGACGGCAGCGTCCAGGTGGGAATGGCTTGTACCCAGAACTATGGCAAGGTGGGACATATTGCGGGCTCCCAGAGGGAATCTCTGATTTATTTGGAGACGGATGCCGAGTATACCAGACCCACGGGAAAGAACTGGCAGGACGATATTGGTAACTATGGCGGCGTATATAGAAACGGAACATGGGGAGAGGGCGCTCCCTTAATTTCCTATGCAGACGGAAAGGTCATGGGGACGGTGGGGAATTCCGGCGGCACATGGCAGATCGACAGCGAAGCGGATCTGATCCGGCTTGCAATTATGTTGAATACAGAGGGAAATTATGCGGCGGAATGCTTTGGCGGTACCGGAAAAGGCGGTCTGTTAACAGGATCATATCAGGTTACCAGATCCCTGGATATAAGTAAAAGCGGAATTTACGACTTGAACAGGAACGACAGCATAGGCAAGGAAGCGGAGATGTTTAAGGGAAGCTTCAGGGGACCGGGCAGCGGGACAACCATTGATTTGGGAGAGGTAAGCACGAACCAGAAATATCTGGGGCTGTTTCCTTATGCGGGACGGGGAGCGGAAATTTCAGGCTTTACCTTGGAGCGTACCATCAATTATGCAGAAGATTATGCTGGCGGATTGGCAAGCGATATACGGGGAAATTTTACGACAAGGGATGTTACCCTTCTCTTAAACATGCAGTCTTATATATCAGGCTCAGCCAATAACAGAACGCATTTTTATGGCGGCGTTGCAGGCAGAATCGTTCAGGAGGGCGGCGAGGAGCTTACCGTAGAAAACCTCAGGGTAGGTGGAAACTGGCAGATGAAGGTTGCCAACGGAGCTAACAGCGGTCCGGCGATGGGAGGTTTGACGGCCTTTTACAATCAGGTGGACAATGGCAGCTGCTCCAGGATTCTGGTAGACGGCTTTGAATTAATGGAAAGCTTTAAGCTGACTTCAGGAGGTTACAGAAGCAGCGGTATGTTCACCTGGCTGAATAATACCTACGTGAAAAAGGACAGGACAAGGCTGTCCATGCAGAATATTAAGATCCATAATGGAGCGGTGATGGCGCTGGATCAGAATTCCGATGATCCGGGCAGCGGATGGCTTGGTATGAGCTGGAATGATGTGACTCCGGATGATACGGTGCATTATTCCATAAAGGGACTCCAGATCGGGGATGGCGGAAGCGCAGCGCAGGGACCTGCCTACAGCTCAAGAGCTGTGTTTGGCGGTCTTGTAGATTCTGTAACCGGTCGCATTCAGCTGCAGAATATTTCCATTCAGAACGGTACCTTTAACAACGTGAACCGAAAGGATCGTATCGGTTTATTATTCCGTCTGGGACACAATGCGCTGATAGAGATCGATGGGTACGATATTGCAGGGCGTAAGCTGGGAGACATGAGCGGGGCAAATAATACCGGCGCGGTACAGCTTGTGAATTTTACGGCGGGAAATTATGATGAAATAGTGTCATATAATATTGGGATTCATAGAAATAATTCGGACGATTACCAGAGAGGCGGTATTGTCAATATTATTTATGACGGGTTTACAACAGGGCATAAGGTTTATCAGAACAGACTTCTTGATGACAAAGCGAACACGGTGACCCGGTATTATTATAATCTCTTTGGGAATAGCTTTGCAGCAGAGGACAGCTTCCTTTCAGAGGGCGAGAAGTTAACGAAAAATGCAGCAGTGATCACCAATGAGAGGCAGATGATGATCTGGCATCTGACCCATTATATGAATGACGATATCAGAAGATATCTGGCGCCCTATTATGTGGACGGACAGATCAGTGACCGTAGTAAAGACACTGTCTTTAAAGGTTGTATCGATCTGAAAGGGGTCAGTTACTATCCCACCTGGATTTCTGGGGGAGCGTATCTTTTTAACAAAGGAGATGACGGGAGAGGAGCGGAGATCAAGTTCCATGCCCAGGAGATCAGCGACGCGGCGGGAACCAAAATGACGCCTGAAAATAATAGCAGGGAGCATTACATGATGCATGGCGGTCTGTTTATCAGCCGTTCCGGGAATGTAACGGTGAAGGGAGATGAGGATTATCTTACGTTAAGCGGTACAGTTGCCCATCTATCCCAGCAGCACAGCTCCGGTGCGCTGTTTGTAATGTATGTAACCGGAAATAAAGGTATGTATCGTATTCGCCTGAAGGATCTGTATTTGACCAATTATAAGGGAGAAGACAGCGAAGGGCTGTTGATTGGGCGGGTGAATGAGGATTCATCCCTTGATTTGTCCTGGATTGAAACGGAATATACGACTACCGGGAAGAAAGCGGCGGCGGCACTGATTGGCGTTGTCGGAAATGAACAGGCGAAAAATATTAGCATCGAGTTTAAAAATATGAAGCTGGACAGCCGGAGAACAGAAGGCATTTTCCAAAATGCAAGCCTGATTGACAGTAATTATTATCTGGAAGATAAGACAAACCAGAATTGGAACCGTCTGAGGCGACTGCGGTATCTGTTTACGGAAAGAGCGTTTGACCCTGGCGTTTCTGCAGACAACGATCCTTATCCGCCTTTTGATTCCGCAACGGATACAGATAATGCAAATTATGGAAATAATGAATATACGGAATCTTATGTAACCATTGGCGCTGAATTGAAGGACGGCGTGGAATTCTGGGATAATGAGAACGGACCGGTGGACGGCACATCTTACGATTTTGCATTTTGGAAAGGCTATAAATGGGATTACAGTAAAATCGAGACCGATTATGTTCCTTATGTGCATACCATCGAGCATGTGGGAAGTAAGGAGATAGAGGTCAATCCCAAAAACAGACCGATTACGGAAGGCTGCGGTACCTATGAGGACCCTTACCAGATCACCAGTGCAAAACAGCTGCTGGCGTTGGGAAGATACCTTCAGAATAAAGACGACACGAAATATCTGGAAGGCTGGCAGGTCAACAAGTATGAATCAGGGCGCAGCGGCGCAGGTTCTATTTGCAATAAAACATGCCATGATGACGGTTCAGATTTGAGAACCTATAGGATAGACAGCGATTTTCCCACCCAGGCGCAGTTAAGTCAGGCATACTATATGATCATGAACGACATTAAACTGGATGGAATGACGAATGCAACGGATAAGCAGATCGCAGAGGACTTTCTGGGACTTGGAACGTTGGACATGCCTTTCAGAGGAGTGATCGTAGGGAAACAGCAGGATGATGGAAGTTATCCTACCATTTCCCTGCCTGTGAGAAGAAATTATACGGGAAATACAGCCGATGCAAACCATGGATTTATTCAATACGCAAAAGGCGCGGTGGTGAAGGACCTTCATATCAAGGGAGGCGATGCCGGAGGAGATGACACAAGAACGGGAATCGTCAAAGTGAGGTCCATGGCAGGCGGCGTTATGGCGTGCATTCTTGGCGGAGATAATATTATTGATAATGTTACGGTGGAATTGGAGGTCGGTAAGCACAATGCCGATACCGTCCAGGCGGGCGCATATGTAGGAAACATCAGGCAGGGAAGCCTGATTTTGAGAAATTTAAAGGAAGACTCAGCCAAAGGCTTCCGGGTGGGAAGCTTTGTGACCGACAACGGGAAGAATGGGCGTCTTGAAGCGGGATCAACGGATGCTGATCGGCAGAATCTTTATATATCCGGTCTGGTAGGCAAAGTGGAGAATGGCTGTGTCATATATGATGATGCCGGTGCCTCCTATAGCGGTAAAGTGCTTCCTCATGATGCTGCAAACATCAGCGGGATCTATACAAATGACGAGGGATATCCTGTTTGTAAGCATTACGATATTATAGTAAAAAGCCATTTGGATTCAGACGGAAAGATCGATCTGACCTCTGCTGAGTCGGGCGGCGTTACGCACTTTACGGCAAAGGTAAGCAATGCATCTCAATTACAGGTGGTTTCCATGGCGGTCAATTCGGATGCCTTTTCCGTATGTTACATGGACGGCGGTTATGATAAAACAGCGGTCTGCCGTAAAGCGGCGTACAGCGATGTGGGAAATGTTCCGGCGGCAACGGCAGATTTTACAAATGCAACCACAGAGGACGATAAAACCTACGATTATCCATATCTGTACAAGGAGTATATTGCATTTCATAATGCGGGAGGAAGAGCCGCTACTTTTGTCAGTGCCGGCGGTGATCAGGTCAGCAGATTAAACGGGGTGATTTCTCATTCTGATCCGGCACAGAGAGTGGATCTTAATGCGGTAATGAACTATCAGCTGTCAAATACAACCTATGATATGTCGGTATATGACAGAGGATTTAGAGGAATAGGAGCCACCTACAGGATATTTTCAGAGCATACATCCGAAGGCATTCCTTATGAGCAGGTTGGAGCAGAGACTTTTTATTCTGATTTCAGGGCAAATTTCCTGGGAAACGGCGCAGTTATCAATCTTGGAATTGACAGAAGCTATGATAGGTCCATACATACGGCGGCTTTGTTCAACGATCTTTTGGACAGAAGAAATACCTATGAGTACACGCTCTCTGATTTTACGGTAACGGGAGCAGTGTCCAGCGTGGTGAAGGATTCGGAGGGAAATATTACCAGCGGCGGTAATGAGATAAACACAACGCGTACAGCCGGCGTGGTGGGACTGATGCGCCGCCCGTGGAAGATAAAAAATGTAAAGACAGAAAATATTTTAATTGAGGGAAGAGGAAACACAGGCGGCATCGTGGCATGGATCGAAGCAGATCCGGACCGTAGTGATAAAACCTACGACTTTAACGGATGTATCGTAGGAGAGGGGACAAAGGCTGATTCCTATGGCGGCAGCGTGGGCGGCGTGATCGGTGTAATATGCCGATATACACCTACCGGTACGCCTCTGGAAAATGTGAAGGTTAATCTGACCAATTGTGCTGTCAAAGGAAGCGCGGCTGATCCGGACAAGCATGTTATCCTCACTGTGAAAGACAGAAAAGCAGATAAAGCACCGGGAGGAGGCGATGATTCCTGGAGAAGACGTAATACAGCTCAGGCGGCAGCGGGAAGAAGCGGCGGTTTGGTAGGCTACATTGGAAGCAGGTTTGAAGCCCATGCAAACGATCATAATCAGATTATGCCTGTGCAATTGACCATTGAAAACGGTGTGGCGGAATATGCACAGCTGGTGGGCGCTTATTCTGCAGGCGGACTGCTGGGAGAGTATGACGCGCATCAGGATGCGGAAAACCCTTCTTCCGCTACGACAAGCGCGGGCGTAACAGTTACAGACAGCAGAGTAAGCTTATGTCAGATTGAAAGCTATAGATGGAATCTGAAATGGGGTTCACTTGTCAGGGATGATTGGAGAAATTATGGTGCAGGCGGACTGATCGGCGGAATGAGAGGAAGAGAGCTGGTTATTTCAGCATCTCAGGTGGAAAACACCAATATTACAGCGTCCAGCGGTTCAGGGGATGAGACTTTGGCAGCCACAAGAAACGGCAATCCGGGTATTTATGCTGGCGGTGCCGTGGGATGTATCAAGGCAAGAGCTGCTACTATTACAGATGTTACCGTGGAGGGCGGTCTTGACGCAAGCGCCCGGGCAGATCTGGAGCTGGGCGGTCAGCAGTACCGCATCCGTTCCTGGGGGGCAAGTGCAGGCGGACTGGTCGGAATGGCAACAGCGGTAAGCCCGAACATGGCAGTGCCTTCTGCGCTGAACCTAAGCGGCATCAAAGTGAAAGGGATGCGGATCGATGTGGACGACCGCAAGAATGAAACGGTATTTGAGACAACAGGCGGTGCAGAAGGAAATGTCGGCGGCGTGGTTGGAAGAAATCAGATGCAGCTTTCCATTAAGCCCAAGACAGGGGAGACCGCCCAGGGGGCAGGAGCAACAGTAGAAAATTGCATGATCCTGTGTTCCATTAATCATGCCGGCGGCGTACTGGGCGCTCAGGTAAAGCATTACAATAATAATAACAACGCTGCATGCCCTATTCGTAACACAAGTATTTGGAATGTGGAAGTGAAAAACAGCATTATCGGTACAAATAACACGGCTACTTTCTTGGTTGATAACAGAAATGATAACTGGCGCGGCATCGGCGGAATCTATGGAGCTTTGACCGCTTCGCAGGATGCAGGAGGGTATAACAGGCATTATCTGGAGAATGCGGAGGTCAGCGGCTGCTGGATTTATGGGTATAGTACCGGCGGTGTTTTAGGTCTTACGGCATCTCATGTGTATTTGCTTTCCAATGCAGTTGGGACAGAAACTGCCGACAGCGTTAAAATCAGGAATAATAAAATGTACGGTATGGTGGTAGGAGGTGTGATCGGAACCAGCAGAGCAAGGTGGGTGAACTATATTGGCACCCTTGTTGAAGGTAATGTTCTTCAGGGCTATAAGAACCACAAGGATTGGTCGCCTGTGGTGGGAGGATTTTTTGGGTCAGGGGCGTCCATAACGAACCATATTGATTATGCAAGGATCAGAAATAACGGGATTCTTGCGGCAAATGCGAATGCAGCGGGCAATAAGAGGATTGCGGTAGGAGGCTTTGCAGGCGTCACAGAATGGTCAAATGGGGCGAATGTTTACTGCCCTGAGCTTACAGATAACCTGATCGGTTACAGAGAGACGACAACGGGAGACAAATTTGCAGGAAATGTAACAAACTTAAAGGCAAATGAAACCCTCCAGACGCTCTTTGGGTCAGGGGGAGAATTGGAGGTTTTCGGTTCAGACGGAAAACCCCTTAGTGGAAATCAGGTGAAACTGGTTTATGGAAATACGGACGGCGCGCTGAAAACCTGTAATATGCCTTCCGCAGATGAATTACGTGAAAACACGGCAGGCTATTATGGCGCACGCATTGGCAATCTGGTGGGAATCAACAGCGGAAATTATCATTCTTACTATCTTGCACCGAAAATTTCCTACAGCAGTGACATTAAGACGCGACCGGTTATTGACGTGGGCGGAAGCTTCAGTGTCCGTCAGTCATCCGCCGATCTGCTCACCGCTCCTTATGCATATCGGAAGTTTGTCCATATTATTTATCATGAGCCTTTGGCAAGCGCCGATGCCGATGCTAATGTGTGGGATCGAACCGGAAACACGCTGCTGGATGGAACAACAATAAGCGGAAGTAAATGGAAAACTCTCTTTGGAGGTATCAGCTATACCGGAATTATGGAAGAGTATCGGAACGCAAAAACCTCAACGGATCTGAAAGCGGTGCTGGATGCTTATCACTTAAATGCGAAAACCGACAGAGCTGCGGATGCATTACTGCTCGAGGAAGTGTATCAGAATCTTTATAAGGATGAGAACGGAGATTTACTTTCTACGCTGACTGTAACAGGCGATATAGATCCGGATGCTGAGATCCTTCCGCTGATTGTGTTGGATACGCAGTATGGAACGGCGGATGAACTGGTAAAAAGCGTCGTCACAGCATTGACCGGAACAGGAGGCGCTTATAATGATGCAGATGGCGTCTACTCAACCGGGATGGCTGGGGTCACAGACATTAAGGCTGAACCTGTGGAGATCAAAAATGGTCAGATCCAAAAACGAAGCGGAACGGCAAGCTTAAAGGCGAGCAAGCAGAATAATAAGTGGACGGTGGATTATGTGGGATTTGACAATGATGGACTGGATGGAAATCCCCAGACCTTTACACTGCTTACGGTGACCTATTTCTGGGACACGACTCTTTATAAAGAAACAGGATCGGAGACTTTGCGCAGAAGTAAGACCATCAGAATTCCCGTTTATGTGGTGGAACGACTGATGATCGATACCCATCTGAAGATCATAGAAGATCTGGTATATAATACGGATAAAGTGAAGCAGGATGGTATGAGCAGCAATGTGGTAATTGCAAACGACAGCTCCTACACACTGTATTCGGAATACATTTACGGCGCCGCCCGGAAAAAATATCATACAGGAATCGAAAAGTATGTTGGGCTCTCTGAGAATATCAACGGAGTCAAAACAGAAAAAGGATTCGTGGCGGGAACCAAGCTGACGCTGATCGATATATGCGATCACAATAAAGTATACTATTATGTGGTAAAGGAGGGGGATACAGGACCTTATAAATATTCAGATTTTGTGGATGAGGCTGGAAATAACTATGTAAATAAGCCCATTGACGAGGATGAAGGTTTTGAAATTCACGGGGAGGGCGATCCGCCCTTCCAGACCACCGATACGGTAAATAAGGGAACAGCGGACAACCCCAATTTTGTGGAGGAAAATTATACTTACGAGAAAGTAGCGGTAGAGAAGTTCCTGATCACAGTGGATATGGCAGGGGTGAAGCCGGAAAACCTTACCAGCGGAAGCAACCGTGAATTTAACATCAGCCCTCAGCTTGAAAAAGAAAGCTTTGAAAATCTGGATAAGAAGGCGACACTTACAAACCATACGAACCTTCAGGCAAGAATTTTCCCCGGAATGAAAATTGAATTCTATGGAAAGAATGCGCCAGGGGAGGAAGACAGAACCTACATAGAGGGAAATATAAAGGCGGATGACGATGGGCTGGTGAATGTGTGGGCAACCATAGATATCAGTGCGCTTCCGTTGTTCTGGACACTGGTAAAGCAAAACGGCGAGAATACCATTGACAGCGCCAATAATAACAAGTATCTGGAATTACAGACCTACCTGACAGAGGTGGACAGTGAGGAACCGATCCTTCTTCCCAATGGAACCAATGTGACGATCGAAGGAAAGAAGACGGTACCTGTTGGGATTTCAGTACCGGGCGTAACAGATGAGATCGCCAGGAAGATGCTGGACCCTTACTATGACAGATCGAATATCCACTTTTATAAGGATGGAAAGCTGGAGTTCAGACTGAACGATCTGGTTAAGATTATCGATGCGGAAAGAGAGGCAAAGAATAATCATACGGACGGAAGGATTCGGTGGAGCAATAAGCTGACACTGGATTTCAGAAATGCAGATATGACGGAGTACAGTCAGGATAAATACGATGTACATATTAATCTGCTGAGAATCGAGAATAAAGATTATCCGGTAGGAGGAGAGCGGCTTGACCATTATCAGAATACCTGTCTTGCAGCCCAAAAACAGGATCTTGCCTGTGCAGTGGAGACAAAAGATTTATTGCAGCTGGGTATCAATACCTATGAACATCAGACAAGTATGCCCCATGAGGTTGACTTTGACTTTAAGCTGGATTTCACAGGAATTCTGACAGGAATCAAGGATACGGATCAGAAGACGGCTGAGAAATATTATACGGTGGCTTATCGCATCCTGGAAAAGAAAAACGTTGGAAGCGGAGTCCCTCATTATGAGGTATATCAGGGAGATCAGGTGGCGCTTGCACTGGTGAACGATCCCAACGGAAGAGTTCTTACCCCTGCTGTGACAGCTGACGGTGAAAAGTTTCATTATACCAGTTACCGTTTTACGCTAAATGAAATTGAAAAGGGTACAAAGTATCAGACGGAAACCGGCATGGAACAGAATCCGGGCGTGATTTTAAGAAATCTGAAATTAACAGTGAAGGACGCTGACAAGATGAACTTATCAAATTATAAGATTCAGGCAATCGTTTACGTCAGCGACAGCGAGCTGATAGCAAGCCAGATTGATTTGGATTCCATTACTTCACTCACGGACTTCTTCGTGTTCAGCGTGGCAAAGCTGAAGACAGATCTGGACTATTAAGTTAAAAATAGGTTGAAATACAAACAGGGTGCAGCTACAGACCGAAATCGGAATAGCTGCACCCTGTTTGGCACTATTATATTATGAATTTGAGTAATACCTTTATCCTACACGCTGCATCATCTGTGTGAGAATATCCACATCCTTCTCGAAATCTTCAAAAGTAGGATAATATTCGGAAGGACGGTATAAAGTACGCAGCATAGATTTGTTTAACTGATCGAACAGTCTTACCGTGAGAGGTTTTGCAAAGAAATAACCCTGGGCTATATCACATCCGATATCCGTCAGGAAATTTGCCTGTTCCATAGATTCCACACCTTCCGTAATAACGGTAAGATCGAGCTCCTTTGCCATGGCAATCAGGTAGCGGAGGATGGTAAGACCTTCGTCAGAACTGGCATTTCGATTTAAAAAGCTTCTGTCCAGCTTGATTCGGTCAATTGGGTAATCCTTTAACAGATTCAGGGGAGAATGAACACTGCCGAAATTGTCGATACAAAGGGTAAAGCCTCGTTCCTTTAGCTGTCCAATAATTTCCCCCACTTCTTTGGAGGCATTGGCAACGCCCCGCTCCGGAAGTTCAAGAATCAGCAGATCCTTTGAGATCAAATAGGATTTCAGGAGACGTTCAAGGGTGTCGATGAAGGTAGTGCTCTGCAAATGAATAGGCGAAATGTTCATTGCAATGGGCATTGGCGTTATTTTATTGTCGATCCATCTTCGAATGACTTTACAACATTCCTCCCATACATAGTAATCCAGCTTCTGGATCAGGGTGGAGCTTTCAAACAATGGCAGGAAAGCGTAGGGAGAGAGAATTCCCTTGCCGGGGTAGTCCCAGCGGATCAACGCTTCAGCGGATATGATCTGGTAGGAGTGAAGGCTGATCATGGGCTGCAGGTAGACAATAAATTTATGCTGCTCCAATGCCTCCTCCATTTCCTGGCTCATTTGGCGGTTTTCATTATAAGTACGGTTCAGTTCTTCTGTAAAATATGCGTAATTCTGGTGCTTTGGATCTTTGATTGCTTTTTGCGCCAGAAGCGTGCAGTTCATAATATCCATTAAGCTGTCGGAAGTGCGCTCCCGGTCAATGGCATAAATGCCAAAAGAAGCGGTTACGGCAAAAGTTGGGGAGTACTTTCTGAGCTGAGTGGTAATGTCATCAATGACCGCTAAAATATCTTGCTCAGAGGTATCACGAAACAGAATGCCAAACAAATTGGAGTTCACATGTGCATAGGTGGAACCGCCGGGGGCGCATGTTTTTAGGATCTCTGCTGTGCGGATCATGACCTTGTCGCCCTCAGAAGGACCGAACATCTGATTGATCTTTCCCATATTTGAAATGCTGAAGCCCACAATGGTAAAAGCTGAATTGGGATAACGTTCAAACAGGGAGCTGCAACGGTCAATGAAGTAATCAATATTACCAATTTTGGTTACCGTGTGGGTATAGGCAGTGTCATTCAATTCTTTAATGGTGGTTTGGAGTTCCTGAATCTTATTTTCATAGCTGGACTCCATAGATGCGATCTTGCGGTTCTTGTATTGATAATGATATTCCTTGGTATGAAGCTGATACGCCAGAAAAATAATAATGCCAATTAATACAAGAATAATAAAACCAAGCAGATAAATCATAATCCGTTCCCTTTCCCTCGCTTGAAGGATAAATGATATTTTTGAACTTATTAATACATACAGTTATATTATATATGAAACTTGTCATATTCACAAGGAAATAACAGAAATTTTGCTGATTTTATGTATCAGTTTTGCCGCTGTTCATGGCTGGGCAAAACTGATACTTTTGTACTATAAAATTCAAATTAGGTGATTGTGGAAAGGGTGAGGATGTAGTATACTTAAAAGCAGAAAACAAAAAGATAAGTAGCAGGGGGAGTATGTGATGAACACAAATGTTATTGAAGAGTACATGAGTAAGGTCTATACGGTGGTGATTTTAGTGGTTACGGGTGCGTGCATGTGTGCGGGCGTAACCTTTTCGGCGCTAAAGTTATTTGGATTTTACCCCGAGGTCTCATGGATCGGGCTTGGAATTTTCGTAGCAACCTGTGTGATATATTTTATCGTTGGCTTATGGCTTGTATTTCATTCCTATGAAACAACGGAGGAAGGCATAAAGTATGTAAAGCCTTCCATGATGCAGAAAGGGAAGATTTTTCTCTTTATAATCCTGCTGATACAGTATAATTTCATTTTTTATCTGATACCTTCCCGGGATTTCTGGGCGTATACGTTCTTTTTCCTTGTTTTGGAAGCATTTTTCCTGGATGTAAAATTAACGGCGGCAAGTTCTCTGGGGCTGCTGATTTCAGCGGCGGTGGCCAGTGTGGTCAGATACAACACAGTTTTGCCGGTTTTTGATGCAAATATCGTACCGGAGCTTGTGGTCAGAGTAATCTGTATGGTATTATCCGTGGCAGCGGTGGTGCTGAGTACCTTTTTGATCAGCCATTACCTGATCAATGTAAAGAAAGAACTGCTGGAAGAAAACAATTCACGGGTAGAAAGGGTATTGGCTGCGGCGACAGATCTGGCGGCGGATCTGGGAAAGACCAGTGTTATTTTATCTGAGATTTCTCAGAATGAAAGCGCGTCAACACAGGAATTATCTGCAACCAGTGAAACGCTGTTGGAGGAAAGCAATCATGTGCTCAGTGAAACGGAAAAGAGCAAGGATAATATGGCGTCTTTAGAGCAATGTTCTGTGGAACTTGACGGAAATATTTCTGAGGTTGAGAGAATATCCAAGAGCCTTCTGGAAAAATCAGAAGAAAATGAAATTCTTTTAAGAGAGCTTCAGGAAAAGACCAAAGAAGTTTCCGATTCGGCAAAGCATACCCAGACGATGTCAAAGTCTCTGCTTCAATGTGTGGATGAAATTGGAATTACATTGAAGTTGATAGGGGATATCTCCTCCTCCACAGGCCTGCTTGCGTTAAATGCGTCTATTGAAGCGGCGCGTGCCGGAGAGGCTGGAAAAGGATTTGCGGTGGTTGCCGAATCTGTTGCAGGTCTTGCGGCAAATACCAAGGAGTCTTTGGGAGACATTCAGAAAGTAATTGAGAAACTTCAGAATCATGTAAATGAAATGTCGGCTTCCGTTGAAGAGAGTGCAGACAGCCTGGAGAGACAGAATGAAACCTTTGAGCATACATTTGCAAGCGTTGAGGCAATGATCGATGTGATCAGAGAGTCCCTGACGGCAATTGATGCCATGGAACAGGTACATAACAGGCAGCGGGAGCTGATCAATACAACGGTAGAGATCAACGATAGAATTTTAGGCGCGGTACAGTCAGAAAATGCGCATTTCAACAATATATCTGAGATGATCGAAGATAATACGGCTGACGTTCTTAAAATGGCGGCGCAGGCGGAAGAACTGGATCGGATGATTAAGACTTTGAAGGAAACTTTATTAAGCTGAAAACAGAATGGCATATAAGACTTGAAACGGGGGGTAAGTGGGGAATCAGCATGATAAAATGGAGAAATAAGCTTATTGTTTCATGTTTGGGAATCATCATGATTTTATTATGTATGAATAAAATCGGAGCAAAAGCAGTTGGCAGGGAAATAGAGGGAAGAGTGCTTTTTATCAGTTCTTATTCCTATGGCTGGCCCACTGTAAAATCTCAGATTGAAGGTCTGGAAGCAGGCAGGGGAAAAGGTGTCATACTGGACTACGAGTTTATGGATACCAAACGGGTGGATGATGAGATATCCAGACAACAGTTCTATGAAGGGCTTTCCTACCGCCTTTCCCAGGTGGAACCTTATGATGTGATTATTGTAGGGGATGATGCGGCGCTTTTGTTCGCCATGGAATACAGGGAAGAACTATTCCAGGGAATTCCACTGGTGTTTGAAGGGATAAACAATGAAGAACTGGCGCTGGAGCTTTCGGAAGATCCTCTGATTACCGGAATTGTAGAGAGACTTTCACTGGAAAAGAATATTGATTTTGGACTGACCCTTTACCCCGCCGCCAAAAGAGTAGTGGCGATTCTGGATGACAGCGTTACTGGGGAAGCGGAGCGGAAGGCATTTTATGAGTGTGCCGGGAAATATCCGGATCTGGAATTTGGAGAGATCAATACCTCTTCACTGTCCACGAATAAGCTGCGGCAGCAGCTTAGTAAGATCGAAAAAGATACGATACTGATCCATATTATGATGTCAGAGGATGCCAGCGGAAGAAAGTACAGTGATGAGGAAGCAGTCAGATTTATTTTGAACAACACCAGAATACCGGTTCTGCGCATGCTGGAGGATGGCATTGGAGATGGCTTTCTCGGAGGAAATGTGGTATCCATGTATCGGTCAGGAAAGATCGCAATGGGGATTGCCATGGAAATTCTCGGGGGAAGAAAAACCAGCGAGATCAAGGCGATCGTGGAGAGCCCTAATGTGTATTGCATAGATGAACTTGTCCTGAAGGAATATGGGTTCAGCCTGTCCATGATACCGGAAGGGGCGGTTGTAGTAAATCATCAGCCTACTTTTTGGGAGCGGAACAGGGAAGTGCTGATTCCGGGCAGTATACTAATACTGGCGCTTCTGGTGATTATTCTATGGGTAGTATTTGACAATTTTAAGCGCAGAAAGCTGATGGAGGAATTGGAGGGTGCAAGAAGTATTATGGAGGCGGCATCTCAGCATGATTTCCTTACAGGGCTTCCAAACAGAAGTAAATTTATGATCGACCTGGGAGATCTGGTCACATCAGGAACGCCCTGCACGATCATGATGCTGGATATTGACCATTTCAAACATATCAATGATACCTACGGACATACGGCGGGGGATGAGGCGTTAAAGCAGCTTGCCGACAGGCTGAAAAGCAGACAGTCTCCCATACAAATGCCTTATCGCTATGCAGGAGATGAATTTATCATTATCTTAAAGAGCAGCCAGAAAAAAATTGTTGAGGAACAGGCATTTCAGTGCAGTCAGTTATTTAAAAAGCCCTTCGTGCTTGCAGGAGAAAAGAAGCAGGTGGGCGGCAGCATAGGTATTGCATCTTATCCGGCGGACGCGGAGGATGTAGAACAGCTGATCAACCGCGCCGATGAGGCGATGTATGAGGTGAAAAAAAGCGGTAGAAATCATTTTGCTTTTTACCATGCCATCGGAAGTTGAAATTGAGACAGGATTTCTCTTGCAACATAGAGCGTCCTGTCTTTTTTTACGGACAGGGTCCATTTTACCAGGGAAAGAATGCCTTTATCAATCTCCATGCAGGTGATGCAGCGGGGGTGTACGCAGCTTCCGGTGTTCATATAATAAGGCTCATGGGGATCAAGCCGGGGTCTGTGGGTATGCCCGGTGATCAAATGCCTGTGGGAAAGCGCGGCATAGCGGCTCAGCCTTTGTTCGATCCTGTCCTTATGGGTATAATTTTTTGCGGCGCTGGTGGGGTCTGATACGCCAAAATGTTCCAAAGGTCTCCAGACATACCGGACCAGAAAGCGATTGAGCTTCCAGAAGGTGGAATTAAAGAAATCTGCCTGATGGCCGTGGGTGAGGTATAACCGAAAGTTTCCCGGGGAATTTTCAAGCATTATACTTTCGTAAAAGGGCAGTTCAGGAAACAGGGGCTGACGGCATTGTGTTTCGGTACAAAAATAGGAGGCGCACAGAGACTTGCCATAGCCTTTCTTTTTCTTTTCCATATCGTGGTTCCCGTAGATCATATACAATCTGTTTTGCTGATGGAACAGGGAGAGGAGCCAGAACACATTGTTATGAATTTCAATGATCTGGCTCATATGCCTGTTCTCCCATAGCTCATCCCCGTCTCCAAGCTCAATATAGGTAAAGCCTTCCTCGTAGTAATGGGTGAGCGCCGTGAAATAAAGATTCTGATTTTTGAGAAAATTATCGTTGGAATCGCCTCTGCCCCGGTGGCAGTCGCTTATAATAGCGTAACGGCTGCGGCAGGTTAAGGGCAGTACAGGGGCATTTTCAAATGCACGGGTAAGACGGGAATAATAGCTCATGGGTTTATCCTTTCATGAAATGTTTACATCTGTAATATCTGCGGGGCTTGAGCATCCTTCGGAAAGCAAAAGGCAAAAGGTAATATAAATATAAAAGCTTATCTGCCGTAGAACAAAAATAACGGGTGATACACAAATAAATCCGGCAGAATATTTTGTTTGCAAGCTGTGCCCAGGCACGTATCAGACGTTGAAACCAATTATGGGGCTTACCGCTTTCACAGCCGAAAGAAAGACGAAGTTCATTCCCGCATACTTTGACTGTATCACAGGAGAAGTCTGTCTGGCGCAGTGCGCCCAGAAAGCTGCGAAGCATATCGCAGTCAGGGAAGAAGATCGAAGCCTCCATAGAAAGCTGCCTGGGGCTGGAAAACATCCCCATGCAGAAAGCGGTCAGCCACCAGGTCTTTTTGGAGACGGATGCAATGGCCTTTTTTCCCTTGTGAAGACAAAAGGAAAGAGGAAGCATATCGTGGTTTTCCACAGCTTGAAAATGCGCTGTGGGAAGCTCTTTTTCAGTGAGCAGCCCATCCGCATAGTAGACGCCGATCTCTGCGCCGGTATTGATACCATATTGCCCCTTCCAGAATTCGATCAGCCAGGTGCGTCCCTGATAAGGGAAATAAACAGGCAGATCGTCAAATACCATATTGAAATATGGTGCGGCCCGGTCAAATAATGCGGTATAGCCGGCTTCGCGCTGCCAGGCATCGTTTCGGGAAGAAATAATATCCTGCATCTCGTCATAGCAGTAGCCAAAGGGCGCTATGAGAGAGTTGAGAAGTTCACATTTTTCCAGGCAGGTCATGGAACAGACCTTTTGAACTGCCCGGCGTTTGCGGCAGGCGCCAAGAATAAAAATAAGAAGAAGTGCAAAAATAACGATAATAATAGAAAAGTACATAAAATAAATCCTGAAGTATATTTTACTATATCATATGTAAAGAGCATGACTGGTGCGCTTGAAAAATGAAATGAAAGCAGTATAATGAATATGGAAAAGCCAGATGGGTGTTTGAAGGAATGGAGGTCAAAGAGTATGAGAATTGAACAGGTTTTGGAACAGCTCGATGCGCTTTTTGCACAGCACAGAGTGGATCAGGTAGAGGCTTTTTTGCTTCGCCGGATCGACGAGGCATCGGCAGAGGGGGACATTTCATCTCTGATCACGCTTTTGAACGAGATCATAGGACATTACAGGGAAACGGGAGAGTTTGAGAAAGCGATATCCTGCTGTAAGCAGGTGATGCTCCTGATGGATCAGGCAGGATTGACGGGAAGCGTTGCCTATGCGACGACCTTGCTGAACGTAGCGAATGCGTGCAGGGCGGCAGGGCTTTTGCGGGAATCCATGGCATATTATCAGGAAGTGAAAAAAATTTATCAGGAAAAGATGGCGCCCACAGACTTTCGCTATGCCAGCTTATATAATAATATGAGTCTTTTATTCCAGGAAATGGGAGACCATGAGAGCGCCTGTGACTGCCTGGAACGGGCTTTGGGCATTGCTCTGCTTTATAGCGAGGCAAGAATTGAGGTGGCAGTGACATACACAAACCTTGCCGCTTCTCAACTGAAGCTGGGGCGATATGAGGAGGCAATCGAAAATCTGAAAAAGGCTTTTGGTCTTTTTGAGATGGATGAGGATAGAGACTATCACTATAGCGGCGCTCTTTCCGCAATGGGAGAGGCGCAGTACCTTGCCGGCAATCTGGAGGAGTCGGCACGTTATTATCAGTTGGCGCTTCGTGAAATTGAAAGAAATGTAGGTAAAAATAAAGCATATGAGATCACCTTGCAAAATCTCAATGCAGTGACGGAAAAAATGCAGAATCTTCCGGTAAAAAACCGGCAGTTTCAAAATGGGTTAGAGCTGTGCCGCGCCTTTTACGAGGAATATGGAAAGCCTATGATCCATGAAAAGTTTCCTGAATATGAAGAGATGATTGCAGTAGGGCTTGTAGGAGAGGGATCAGACTGTTTTGGATTTGACGATCAGGTGTCAAGGGATCATGATTTTGGCCCCGGCTTCTGCATGTGGCTTACGGATCAGGTATATGATGAGATCGGAGAAAAGCTGCAAAGGGCTTATGAGACCCTTCCCGCCACATACATGGGAATTACCCGTTTTACTACGGCAAAAGCGCAAAGAAGGGTGGGGGTATTCCGGATCGGCGATTTCTATGAAAATCTGATCGGGCTTAAGGATGTACCCACCACCAGGAACCAGTGGCTGTTTTTGGAGGATTACCGGCTTGCCACAGCGGTAAACGGTAAGGTGTTTCGGGATGATCTGGGGGAATTTACAAGAATACGCCGGGGCATTCTTGCTTATTACCCGGAAGAAGTACGAATCAGGAAAATAGCAAGAGAAGCGGCGCTGATGGCACAATCAGGGCAGTATAATTATGCCAGGATGTTTGGCAGAGGAGAGACGGTTACAGCGGCTATCGCCCTCTCTGAATTTATGAAGCATACCATGGCAATGGTCTATCTTTTAAATCGAACTTATGCGCCTTTTTATAAATGGATGCACAGAGGAATGGAGCGGCTTGCCATTCTTCCGGAAATCAGGGATATTTTGAATGCGCTGGTGGATTTCCCCAGGGGCGATGAACGGATTCCCCAGACCATTGAGATCATAGTGGCGCTGATCATTGGAGAAATGAAAAAACAGGGACTCACCAACGGAGAGGACAATTATCTGGATCATCATACGGATAATATACTGAAAAGCATAACCCAGAAGGAAAAACCGGATGATTCCTTTAAGGCGGCTTTGGTAAATGAGCTTGTGTCTTTGGAGTGGGAGGCGTTTGATAAGGTAGAAAACGAAGGGGGAAGAGCGGATTGTCAGAATGACTGGAACACCTTTTCCATTATGCGCAAGAGCCAGTACTACACATGGACAGAGGAGATGCTGAAAAGCTATATCAAGGATTTCCACAGGGCAAATGACAGGGGATGGAATCTGGTGACAGAAAAATACGGACGGATGATGGAGAGTACCGCGCCCCTCAGGTACAAACAACTCAGGGATTCTTTTCCCCAGATTCCGGAGGCAAAGAAAGAGATCATCAAAGAGATCGTAAAAATACAGGTGGGATGGATGGAGGAGTTTGCGCTCAAATATCCCAGGACGGCAGGAAATGCCCGAAGTATCCATACTTCAGAGGATACGCCTTACAATACCTCCTATGAAACCTATCTTCGGGGAGAAATATCCACTTATTCGGACGAGACATTGGATCTGTACGGAAGATTTATCGCCCGGCTCTGCATGGAAAATAAAAATCTTGCGGAAATGACCATGGCAAACACGGCATTTCTTTATGGCTATGGTTCTTTGGAGGAACTGGAGGAAAGGTTGTCGTCTTAATATGGAAAAGAAAGTACAAAAATCCTATGAAATTGATATGTGCAACGGACCTTTGTTTGGCAAGATCCTGTTGTTTACACTGCCTCTCATGCTTTCGGGGATTTTACAGCTTCTGTTTAATGCGGCAGATGTGATCGTAGTGGGAAGATTTGCAGGAAACGAGGCGCTTGCAGCGGTAGGTTCTACCGGTTCTCTTACCAATTTACTGGTGAATCTCTTTATCGGTCTGTCTGTGGGAGCCAACGTGCTGGTGGCAAGATATTATGGAGCAAAACAGGAGGAGGAGGTAAGCCAGACAGTGCATACCTCTGTCCTGGTCAGCATTGCAGGAGGCGTTTTGCTGACATTGATCGGTATTATAACGGCAAGACCTCTTTTGCTTTTGATGGATACGCCCGGAGATGTAATTGAGCATTCTGTGCTGTATATGCGCATTTACTTTATGGGGATGCCGGTTATGCTGCTGTTTAATTTTGGAAGCGCTATTCTGAGAGCAATTGGCGATACCAGAAGACCCTTGTTTTATCTTATAATAGCAGGTGTTATAAATGTTATTTTGAATCTGTGCTTTGTGATTTCCTTCCATATGGGCGTTGCAGGGGTAGCGCTTGCCACAGTTATTTCTCAATGTGTGTCAACCGGATTGATCGTCAAGTGTCTGATGGAGAGTACGGGAAGCTTTCGGCTGTGTGCCGAAAAACTTCATATGAATTGGGAGAAATTCAGAAAAATTGCGGCAATTGGGCTTCCGGCAGGAATACAGGGTTCTCTTTTTTCCATTTCCAATGTATTGATCCAATCTTCAGTCAATTCTTTTGGCGCCATTGCCATGGCGGGAAACACCGCGGGAAGCAATGTGGAGGGATTTGTCTATACTGCAATGAATTCGGTACATCAGACTGCGGTGAGCTTTACGGGGCAGAATCTGGGGGGAAAGCGGTATGACCGCATCAATAAAATTTTAATAGAATGTCTTTTGTTTGTAACGACAATTGGTCTGGTGATGGGTAATGGCGTAGTGTTTTTGGGGAATCAGATATTGGGCTTTTATTCTCCCGATCCCCAGGTGATTGCTTACGGCTTGCAGAGGATGCAGGTGATATGCACTTTTTACTGTCTCTGCGGCATTATGGATGTGCTGGTGGGGAGTATCCGAGGTCTGGGCTATGCAGTAATGCCAATGATCGTATCTCTCTTGGGAGCCTGTGTGTTTCGGGTGATCTGGATCTATACCATATTTCAGTGGGACAGGACCCTTCACACCCTGTACATTTCTTACCCGGTATCCTGGACGATCACGGCAATGGTACATATGATCTGCTTCTTTGTTGTACGCAGTAAATTAAAGGAAAAGAAAGCATAGGTTAGATCAATGAGAGTAGAGAAAGAGAAACCTGAAAAGAAAAAATATCAGGCGGTTGTTTTTGATCTGGACGGCACCCTTCTAAATACCCTGGAAGATTTAATGGACAGTGTAAATTATGGGCTTAGAAGCAATGGCATGCCCGAGAGAAGCCTTGAAGAGATCAGACGGTTTGTAGGAAATGGGGTACAGAGACTGGTGAGTCTTGCGGTACCGGAAGGAACCGGCGGCAAGGAACAGGACAAGGTATTTGCAGCATTTAAAGAGCATTACAGGGTACATTGCAATGATAAAACAAACCTTTATCCCGGTATCCGGGCACTGCTGCAGGAACTGAAAGAGCGGGGGATTCCCATGGCGATTGTGTCCAATAAGCTTCAGGAAGGGGTAGATGCCCTGACAGAGCAGTACTTTAAGGAATATGTAAAAGCGGCAATTGGCGCAAGGGAAGGCATCCGGAAAAAACCGGCGCCGGATGCAGTGCTGGAAGCGCTGCGGATCTTGGGAGTTTCAAGGGAACAGGCTGTTTTTGTGGGGGATTCCGAGGTTGACATTGCAACGGCAGGAAATGCCCGGATGGATTGCATTACGGTGGCATGGGGCTTCCGCACCAGGGAGGAGCAGGAGAAGGCGGGAGCGAATTGCTTTGTGGAGGAACCGGGGGAGATTGTGGAATTGGTTTGTGGGGGAATGTATAGTGAAATAAAATAAAATAAAAGGGATTGGCGTGTCGGGCGGCATAAGCCGGGGCTGTATGGGGCGCTGGGGCGGATGTACAGAGATAAGAAGAACTAAGCATCCCCCTCATAGGACGCGGCAGGCGGCGCAATCGGCGCAGTTGGGCATCCATGCCCAAATTGCGCCTTGATCGGACCTCCTGTCCGATCATTGCTGGGTGTCGATGGGATGCTAAGTTCTTCTAATCTCTTCCCATACGCCCCAGCCGCCCTCATACAGCCCCGGCTTATGCCGCCCAACACACCAATCCTCCCCCAATCTGCGATACATTCGCATGGGCGAAGTAAGCGAAAATACAATGGATACGATAAAATTAAGTTGCGATTATATTTTTGCGATTTAGCTTTAGCTTATATTTTTGACAGTGTCAGGGAAAAGCCCTGGTATGGGATAGGGGATGGGGAGGAGGGAAAGAGATTTACAGGAACGACTGTGCACCATGGAGATGAGACTCTAAAAATTGCAGAAGCCTATGCTTCTGCAATTTTTGCTTTACGGGCTCATCGCAATGCCCGGTGCAATGGAGTGACTGTGAATTCTTTTCCCGCCTCCCCATCCCCTATCCCATACCAGGGCTTTTCCCGTCCCTCCGTCCCTAAAAATATATATTGACAATATTGTTAATATATGATATATACATTATACGAGGAATACACATAAGGTGGTAAAAGATGGAAATTATAATCAGCAACACAAGCGATAAACCAATTTATGAACAGATCACCATTCAGATCAAGACAATGGTGATGAACGGCAGGCTGAAGGAAGGGGATCCCCTTCCCTCTATGAGAACCCTTGCAAAGGAGCTTCGAATCAGCGTCATTACCACAAAACGCGCTTATGAGGATTTGGAGCGGGACGGCTTTATCACCACAGTGGTGGGGAAAGGAAGCTTTGTAAAGGCGGCGGACACCAGGCTGGTCAGGGAGGAAAAGCTAAAGCAGGTGGAAGAATTGCTTTCAGAGGCGGTTGACCTGGCACAGCAGAGTGGAATTAAGAAAGAGGAAGTGGAGGAAATTCTTGCACTGCTTTATCAGGAGGAATGAGAGGTAAAATGAGTATGGAACATGCAATCAAGGTACAAAATTTATATAAGCAATATGACGGCTTTAAATTAGATAACATAAGCTTTGAAATTCCAACGGGAACCATCGTAGGATTTGTGGGAGAAAACGGAGCAGGGAAAAGCACTACCATATCATCCCTGCTGGGGTTGATTCCTGTGGACGAAGGCAGGATCGAGGTGTTGGGGCATGAGGTAAAAAGGGACGAAAAGGACGGTTCCTGGAAGGAACAGGTAGGCGTAGCGTTTGACGAGTGCAATTTTCCTACCGTATTAAAAGTCAAAGATGTGCAGAATATTATGAAAAATATATATCATACATGGGATCAGGATAAATTTATGGGATATATGAAGCGGTTTGAGATTCCTCTTAATAAGAAGATCAAGGAACTGTCCAAGGGAATGAAAATGAAGCTTTCCATTGCAGTGGCAATGTCCCATGACAGCAGGCTTTTGATCCTGGACGAGGCGACCAGTGGTCTGGACCCTGTGGTCAGAAATGAAATCCTGGATCTTTTCAGGGAGTATATTGAAGACGAACAGCATACCATCTTTATGTCCTCACATATAACGTCTGATATTGAAAAGGTTGCAGATTACATTATGCTGGTTCATAAGGGAAAGCTTTTGTTTATGGAAAATAAAGATGAAATGTTATACAACTATGGAATTGTAAGATGTACTGGAGAACAGGCGGCGTTGCTTCCCGGGGACATTGTGATCGGAAAGGAAGAAACAAGATTTGAGACCAGCGTGCTTGTGAAGGATATCAACCGCGTTAAGGAAAGCAGTTTCTTTGAGGAGGCGGAGAGGATCAGCGGCAGTCGTCCCATAGTGGACCGCGCCAACATAGAGGATGTGCTTTTGTATATTGTTCGATCAGAAAAGCAGATGTAATGGAAAGGGTGGAATGAGAAATGAAAGGATTGATTTTGAAGGATTTATATATTTTGAAGGGATATGGTAAACATTATGGACTGATTTTTCTGTTTCTGCTTTTGTGGTCCATATCCATACGTTCCTTTAATTTTATGACCATGTATATAGTGATCATCGGAAGCTCACTTGTGATGAGTACCATGAGCATGGACGAGGCGGTTTCCTTTAACCGGTTTGCCCTTGCAGCGCCCCTTGACATGAGGACGATTGTGAAATCAAAATACCTGCTGTTTCTGATCACGGTAGGAGGAGGCGCAGGGATCAGCATATTGCTCAACTTGTTATTTACAGGAAAGGATTCTTCTTATGAGTGGTATGGATTTATAGCCATCGTGACTCTTTTTCTGATAGCAAATGGAGTAGCGCTTCCTGCCATCTTCAAATTTGGAGTTGAGAAAGCAAGATACGTGAACTTCCTTACGATGATTTTGGTTGCAGCGGTTACGGCGGGCGGTTTCCTTATGGCGGATAAGGCTGGAATTCCGGAAGAAAATATGGAGATGTTTTTTAAGAGAGGCTTTGGAATAGGATGCCTTATGCTGGGAGGAGCCGTACTGCTTATTTCCTATTTTGTCTCCGTCAGAATTGTGGCAAAGAAAGGATTGTAAATTTTTCATTGGCAGAATCGAAAAAAATTGATATAGTATTAGTAGCGTTCAGAAAGCGCCAGCAGAAACAGAAAAGTGATGCTGGCGCTTTTAGAAGAATATTAAATGGAGATTTAATAATAATGAATAAATATTATGTCAAAAAACTGGATCCCACAGGGGAGATAAGGGTACAGGTGCCAGGTTCCAAAAGCATTACCAACAGGGCGCTTCTTCTTGCAGCATTGTCCGACCGCCGGTGTCACTTGCAGGGGGTATTGTTCAGCGATGATTCCAGGGCGTTTTTGGACAGTCTGGAAAAGCTGGGATTTAAGGTGGAGACAGACGAGAAGAGAGCGGAGGTGTGGATTCAGGGAACAGGAGGAAGAATTCCCAATTCCCATGCCGTCATTGATGTAAGAAGCGCAGGAACCGCAGCCAGGTTTCTGACAGTGATGCTTGCCCTTGCAGGGGGAGAATATAAAATAACAGCTTCTTCTCAAATGTGCAGGCGCCCTATGCAGCCCCTTCTTGAAATCTTAAAAAATGCGAATGTTAAATTTGGATTTGATAATGAAACAGACCATCTTCCCTTTACAATGAAATCAGAGAAATTTTGTCTCAGGGAAATATCTGTGGATACAAAGATCAGCAGCCAGTTTGCCAGCGCGTTGTTGATGGCTGGGGTATTGCTTGAGGATGGACTCAGACTGACCCTTTCGGGAGACAGGGCGGAAGGCTCTTATGTGAAAATGACTGTTGCCATGATGCGGCAGTTTGGAATTGAAATTGCCAGGGAGGGAAATACCTATCTGGTGCCTTCGGCACATTCTTTTGGTCTTGAGGAATATGAAATTGAGCCGGATGTGTCGGGAGCCTGTTACTTTTATGCCATGGCTCCTTTGCTGAAAACAGATGTTATTGTTTCAGGCGTGCATGGCAATTCCTTGCAGGGGGATATTAAGTTTTTAAGCGTGCTTCAGAATATGGGGTGTATCCTTGAGGATATGGCGGACGGAATACAGATCAGAGGGAGCGGTCTTGCCTCCTATCCCGGAACAGAGCTTTCCATGAAGGATTTTTCAGATCAGACAATGACCATGGCGGTTTTGGCGCCTTTTGCCACATCGCTTACCCTAATCCGCAATATAGGGCACATTCGGTTTCAGGAATCGGATCGCATCAAGGCGGTTTTAACGGAATTGACGCGTATGGGAATTGCATGTGAAGAAGTACCGGAGGCAGATGGAATCCGCATCATGCCGGGAGAGGTGGAAGCGTGTGAAGTGGAGACCTATGAGGATCACAGAATGGCAATGGCGTTTACATTAATCGGACTGAAAACGGGGAAAATCACGATAAGAGATCCGGAGTGCTGTAAAAAGACCTTTGAGCACTATTTTGATTTAATAGAAGAGCTGTATTCCCAGACTTAGTCATGGGTAAAACAGCCGGGAAATGGAGAAATATATGGAAGAGAGATGGGAGCGGGTTCTGCTGGCAGGGGTTGATACCGGGGGTGCTGGGGAGAGCTTTGAACATTCCATGGAGGAACTGAAAAATCTTGCCAGAGCTTGCTTTATGGAGCCGGTTGGCGTGATCACCCAGAAGATGGAAAGTATCAATAAAAGTTTGTATATTGGAACAGGAAAGGTGAAGGAGGTAAAGGAGATGTGTGCCCTCCTGGAGGCGGAACTGGTGATTTTTGACCAGGCGCTTACCCCTTCACAGCTTCGCAATTTGCAGGATGAACTGGAACTGCCTATTTTGGACAGAACTTCCCTGATCCTTACTATTTTTGAAGCCAGAGCGAGAACCAGAGAGGCAAAGCTGCAGGTGGAGTCGGCAAAGCTGAAATATCTTCTGCCCAGGCTGGTGGGAATGCATAAAGCCCTTACCAGACAGGGGGGAACCAGCGGCAGTATGAGCAGCCGGGGCGCCGGAGAAAAGAAGCTGGAGCTGGACAGGCGGAGAATCGAACACAGGATAGCGGAACTCTCCGGAGAACTGGAGGAGGTATCAAAAGAGAGACAGGTGCAGCGGAAAAAACGTCAAAATGCGCGCATTCCGCTGGTGGCGCTGGTGGGTTATACCAATGCGGGGAAATCCACGATTATGAATGCCATGATAGATGCTTATGGGTCAGAATCAGAGAAGAAGGTGCTGGAAAAGGATATGCTCTTTGCCACCCTTGATACCACGGTGAGGAGGATTGAAACAGGCAGTCATAAGGATTTTCTTCTTTCTGATACGGTTGGTTTTATCAGTAACCTTCCTCATGGGCTGGTAAAGGCATTTCATTCTACGCTGGAGGAGGTGCAGAATGCAGACCTTCTTCTTCACGTTGTAGACTATTCGGACCCCTGCTATCGGGAACAGATGGAGATTACCACAAAGACCCTGGCGGAGCTTAATGCCGGAGGAATACCGGTTTTGATCGTATTTAATAAGTCGGATTGCAGGAAAGACCCCATTCCCTATCCCCAGACGGTGGGAAAGGATAAAATATATCTTTCTGCAAAGGAAGCTTCCTCCATAAAACAGTTGACAGAAATGATTCTGGATAAAGTTTATGAGGAATATGTGCTGTCAGAGTTTGTCATTCCTTATCAGATGGGAAATGTGGTTTCCTATTTTATGGAACATTCTCATGTGATAGAACAGGAATTTGAAGAAAGGGGCGTTCGGATTAAAACCAAATGCCACAAAGGAGACAGGGATAAATACGCAGCATATTTAATATAGTTGAAAAGATGGAGGAAAAATGGAAAAGGAAAGACTTAATAAATATCTGGCATCCTGCGGCGTATGCTCCAGACGGGAAGCAGACCGCCTGATCCAGGAGGGAAGGGTAACGGTAAACGGACAAAAAGCTCTGATGGGAATACAGGTCAGCGAAAAGGACCAGATAACAGTAAATGGGAAATCCATCCATAGAAAAACGGAACCGGTGGTTCTTGCTTATTATAAGCCTGTTGGCGTTATCTGCACGGAAAAGGACAGGCATGCAGAAAAAAAAGTTATGGATGGAATTGATTTTCCGGTGAGAGTGACCTATGCAGGCAGGCTGGATAAGGATTCCGAGGGGCTTTTGCTTCTGACCAATGACGGTGATCTGATCAATGCCATGATGCGGGGCAGCGGCGGTCATGAAAAGGAATACGTAGTCAGGGTAAACAAAGAGGTTACGGAAGAGTTTGTGCACAAGCTGGAGGCAGGCGTTTATCTGACGGAGCTGGGCGTTGGAACCAAGCCCTGTAAGGCGGAGAAGATCGGTAAATTTTCATTCAGGATCGTGTTGACTCAGGGACTTAACCGCCAGATCAAGCGTATGGCGGGAGAACTGGGATACCGGGTAGTGGCGATCAAGCGGGTGAGGGTGCTGAATATCCAACTTGCAAATTTAAAACCGGGGCAGCACAGGATCCTTTCAGAGGACGAATTACGGATGTTATACAAACTGTGCGGAAGACCGACAGGAAAAAATGAGAAGTAAATCACAAAATGTAGTATTACAGATAAATAGATATTGTGGAAATGCTTTTTTGGCGATATTATGTAAATTAAATGGATGATTTGCCTGGAAAATGTGTTTTCCAATCAAAAACAGGTATTTTTTCATAAAAACAGGTTTTATTGAAAAGCCGGTTGAATGAATAATTTGAAGGTGTGAAGGAAAACTTGCAGAATCGGAGGTCAAAAACAGTGGAAGACCAGAAAAAAAGGTATGAAGAGCTGGTGAAGCTTTTGAATGAGGCTTCGGAAGCTTACTATAATGGCGGAGAAGAGCTTATGTCAAACTATGAATGGGACGCAATGTTTGATGAGCTCACCACGCTGGAGGCGGAAACCGGGTATATTCTGCCGGAAAGCCCTACGCAGAATACAGGAGCCGAGGAGAGCGGCGGGGAAAAGGAGAGCCATGAATTTCCGGCGTTATCTCTTGCCAAGACCAAGCAGATTTCGGAACTGCAGAAATGGGCGGAGGATAAGCCGGTATGGCTTTCCTGGAAATTGGACGGTTTAACCCTTGTGCTTACCTATGATGGAGGAAAGCTGACTAAAATTTTGACCCGGGGAAACGGCAGGATCGGATCAAACATTACTTATTTAAAGAATGCCATAAAGGGGTTTCCGTTGAAAATAAAGTATCAGGGGCATTTGGTGGTACGTGGGGAGGCAACCATTTCTTACAGTGATTTCGAACTGATCAACGACACCATAGAGGATGATGACGAGAAATATGCCAATCCCCGAAATCTGGCTTCCGGTACATTGAATTTGGATGATCCGGAAAAGGTGAAGGAAAGGCATGTTCATTTCCATGCCTTCACCCTGGTTTATCTGGAGGAAGAGATAAGATCCTGGGGAGAGCGCATGGATTTTCTGGAAAAAGAAGGTTTTACCGTGATAGAACGGGAGCTGGTTCATGCAGACGCCCTGGAAGAATGTATTGGCAGATGGACGAAAAAGGTAGAAAGCGGGGAAATGGATATTCCGGTAGACGGATTGGTGATCTGCTATGACGATACGGATTATGCTTCTTCCGGCAGCGTAACGGGGCATCACGCCACCAAGGCAGGTTATGCCTTTAAATGGCAGGATGTGTCCGCCATGTCGGAGCTTTTGTATGTGGAATGGTCCTGTGCAGCCTCCACCATCTCTCCGGTTGCGGTGTTTGAACCGGTCACATTGGAGGGAACCACCGTTTCCCGGGCTTCTCTGTGCAATATCAGTGAAATGGAGCGGCTGGGGATCGGAAAAAAATGCACCCTGGAGGTGATCAAGGCAAATAAGATCATTCCCAAATGTATCTCCGTCCAAAATGCGGAAGGAAGCTTTGAGATCCCTTCCCATTGTCCGGTATGCGGGGCGCCCACCCAGATTCGGATGCATCAGAAGAGCAAAACCCAGACCAAGACCCTTCATTGTACCAATCCGGACTGTACGGCAAAGCATGTAAAGAAGTTTACCCGTTTTGTCAGTAAGTGGGGGATGGATATTGACGGTCTGTCCATACAGACCATGCTTAAGTTTATGAATGAGGGTTTTCTGAAAGAATTTGCAGATATCTATCATCTGTCAGAGCATGGTGACAGGATCAGGCAGATGGAAGGCTTTGGAGAAAAGTCCTATGCCAACATGACCCGTGCAATTGAAAAAAGCAGGCAGGTTCATCCCGTGAACTTTATATATGCCCTGTGCATCCCCATGATCGGCATTGACGCAGGAAAAAAGATCGTGGCTAAGGACGGTTTTGACGGATTTTTAGAAAGGCTGGAGAAGAAAAAGGGCTTTGAGGATATTGACGGTATCGGACCTGAAAAGTCCGGGTCTGTTCTGGAATGGTATGAAAATGAAAGAAACCGTTCCTCCTTGAAAGCATTGCTGGAAGAGGTTACAATAGAAAAAGTGGAGCCGCAGCCGGATCAGGCAGGGAAATGTGCAGGGCTTACCTTTGTGATTACAGGTGATGTCCATTCTTATCAGAACAGAGACGCATTTAAGGCTTATGTGGAGGCGGCAGGCGGAAAGGTGACAGGGAGCGTTACCTCTAAAACAAGTTATCTGGTCAACAACGATTCAGCGTCTACTTCCTCCAAAAATCGTAAAGCAAAGGAACTTGGCATTCCGATTATCACAGAGGATGAGTTTGTAAAGAAATTTGGGGAGTAAAAGGAAAGAAGGAAAAAAACATGCCCATTAAGGTTCAAAGTGATTTGCCTGCAAAGGAAATACTGGAAAATGAAAATATATTTGTGGTGGACGAGTACCGGGCGCTGCATCAGGATATCCGTTCCCTTCAGATCTGTATTCTGAATTTGATGCCGGTGAAGCAGGATACCGAGCTGCAATTGGCAAGGGTGTTGTCCAATACGCCCCTGCAGATCGATGTTTCTTTTATGAAAATGAACAGCCACGTTTCCTTAAATACGCCGATTCAGCATTTAAACAGATTTTATAATACTTTTGACGAATTGAAGGAGCAAAAATTTGACGGTTTGATTATTACAGGAGCGCCTGTGGAACAAATTCCCTTTGAAGAGGTGGATTATTGGCAGGAGCTTTGTGAGATCATGGAATGGACCAAGACACATGTGACCTCCACGCTCCATATTTGCTGGGGAGCCCAGGCAGGGCTTTACTATCATTTTGGTCTGGAAAAGGTACTGCTCCCTCAGAAGGTATTTGGCGTTTACGTTCATAAGGTGATGAACCGCAAGATTCCCCTGGTAAGAGGATTTGACGATTATTTTATGATCCCCCACAGCAGGCATACGGCTGTTTCGCCGGAAGCGATACACAATTGCAGGGAACTGACGGTTCTGGCGGAATCCGAGGAGGCGGGAGTGCTTCTTTGCATGACGGAAAACGGCAGGCAGATTTTTGTGATGGGGCATCCCGAATATGACAGATATACCCTTCATAACGAATATATGAGGGACAAAGGAAAGGGCATGGAGATTGAGCTGCCGGTCAATTATTATCCGGAGGGAGACTACACAAAAAGACCGAATCTCCAGTGGCGGTCCCATAGCAATAACTTATATTCTAACTGGCTTAATTACTATGTATATCAGCAGACTCCTTATGAACTGGATCGGGTTTCAGAAACCTGAGAGGCAGATTTCAGAAAGAGATTTTGGCGGCGGTACAATCTGTACCGCCATATTTTTTGTCATTTTTTATCTTTTTTCCTCAAATTGTTGATTTTTGCATATTCCTGTTCAATCGGTAAAGAACTATAGAAATAACTCTTGGAGAGGAATAAAATAAGAAAAACGGACATAGAAACATTTTTCTGACAGGCATTAAGCGGCAGGATTGCCGTGGAAAGGAGCAGCCTTTGGGGAACGAAGGAAAAGCAAAGCTGGTTGGGCGGATCAATAAAGTTGCAGCGCTGTTTGGCCGTATCGCCGCTTTCAGAAAACGCATCAACAAAGAGATGGAAGGAAAGTATTCTCCCACTTTGATTGCTCTGATGGCAGCGGCAGGCGCAGCCCTGTTAATGGCGCTTATGCTTTTTGTTCCCAACTGTCTGGGCGTAGGCGACGACGGTTCCTTTGCAAGGGTCATGAACGCGGCAGACATTGCTTACATTTCAGAAACAACAGAAGATCAAAACGAATTCTTTACTCGCGTATATTCTCATACACCTTTATCAAACGATAATACAAAAATGGAAATAACAGGCAGCCAGGTGGCGCTTGTAAAAGCGGCAGTGCGGCTGGACAACCTGATAACAGGGGATCGCTTTTTTGATATCCGTGTACTTGCCCTGCTATATGGGATTTTAGGCATACCGGCGATTTATCTGCTGGTATGGCAGGCGTGTATGTGGGCGAAGCAGTTTTCGGAAGGATTTGTGATCGGACTTGCAGGGGTGGTGATTTTTGCGGATGTGGCATATATGACCTACTTTAATTCCCTTTATCCCGAGGCTCTTTGGTTTATCGGCATTTTGTATTTTGCGGGAGCGGCTGTTTCCTTTCAGGTGAGCAGAAACCTGTGGAAGGATGTGGGATACCTTGCGCTTTTTGCGGCGGCGGCGATCCTGCTGATGACTTCCAGAGGGGAATGCGCTTTTGTGGGGATCGTGGCGGCATTGTATTGTCTGCGGCTTTTGTTTGGAAGAAAAGATTTTCAATGGAAGGTGCTCTGTGTTATGACCGGAATGTGCCTGAGCTTTATCTCCATTGCATGTATGGTCTGGCTGGAAAAAGATTATGATGAAGCGGATAAATTTCATGCAATGACCCGGGGCGTGTTGTTTGGCTCGGATGATCCGGCGAAAACTCTGGAGGAATTTGAAATCAATCCTTCCTATGAGCTTTTAGCGGATGCCTCGACCTACGATTATATAGCAGTGACACAATTGGATGAGGCTGTGATACAGAATGAATTTTTAAGCAAATATACCATAGGAGATATCGGAAAATATTATATCCGGCATCCGGGGAAGTTTGTGAGAATGCTGGATGTGGCAATCAAATCCTGTTTTGGCATTCGAAGAGATTATTGTGGAAATTATGAGAGAAGCGCGGGACTGCCAGGAGCGGCAAAAAGCATTTTCTGGTCCGGATGGAGTACGTTTAAGAACAGTTCGGCGCCTAAAACCATTGGTTATCTGGCGGTGCTGGTTGGAGCGGTGATTTTTCTGTCAGGCAAAGGCTATTCCTTAAGACCCGTGGAGGACAGGCGGGGAACGGTTTTTCTGGACAGCATGATGCTTCTCTTTTTGATCATTGTGATACAGGCAGGCATTACCATTGTCAACAGCGGCGATGCGGAAATGATACAGCATTGTTTTATGGTCAGCTGCGGGATGGATGTAATGACTTATTTTGTGTTTGCCCAGATCGCGCACAAATTAAGTATTTTCTAGGAATAGAGGAAGAGGAGGAGAAAACGAGGGTATGATTAAGAAGAGAACCACAGGATATTTATTACAGGATGCGGGGCTGCTTTTTCTGTTGCTTTGTATTGGAAGCGCTGCACTTTTGGTAGGCGTTGTACAGGCTCCTATGCAGTTGGAATTTGTCATTATGCTGCTTGCCACATTTTTGGCAGTTCTTCTTGCGGGATTTAAGCTGACCGGGCTTTCGGTGGTGATGGCGGCATTTGAAGTGATGATCTACACGGCATATAAGTTATTTTTTTCCTTTGCCTATGACAGGGAGATCGACCTCCTTTGCTTTGGATGGTTGGTCATTCCATTTCTTGCAGTGGGCGCTATGTATATGTTCGTCTATGGAAACAGGCGCACGGAGCTGGAAAACGATGTGCTGAAGGAGCAGGTGGATGAACTGGTAATGGTAAACTCTCTGACAGGGCTTTACAATCTCAGAAGTATGTACTCAGACCTGCAGCGGCAGGCGGCGTATTCAGAGAGAAACGATATGGTGATTTCGCTTATGATCGTAAAACTGCGTTATGGGCAGGAACTGAAAAAGGTATTATCCAGAAGAAATTATGAGACATTGATACAAAAGATGGCGATGGTGGTCACCGATGCGGTCCGTTTGGAGGACAGGACCTATTCGTTGGATAATCAGGGAACGGTAGGGATTATTCTGACCTGTGACCAGGAAAACAGCAAATATGTAAAGGACAGAATAAAGTCCCATCTGGAGGATAGAAATACCTTTGCAGGAATTGCAGATAAAGCGATCCGGGTGGAGGTGAAGATTTCCTGCTTGGAATATGAGAAAGAGAAATATGGATTGGATATGATGATGTTTAAACAGAAGGTGGAGAGTGAATTACAATATGATGTTTAAAAGAGCTGTTGTTTTTGGTCTGCTGGTTGTAGCGATCTTCTTCCCCCCGCTTCTGGCAGAGGCGGCAGTGCCGGAAGGGCAGGTGCTGATCGTTTATTCCGACGATGCAGATGAGGAAGTGATGAAAAATGTATATCAGATCGGAGAGCTGCTGACTTTTGGCGGAGTACCATGTACCTTTGCCCCGGCAACGGAATGCAGAGGGAGCCTTGGAAACTTTCAAAATGTGATCTTCTATGAGCTGGAAAAATATCCCCCGGGACTTTTTAAAGAGATTCAGCTGATTGAAAACGGAGAGGCAAGGCGCGCCAGGGATAATAAGAACTATCAAAGCAATTATAAGTTTATGTTTGTGGGGAATCCTTTTTTGAAGGAATACCTGGACAGAACAGAGCGCTACACCAAGTATACGGTGCATGGCGGCGAGGTGGGAACTTTTACCTACTTTTTTGAAGAGCAGAATGAAAAGCAGTCTCTTGCAGCGCTGAAGGAACCGATTTTTTATAACGGAAGAAAAGTTGATTATCAGGCGGGAACAATGCTGGTTGGGGCAGCGGAGGGGTATTTTTGCAAAACCTGGGATATTATTACCCATATTACCACAGGAGATATGGGAAATCCGCTGGTAAAGGCGGCGTTTTCAAAAGAGTTGTTTTTATGGATGGACGGGCAGGGGCAGACGGCGCGGCAGGCGAGATATTTGGTGATTGACCATGTATACCCCTTTCAGGAGCCGGAAAGGCTTCTTGACACAGTAAAAGAACTGGCGGAAAATAACATTCCCTTTGTGATTTCGGTAATGCCGGTCTACGATCATGGAGATTATCCTGCCATGCAGCATTTCTGTGAGATTTTACGGTATGCGCAGGATAAAGGGGGTGCAATCATCCTCCATACGCCGATCCATCATATGACGGAATTCAATGTAGACCAGATGAACGAATCCATAGCTACGGCAATGGGATTGTATATCAGACAGGGAGTCTATCCGGTAGGGCTTCAGGTTCCGGAAAACTGGATGTTCTGCCGGGATACGGTGGAGGTTATGAGCCGTTTTGGAACGATCTTGATTGCTGAGGAGACAGATCCCTGGATACAGACGGACTGGAAGGATGAAAAGACAAATTATGTGTGCAGGGACAGGCACCAGTGGATCGTTCCGGTGGTGGCGCTGAACGAGGAAGATACAGGGTATATGGAGACCCATTCCACAGCGGTGTATATGGATCTGTCAACGGATATGGGAAATTTGGAGCAGATCATTTGGAGCATGAAAAATTCCCATGTGCCTATTAAAAATCTGTGGGAGGTATCCCATAGTCTGTGGACAGCTGCCGACACCATCTCCTATGAAAACGGAATTTTGAAGGTGAACGGAAAGGAAACAGAGAAAACCTTTGTACCCACTGAGTATGAGGAGACATTTTCTTATCAGAGAAACAGGCGGCAGAGGTTTTCCAAGGATCTCACCGGTGAAAACCAAAAGCTGGCGATTGCAGTGGCGGCAATGTCGATTCTTTTCATTATTTTTATCATTATTGCAAGGGGAAACAACCGAAGACGTTTTTTTATACAAGACCAGGAGGAGGATTTGGATGCATACTGGGAAAATAAGAGATAGGAGGTGAAGGGATTGTCGTTTGCAGATTGTTTGTCCCTTTACGCCATTGCTGCCATATGGGGGCTGATGTTTTTGAATATTTTCCTGTCTATCGGCGGCTTTATCTATATGATTCGCGTAAATCGGCAGGAAAAAGATAAAAAGTATAAAAAATATAAGGATCAGGAGTATCCTATGGTCAGTATTATGGTTCCGGCCCATAACGAAAGCATTGTGATCGGTAAAACGGTGATGGCGCTTTTAGCCTTTGATTACCCGGTGGACAGATATGAGATCATTGTGATCAACGATAATTCCAGTGACAATTCGGCGCAGGTATTGAAGGGAATACAGGAAAGGAATCCGGATCGCAGGCTGATGGTAATCAATACCGATAACATCATGGGAGGAAAAGGAAAATCAAACGCTCTGAACATTGCCTTATCGGTGGCAAAGGGAACGGTAATTGCAATTTATGATGCGGATAATACGCCGGCGCCGGATGCCCTGCGGATTTTGGTGGAAAACCTGATGGAAGATGAAAAGCTGGGAGCTGTGATCGGTAAATTCAGGACCAGAAACCGGAACGCTTCTCTGCTGACACGGTTTGTAAATATTGAAACCCTTGCCTATCAGTGTATGAATCAGGCGGGACGCTACTTTTTCTTTAAACTCTGCACCATACCGGGAACCAATTATGTGATCAGAAGAAGTATTATTGATGAGATGGGAGGATGGGACACCAAGGCATTGTCAGAGGATACGGAGATCAGTTTCAGATTGTACCGGATGGGCTATTATATTAAGTTCATGCCCCTTGCGGTTACCTGGGAGCAGGAGCCCCAGAAGCTGAAACAATGGTTTAAGCAGCGGACCAGATGGGCAAAAGGGAATGTTTATGTGTTGATCAAGAATTTCAAATATGCGTTTGACCCCAAAGCGGGGCCCATGCGGCTGGATGTATTTTATTACGCGCTTGTCTATGTCCTGATGCTGACCTCACTGGTCTGCTCGGATACGATTTTTGTACTTGGCATATTGGGGCTGTGCCATGTGACCCTGGGGGGATTTTCCTCCCTGTTGTGGGGAATGGCGATCGTGCTGTTTGTTTTAAACGTTTTGATTACCCTGTCAGTAGAAAAAAATGAGTTTAATGGGGAAAGCGCGCTGTTGATCTTACTGATGCTGTTTACCTATTCAAAGATGTGGGTTGCCGTGGTGCTTAAGGCGATTTACCTGAGTATTCAGGATGCGGTTTTTGATAAAGAGGTGGTGTGGGATAAAACAGAGCGGTTTGAGGAATCTGCACAGCCCGGGGAACGAAAGAAATTAGCCAAAAGATAGGGAGAGGAAAAAATGAAAAAGATTTTAGGGGTAAGGATGCTGTCAGCTTTTCTGATTGTGGTAGTGTTTTTAAGTATACTGCCGCAGCTTGGGGTAAAGGCAGCGCCTGCAGCGAAAAATGATATGGAAAATGAAGAGGAAGCGGTAAAGCAAGAGGACGCCGCCGGAGAAGAAGGTGAACCGGGGGAGGGTGAAGAAGGAGAGTCCGGTCAGGAGGAAGAGCCTTCTGATGGATCGGAGCCGCTGGATGCATTGGCGGACTGGACGGAAGCTGAGAACGCAGGAGAACCAAATCGAAAAGAGCCTCAGATGGTAAAAGCTTCCCATACCCAGGATGTCTTTTTTAACCCCACAGTGCTGAGGGGAATTTTGTCAAGCAGCGATCTGTACTTTTACGTACCGGAATATTGGGATACCCAATATGTGTATGTGGCATTGGAATACCGTGCAAGCCAGTTGATTCGTGAAACGGCTTCGGCATTGACTTTTTCGGTGAATCAGATGCCCATAAGCTCCTGTAAGATCACTTATGAGGGGGGAGACAGTCAGATTGCCTATGTGGTGATTCCCATGGAAATGGTGCAGGAGGGATACAACTCCTTTACCGTGTCCGCATATGCAAAGCTTTATGATGAGGGAGGCTGCATGGATGATTTCTCCAGCGCAAGCTGGTTGTCCATTTCCGAGGATTCTTATATTCGCTGTGGTTATGAAATCAAAGATCCGAATCAAAATATCTCCTTTTATCCATACCCCTTTTTGTCCACCACCAAAGCGACGGGAGAGGGATTGACCATTGCCGTATCAGATAAGGCGACCAACGGCGAGGTGGCGGCGGCGATGAACCTGATGGCTGATTTGAGCGGCGGTATTCAGGGAGAAAATAAGATTCAATTTGCCCTTTTGTCTGATGTGTCCAGAGCGGAAACCGACAGAACCATTCTGGTGTCTGAGTATAAAAATCTGCCGGAGGATTATCAGAGCAAGGTACTTACTAAGGAAGGGATAGAGAGTCAGGGGATTATTACTTTCACGGAGGATGAGACGGAAAATCCGTTGTTGATCATAACCTCGGAAAATGAAAAATGTTTATTGGAAGCCGCTTATATGCTCATGGATGAGGAGCGGGTATCCCAGGAAAACAGCAATGTGGCGAAGGTGCCGTTGAGAAGCGGGGATGCTCCTTCGGGACAGGGCACAGGGCTTACAAGTGCATCGGGAGACTATACCATAAAAGAACTTGCCGGAGGCGGACTGCATTTTACAGGACCTTTCCTTCAGGAGCAGACGGTTTACCTTCCTTTTTCCGAGGATTACATGCTGATGGATGGAGGAAAGATCAATCTTTATTTCAGATACAGCGAAAATCTGGATTTTGACAGATCATTGGTTACCGTTTACTGGGGGGATGTACCTGTTGCAAGCAGGAAGCTGGAGAAAGAAAATGCGCCGGGAGACGAACTGGTATTTACCATGCCGGAGGATGTGGTGGGAACCTCCGCCGGAGCAATCAGAATTGCCTTTCATCTGGAACTGGAGGATATGATCTGTACTCCCAGGCAGGATCAGATGCCCTGGGCGTATGTGTCAGGGGATTCCTGGTTTCACCTGCCGGCATCCGGTGAATTCAACCTGAGCTTTGACACCATGCCTGCGCCTTTCAGGAGGAACAACCAATTTAACGATGTTTTGATGGTGGTCTCAGATAATCCCACAACAGAAGAACTCAGCGTATATGCCCAGATCATGGGGTCTTTTGGCAACGGAGCGGCGCCCTACGGAACCTTTTCGGTAAAACGTGCGGGAGAGTTTACGGCGGAGGATGGAAAGTGCAATATGATCGTTGCCGGAACTTATATTTACAATACCATGCTGCGTGCGCTGAACGATTATCTGTACTTCCCTTACAGCGACAGCGGAAGGAAGTTTGCAGGGAACGACCAGTTGATTTTGTCGGAAGACTATACGGATCAAATGGCGATTTTACAGCTTTTGGAATCTCCCTACGAAACCAACTGCGGCATTCTTGCCGTGACGGGCGTTTCCAAGGACTCTATGAAAAATGCGGAGGAATTTTTAAGACAGGAAAAGCTTCGTGCAGGGCTGACCAAGGATTGTGTGATCATTGGAGAGGGGATGGAAGTGAGAAGCTTCCAGTTCATTACAAAGGATACAGATACGGGAGAACCTACCCTTGCGGAAACCTTTGGAGAAAATAAGCAGTCCGTTCTGTTTACGGTGGTTGCAACCTCCGCTATGCTGATGATGCTGATCGCAGTGATCATCATCTTAATTCGTATTAAGACTTATCACAAAAAAGAGGATGAGTAGGAATGAAATTAAAAAAGAGCTGGTTTTACTATTTGTGTGTGCTGTTGGCGGCGGTAGGTGTATTGTACATTTTTGTATATAGCTTTACTTCTGTTGGGGCAGGGGCGGAATACGGACATCTCACAAGAGGCGGTTTTCTTCTGGCAATCGTTGGGGTATGGATTCTGCTCCGGCTGCTGGCGGCAATATCGGCAAAAGTGCATCTGGAAAACAGATTGTCATGGAGCAAGGGCTGGGTAAGATGGCTTGAGAGGGGCGTTTTATGTATCATTTTTGTCCTTGCCGCAGGCATAAGGCTTAAGGTTCTTCTGGAAGCGCCGGAGGCATATCTTCAGGACTATAAGAATTATTATGAGATCGCCTGTAGTCTTGCGGACGGCACCATACAGCGGTACAGAGAATATTGCAACGATATTGTGGCTGCTCCTCAGTTGATGGGTTACAGTTATCTTCTGACCATTGCCTTCCGTATTTTTGGCAGAGGAGTGAGAGCAGGGCAGTATCTGAATCTTTTCTGTTCCATTGCTTCCATGTTTTTCCTGTATAAGGCGGCGGGAAAGCTGGGAGGAAGAATTGCAAGAATCGGCGCGCTTCTTCTATATGCATGCTGGTCGGCACAGATCTATTCGACGGCAATGTTGTCCCCGGAAAATGCGTTTCTTGCCGTTGTGACCCTCTGCCTTTGGATCTTTCTGGAAGCGCTGCCCAAGGAAGGGCAGGAGATGGAAAATGGAACGCCGGGAATGGTGCTGAGTCTTCTTTTAGGGGTACTGCTTGCCATAGCGGCAGCGATTCGTGAGATGGGCGTTGTTTTGCTGCTGGTGATGCTGCTTATGCTGCTTCCCTTTAAAATGAAGCTGCCGGCGATTCCTAAAAATGATATTCCGCTGATGGCGCGTCTGATGGCAAGGGGATGGCAGCGCTGTCTGATTATCTTGCTGCCTTACCTGATCATAACAGGGGTAATCGGAAGCAAGATTGAACTAGAAATTGACAGGGAACTCCCAGCTTTTTCTATTGCAGCAGGAAACAGCTTATTGGAAGAGGGAAAAGAGCTGTGGAGCGGCGGCGATGTAAAGGAGACTTTAAGCGGACTGTTCAGAAAAAATGAGCAGTATTTCAAAAACAGGGATCAGGAATTGGCTTCCTACAGAAAGTTGATGGATGAACAGGAAAAGCTTTCAAAGGAAAGATATGACTTTTTAAAAATGGTCAGCGGAGTCGACCAGATGTTATATACTGGGGTGGTTTTCCTGTCCCTGATCAGCCTGATTTATCTGATGATGAAAAAAGCAGGTTTTTCATTGCTTCCGGCGGGAGTTTTTCTGGGGCTTATGGTGATGTCATGTGTTACAGGGGAGAGAGGCGAATATTCCCTTTTGCTTACAGGGAACTTTATCTTGTCGGCGGCAGTAGCGATCCGGTACACCTTTGAAGAAGGCAGGGAAAATTTGAAGAACGCAGATGCGGAGAAAGAACTGGAAAACCGGGAAGCAGAGCTGGAAGCGTACAAGATCGCCTTACAGGAGCAGGAAGAGGAGAAGCTGGCGGAGTTGAGAAAAGAAGTGTATGCAAATCTCTTTGACATGGAAAGGGCATTAAAGGAAGGGCACATCGTTATGACGGTAACGCCTGCCTGCATGGAAGAAGAAAACAGCGGCAGGGATTGAAGAAAGAGGGGGTCATATGGAAAAAAGCTCTTTGTCTAAACTTGAAAAAATATTGAGATGGGTGTTTTTGAGTCTGGCATTGGTGGTGGTGGGAGGAGTCCTGAAGCTGGTTCAGATGGACAGCCATAAACCTTATGTGACGGTGACGGAAGAAGAGGAACAGGAAGGGGAGCAGGGAGAGTATGACTGGGAACAGGGGCTTTCCGATGAAACCTACTGGCTTCCTGACTATTGCAGGCTTTATGAGGAACTGCCTGATATTACCTTTACGGATACAGAGGGAAAGGAACATTCGATCAGGGAATGGAAAGGTAAGGCGGTGGCGCTGGTTTTCTGGGCAAGCTGGTGTGAGGACTGCGGCAGGCAGATGCCGGAGATGAAGGCTTATGAGGAATTAGCGAAAGAGTATGGGGAGGTAGAATTTTTATACATCAATAAAACAGACGGTACAAAGGAAACAAGAGAGAGCGCGGAAGCCTATTTTCAGTCTCTGGGATTAGAAGGAGAGCTGTATTATGATATTTCCCTCCGGGCTTACGATATGCTGGGAGTGCACAATATTCCCACCACGCTGTTTCTGAATCGGGAAGGTATACTGACTGCATGGTCTGTGAAGCAGATCGAAAAGGCTTCTGTGTTTCAGGCGTTGATGAAGAATGCCTGGGAAGGGAGCGCAAGGGTAACGGCGGCTTTTGTGGCAGATCATATGATGGATGAGGAGGGCGGAATTCATTCCTCCTACCTGCCAGGGGATGGCAGAGATGGAGAGGTACTAAGCGAAAGTCAGGGCTTAGGGCTTTTGTACGCAGTGGAAAGCCAGGACCAGGAGCTGTTTGACCATCTTCTTTCTTATGTAAAGACCAAAATGTGGAACAGAGGATTGAGCGCATGGCGGGTGGAGGGAGACGAGCCCAGCGAGGTTAATGCGCTGATCGATGATTTCAGGATTTACAGAGCGTTGCTGGGAGCCCAGGCTTTGTGGGGAGGATATCAGGAGGAGACAGCATTATGCGAGTTTGGGCTCCTGGATCGGGGAATCGACGGCAAGCGGTATGCAGACTTCTTTGACTCCAAAAATATGGAGTATGCTTCCAGATTTACACTGTGCTACGGGGATCTTCAGGGAATGGAACTTTTAAGCCAAAGAACAGGCAGCGCCAAAGCAAAATCTGCCTATGAGGATGCGGCGGAGCTCCTGGAGCGCGGGCAGATTAGCAATGAATTCCCTCTGTATTACAGCTGGTATAATTATGACAGACAGCGATATGAAAACGATGACCTGAACACGGCAGAGGCGATGATGACCCTTCTGCACCTTGCCAGGGAGGAAAAATTGAAAAACAATACCATTGAATGGCTGAAAAGACAGATGGCAGGGGAGGGCATGAAGGCACGGTATGACACCAGCGGCAAGGTGGTAAAAGGATATGACTATGAGTCCACGGCGGTGTATGCCATCATTGTCATGATAGCGGATGAAATCGGAGACGGAGGTCTTCGATCACAGGCGTTGAATAAAATGGAGAAAATGCATATTATTGATGAGGAGCTGCCTTATAACGGCGCCTATGGAATGGAGGATGGCAGTGGAATTACTTCCTTTGATCAATTGATGCCCATGCTTGCCTGTGAGAAAATAGCGCCTGCCGGGGTAAAAGAGAAGGAATAGTTTTGTTTTTAAAAAAAGAGAGCTGTTGCAAAAGTAGATGAATGATCTGCCGGAGCAGCAGCTTTCTTTTTTGTGCTTTTTTATAAATTCGTGAAAATGCATAAATTGAAAAGATGATTTTAAGCAATTACGACGAAAAAGGTGATTTGCATCATTTTTTGGCGTATTTGCTATGAATTTAGTAATTTAGTCAATAGTATGTAATTAAATTCACAAACAATAAAACAAAAAACCAGCTAAATTTAGAAAAATATGGTTGAGGAGGAAGAATATGGACAGAATCAAATTGGGATTTGCGCCCACTCGCAGAAGTATATTCAGCGCACCTGACGCCTTAAAATACAAAGGGCTGACGGCTGGGCGGTTAAAGGAGCTTGGAATCAATTTTGTTGATATCGATGATATAAATGAGGAAGGTCTTCTTTATGACGACAAAGATGTAATAAAAGTTGTGGAAAAGTTTCAAGCCGCAGGGGTGGATGGACTTTTTCTTCCTCACTGCAATTTTGGAACGGAATATGTCTGTGCAAGGCTGGCGAAGGCATTGAATCTCCCGGTGCTTTTGTGGGGGCCTTTGGATGAAAGACCGGAAGAGAACGGCGAGCGGCTGAGGGACACCCAGTGCGGGCTGTTTGCTACCGGCAAGGTGCTCAGAAGATTTCAGGTTCCTTTTACCTATATGACAAACTGCCGGTTGGAAGATCCGGTATTTGAAAGAGGATTGAGGGATTTTATTGCCGTTTGCAATGTAGTGAAAACCTTTCGGAATATCCGTATTCTACAGATCGCTCCCCGTCCCTTTGATTTTTGGTCTACCATGTGCAACGAAGGAGAGCTTTTAGAGAAGTTTAATATTCAGTTATCCCCGATTCCTATGACGGAGCTGACCCAGGCGGTAAAGGCGGCGAAGGAAGAGGAAGCAAAAATGCGGGATATGCTTGCCTACATACATAAAAATATGGAGGTACAGATTGGGGAGGAGGAAACAAGGAAGGTAGCTGCGCTTGCCCTGGCGATGGAGGAACTGACCGGAAAATACGGCTGTCAGGCGGCGGCAATTCAATGCTGGAACGCGCTGCAGACGGAGCTTGGGATTATGCCCTGCGCAGCCAATGCGATTTTAAATGAAAAAGGAATTCCGGTGGTTTGTGAAACAGATATCCACGGAGCCGTTACGGCGCTGCTGGTGGAAGCGGCGGGAATGGGAGAAACAAGGAGCTTTTTTGCAGACTGGACCATCCGCCATCCTGACGTGGAAAACGGAGAACTGCTCCAGCACTGCGGTCCTTGGCCGCTCTCAGTGGCAAAGGAGAAACCAAGGCTTACTTATCCCCTTGCTTTTGACCACCCGGGAAGTCTTACGGCGGAGGCAAAACACGGCGAAGTTACCTTATGCCGGTTTGACGGCGACAATGGAGAATATTCTCTGCTCTTGGGAAATGCCAAAGGAGTGGAAGGACCTAAGGGAATGGGGACTTATCTGTGGGTTGAGGTGGAAAATATCAAAAGGCTGGAAGCAAAGATCGTGGAGGGACCTTATATCCACCACTGCGTAGGCATACATAAAAATGTGGTTCCGGTATTGTATGAGGCATGTAAATATATGGGCATAAAACCGGATTTGTACGACCCTGTGGAGGAGAATGTGAAAGCATATCTGCGAGGAGAAGAATAAATCAATAATTGACAAGGCGGAGGAAGCAATATGAAGAATTTAAAGGCGCTTGCCTACAAACTGCGGGAAGATGCGGTTGATATGATTGTTGCAGGAAAAACAGGGCATATCGGCGGCGATATGAGCATTATGGAAATTTTAACAGAGCTTTATTTTGAACAGATGAATATCGGTCCGGAAAACTGGGATGATCCGGACAGGGACAGATTTGTCCTGAGCAAGGGACATTCCATGGAAGCTTACTATGCGGTGCTTGCCGAAAAGGGGTTTCTGGACAGGGAGGAAGTGATTGCGAATTTCAGCAAATTTGGTTCTAAATATATCGGACATCCCAATAATAAGCTTCCGGGAATAGAAATGAATTCGGGATCTCTGGGGCATGGTTTGCCCACCTCTGTGGGAATGGCGATTGCGGGGAAGAAAAACGGGCAAAGCTACAGAGTTTATACGGTAATGGGGGATGGGGAACTGGCGGAAGGCTCCGTGTGGGAAGGCGCTATGGCGGCAAGCCACTATCATTTGGATAATCTGTGCGCCGTGGTTGACAGAAATCGGCTGCAGATCTCGGGAACCACCGAGGAGGTCATGGGACAGGATGATCTTCATGAGAGATTTCGTTCCTTTGGCTGGCATGTGATCGATGTGGCGGACGGAAATGATATTGATCAGCTCAGACAGGCATTTCAGGAGGCCAGGGGGACGAAAGGAAAACCCACGGTGTTGATTGCAAACACGGTAAAGGGAAAAGGCTCCCCGGTGATGGAAAATAATGTCGGATGGCATCATAAAGTACCCAGTGCAGAAGAGCTGCAGCAGATCAGGCAGGATCTAAAGGAGAGAAGGGAGGAGGCACTTCATGAATAAAATAGCGGATAAACAGGTTATTTGCGATGTACTTTTAGAGCATGGAAGAAGGGACAGGGATGTAATGGTTCTCTGCAGCGATTCCAGAGGAAGCGCTTCCCTTACGCCTTTTGCAAAGGAACTGCCGGAGCAGTTTGTGGAGGTTGGAATTGCGGAGCAGAATCTGGTAAGCATTGCGGCGGGGCTGGCGAGATGCGGGAAAAAGCCCTATGCAGTTTCTCCTGCAAGCTTTTTATCCACCAGAAGCTATGAGCAGTGCAAGGTGGATGTGGCGTATTCAGGCACAAATGTGAAACTCATCGGTATCAGCGGAGGCGTCAGCTACGGTGCGCTGGGAATGAGCCATCATTCGGCGCAGGACATAGCGGCAATGTCGGCGATTCCCAATATGAGGGTTTATCTTCCCAGCGACAGATGGCAGACGAGATGTCTGATGGAGGCGCTTTTGGAGGATGAAGAACCGGCATATATCAGAGTGGGAAGAAATGCGGTGGAGGATGTTTATGGGGAAGAAAAGGTTCCCTTTCAGATGAACAAAGCCACTGTTGTGACAGAAGGAAAGGATATTACATTTATCGCCTGCGGAGAGCTGGTAAAGCCCGCAGCCGATGCGGCGGCAGCTTTAAGGGAAAAGGGGATTTCTGCAAGGGTGCTGGATATGTACTGTTTAAAGCCTATGGATGAGGAAAGCGTCGTCAAAGCGGCAAAGGAGACAAAGGCAGTGATCACAATGGAAGAACACGCTCCCTATGGAGGGCTTGGCGCCCGGGTCAGCCAGATCGTGGGAAGCCATTGTCCCAGAAAGGTGATCAATCTTGCCCTGCCGGATGCGCCGGTGATTACCGGAACGTCCGGGGAAGTGTTTGACTACTACGGGTTAAATGCGGAGAATCTTGTAAAAACCGCGCAAAAGGTATTACAGGATGTGTAGCTATATTCTGTCGGTGGATCAAAGCACCCAGGGAACCAAAGGGCTTTTGTTCGATGAAAATGGGAAAGTGCTGGCACGCGCCCACCGTCAGCACAGGCAGATGATCGACCACAGGGGATGGGTGGAGCACGACCCAAAAGAGATTTTAAGGAATACCATTCTGGTGTGCAGGGATGTGATGGAAAAGGCGGGGGTTCCCAGTGAAAAAGTCCGGGCAATGGGAATCTCCAATCAGCGGGAGACCGCAGTGGCGTGGAACAGAGAAACAGGAGAGCCTATCTGCAATGCCATCGTATGGCAATGTGCAAGAGCGCGGAAGATCTGTGAGACCCATCAGGAGGAAGCGGAAGAAATACGTTTAAAGACAGGGCTAAGACTGTCGCCCTATTTCCCGGCGGCTAAATTTGAATGGATTATGAAATATGTACCGGAAGGGGAAAAGCTGGCAAAACAGGGAAAGCTTGCCCTGGGAACCATAGACAGCTGGCTGGTTTACAGTCTTTCTCAGGAGAAAAATTTTAAGACCGATTATTCCAACGCTTCCAGGACGCAGCTTTTTCATCTAAAGGAGCTGTGCTGGGACAGAGAACTTTGCAGAAGCTTTGGGATACCGGAAAATGCCCTGCCTGAGGTTTCCATGTCCGATAGCTGCTTTGGCGTTACCGATCTGTCCGGCGTGTTAAAGAAACAAATTCCCATTATGGGGGTAATAGGGGACAGCCACGGCGCGTTGTTTGGTCAGAACTGCCTGCAAAAGGGGCAGCTGAAGGCGACCTATGGAACCGGTTCGTCGGTGATGATGAATCTGGGGGAACAGCCGGTTATGACCGATTCGGGAATTGTAACCAGCCTTGCCTGGGGAAGGAAGCAAAAGGTGCAGTATGTGCTGGAAGGGAATTTAAATTATACCGGCGCAGTGGTCAGATGGATGAAGGAGGTTGGTCTGATCCAAAAGGAAAAGGAATCAGGAGAGCTTGCGGCAAAAGCCAACAGGCAGGATCGAACCTATTTTATCCCCGCATTTACAGGGCTTGGGGCGCCTTATTGGGATGCTGACGCTACCGGTTTAATGACGGGTATCACAAGAACCACAGGAAGAAATGAAATGGTAAAGGCGTGTCTGGAAAGCATCGCTTATCAGATTACAGATCTGATCGATCTGATGCGGCGGGAATCGGGATACGAAATCAGAGAACTCAGGGTGGACGGCGGTCCTACGGCAAACTCTTATCTGATGCAGTTTCAAAGCGATCTGTCGGAAGCGGTGCTGAGGATACCGGAGCTGGAGGAATTATCCGCTATGGGCGCCGCTTATCTCGCCGGAATCTCAGCGGGAATTTATGACGAGAAGGAGATATTTGAGCATATTTCCTACAGAGAATATCACCCACAAATGGGAAAGGAAAGGGTGAACAGGCTAAAGAGCGGATGGCGGGGAGCGATAGGACAGGTATTGGCACATGGAGGGAAACAGGAGGGTGTTTATGGAGCATGAGGTTTTATTGGATATTCAACATGTATCAAAAAGCTTTGGTCTGACCCAGGCGCTGAAGGATGTCTCCTTTCAGGTAAGACAGGGAGAAGTAAGAGGTATTATCGGCGAGAACGGATCGGGAAAAAGCACGATTTCAAACATCGTTGCAGGCATATACGCCAAAGATGAAGGTATCATCCGATTGAACGGAAAGGAACTGCATGCAGCCACAGCAGTGGAAGCGGAGGCGGAAGGAATTGCCCTGATCGTTCAGGAGATCGGCACCATTGGAGATATTTCGGTTGCTTCCAATATTTTTCTGGGAAATGAAAAATGCTTTGGCAGCAGAGGATTCATCAATCATCGGGAAATGAACAGGGAAGCGAAAAAAGCGTTGGAAATGATCGGAGTTGATACCATTGCGCCGGAAGTCAGGACCGACCGGTATAATCTGGAAGAGCGGAAAATTGTTGAGATTGCCAAAGCTTTTTATATTCATCCCCGTCTGCTGATCGTTGATGAAACAGCCAACGCTTTGTCCTCCCACGGACGGAAGATTTTATATTCGGTAATTGAAGCGGTAAAGAAATATGGAGGAACCGTTTTATTTATTACCCATGACCTGGAGGAACTGATCAAAATATGCGACAGCGTGACCATTCTGCGGGACGGCGTATACATTGATACCTGTTATGGCGGCGATATGCACATCAATGAATTAAAGGTGAAAATGGTGGGAAGGGAGATGAGCGACCACTATTACAGAGCTGATGCGGAGGGCAGCAGGGGGGAACAGGTAGTCATGCGGGTGGAGAATGTTTTTACCAGTATGCTTAAGGATGTCACCCTGGAGCTGCATGAGGGAGAAATTTTGGGGCTTGGAGGTTTGTCGGACTGTGGTATGCATGAGCTGGGACGTCTTATGTTTGGGCTGGATCAGCCTTACGCGGGAAAAGTAATATGCGCCGGAGACGCACAGCGGCTGAAAAATCCGGTACATGCCATTAAGTGCGGAATTGGGTATGTTTCCAAGAACCGTGATACAGAGGCGGTGATTCTTCAGGACAGCGTAAAAAATAACGTATGCCTTTGCAGCCTGGACAAGATATCAAAGCTTGGATTTGCAACACCTTTGCAGGAAAACAGATTTGCGGACCAGTGGATACAAAAACTAAAGGTAAAAGTAAATCATCGGGGAGAATATGTGGCTTCCCTGAGCGGCGGAAATAAACAAAAGGTGGTTTTGGCAAAATGGCTGGGACGGGGATCGCGGATATTAATTTTTGACTGTCCCACCAGAGGCATCGACATTGGCGTAAAAGAGGCGATCTATCATTTGATGGAAGAGCTTAAGGAGCAGGGACATGCGATTTTGCTGATTTCAGAGGAACTTCCGGAGCTGATTGGAATGTCCGACCGGATTCTCATCATGAAGGACGGAAAGATTGTCTGCGAGACCATGCGGGGACCGGAAATTACGGAATCCCTGCTGATTAAGGAAATGATATAGGAAGGGAGATGTGAGGATGAAAGCAAACAATGAGAAAAAAGGAATGGAACTGTTTATCAACATCTTTCCCTTTATCAGTCTGATCGTGGTGTTTGCAGGATTTGCCCTCTTAAGCGGAGGACGCACGCTGGATATGACCAATTGTCGGAAAATTTTTGAGCAGTCTTTTACCCTGCTGCTTGTGGCTGGGGCGGCGGTGTTTCTTTTGTCTCAGAACTGCCTGGATATGTCGGTGGGAGCCGCCATCGGAATGACGGGAGTGGTAGCGGCGCTGGTTTCAAAGATCAATATACCCCTGGCATTTTTCGCGGCGCTGGGGGTAGGATTGCTGATCGGTCTGATCAACGGCGTTTTGCATGGTGTGCTGGGAATCAATGCCATGATCGCTACTCTGGCAATGTCTTTTATTTTGAGAGGTCTGCTGCTGATCGTGTGCAAGTCGGGAACTGTGGGTATTGCGGTAAAAATGTACGATCTGGATGAGGTGGGGCTGAAGCTTGCCGTATGCCTGGCGTTTCTTGTGGCGGCATGGCTGCTCTTTCAATTTCACAGCTATGGAAAACAATGCCGGGCGGTGGGAGCAGGAGAAACGGCGGCAGTTCAGTCGGGCATCCGCATTACTTTTATTAAGGTGATCAGCTATGTGCTTATGGGTGCAGCGACGGGAATTGCAGGATTTTTCACAGTAATCCGTACCGGTGCGGCAATGTACAATACAGGAAATATGGTGGAATTTGATATTTTGATTGCCCTGATTTTAGGAGGAATGCCCATCAACGGAGGTGCAGATTCCAGATTCCGCAGCGCGGTGATCGGGGTTTTGATTCTCGGTATTTTAAACAACGGCATGGTTTTGCTGGGGCTGGACACTTATCCTCAGTTGATTACAAAGGGTATTATTTTCATTCTTGTTCTGGCAATGACTTTTACCATCAGAAATAAGATCAATCGTGGCAAGAAAACGGCATAAAGCATATGTTTTACCCATTTTTGGGTGTAAATACATATAGAAAAAGGAGGAAAACAAATGAAAAGAAAAAGTATGAAACTATTAATGTCCCTGTTGGTGACGGCGTCCCTTTTGGTGGGATTGACAGGCTGTGGCAGCAAAGATGAGGGGACAAAGGCGGAAAGTCCAAGCACAGACACTCAGACAGAGGAAAGCAGTCAGCCGGCAGAGTCTGAAGAAAGCGAAACGGAAGGAGAAGCAACAGACAAGATCAAATTAGGTCTGACGATTTACTCTACAACGGATGCCACCGCAGGACCTGTGGTCAATAATATGCAGACAGCATGCGACGGTATGGGAGCAGAGCTGGTAATTGCAACAGACGAGCAGAATCCGGAAAAGGAGATCACCAACATTGAAAATTTAATTGCAAACGGATGTCAGGCTGTTTTCTGCCTTCCCTATGCAGACGATTCCATTCCCAGAATTGCAAAGATCTGCGAGGACTCAGAGGTTTATTTTGGCTTTTACTGGTACGATCTGTCCAATGAAGAGACCCATGACGTATGCTATGCATCGAAATATTTCCTTGGGAACATTTATGAGGATGACGTATGGTCGGCATATACGGCAATGAAAACCTTAAACGAGGCGGGAGCTTCCCATATCGGCATGTTTGGACTGCCTACAGGGCGCACTACCACAACCAAGAGGGACAATGGCATTGCCCAGGCATGTGAGGAGTTTGGTATGGAAATCCTGGTAGAAGACAGAGTAAATACAAATACTTCCGACGATGCAGCTTCTTCTGTGGAATCCATGGTTTCAGCATATCCTGAACTGGACGGCATTGTGATTGCAGGTATGACCCAGACTTGTCTGCCGGGAGTAATTCAGTCTCTTCAAAATCTTGGTATGACAGAACAGGTAAAGGTTTCCTGTATTGATTTTAATGAAAATCAGACAGAATATTTTGAGAAAAATTCCGTAAACGGTGTGATCGGCGGTCACTTTACAGGGGGCGCATGGCTTGCAGTGCTTGCCGTGAATAAGCTTCAGGGAACGCCTTTGGTGGACGAACCTGTTTCCATTAAGGACGAGTTTATTGTGCTCCAGTCGGCGGAAGATGCAAAAAATTATGATGCCCATCTTTATCAGGAACTCCCTTATACGGCGGATGAGTATGCACAGATGTCCAAAAAGATAAACGAAGGGTTTACCTATGAGGATTTACTTAAGGTGGTAGGTTCCTACAGCATTGAGGATGTAATGACCCGCCATAATGTGGAATAGAAAAGACTAAGCTGCTGGCGGTCTGCATGACAGGAAAGGATATATATGAATAAAAAGATTAGTAATGCAATTGTAGTGGTTATGGTACCCATCGCTTTATATTTGTTTTTTCTGCTCCTGAGACCGAAGTCATTTGGAAAAATCAATACCGTTTATATCATTATTACCCAGTCCTTTATCACCTGTATGATTGCATGGGGAATGCAATATCTGGCGAAGATGGGAGAGTTTGACCTGGCATTGGGAGCGGAGATGATTTTGGACAGTATTATAGCCGCCCTGCTGAGTACCAGATTAGGGATACCGGGAATCGTGGCAGGCTGCCTTTTGTCAGCATTCGTATGTGGAATTTTAAAGGGAGTTCTTTACCGTGTGATGAAAATTCCCATTATGATCCTGACCATCGCACTGATTTACCTGCTGGGGTCTTTCGGCGGGTTGATTACCAACTCGGCGGCGCTGACCATTGCTTACGAGCATACCTTTTTAGGACGCGCGCCGGGAAATATGATCGTCTTCCTGCTGACAGGCATTTTGATGTATTTTCTTGCCAATAAAAGCGTATATGGATCAAATGTGAATGCGGTAGCAGGCGCTCCGGGAATTTCCCGCAACAATGGTATCAGTGTGGAAAGGACTAAGATCAGATCCCTGATTTTAAGCAGCATGTTTGCAGGGATCGCAGCGATCGTGCAGCTCAGCCATGGAAGCGGCGTGACGCCCTCTGTGGGGCTTGACAGCATACAAAATATTATGCAGCCAATGATGAGCGTGTTTATCGGCTTTGTGATGGCGCAGTATGTGAATGTAGTGTTCAGTATTTTTGTAGGATCTATATTGATGTCCATTATCAGCAATGGGATCACGGCGCTGAACTGGTCATCGGCGATATACAATATTGTTGTGGGAATCATTCTTCTGCTGATCATGGCATATATGAACGTTGCAAAGATTTATTCGAAAAGGCATGAAGAAAAAGTAAGAGCCATTGCAAATATAAAGGAAATGAATTTATGAAACAGGTAAATAATAATCATATGAATTTAAGGAGGTAACAGTATGAAGTTTAAAAAAGCGCCCTATGAAGTGCCTGCATGTAAGAAAATTAAAGTGATCTGCGATACGGATGCTTATTGCGAGGGGGACGACCAATATTGTATTGCCCACCTGCTGATGACGGAAAAGCTGGATGTGCTGGGATTTACGGCGGAGCATTTCGACACCCTTCTTTTGGATTCCAAAACCGGCGGAAACGACTCCATGGAGCAGAGCTATGATGAAATTTGCAATATTTTGGAGCTTATGGGTTTAAGGGAAGATTATCCGGTTTTTAAAGGTGTGATCGATCATTTAAAGGACGAAAAAACGCCGGAGTATACAGATGCCGGAAAGTTTATTGCAGAGCAGGCGGCAAAAATGCCTGAGGGGGAAAAGCTTGCAGTTGTGGCACAGGGAGCAATTTCAAATGTGGCTGACGCTTTGCTCATCGATCCATCTATTGCGGATAAAATGTTTGTGATCTGGATCGGAGGCGGCGCTTACCCGGAAGGTTCCTGGGAGTTTAATTTAAATGGAGATGTAAATGCTTCTAATGTGGTGTTCGATTCTAACGTGGAGCTGTGGCAGGTTCCCTGTAATGTATATTCCATGATGAAGGTATCCTTCCAGGAGTTGTACGAGAGAGTCAGCAACTGCGGTAAGATCGGAAAATATTTATATGAGAATCTCCTTCGGGTAAATACCAAATTGTGTGAGATCCCTCTTTTTGGAGGAATGGCAACCTATCCCGGCGGCGAGAGCTGGCAGCTGGGAGATTCACCGGTAGTAGGGCTTTTAATGACAGATCACTGTTATGATTATGACATGATGCCTGCGCCCAGGGTGGATGAGGAAGGACATTATCACCTCCGCCCCGCAAATCCCCGAAAGATCCGGGTATATAATTATGTGGACAGCCGGATGATTCTGGAGGATATGTTTACCAAATTGAAATATTATTATGGAGAATAAGGAAGAAAGCATTTGTAAATGTGAAAAGGCTGCCGCAGACTGCGGCAGCCTTTTCGTGGCGGCGTATGCATTACCTATGGAGCGCTACACTTTTTCGCTCGATAAGCGTGGTGGAGATTTCCATTTTGATGTGATCCGTCACATTCCCGTGGATCTGCTGGTCCAGCATGGATACGGCACGCTGTCCGAACATCTGCTTTGGAACCCGCATGGAGGTCAGAGGAGGGTCCAGAAGATTGCAGAAAGGCATATCGTCAAAACCAATAATAGAGATCTGCTCAGGAATCTTATAGCCATATTCCTTCAACGCTTTAATACAAGCGGAGGCGATAATATCGTTATCTGCAAAAAAGGCAGTGGGAAGTTCAGGCTTAGTGTCCAGATAGCTGCACATATCGGCGTAAGCAGTCTCATCGGTGGAGCCTACCCTGACTACAATAGAATGGACGGGTTTTTGGAAAGCGTATTTCTCAATGGCAATATGGAATCCCCGGGCGCGCTCTTCAAAGTTCTTGATGGGAACTTTGCTGGAAAGATATCCGATAAAGGTGTGCCCGCAGGAGATCAAATGGGAAGTGGCGTTACAGGCGCCCTGTATATTGCTGATGGTAATGCAGTCGGAGCCGTCCCCGTCCACATAGCTGTCCAGAACCACCAGAGGAAGCCCGGAATTCTTAAAAGGAATCAGATCCTCCGGATCTACTTCAGTGGCAAGAAGCAGAAGCCCGGTGGGATGATTGTCCAAAATAGCCTTCATTTGTTCCCGGATATTTTCATGACAGTAAAAATAAGTAATGTGCAGGACATAGCCCAGCCGCTTGCTTTCATAGTCGATTCCCTGAAGCAGGTTTGCAAAAAAAGCCGTGTCGCTGACCACGTTTCCGTGCTTCAGGCAGATAATGTATTGGATCACGGAGGGATACTCGTACATGCGGTTTCGCTGGACATGCTGGTAGCCGTACTTTTGCGCCGCCTGCTTTACCATGGTACGGGTCTCCTCACTGATTCCTTTTTTATTATTATAGACCATGGAAATGGTAGAACGTGAGATCCCAAGCTTTTCGGCAAGTTCTTTTGCTGTAATGCTCATATTAATAATACCCTCCATTGAGTATGGAATATAGATTTCCTTGCTAAATTTATTATATAATATATTAAATTTAATTGCAATATCAGGCTAAATAAATTATAGATAATTGTAATTGCTGGCTATTATAATTATGGTTATTCAGCGTTATGGAAAATAGCTTTTTTGGTAGAGAATAGAATTTCACCGAATATTTTTCAGGTCTTGTCCATATACTATAGTAATTATAGCTTTCAGGAGGTAAAGAATGGCAAGAGGACAGAGAAAAACGGTGGAAGAGAAAATTGCGGAAAAGGAAGAACTGATTCAGGCACTTCGAATCAGATTGAAATCTGAGCAAAATGAACTGGATCTTCTCTATAAGGAGAAGCGGGAAAGAGAACTGGATGAGCTTAACCAGATGCTGACAGCCTCCGGTCTCGACCTGGAGCAGGCTTCGGATATCCTGCAGGAATACATTTTAAATCACACGGAAGAAGAGCAATCAGCCTGATGGCAGGAAAAGAGGAGGTGTAATCCATAGATCTGGCAATGGATTATACCTCCTCTTTGTTTTGTGCAAAAATTTACAAATCACATATGGAAATCCTAAGTGAATATGTGTATAATAGATAATAGCATAAGTCATTAAAAATCAATATGAACATGAAGGAGAAAGCTATGCTTGTAACATTAATACCGCTCTTCGATGACAAAATGAGCGTACGTGCGTATTCATTATTTTCACAGAAGAATAATTATCTCTTAAATCCCAGCCTGCAGGGAACGGGGCAGAATGACGGTGCAGTGGATATTCCAGGCTTTGAAGTGATTCAGTTTGTAGGGCTTGACGCACTTGCATCTGGGAAAGAAGTGTTTGTAACTGCAAACAATATTTCCATATTCTCAGACTTGGATTCTCAGTGCCAGGCGCCCCATGACCGAATTGTAATTTTGATCGATAATACGATCCCGCCTGAGGAAATGTACATAAACCGGCTTCGGGAGCTTAAGGAGAAAGGATATAAGCTTGCCATGCGCAAGCTCCCTGTACAGAGCTTTGAACCCTACCGTGAGGTTTTGCTTTTGATGGATTATATTTTCCTGGACCACAAGAAGGTGGATGTGAGCAAGGCAAAGATCTACTTTGGCAAGGTATATCCCAATATTGGCATATGCGTGGTGAATATTCAAACCCAGGAAATTTACGAGCAGCTCAGGGCTGAGGGCGGTTATCAGATTTTTGAGGGTGAGTTCTACCGGGTGCCGGTTACACAAGGTGAAACCGAGGTGACCCCTTTAAAGGTGAACTACATAGAATTGCTGAATATGGTGAATGCCCCTGACTTTGATCTGACCAAAGCAGCGGATGTTATTGGAAGAGATACGGCGCTTGTTATTTCCCTTCTTAAGATGGTAAACAAGATGGCGGTAAATTCCGAGATCACCTCCATACGCCATGCAGCGGCAATGTTAGGACAGCGGGAACTCAAAAAATGGATCAACGCCGCAGTGGCAAACAACCTGTATGCGGACAAACCCAATGAAGTTACAAGACTGTCTCTGCTCCGCGCCAAATTTGCAGAAAATCTTGCGCCCATGTTCCATATAAGCAAGCTGCAGACCTCTGAATTGTTCCTGATGGGGCTGTTCTCTGTGTTGGATTTGATTTTGAGCAAATCCATGGAAGAAGCGCTGGAAATGGTGAAGGTATCCAAGGAAATTAAAGAAGCGCTGGTGGATCATAAGGGAGTGCTTGCGCCGGTTCTGGATTTCATATTGGAATACGAAAAAGCCGATTGGCAGGAGGTGTCCAGATTAATGATCCTCCAGAACATTGAAATGAATGAGCTTTATGATGCCTACATAGAATCCCTGAGATGGTATTGCGAATTGTTTGCAGATGCCTGAAGAAAATGTATAAGGAGAGAGCCCCATTATTGTATGGGGCTCTTTTTATCGGAGGTTCTGACAGAGATTCCGTTCACCTCCACATGATCATTGATCTCAATTACCAGACAGCGTTTGCCGTCCAGGGTCATGGTGTTTACCAGATCGGCGCGTTCAGGATTTACCTTTACCACCACATCAGGGGTTTTTACCTCGAAGGTTCTGGTATTTGCCACATTATCCACCAAAAGGGCGGTATGTTCTCCGGCGGCGGCATCGTAAAGCTTTTCAAAATCCGCAAGCTTTTCTTCCTCCACACCGCTTTTCTCAAGGAGGTTTTTAACCTGGCGCTTGTCCAGAGTCAGGGGTTCAGGTATTTCCTTATGTTCTTCAATCATTTCCGTAAGCTGTTCATGGATATTCTTAACCACTTCATATTCGGCATCATCTCCCAGGGTCTCTTCAATCAGAGAGTGGAAGGTTTCTTTCTGATTTCCCGCAGTAAGGGGCAGAACAGCGCCCAAAATATTGTCTACAAATTCGGCGTGGGGTTCCTCCGTATTTTTGGTATAGTACAGGGTGCTGTGAAGATCGGCGCATCTGTCGTTGAACGCAGGGAAAAGAAAACCTGTTTCCGGAAGTTCTACGATCCAGTCCCGCACTCTGTTATGGAATTCGTTGGTTTCGCTGTTGTAGCTTAAGCCCGGCTTGGAAAGATTTACGGGGCAGATACAGCAGAGAAGGTATTCATAAACTGTGTCGGAGGCATCTTCCATGGCAAGTCCGTCGGTGGTTTTGCCGGGGACATCGTAGGCATCGTGGATCAGCAGAATTAAGTAGTTTCCCACATATTCGTAGGAACCGATTATTTTGTCATAGAATTCTGCCAGCAGGTCGTCATCCTTTAGCTTGCTGTCCTTAAGGCGCAGGAGAAATTCCTGACTGCCGCCATTTTCCTCGCTGGAAAGAGGAAATTCCAGATTCAGCAGATTTTTGCCTACAGAACCGGAAAGGGTTTTGCGAAGAAGCTCAAAGTATTTGAAGATTTCCTCTTCCGGAAGAGAAAGGAAGGCTTCTTTAAATTCTGTTTTTTTATTTTTTTCCCCATCCACATAACAGCCGCAGATCCGGGTTATGGAGCAGTTGCTGGGGGTGTAAAGCCGTTTGAGTTCATTGATTTCCTGTTTGATCATAGTTATATCTCCCTATGCGGTTTCCTGTACATTTTCCTTCAGATGGTTTTCTTTCTGCGCTTTTAAGTTTTTCTGCGCTGTTGAGAGCATCAGCTTGATCCGGTTCAGCTGGTTAACCTCGCTGGCGCCAGGGTCATAGTCGATTGCAACGATATTGCTCAGCGGATATTGTCTGCGGAGTTCTTTGATCACGCCTTTTCCCACCACGTGGTTGGGCAGACATGCAAAGGGCTGGGTGCAGACAATGTTATTTACACCGCTGTGAATCAATTCTACCATCTCGCCGGTTAGAAACCAGCCTTCTCCGGTCTGGTTGCCAATGGATACAATGGGTTTGGCATACGCTACCGTCTGATAAATACTGGTAGGAGGCGTAAAATGCCTGCTCCGGGCAAGCGCCCTGGAAGCGCTGCCGCGTAAAAATTCCAGCGCATCGATGCCGAGCTTTGAGACCAACGCTGCCTTTTTACTGGTACCCAGTTCAGCTGCTTTATAGATCTGGTTGTAGAAGCAGTAGAGCATAAAGTCCAAAAGATCAGGAACTACAGCCTCTGCGCCTTCAGCTTCCAACAGCTCCACCAGGTAATTGTTTGCGGCGGGAGCAAATTTTACAAGAATTTCTCCAACAATGCCAACCCGGGGTTTTAGTTCTTCGGTAATGGGAACGGCATCAAAATCCGCCACCATTTGGCGGCACATTTTCTGGAACGTAAAGAAATTCATATGTTTTGCGGAAACAAACTTCCGGCATTTTTCCAGCCATTTCTGGTGAACTGCTTCCACACTTCCCTTTTCCTTTTCATAGGGACGCATACGGTAGATACAGCGCATGAAAATATCCCCAAATACGGCGCCGTATGCGGCGCGCATAAGCAGGTTGAGATTTAACCGGAAGCCAGGATTGGTTTCGATGCCTGCCATGTTCAGGGAAATAACAGGTATTTGGGGCATCCCGGCTTTTTCCAGGGCTCTTCGTATAAAGCCCACGTAGTTAGTGGCGCGGCAGCCGCCGCCGGTCTGGGTCATGATGACGGCTACTTTATTCAGATCATATTTTCCGGAAAGCAGTGCATCCATGATCTGTCCTACCACCATAAGAGAAGGGTAGCAGGCATCGTTGTTTACATATTTCAGCCCCACATCCACAGCGTGGCGGTTGTCATTTGACAACACTTCAAAATGATAGCCGCAGGCGTTAAATGCCGGCTCCAGTATGTCAAAATGAATGGGCGACATTTGCGGGCAAAGGATGGTGTATTCCTTCCGCATTTCTTCTGTAAAGGTTACTTTATGAATAGCGGAAGAGGAAATGGTACGCTGCTTGTTCATTTTTTCTCTTACCCGTATTGCCGAGAGCAGGGAACGTATCCTGATTCTGGCGGCGCCCAGATTGTTGACCTCGTCTATTTTCAGACAGGTATAGATTTTACCTGAACCTGTTAAAATATCGCTTACCTGATCGGTAGTTACGGCATCCAGACCGCAGCCAAAGGAATTCAGCTGAATCAGGTCAAGGTTTTCCACTGTCTTAACATAGCTTGCAGCGGCGTACAGCCTGGAATGGTACATCCATTGATCGGAAACGATCAGGGGACGCTCCGGAGCGGCAAGGTGGGAGACAGAGTCTTCGGTAAGCACTGCAATATCGTAGGAAGTGATCAGCTCAGGAATACCATGGTTGATTTCCGGATCGATGTGATAGGGGCGTCCGGCAAGGACAATGCCGCGCTTTCCGGTTTCCTTTAAATAGGTAAGTACTTCCTCGCCTTTTTTCTGCATATCCGTTCTTGCCTTTTCCAGCTCCTGCCAGCCAAGCCGTGCCGCTTCCATTACCTCCTCGGTTGGGAGTTCCTGAAATTCCTTTGCAAGCGCCTCGGAAACTGTTTTTAAGTCCCGAAAGGACATAAAGGGATTTCGCAAAATAACCTTTCCCTGACCGATTTCCTCTACATTGTTTTTTATGTTTTCAGAGTACGAGGTTACGATGGGGCAGTTGTAGTGATTGTTTGCCTCTTTAAATTCGTTGCGCTCGTAGAAAAGGGCAGGGTAGAAAATAAAGTCTACCTTCTGGTTGATCAGCCAGCTTACGTGTCCATGCGCCAGCTTGGCGGGATAGCATTCGGATTCACTGGGAATGGATTCGATCCCCAGCTCGTAGATCTTTCGGTTGGAAAGAGGAGACAGTACTACCCGATAGCCCAACTTATGGAAAAAGGTAAACCAGAAAGGATAATTTTCATACATATTAAGGACTCTGGGGATACCCACTGTACCCCGCGCCGCTTCATCTGCTGCAAGGGGTTCGTAATCAAAGAGCCTTTTGAGCTTGTAGTCAAATAAATTAGGTACGCCGTTTTCATTTTTCTGCTTTCCCAGTCCCCGTTCACACCGGTTTCCGGAAATATACTGACGTCCTCCTGTAAATTTATTGATGGTAAGGCGGCAGTTATTGGTGCAGCCTTTGCATTTTGCCATGCTGGTTTCAAACTGCAGGGCATTGATTTTTTCAAAAGAGAGCATGGTGGTTTCATAGCCCTCGCTGTAGCGTTCTCTTGCGATCAGCGCCGCGCCAAAAGCGCCCATGATTCCTGCAATATCGGGACGGATCGCCTGACAGTCTGCAATTTTTTCAAAGCTTCTTAAAACAGCATCGTTGTAAAAGGTCCCGCCCTGAACGACGATGTTTTTTCCCAATGCTGAGGCATCGGAAACCTTGATTACTTTGAACAGGGCGTTTTTGATGACAGAGTAGGCGAGCCCCGCCGAAATATCAGGAACGGAAGCACCTTCCTTTTGGGCTTGCTTTACCTTGGAATTCATAAATACGGTGCATCTGGTTCCCAGATCAATGGGATGCTCTGCAAAAAGAGCGGCGTGGGCAAAGTCCTCCACGGTGTAGTTCAGGGACTTGGCAAAGGTTTCAATGAAGGAACCGCAGCCGGAAGAGCATGCTTCGTTTAGCTGTACGCTGTCTACCGTCTGATTTTTGATCTTGATGCATTTCATATCCTGCCCGCCGATATCCAAAATACAATCCACTTCAGGATTGAAGAAAGCAGCGGCATAATAATGGGCAACTGTCTCCACCTCGCCGTCATCTAAGAGAAAAGCTGCCTTCATCAGCGCTTCGCCGTATCCGGTGGAACAGGAACGGACGATGCTTACATCCTCCGGAAGAAGAGAATAAATTTCCCTGATGGAGCGAATTGCTGTTTTCAGAGGACTGCCATCGTTGCTGCTGTAGAAAGAGTATAGCAAAGAGCCGTCTTCGCCCACAAGAGCCACCTTGGTGGTGGTGCTGCCCGCATCAATACCCAGATAACAGTTGCCATGATAGGAGGTAAGTTCATCGGTGCCCACGCAGTGTCTGGCATGGCGGGCATGAAACGCTTCATATTCTTCAGGTGAAGAAAACAAAGGTTCCATCCGTTCCACTTCAAATTCCATTTTAATGTCGGAGGAAAGCTTGGCTGTCATTTCCTCCATGGTGTAGGAAACCTCTTCCTTTGCGTTCATTGCCGAGCCTATGGCGGCGAAGAGATGAGAATGTGCTGTCTCTATGGTGTGCTCCTCATCCAGTTTCAGAGTGCGGATAAAAGCCGCCTTCAATTCAGAAAGAAAATGCAGGGGACCGCCTAAAAAGGCAACATGTCCTCTGATAGGCTTTCCGCAGGCAAGCCCGCTGATGGTCTGATTCACAACTGCCTGAAAAATGGAAGCAGACAGATCTTCCTTGGTGGCGCCGTCGTTGATCAAAGGCTGAATGTCAGATTTCGCAAATACACCGCATCTTGCAGCGATGGTGTAGAGAGAACGATAGCTTTTGGCGTATTCGTTTAAGCCGGTGGCATCGGTTTGCAGGAGAGAAGCCATCTGGTCAATGAAGGAGCCTGTACCGCCGGCGCAGATGCCGTTCATACGCTGTTCCACATTGCCACCTTCAAAATAAATGATTTTGGCATCCTCGCCTCCTAATTCAATTGCCACATCCGTTTTGGGAGCCAGTTCCTTTAAAGCCGTTGCCACGGAAATAACCTCCTGTACAAAGGGAACCTCCAGATGGTTGGCAAGGGTCAGACCGCCGGAACCGGTGATCATAGGGTGAAGATCTATGTTTCCTAACTGCTCATATGCTTCCTGAAGCAGATCGGCAAGGGTTTCTCTGATATTGGCAAAATGTCTTTTATAATCAGAAAACAGAATGTTATGGTTCTTATCTAAAATGGCGATCTTGACAGTGGTAGAACCAATGTCAATGCCCAAGGTATTGTATTGATTGTTCATAATATACCGCCTTTCAACAGAAATTGACATGCGTAGTAATTATACGACACGAAATTTTAAATTGCAACGCAGGAAAGTAAACATTTTGTAAAGAAAAAATTGTAAATTTCTAAAAAAGCAGCGGCTTTATTTACAATTGGTTTTGGGGGTGTTAGAATATATGACAAACTGTTAAAGGAGTAGAACCTATATGAAATTCACAAGTAATTTCGAAAAGAAATTTGGTAAATATGCAATTCAGAATTTGTCTCTTGGACTGATCATCTGTTATGGAATTGGCTATTTAATCCAGTTCATTTATCCGGGGTTTCTTCATTATTTATTTTTAAATCCCTATGAGATTCTGTTTCATGGACAGATCTGGCGGCTTTTTACCTGGGTTCTGGTACCGCCTTCAAGCTTTGGTTTTTTCACGCTTCTGATGCTTTATTTTTATTATTCGCTGGGAACAACGCTGGAGAGGACCTGGGGGACATACCGGTATAATGTATATATTTTTTCGGGATTTTTGTTTACCATTTTAGGCGCTTTCCTGCTGTTTGGAGTTACAGTGCTGTTCAGAGGACCGCTGGGATGGGCGGGAGTGGAATACCTGTGGACGGTTGAAGACCTTTCCACCATGTTCAGTACCTATTATGTAAATATGTCAATTTTCCTTGCTTTTGCAGCTACTTACCCTAATATGCAGATATTGGTGTTCTTTTTGATCCCGGTTAAGATCAAGGTTATGGGCATTATATATGGCGCACTGCTGGTATATGAGTTCTTTATGGGCTCCATTGCGAATAAGTTTGTGATCGCTGCGTCCCTTATGAATTTTATTGTGTTCTTTATTACAGGCAGGGGCAAGGTGCATATGACCCCCAAGCAGGTAAAACGAAGAAAGAAGTTTAAAAAAGAAGTGAAGAAAAATGTGAGCAGCACCCGGCATAAATGCGCGATCTGCGGAAGAACAGAGGAGACAAACCCGGAGCTGGAATTCCGATTCTGTTCCAAGTGCGAGGGAAATTATGAATATTGCCAGGATCATATTTTTACTCATACCCATATCAAAAGGAAGTAGGAGGAAAAGATGGAAGCAAGTCAGGAGATTCTTTTCGCCAGAACTCTGGAAGAGGTCAGAAAGCTGGCAAAGAAGCAGCAGAACTGCATTTCCCAAAAGCAGGTGGAAGATGCCTTTGGAGAATTATCGTTGACGGAAGAACAGCTGGAATTGGTGTATGACTATCTGAGAAAGCGCAAGATCGGTATCGATGAGCCGGCAGACCCGGATGCTTATCTTACAGAGGAGGAGACGGACTATCTGGCGGAATATCAAAAAGAAATTGCAATTTTGGAACCCTTAGGGGATGGAGAAAAGGAAGCGGTGTTTCTCTCGGCGATGGCGGGAGAGAACGCGGCGCAGGAGAAACTGATCCGTCAGTATCTGCCCCAGGTGGCGGAGATCTCCAAGCTTTATACCGGCCAGGGGGTTCTGATTGAGGATTTGATCGGAGAAGGCAATGTGGCGCTTTCCGCAGGAGTGACCATGCTGGGATGTGCGGAACATGCGGCGGAAGCGGAAGGCATGCTTGTGAAAATGATCATGGATGCAATGGAAGAAAGCATTGCGGAACATATACAGGAGACGGAGAAGGATCAAAAGGTGGCTCGCCGTGTTAATCAGGTGGCGGATAAGGCAAGAGAGTTTGCAGAAGAACTGCACAGAAAGGTTACGGTGGAGGAGCTTGCAGGAGAGACGGGAATGTCCCAAAAGAGCATACGGGACGCTATGCGGATGAGCGGTTTTGCCATAGAAGACCTGGAAGGATAATGGATAAAGAGCGTAATGAACATAAAAGGAAACATGATCCGGTATGAGGATTTTAAATATGTAATGCAGGATGTAAGTAATTTGTATCTGGGAGCGAAATTCACCTATGAAGATCTGATGGAGCATGAGAGAGTCCCCTTTAAGCTGAAAGCGATCCTCACCAGCTATATTCTGAAGGAGGCTGCTCCCGATACCACCCTTGAGAGCCAGTTTTATTATCTGGAAGAAAACACCTTTCTTTATGAGGTTTTTAAACAGCTGAAAATACGGGTGAAGGTTCAGATGCAGGTGGAGAAAAAATCCTTTTTGGGAGGGACAAAGACGGGATATCAGGAAAAGATTTTTACCTTACAGGAATTTGCAAGCATGAATCTGGCAAAAAAGAAAGGGGCAGGGATTCTGGTAAGTGAAATTATCATTTCAAAATTGGGAATGATGGCGTTTACGATTTAAGACAATTGCAGGAAATTTTTCTTGCAAAATAGAAAGAATCATGTTATAATTTGAAATGTGCCAAGGAATACTTGGTAGTTAATTTCGGTAAAATTCCCCTTTTACACTGAGCGGGTTGGAAACTTTGTTTCCACCCGCTCTTTTATTTCGGCAAAAGATAGGGTATACTATATTAATGTCAGGAAAAAATTACCGCCCATGGCGGTTCCGGGAATGGAGGTTATTATGAATCAGCAGATAGAAGCGATGGAGGCGTATGAGGTTATAGAAAAAAGGAAAATAAGCGATCTTGCCTCGGAAGGATATATATTAAAGCACAGAAAAACGGGAGCCATGATCACGCTTCTGTTAAACGATGATGAGAACAAGGTGTTTTATATTGGCTTCAGGACGCCGCCCAAAGACAGTACGGGAGTGGCGCATATTTTGGAGCATTCGGTTCTGTGTGGCTCCAGGCATTTCCCGGTAAAGGACCCCTTTATCGAACTGGCGAAAGGGTCTCTCAATACGTTTTTAAACGCTATGACCTATCCGGATAAAACGGTTTATCCAGTGGCAAGCTGTAACGATAAAGATTTTAAAAATCTGGTGCATGTCTACCTGGATGCGGTCTTTTACCCTAATATCTATAAGGAAGAAAAAATTTTCAGGCAGGAAGGCTGGCACTATGAGATGGAGAGTGTGGAAGATGAACTTTCCATTAACGGCGTTGTATACAATGAGATGAAGGGGGCATTTTCTTCTCCTGACGACGTTGTGGAGAGAGAGATCATGAATTCCCTTTATCCGGATGTGACCTACGGGCTGGAGTCCGGCGGCGACCCGGAGGTGATTCCGGAGCTTACTTATGAGGAGTTTCTTGCCTTCCATCAAAAATATTATCATCCTTCCAACAGCTATATTTATTTGTATGGCAATTTAAATCCGGAGGAATATCTGACATTTTTGGATGAAAAATATCTTTCTGCATTTGACAGGCTGGAAGTGGATTCTGAAATAGGGCAGCAAAAGCCCTTTTCATCCCCCAGAGAGATAGAGAGAACGTATTCTGTTATGGAGGATGAGTCTGTTCGGGAAAATACTTATCTGACCTATAACGTTTCCATGGGCACCTGTCTGGATCGAAAGCTTTATGTGGCTTTGGATGTGCTTGATTATGTGCTTTGTGCCGCTCCGGGGGCGCTGTTGAAGCAGGCGTTGATCGATAAAGGAATTGGCAAAGATGTGTACAGCACCATGGAAAACGGGATCTATCAGCCTTATTTTTCTGTGATCTCCAAGAATGCAGAGGAAGAACAGAAGGGAGAATTTTCGGCGACCATTGAGGAGGTTCTGACAAAGGCGGTAAAAGAAGGGCTTGATAAGAAGGCTTTGGCGGCGGCGATCAATTATTTTGAATTTAAGTACAGGGAGGCTGATTTCGGATCTTACCCCAGAGGATTGATGCTGGGGCTGAAGGCGCTTGACAGCTGGCTGTACCGCAAGGACCTTCCCTTCATGCATATCGAGGCGAACCAGACTTTTAAAGAATTGAAGGATTCCATTGATAGCGGTTATTTTGAAAAACTGATTCAAACATATATTTTAGATAATACGCACAAAACAGTTATGACAGTAAAGCCGGTGCAGGGACTTACCACCCGGAAGGACAACGCATTAAGAGAGAAACTGCAGGCGTATCAGAATACCCTGTCCCTTCAGGAAAAGCAGGAGATCGTGGATCAGACGGCGGCGCTGAGAGCTTATCAGGAAGAGGAAAGCCCCAGGGAGGCGTTGGAAACCATCCCTTTGCTGACCAGAGAGGATCTGAAGAAGGAAGCGGCTCCTTATGTGAATGAAGTGCGCAGCGCAGGGGGGACAACGATCCTGTTCCATGATATTTTTACCAATGGCATTGGATATCTCAATCTTGTTTTTGATCTGAAGGATGTACCGGCGGAGTTATTCCCTTATGTAGGTATCTTGAAGGCAGTTTTTTCCATGGTGGATACGGAGCATTTTAATTACCGGGAGCTGTTTAATGAGATCAATATTCATACCGGCGGCATTAAGGCGGTGGTAAACACCTATACAAATGCGGAGGACATGAAGAAATATAAGGTAGGCTTTGAAATCCGCTCCAAAGCTTTATATGAAAAGCGGGATAAGGCAATGGAATTGATGAAAGAGATCCTTCTGACTTCCCGTTTTGACGACACAAAGCGGCTGTATGAGATCATTGCAGAGGCGAAGTCCAGAATGCAGGCTGTGATGAACGATGCGGGACATTCCCTTGCGTTGATCCGCGCCCTTTCCTATTTTTCTCCTACTGCGGCTGTATCAGAGCAGATCGGAGGAATCCCCCAGTACAGACTCCTTGAGGATCTGGAAAAGAACTTCGAAGACAGAAAAGAAGAACTGGTAAATATTTTGAAAAAGCTTTCGGGCTATATTTTCAGGCGGGAAAATCTGCTGGTGGACTACACGGCGACCAGGGAGGGGTATACAGGGCTTGAACAGTCGGTCATTTGCTTAAGTGGGGAACTGCATGATCAGAAGGTGGAGGGGATGCCTTTTATTCCCGTTCTGGAGAAAAAGAACGAAGCTTTTATGACCGCAGGACAGGTGCAGTATGTCTGCCGGGCAGGTAATTTTATTGACAAGGGACTGCCTTATACAGGGGCGCTCAAGGTGCTGAAGGTGATGATGGGCTTCGATTATTTATGGAATCAGGTCAGGGTAAAGGGCGGAGCCTATGGATGCATGTGTAACTTTTATAAAAACGGAGACGGCTATTTCGTGTCTTACAGAGACCCTAATCTGGAGAAGACCATTGAAGTATATCAGGAAGCGGCGGACTACATCAAAAATGTAAAGCTGGATGAGCGGTCGGTGACCCAGTTTGTGATCGGTGCGGTCAGTGAACTGGATATGCCTATGACGCCGGCAATAAAAGGGCTCTATTCCATGGGCGGCTATCTTACCGGCTTATCTATGGAAAGAGTGCAGAAGGAGAGAGATGAGCTGCTTGCGGTGACGGAGGAAGAGATCAGAGGTCTGTACCGCTATGTGCAGGCGTTCATGGAAAGCGACTGCCTGTGCGTCGTGGGAAACGGGGAGAAAATAAAGGAAAACAGGGATCTGTTTATGAATGTGGATCAATTATTTCATTGAGACCACAAATTTTCGAAAGTAAATCGTATCTGTTATATCAAAAGATACAGGGAGGATAGTTATGAAAAAGAAAAACATCAGAAGAATGCTGGGAGTTGTGATGGTAACCGGGCTGCTTCTTGCAGGCTGCGGACCGTCAGGGGGAACATATGCGGAAACGGCGGCGGATACAGCCTCCTATGACAATGGAGCCGGCTATGCCAGCGATGATATTTACAGTACGGAGGCGGCACCGGCAGAGGAAAAGGCGCAGGAAGCTGGCGTGGAAGTGCAGGACTCCCAGCGCAAGCTCATCAAAAATGTAAGTATAGACGTGGAGACGGAAACCATTGATGAATTGCTTGCCACTGTCCGGAACAAAACGGACAGCCTGGGGGGATACATAGAGGAGAGCAGCACCTACAATGGCAGCAGCTATTACGGAAAGGAAAACAGAAACGCCAGTTTAACCATTCGCATTCCCGCCGAAAAGCTGGATGAATTTCTGGCGGAGGTATCCCAGGTCTCCAATGTGATCAGGCGTAATGAAAGCATATCGGACGTTACTTTACAGTATGTGGACCTGGAAAGCCACAAAAAGGCGCTGCTGGTGGAACAGGAGAGGCTTTTGGAACTTCTGGAACAGGCGGAAACCATGGAGGATATTATCAGCCTGGAAAGCAGGCTGTCGGAGGTGCGCTATCAGATCGAGAGCATGGAATCCCAGCTTCGCACTATGGACAATCAGGTTTCCTACAGCACCGTTTACCTGACTGTTCAGGAGGTGACCGCGTTGACGCCGGTGAAGGAGCAGACCACATGGGAAAGGATCAGTACCGGTTTTGCAGGGAGCCTGTATAATCTGGGAGCCGGAATCGGCAATTTCCTGATTGCACTGATCATCAGCCTGCCCTATTTGATCTTCTTCACAGTCATTGTACTGGGGATTGTGCTGATTATCTGGCTGATCAAAAAAAACAGCAGCAAAGAAGCGCAAAAAAAAGAAAAAAACATACAACAGGAAAAGCAGAAAGGAAATGAACATGGCGGATCAGTATAAATCCGGATTTGCCGCATTGATCGGGAGACCCAACGTAGGAAAATCCACCTTAATGAATTGTCTCATTGGGCAGAAGATTGCCATTACATCCAGCAAGCCCCAGACCACCAGAAACCGCATTCAAACCGTATATACCTCCGAGGAGGGACAGATCGTTTTTGTGGATACTCCGGGGATACATAAGGCGAAAAACCGTCTGGGAGACTATATGGTAAATGTGGCGCAGAGAAGCCTTAAAGAGGTGGATGTGATTTTGTGGCTGGTGGAGCCGTCCAATTTTATCGGCGCAGGAGAGCGTCACATTCTGGATCAGCTTCAGAAGATCAATGTGCCGGTAATTTTGGTTATTAACAAGATCGATACCGTAAAAAAGGAAGCGCTTTTTGGTTTTATTGACACTTACCGCAGGGAAATGGAATTTGCGGAGATCGTTCCGGTCTCCGCTCTGAAAAGAGATAATACCCAGGAGCTTTTAAAATGCATTATGCAGTATCTGCCCTATGGACCTGCGTTTTATGATGAGGATACGGTGACAGACCAGCCTCAGCGCCAGATCGTGGCGGAGCTGATACGGGAGAAGGCGCTGCGCTGCCTGGAGGAGGAGATCCCCCATGGCATAGCGGTGACCATAGAAAAAATGAAATGGCGGGGGAACATTGTGGATATTGAAGCGACTATTATCTGCGAACGTGAATCCCACAAAGGCATTATTATCGGAAAACAGGGGAGCATGTTGAAGAAAATCGGTACAAATGCCAGAAGAGACATTGAGAAGCTGCTGGAATGTCAGGTGAATCTTCAACTTTGGGTGAAGGTAAAAAAAGACTGGAGAGACAGTGAGTTTCTACTGAAAAATTTTGGTTACAATCAAAAGGACTGCGAATAGAAAAAGCAAAAACAGCACACCCTAATAGCATACTTTTTCACAATAAACTGTCCTGTTTTCGGGGACAGCGTTTGTGAGATATCAGGGGGCATAAGATGCGTGTGATAAATTACTGGGATCAATTTTTAAGTACCGGAAGGATTGCTGACTATCTTGCCTACCGAAAGGAGGAAGAGCCGGCGCAAAAAGAGGGTGAGGGAGCCGAAGAGGGTGCAGGAACAGATCAGTGTTACAGGGATGATTTTAAAAGCGGAGCCTGTAGGGGAATATGACAGGCGGGTGGTAATACTTACAAGGGAAAGGGGAAAGCTGGCAGCCTTTGCAAGAGGTGCGAGGAAGCAGGGAAGCAGGCTGTTAGCTTCCACCAATCCCTTTTGCTTTGGGCAATTCAGATTGTATCAGGGCAGAACTGCCTACAGCGTGGGGGAGGCTTTGATCAGCAATTATTTTGAGGGCTTTCGAGAGGATTTTGAGGGCGCATGCTTTGGAATGTATTTTCTGGAAGTGATGGACTATTACACCAGGGAAAACAGCGATGAAAAAGAAATGTTGAAGCTTATTTATCAGTCTCTGCGGGCGCTGCTGCACAAAGGGCTTTTGAATGATCTGGTAAGATACATATTTGAGATAAAAGCATTGGCGCTGAACGGGGAATATCCGGGTCCCCCGGAAAGGGAAAAAGCCTATCTTGATTCCACTCTTTATACATTACATTATATTGTAAATTCTCCGGTGGAAAAACTGTATAACTTTACGGTGACCGGACAGGTGCTGGAGGAACTTTCCTGGATCGCAGATGCATTCAGAAGGCGTTTTGTGGACAAAGAGATGAAAAGCCTGGAGATTTTGTGCGAAATGAAATTCCAGGTTGAAAAACAGGGGTAAGTCATATATAATGAATGAGGTAAATTGAAGAAAACAGGGGCATGAAATGAAAAGCAGCTTTATAAAAATTCAGAAACTGATCATAGGCGCGTTGATTTTTTCCGGAATGCTGGGAATTGTTTCTTGCGGCAAAGGGGGAGAAGAAGAAAACCCCTCCACGATTACCATGGAAAAGGATGGATCTGTGCATGCCAGGATCGTGGAGAATTTTGAAAAAGAATATTATGATGCAGGGGAATTGCAGCAGAGTGTTTTGGAGCAGGCAGCATCCTACAACCGCAGTGCCGGAAGCGGAAATATCGCGGTGGAAAAGGTGGAATCGGATGAGGGAACGATCACGGTGGAGATGACTTATGCCGGCGCGCAGGATTATGCTGTATTTAATCGTGCCGTTTTTTTCGCAGGAACACCCGGGGAAGCAGAAGAAGCGGGATATAATCTTAACGTGGTGCTCAGCGGCGTAAAGGATGTTCAGGAAACGGTGGGCAAATCGGATATTTTTGCCATGGAAGGGTGCAAAATACTGATTACAAATATAAAAGAAGGAATCAGCTTAAACGGAAAAGCACTTTATGTCAGCGAATATGTTACAGCAGCCTCGGATGCCAGGAAGATCTGGTACAACGGGGATGAGCATGGACTGGCATATGTTGTTTATAAATAAAGAATGGTGAAAGGTATATGCGTTATGGAAAAAACAATGGAAAAAATCGTTGCACTGGCGAAGGCAAGAGGGTTTGTTTATCCCGGCTCCGAGATCTATGGAGGTCTGGCGAATACCTGGGATTACGGTAATCTGGGTGTGGAATTAAAGAACAACGTGAAAAAAGCCTGGTGGCAGAAGTTCATTATGGAAAATCCCTATAATGTGGGCGTTGACTGTGCGATCCTGATGAATCCCCAGACCTGGGTGGCGTCCGGACATCTGGGCAGTTTTTCCGATCCTTTGATGGATTGTAAGGAGTGCCACGAGCGTTTTCGCGCTGATAAGCTCATTGAAGATTTCGCCCAGGAGAATCAGGTGGAGCTGGACGGCTCCGTTGACGGGTGGAATCAGGAAAAGATGAAGAATTTTATTGAGGATAATCACATTCCCTGCCCTTCCTGCGGCAAGCATAATTTTACGGATATCCGTCAGTTTAACCTGATGTTCAAAACCTTCCAGGGGGTAACGGAGGATGCGAAAAACACCGTCTATTTAAGACCGGAGACGGCTCAGGGAATTTTTGTAAACTTTAAAAATGTGCAGAGAACCTCCCGGAAGAAAATTCCTTTTGGTATTGGTCAGATAGGCAAATCTTTCCGAAATGAAATTACGCCGGGGAACTTTACATTCCGTACCAGAGAATTTGAGCAGATGGAGCTGGAATTTTTCTGTGAGCCGGATACCGATTTGGAATGGTTTGCATACTGGAAGCAGTTCTGCATTGACTGGCTTAAGAGCCTGGGGATGAAGGAGGAGGAGATGCGCGTCCGTGACCACGACAAGGAAGAGCTGTCCTTCTACTCAAAAGCGACTACAGATATTGAATTTCTGTTCCCCTTTGGCTGGGGTGAGCTGTGGGGAATTGCAGACAGAACCGATTACGATCTGACACAGCATCAGAATACTTCCGGAGAGGAACTGACCTATTTTGACGATCAGAAGAACTGGAGATATGTGCCTTATGTCATTGAACCTTCCCTGGGAGCAGACCGTGTGGTACTTGCCTTCCTGTGCGCTGCTTATGATGAGGAGGAGATTGGAGAAGGAGATGTGCGTACGGTACTCCATTTTCACCCGGCGCTTGCACCTGTAAAGATCGGTGTGCTTCCATTGTCCAAAAAGCTGAATGAGGGAGCGGAAAAAATTTATACACAGTTGTCCAAAAAATATAACTGTGAGTTTGACGACAGGGGAAATATTGGAAAAAGATACCGCCGCCAGGATGAGATCGGCACACCTTTCTGTGTTACTTATGATTTTGAGTCTGAGACAGATGGATGCGTAACCGTAAGATTCAGAGATTCCATGGAGCAGGAAAGGGTTAAAATAGAAGAACTGGATTCCTATTTTGCTGATAAAATGAGCTTTTAAAAACACTTATGGAGGAGGAAAACAAATGGGAAGATATTCAGAAAAACTTGCGGGAAATCGCGCCTTGCTGCAATGCTATTCGGGGATAGAGGCTGTGCTTTTGATTGCCTATATTGTGGAATTCATAAAGGGAAACAGGACTGTTCCGTATATTTTACTGTTTTCTACGATCTTGTTGATCCCGCTGATTATATGTATTTGCCTTTATTTCAGAAATAAAGAGGATGGAAGAATCCAGTACATATCAGGCATAGGATATTGCATCCTGTATTTGTTCGCATTGTTTTCTACAACTTCCAAGATGACATATAATTTCATCCTTCCGATGATCATTGTAATATGTGTTTATGCGAATTTTAAACTGAGCCTGATCATAGGCGCCGTTGCCGTTGTTGGCAATATTGTAAGAATTGCAATGGATGTGGTGGCTGCCGAAGTGTCAAAGCAGGATATCACTGATTTTGAAATTCAGCTTGCCGTAATTATTATGGCGGCGCTATATTCTATCGTATCAACCAGGGTGATCGTCAAGATCAATCAGCAGAAGCTGAGAGAACTGGACAGCGAAAAGGAAAGAACGGAAAAGATGCTCATGAACATGAAAGATGTTTCTGAGAGTCTGAATGAAAGCGTTCTTCAGGTGACGGAAAAGATGAATGCGCTGGGAAAATCCGTTGAAACCATCAGAGACTCCATGCAGGAGGTTTCCACCGGTTCTACCGATACGGCGGAAGCTGTTCAGGTGCAGCTGCTGAAGACAGAAGAAATTCAAAACTATATTGAAAAGGTGGAAAAGACTTCCGGAAATATTTCCGATGATCTTCATATTACGGAGGAAATTATCCGTACCGGAAAAGCAAAAATTGATCAGCTGATCCATCAGGCAGGGGTTTCGGAACAGGCAACCAACACTGTTTCAGAGCAGCTTGTGGCGCTGAGCGGGAATACGGAAAAAATGCAATCTATTATTGAACTGATCGAGAGCATCACCACCCGTACCAGCATGCTTGCCTTAAATGCCAGTATTGAAGCGGCGCGCGCGGGAGAAGCGGGAAAAGGATTTGCAGTTGTGGCAACGGAAATCTCCAACCTTGCCCATCAGACCAGCGAGGCAACGGTCAATATTACCAAACTCATAGGCGATATATCCGGCGCCTTAAATGAGGTGGTAGAGACCATCAACCAGGTAATTCACAACAGTCAGACAGAGAATACCTATGCTGAGGAGATGGCAAAGAGTTTTGAGCAGATTCAGAATACCGCCGCCAGTATTTTTACGGAGGCGGACTCCCTTGTGGAGATTATTAAGGAGCTTGCGGATTCAAATGCAGGAATCGTGGACAGCGTTCAGAACATTTCCGCTATTACAGAGGAAGTGTCGGCACATGCCGCTGAGACCTATTCCAGCAGCGAGGAAAACAGTGAGATCGTACAGGAAGTAGCCTCATTGATGGAGGCATTAAATGAGAAAGCAGAGCAGCTTAAGTAGCAAAAGTGATTGCATAAGCGCCTGCATAAGTAAGATAAGTAAGAAAAGAAACAGGTTGGAGGAAAAAACGTGAAAGCATATGGTGTAAACGAACTGAGGAAGATGTTTCTTGAATTTTTTGAAAGTAAGGGACATCTGGCGATGAAAAGCTTTTCCCTGGTGCCTCATAATGATAATTCCCTGCTGTTGATCAATTCAGGGATGGCGCCTTTAAAGCCTTATTTTACGGGGCAGGAGATTCCTCCAAGAAGGAGAGTGACTACCTGCCAGAAATGTATTCGGACAGGGGATATTGAAAACATCGGGAAAACAGCGCGCCATGGCACCTTTTTTGAGATGCTGGGAAATTTTTCCTTTGGCGATTATTTTAAGCGCGAGGCAATTGGATGGACCTGGGAATTTCTCACAGAGGTGGTGGGGCTTGATCCCCAAAGACTGTATCCTTCTGTTTATCTGGAGGATGATGAGGCTTTTGAGATCTGGAATAAGGAGGTAGGCATTCCGGCGGAGCGGATATTCCGCTTCGGCAAGGAGGACAATTTCTGGGAGCATGGTTCAGGACCCTGCGGTCCTTGCTCGGAGGTCTACTATGACCGGGGAGAAAAGTACGGCTGCGGGAAACCGGGATGTACCGTAGGCTGCGACTGTGACAGATATATAGAAGTGTGGAATAATGTATTTACCCAGTTTGACAATGACGGAAAAGGGCACTATTCGGAGCTGGAACAGAAAAACATCGATACCGGAATGGGGTTGGAAAGGCTTGCGGCGGTGGTACAGGATGTGGATTCCATTTTTGATGTGGATACCATCTGCGCCCTTCGCAACAGAGTATGTGAGATTTCAGGAAAGGAATACCAGAAGGAATATAAGTGGGATGTCTCCATTCGAATCGTGACAGACCATATTCGTTCTGCAACCTTTATGATCTCTGACGGGATCATGCCCTCCAACGAAGGCAGAGGATATGTGCTCCGCCGGATTATCCGCCGTGCGGCGCGTCATGGAAGACTGCTGGGGATTGAGGGAACCTTCCTTGCAGAGCTTGGCAAAACGGTGATTGAAGGGAGCAGGGACGGATATCCGGAGCTGGAGGAAAAGAAAGAGTTTATTTTCAATGTACTGACCCAGGAGGAAAATAAATTTAATAAGACCATAGACCAGGGCTTAAGCATTCTTGGGGATATGGAAGAGGAAATGGTAAAGAGCGGCGAGGGCTGTTTAAACGGCAGGGATGCCTTTAAGCTTTACGATACCTATGGATTCCCTCTTGATCTGACAAAAGAGATCCTGGAGGAAAAGGACTTTACGGTGGAAGAAGAGAGTTTCCATGCCGCCATGAAGGAGCAAAAAGAAAAAGCAAGGGCAGCACGCAAGGTGACCAATTATATGGGAGCGGATGTGACCGTATATGAATCCATAGATCCTTCTGTTACCACTGTTTTTGTAGGCTATGACAGGCTGGTGCATGAATCCAAAATTACGGTGCTTACATCGGAGACGGAACTTGTGGATGCGCTGACAGACGGAGAAACCGGAACCATTATCGTAGAGGAGACGCCTTTTTATGCGACCATGGGCGGACAATGTGCCGATACAGGCGTCATTACCTGCGGTGACGGAGAATTTCAGGTAGAAGATACCGTGAAGCTTTTAGGCGGCAAGGTAGGGCATATCGGCAGGGTAGTAAAGGGCATGTTGAAAACAGGAGATGCCGTGACTTTAAAGGTAAACCAGGAAAACAGAGTGGATACCTGCAAAAACCACAGCGCCACCCATTTGCTTCAGAAAGCGCTGCGTACCGTTTTGGGATCGCACGTGGAGCAGAAGGGTTCCTTTGTAAATGGAGACAGGCTTCGGTTTGATTTCAGCCATTTTTCAGCCATGACCAGGGAAGAGCTGGATCAGGTGGAGAAAATGGTCAATGAAAAGATCATGGAAGGAATTCCTGTTGAGACCAGAGTTATGGGACTTGAGGAAGCAAAAAAGATCGGCGCCATGGCGCTTTTTGGAGAGAAATATGGAGAAAGCGTAAGAGTGGTACAGATGGGGGATTTTTCCACAGAACTCTGCGGCGGTACCCATGTGGCAAATACAGCGTCCATTATGCTCTTTAAGATCTTATCTGAAAGCGGCGTGGCGGCAGGGGTGCGCAGAATCGAGGCGCTTACCGGAAAGGGCGTTCTTCATTACTATGCCGATATGGAACACACGCTTCATGAAGCGGCAGGCAGGATAAAGGCAGCTCCGGCAGAGCTGGTACAAAAGCTGGATCATATGCTGGCTGAGATGAAGGCTCTTCAAAGTGAGAATGAATCCTTAAAGAGCAGGGCGGCAAAGGAAGCTCTGGGAGATGTGATGGATCAGGTCACGGAGGTAAAAGGCGTAAAGCTGCTTGCAATAAAGGTATCCGGTGTGGATATGAACGGGCTGCGGGATTTGGGCGACCAGATGAAAGCAAAGCTGGGAGAAGGCGTTGTTCTGCTGATTTCTGATCAGGATGGCAGAGTCAATATGGTGGCAATGGCAACGGAAGAGGCGATGAAAAAAGGCGCCCATGCAGGAAACCTGATCAAAGGGATCGCACCCCTTGTTGGGGGCGGCGGCGGCGGACGCCCGGGAATGGCACAGGCAGGCGGAAAGAAGCCGGAGGGAATTGATCAGGCGCTGACAGAGGTCTCGCAGGTGCTGGCAGCACAGCTTGATTAAAACTTTTGCAAATTAGTGATTGACGCAGGGAAAATTTGTGGTATAATCATACGTGTGTACATGAGTATGTGTGCGCTTAAATAAAAACCCAATCAGTCAGTGTTGCTTGGAAGGGACTGAAGGGAGGTCAGGGTGTAAGATGTCAAACGTAATCGTAAAAGAAAACGAGACTTTAGACAGCGCATTACGTCGTTTCAAAAGAAGCTGCGCGAAAGCTGGTATCCAGCAGGAGATTCGCAAAAGAGAGCATTATGAGAAACCAAGCGTAAGACGCAAAAAGAAATCTGAAGCAGCAAGAAAACGTAAATACAACTAATCGTCTAACGGCCTGTTGCGAGACAAACGGCAGTTGGAGTGCAACGAAAGCCCTTGTTTCATAAATCAAGGGCTTTCTTGTTGCATGGGAAATGAGTGGTTCCAGTGAGGGAAGAGGTATGTGGACAAAAGAAATCTTTGGAACGGATGTGTATCATCTGATTTCAGCGTTTATTATTTATAGCATGGCGGGATGGCTTGTTGAGTCTATTTATATGTCATTGTGCAACAGAAGGTTGACAAACCGCGGCTTTGGCAGAGGACCTTTTTGCCCCATCTATGGCTTTGGCGGTGTGGTAGGTTACTTGATTCTGCATCCTTTAAGCGGCAATCTGGTAGCGCTTTATCTTGCAGGCGCTGTTCTTGCCACTGCATTTGAGTATCTGGTGGGAAGGATGATGCTGAAATTTTTAGGTGATGTGTGGTGGGATTATCATGAGAAGCCCTGCAATTATCAGGGGATCATTTGTCTGGAAAGCACCATTGCATGGGGATTCTATGCAATTATCATTATTACTTTTCTGCACAGCAGAATTTTGGGGTTTGTGGATCGGTTTGATATGACCTGGGGAATCAGGGCGTGCAGACTGATTCTGGCGCTTGTGACCATTGATTATATCCTGAAGCTGATGAAGGTTTTTCACATCAGTCTGAAGGAACAAAAGGACCGTCTGGTGGATGCCTATCAATCCTTCAGAACAAGGTGGTATTAAAATTTGTACTTGCATTTTACAATCAAATAAAACATATCCATAGTAATAGAATACATAAGGGGAGAGAAACTACGTGAATAAATGTTTGAAAGCAGCCCTATGCTATGTGATGTGTTTTATTTTTTTACTGATGATTCCGGCGAAGGCATTTGCAGCGCCGGCAATTGAGGCGCCATCCTATATTCTGATGGAAGCGTCTACCGGACAGATTATATGTGAACAGAATGCAGAAGAAAGGCGCAGCCCGGCAAGTATTACCAAGATCATGACCCTACTGGTAATTTTTGATCATATTGGAACGGGGCGGGTGCGCCTTGACAGCGAGGTTATGACCAGCGCCTATGCCAAATCCATGGGAGGATCGCAGGTCTTTCTGGAGGAGGGGGAAGTACAGTCCCTTGAAACCATTATCAAATGTATTGCAGTAGCGTCGGGAAATGATGCCAGCGTTGCCGCCGCTGAGTTTATTGCCGGCAGCGAAGAGGAATTTGTAAAGCTGATGAACCAGAGGGCGGAGGATATGGGGCTTACCGACACACATTTTGTAGACTGCTGCGGCCTTAGTGATTCCGATGAGCACTATACTTCGGCAAGGGATGTGGCAATCATGTCCCGGGAGTTGATTACAAAGTATCCCCAGGTCTTTGACTATACCAAAATATGGATGGAAGACATTGTCCATACCACCCCTCAGGGAACAAGTAATTTTACATTATCCAGCACCAATAAGCTGCTGAAGATGTATGAATGGACTACGGGGTTGAAAACAGGATCTACCAGCAAGGCATTGTATTGTCTCTCTGCTACGGCGAGCAAGGATAATATTGACATGATCGCGGTGATCATGGGCTCTCCCAGTAATAAGACCCGTTTCCAGGATGCCATGGCGCTTTTGAATTACGGATACAGCGTCAGCGCCTTATATGAAGACCCCAATGAGGAGACCCTGCCTGCAATTCCCGTTAAGGGAGGGGTGCAGGAGGAGGCGGCGCTTATCTACAAAGAGCCTTTTCGTTATCTGGATATAGCGGGCAGCGATTTAAACAGCATAGAAAAAACCATTTCGCTTCCTCCGGAGCTGCAGGCGCCTGTAAACAGAGGAGACGCGGTGGGAGAGGCTGTTTATAAGCTGAATGGACAGAGGATCGGAAGCGTATCGATCTTATCCGATGTGACAATAGAAAAAGCGGGGTATAAGGATTACCTGATTCGAGTGTGGAAATTATTCTGCAGCTTATGAGAAGAAAGATAAGAGGCAAAAAATGTTTTTGATAATATGTGCAGGGGCAATTCTGGCGGCATTCTTTGTGGCGGTAATGGCGGCGGACTGCAACCGGTTTGTAATTCGAAAATATAGCTGCGGGGGAGCAGGTCTGAGAAAGGACGGCAAAGTTGTCCTCTTGTCAGACCTGCACAATAAAAGCTTCGGGAAGAAAAACGAAAGGCTTTTAAAGGCGATCCATGAGATCAGGCCGGATCTGATTTTGATTGCGGGAGATATGTATACCTGTGCAAAGGGAGGCGATATCCGGAGGGCAAAAGAGCTGGTCTGTACCCTTGCAGCCCAATATCCGGTGTATTACGGCAATGGAAACCATGAACATAAGACCCGGCTTTATCCTGAGGAATATGGCGGTATGTATCAGGCATATTTTCAGGCTGTGGAAAAAGCAGGGGTGCGTCATCTGGTAAATGAAAAGGTATACCTGCCTGACTTTCATATGGAGATATACGGTCTTGAAATAGGGCGGGAGTATTTCCGAAAATGGACGCCTCTGGAAATGCCCCCGGGTTATCTGGAAAAGCTGATGGGAAAGCCGGACCCTTCCTGCTTTTCTCTGCTGATTGCCCATAATCCGGACTATTTTGAAGCCTATGAAAAATGGGGGGCAGATCTGGTGGTATCCGGTCATGTGCATGGCGGACTTATGAAGCTGCCCTTTTTGGGAGGCGTGATTGCCCCCACGTTAAGATTATTTCCCAAATATGACGGGGGGGAATACCGAAAGGACAAGTCAGTTATGATTCTTGGCAGAGGATTGGGAACCCATACCCTTCCCATCCGGATTTTTAATCCCGGGGAACTGGTAGTGATAGATTTGAAGCAGAAATAACGGCTTTACCAAGTTGACGGTTTATTTTCTACATGTTAATATGGTTGAGGCGAAAAGAACAGCGGCCATGGTCAGATAAGGAGCCCATACAATGGCGATATCGGTAAAACTGCAGGCATTTGAAGGTCCCCTGGATCTTCTGTTGCATTTAATAGAAAAAAATAAGATTGATATCTATGATATCCCTATTGTGGAGATCACGGCACAGTATCTTACATATATTCAGTCCATGGAAACAGAGGATATGAATGTGATGAGTGAGTTCCTGGTGATGGCGGCGACTCTTTTGGATATCAAATGTAAGATGCTTCTCCCTAAGGAAGTGAATGAGGAAGGGGAGGAAGAAGACCCCAGGGCGGAGCTGGTGCAGAAGCTGTTAGAATATAAAATGTATAAATATATGTCCTATGAATTGAAGGACAGGCAGGTGGACGCGGCGCGGACCCTTTTTAAGGACAGGACTCTGCCTAAGGAAATTGAAGACTATAAACCTCCGGTGGACATGGCGGCATTGCTGGGAGATGCCAATTTAAGCAAGCTCCAGGAGCTGTTTAAGACGGTGATGAAAAGGCAGGAGGATAAAATCGATCCTGTGCGAAGCACTTTTGGACAGATTGAGAAGGACGAGGTGGATATGGATCAGAAGACGGCATATGTGGAGGAATATGTCCGTACCCATACGACCTTCAGCTTTCGTGCACTTTTGGAAAAACAGAAAAGCAAAATGGAGATCATAGTCACCTTTTTGGTCATGCTGGAGTTGATGAAGCTGGGAAGGATCTCTATTGTGCAGGAAGATACATTTGACGATATTATCATTACGTCAAACCAGGGGTAGGAGGTAGCGGAATTTGGACAGGCAGAAGGAAAAAGCAATTCTGGAAGCAATTCTTTTTACGATGGGCGAGTCGGTGGAGGTAGAAAGGCTTGCAGCGGTGATTGAGGAAGATCAGCAGACCACCAGGGAACTGCTGGAAGAACTGAAAGCGGAATATGACGGGAAGGAATGCGGCGTAACGCTGATGGAACTGGAAGATTCCTTTCAGATGTGTACAAAGGCTGAGATGTATGAGTATCTCATCAAGATCGCCAAGACCCCCAGAAAATATGTGCTTACAGATACTCTCCTGGAGACCCTTTCCATTATTGCCTATAAGCAGCCCATTACCAGAGCGGAGATCGAGAAGATCAGAGGCGTCAGCTGTGACCATGCAGTTAACAGGCTGGTGGAGTTTGGGCTGATTGGAGAGGTGGGAAGAATGGATGCACCGGGACGTCCTCTTTTATTTGGCACTACGGAGGAGTTTTTGAGGAGTTTTGGAGTAAAATCCCTGGAGGAACTGCCGGAGCTCTCAACGGTTCAGATGGAGGAATTTAAGCAGCAGGCGGAGCAGGAAGCAAGCGTTCAGCTGGATATATAAGATTACCGTGTTAATAAAACAGGGCGGCATTCGCCGCCTTTTTGGTTTAAAGAATATACCGCCGGAGGATTTTATGAAAACACCAGGAGAAGTTGATGGCGGGAATGTCCTGGGTGGTTACCACGTATTCTATCTTATATACCTGACCGTCCACCAGATATTGAATATCGCCTACCTGGGCGCCTGCGGCTACGGGAGCGGTGAGGGTATCGGTAATCCGGCTCTTCACCTGGATTTGTTCTCCTTTTTTTAGAAGGAGCCCTTCTGTGTCCGGAGAAACCGGATCGGCAGGACGGTCTATTTTCAGATCCGCATAGGCGGTTTCGTTTATACGGTCAGTCTGCCCCCTGATTACGGGAATGGGAGACAGGGAGCTTTCATCATAGGCAGCTTCCGCCAGCGTGTGGTATTCAAAGTTTTCCAGACCATAATTCATAAGCTGCCTGGTATCGCTCCACTTGTAGGTCTTGTTATTAGGCCATCCGCAGGCGAGAAGCGCCACCACATAGGTTCGCTGATCCCGTCTGAGAGCGCCTACATAGCAGTAACCGGCATTTCCGGTAAAGCCTGTTTTGCCGGAAAGGGCGCCCTCCATCATAGAGAGAAAAGCGTTGTGGTTATTACACTGGAAGGTGCGTCCGCTGGGGAGAAAGGAGCCGTCCTTTTCCTGATAGCTGCCGAAGGAGTAAGAGGCTGTGCGGGTAATTTTCAGAAAATCCTCTTTTTTGGGAGAATCCATGATGCAATAGGACATAATGCGTGCAAGATCGGCGGCAGTAGTGGAGTGTGCCTTTGTGGAGCCGTCCTCACCGGTGAGGGTGGCGTCCAGTCCGTTAGGGGTGATAAAAAAGGTGTCAAAGCAGCCGATATCCCGAGCCTTTTGATTCATCATGTCAGCGAAGGCTTCCGTGCTTCCGGCGATATGCTCTGCAATGACTACGGCGGCATCGTTATGGGATTCCAGCATGAGAGAATAAAGAAGGTCTTCCAGCCTGTAATATTCATTTGGCGTCACGTTGAGCTTTACTTTGGGCATGCTGGCGGCGTAGGAGGAGGCAAGGGCATAGTCCTCCATATTGCCATATTCCAGGGCAAGGATACAGGTCATGATCTTGGTGGTGCTTGCCATGGGAAGGATCTTCTGGCTGTTCTTTTCATATAGGATGCGCCCGGAGGAGGCATCCATCAGAACCGCCGATTGGGCGTAAAGCTTCAGGTGATCAGGGGCTTGTTCTTCGGCGTAAGCATCCGGGAGAGGCAGAGAGACAAAAAAAATAAGTATGGACAGAAAAAGCAGCGTCATTGTTTTGGTAAAGGAGTGCTTTACAGGTTTCATATCATATTCATCCGCGCAGGTATTCTTCTCTTATTTATATGTGCCTGGAAGAGAAAAATATGCTATTGGGTTAAGAGGAAAAGGAGGGCTTTTCAATGAAAAAAATACTGGTGATTCTCACAGGAGGAACCATAGGGAGCAAAGTAGAAGGGGAGGAGATGGACGTAACAGGGGATTCTCCTTACAGGCTCCTTGCCCAATATCAGGAAACATACGGAAGGGATCATGAATTTGAAGTAATTCAGCCTTTTACGATTTTAAGTGAAAATATGAATTTGTCCTTCTGGAACCGTCTTTGCAGCTGTTTGTGGGACATTCCCTATGAAGAATATGAGGGAGTGATACTGACCCATGGCTCAGATACCCTTTCTTATACCGCGGCTCTTTTGGGGCTGGTGTTCTGTCAGGTGCCCGTGCCGCTGGTTTTAACTGCGTCCAATTATCCTCTGGGGGAAAAGGGCAGTAACGGGCTTTCCAATTTCAGAAGCGCAGTGGAGCTGATCCATACCCATATGGTGAAGGGCGTGTTCTGTGTATATCAAAACAACAAAGGGGAAAATAACGTATACCTTGCCACCAGAATAACGGAAGCAGATCCGTATCTGGATCAGTTTGGAAGCTTTGGAGGGGTTCCCCTGGGAACAATGGAAAAGGGCGTCTTTCACTATCTTTCCCACCCGGTGAATCCATCCCTTGCGCAGATCGGCGAGGAATCCAGGGCGGTTACGGCATCCTGCCCGGTTTTCAAAAGACCTGTCCTGATGCTCAGGGCATATCCGGGGCTGGATTACCGGACGGTAGATTTAAGTACGGAACCTGCGGGGGTGCTTCATTGCCTTTATCACTCGGCGACGGCATGCACGCAGGGGGAAGAAAACGCCCTGCCCGGGTTTATCAGGCGCTGCAGGGAAAAAGGAATCCCCTTTTATGCAGCTTCAGGAAAATCATTGTCCGGAAAGCAATATGTGACGGCAAAGGAAATCCGGGAGCAGGGAGCGGTTTTGCTACAGAATATTTCTCCTGAGGCGGCTTATGCCAAGACACTGCTTTTTTCCCAGCCGGATTTCAGGGCTAACGGAGGGGGAATAGAGGAGACGTTCTATTTTGAAAATCTTCCTTTTCCTGTGCAGACCATATAAAAAACCAAAAAGTGGCGATTTCTTTGCTGAATATTGAAAGAAAGCAAAAATTGCGTAAAAAATTTGTGAAAATTGAAAACTTTTCTCTAGGCGATTTGTAACATTTGTGGTATACTGCTATAGAAAAAATAATGGGGACACTTGTGTTCCTGTGAATAAAGTAATATTTTTTTAATATAAAATGGAGGGCTGAAAAATGAGTACTACTTCACAGGCGAGTCAAAGAATAGCGGCTTTACTCGATGAAAACAGTTTCGTTGAAATTGGTGCGAAGGTAACAGCAAGAAGCACTGATTTTAATTTGAAACAGACCCAAACTCCTTCTGACGGTGTGATCACCGGCTATGGGGTAATAGGCGGCAGCCTTGTGTATGTATACAGCCAGGATGCATCCGTATTAAACGGAAGCGTTGGCGAAATGCATGCAAAGAAAATTGCAAACCTCTATGATCTGGCGCTGAAAATGGGTGCGCCCGTAATCGGTTTGATCGAATCGGCAGGGCTTAGATTACAGGAAGCCACAGATGCGTTAAATGGATTTGGTGAGATCTACAAAAAGCAGGTGTTATGTTCAGGGGTAATTCCTCAGATCACTGCCATTTTTGGCTCCTGCGGCGGCGGGCTTGCGCTGATCCCCACTTTAACAGATTTCACTTTTATGGAAGAAAAGAAGGCAAAATTATTTGTAAATGCCCCTAATGCACTGGATGGAAATGAAATCAGCAAATGTGATACATCCGCTGCTTCATTCCAGAGTGAGGAAGCGGGCATTGTTGATGTGGTTGCAGATGAGGCGTCTGTTCTTGCCCAGATCAGAGAGCTGGTTGGGCTGCTTCCTGCAAACAATGATGAGGACAAGATCGATGACTGCACAGACGACCTGAATCGTTCCTGTGCCGAGATCGCAGGCTGCGTAGGAGACACCTCTATTGCATTGTCTCAGCTTGCAGACGACGGAGCAGTATTTGAAGTGAAGGCTGGTTACGCGAAGGAGATGGTAACGGCTCTGATCAGGTTAAATGGCGTAACAGTAGGCGCTGTTGCAAACCGCAGCGAGGTTTATGGAGAAGACGGAACGGTAACGGATAAGTTTGACGCCGTTTTAACCCCTGCAGGCTGTGATAAGGCGGCAGACTTTATCAATTTCTGTGATGCCTTTAATATTCCGGTTCTTTCCCTTACCAATGTAAAGGGCTTCAAAGCAGATAAGTGTTCCGAAAAGAAGATCGCAAAGGCGGCTGCAAGGCTTACATATGCATTTGCAAACGCTACCGTTCCCAAGGTGAACGTTGTGATCGGACAGGCATATGGAAGCGCGTATGTGGTAATGAACTCCAAGGCGATCGGCGCCGATATTACCATGGCATGGCCGGATGCCCAGATCGGTACCATGGATGCAAAGCTTGCGGCAAAGATCATCTGCGACGGACAGGGCGCAGAGGCAATTGCAGACTGTGCAAAGGAATACGAAGCATTGCAGACAAGCGCAGAAGGAGCGGCAAGAAGAGGCTATGTAGATCAGATCGTTGCCCCTGCCGATACAAGAAAGTATGTGATCGGCGCTTTTGAGATGCTGCTTTCAAAAAGGGAAGACCGTCCAGCAAAGAAACATGGTACTGTCTAGAAAGGATGTTACTTAATATGAAAAAATGGTTATTGATATTAGGTATAATTACCTGTACGCTTGGCTTAACGGCATGTGGCAAGGAGGATGACGTTACCCCCTTTATGACGGGAAGCGCAGCTGAAGCATACGTAACAGAGAACATCAATAATATGAATATGCATGCGCAGTCAGGTACCCAGGATCAGGTAACCGATCCGGTATGGCTTGCCGCCGTTGAAAGCTGGGAACAGGCAATAGAGGAAATCGGAAGCTATGAGGAGATCGTTGAAATCAAGAATAAGCTTGGCGAAGAAGACGGCGTGATTGATGTCAGGGTAAAAGGAGAATGGCGTGATGCAACTGTGGAATTTGTATTTGAGGACAGCGCAGTTGTCAATGTAACTACCAACGTAGAATATTCCTTTGGCGAAAAGATGGAAAAGGCGGCGTTAAATACCCTGCTTGGAATGGGTACGGTATTTGTAGTGCTGATCCTGATCAGCCTGATCATCGGCTGCTTTGGATTTATACCGAAATTACAGGATAAATTATCCAAAAAGTCTAAAAAGAAGAAACAGCAGGCAGCGCCGGTGGATCATACCATTGCGCAGATCATTGAGCAGGAAGAGCTTTCCGATGATCTGGAGCTGGTTGCGGTTATTGCTGCGGCAATTGCGGCAAGTGAAGGCGCTTCTTCCACAGACGGTTTTGTAGTAAGAAGTATCAGGCGTGCCGGAACGAAACGGCAGCGTGCGTAAATAAGAATGAAGGATGAATTGAGATCACAGGAGGATTTAGAAATGAAAAATTATACAATTACCGTAAATGGCAACGTATATGATGTAGTAGTAGAAGAAGGTGCATCCACAGGAGCACCCGCGCCCGCAGCGCCGAAAGCAGCCCCCAAGGCAGCGCCCAAAGCGGCTCCCGCAGCGCCTAAGGCAGCCGGCGGAGCAGGCAGCGTCAGAGTAGAGGCAGGCGCAGCAGGCAAGGTGTTTAAGGTGGAAGCAAAGGTAGGTCAGGCGCTTAAGGCTGGCGATACGGTTATCATTCTGGAAGCTATGAAGATGGAGATCCCTGTTGTAGCGCCTCAGGACGGTACAGTGGCAAGCGTTGACGTAGCGGTAGGCGATGCAGTTGAGGCAGGCGCTTTACTGGCAACCTTGAATTAGTACATTTACCGAGAAAACAACAGGAGGTAAAAAAATGGATTACATTGTAACTACACTGTCCAATCTGATCCATCAGACTGCGTTCTTTAATCTGGAAATTGGGAACTATGTGATGATCTTTTTTGCATGTGTATTTCTTTATCTTGCAATTGCCAAGGGCTTTGAACCGCTGCTTTTGACGCCTATTGCATTTGGTATGCTGCTGGTGAATATTTATCCCGATATTATGATGAGCATTGAGGATTCTGCTAACGGCACCGGCGGCTTACTGTATTATTTTTATCTCTTAGACGAATGGGCAATCCTGCCGTCCCTGATCTTTATGGGCGTTGGCGCCATGACAGACTTTGGACCCCTGATTGCAAATCCTAAGAGCTTCTTACTTGGCGCGGCAGCCCAGTTTGGTATTTTCGCAGCATACTTTGGCGCTATTGCATTAGGCTTTAACGATAAAGCGGCTGCAGCAATCTCCATTATCGGCGGTGCAGACGGTCCTACTTCCATTTTCCTTGCAGGAAAGCTGGGGCAGACCGCGCTCCTTGGACCCATCGCGGTGGCGGCATATTCCTATATGTCTCTGGTGCCCATTATTCAGCCGCCCATTATGAAGCTGCTGACCACCGAAAAGGAAAGAAAGATCAAGATGGGACAGCTTCGTCCGGTATCCAAGCTGGAGAAGATCCTGTTTCCCATCATTGTTACGGTTGTGGTATGTCTGATTCTTCCAACAACAGCACCCCTGGTTGGTATGTTGATGCTGGGGAACCTGTTCAGAGAATCCGGTGTGGTAAGGCAGCTGACAGATACCGCTTCCAATGCATTGATGTATATCGTAGTTATCTTGCTGGGCACATCTGTAGGAGCAACTACCAGCGCACAGGCATTTTTGAACTGGGATACCATTAAGATTGTTATCCTTGGTCTGATTGCCTTTGCCTTTGGTACGGCGGCAGGCGTGTTGTTTGGAAAGTTAATGTGTATCATTACCAAAGGAAAGGTAAATCCGCTGATCGGTTCGGCAGGCGTATCGGCAGTTCCTATGGCAGCGCGTGTATCTCAGAAGGTAGGAGCGGAGGCTGATCCTACAAACTTCCTTCTGATGCATGCAATGGGACCTAACGTTGCCGGCGTTATCGGTACGGCGGTAGCGGCAGGTACCTTTATGGCAGTATTTGGTGTATTCTAAAAAAACAAGGAGGAAATTTAGATATGGCAGAACAGGTTAAAAAACCGGTTGGAATTATGGAAACAGTGCTTCGTGATGCGCATCAGTCTCTGATCGCTACGAGAATGCCCACCGAGATGATGCTTCCAATCGTTGATAAAATGGATAAGGTTGGTTATCATGCAGTGGAGTGCTGGGGCGGCGCTACCTTTGACGCATCCCTGCGTTTCTTAAAGGAAGATCCCTGGGAGAGACTTAGAAAATTAAGGGATGGATTTAAGAACACCAAGCTGCAGATGCTCTTCAGAGGACAGAACATTTTAGGCTACAGACCTTATGCAGATGACGTAGTAGACAGCTTCGTTGAAAAGTCCATTGCAAACGGTATTGATATTATCCGTATTTTTGACTGCTTAAACGACCTTAGAAACCTTCAGGAAGCGGTAAACGCAACCAACAAGGTAAAGGTACAGGAGGGCAGAGGACACGCCCAGGTGGCACTTTCCTATACCTTAGGCGATGCTTATACCATGGAATACTGGATGGACATGGCGAAGAAGATCGAGGAAATGGGCGCTGATTCCATTTGTATTAAGGATATGGCAGGGCTTTTGGTTCCTTACAAGGCATCTGAGATGATCGCCGCAATGAAGTCCGTAACCAAGCTTCCTATTCAGCTTCACACCCATTACACCTCCGGTGTGGCAAGTATGACTTATATGAAGGCAGTAGAGGCTGGGGTAGATGTGATCGACTGTGCCATTTCACCTTTTGCAATGGGTACGTCACAGCCTGCCACAGAGGTTATGGTTGAGACCTTCAAGGGAACCCCTTATGATACAGGCTACGATCAGAGCATTTTATCTGAAATCGCTGATTACTTCAGACCTTACAGAGACAAATGCCTTGCAGACGGGCTCCTCAATCCCAAGGTTATGGGCGTGGATATCAAGACACTGCTGTATCAGGTACCCGGCGGTATGCTTTCCAACATGGTAAGCCAGTTGAAGGAGCAGAACGCAGAGGATAAATATTATGATGTGCTGAAAGAGATCCCTCAGGTTAGAAAGGATCTTGGCGAGCCGCCTCTGGTAACCCCTTCTTCCCAGATCGTAGGTACACAGGCAGTATTCAACGTGCTTATGGGAGAAAGATATAAAATGGCGACCAAGGAGACAAAGGCAGTTCTCCGCGGCGAATACGGTCAGACAGTTAAGCCTATGAATCAGGAGATCATCGATAAGGTTATTCCCGGCGAGAAGAGAATTACCTGCCGTCCCGCTGATCTGATCGAAAACGAAATGGATAAACTGGAAGCAGAGATGAAGGAATGGAAACAGCAGGATGAGGACGTATTGTCCTATGCTCTGTTCCCTCAGGTTGCAACAGACTTCTTCAAATATCGTCAGGCACAGCAGGAAAAGGTGGATATGACCCAGGCTGATACGAAAAATGCAGCATATCCTGTGTAATACCTGAAAAAGCACAGTTTATTTTGTCCCCCGTACAGAAAAATTGTACGGGGGATTTTTCTGTGTTATAATGGAGGAAGTAATTGGAAACGGAATCATAGCAATAAATGGAGCGCAAACGCTCCGGAATGGAGATCAGAATGGAAAATAAGCGGTTTGCGTTGCTGATAGATGCAGATAATATATCGGCAAAGTATATAGGAGATATTTTGGAGGAACTGTCCACTTATGGGATTACCACCTACAAAAGAATCTATGGGGATTGGACCAGCACCCAGGCAACCAAATGGAAGGGAGAGCTTTTGGAAAATTCTGTGATCCCGGTGCAGCAGTTCAGCAACACGGTGGGAAAGAACGCAACGGATTCCACGCTGATCATCGATGCCATGGATATTCTTTATACCGGCAATGTGGACGGCTTTTGTATTGTTTCCAGCGACAGTGATTTTACACGACTGGCAAGCAGACTGCGGGAGTCAGGCATGGAAGTGATCGGAATGGGTGAGGAGAAGACGCCCCGTTCCTTCAGGGTAGCATGTACCAGATTTGTAAATCTGGAGAATCTGGGCAACCGTGACGAGGATGCGGAGAACAAAGACGGGCAGGACAATACCATCAGCAGAGAGGTGGTGTGCAACGCCATCACCAATATTATCAACGAAAATGAAAATAAAGGGAAAAGCGTGGAGCTTGCCTCCGTGGGGAATCGTCTGGTGAATATGTATCCGGATTTTGACGTGCGAAATTATGGCTATAGCCTGCTGTCAAAATTTGTGGAGGATGCGGGGATGTTTTTGCTGGAAAAGCGGCAGAATGTGATCACTATTTCCCTGAAGGATAACCAGCAGTCCCAGGAGGAGATCAGAAGCTATGTGAAGCAGGCTATCCACAAGGCGGGCAGCAAGGGGATCGGTATCAGTGAACTGAGTAATCTTGTATATAGCAAGTATGATAATTTCAATGTGAAAGATTTCGGATACAGTCAGTTTTCCAAGTTTGTACAGGGGATTGGAAATGTGGAGCTGTATCAGGATAAGAATGACAGAAAGCGGGCGAGAGAAAAGAAGTAGTCAGCTGCATTTCTCATCCACGCCACGGGGCACATCTTGCAGGAAGGATTCGCGGGGCGGACACGGCGGCGCACGGTCAATGGGTACAGCGAAAAGGGCACAGCGCGGAGGCAGGGGATTGCATATACAGGTTCAGTGCCGATCTCAAAATCGGATTTCACTAACGGAATGGGGAAGGGTATCGAAAACTGGACGGGTCGGAGCCGCGGCATCCGTGCCGTATGGCTCCTGATTTCGCCATCCATGGCGAAATCACCCTGGTTATTCTGCCATTCCATAAGTGAAATTACCGATTTTTCGCTAAGGCACTGAACCTGTACATGCAATCCCCAGCCTCCGCGCTGTGCCCTTTTCGCTGTACCCATTGACTGTGCGCCGCCCGTGTCCGCCCCGCGAATCCTTCCTGCAAGATGTGCCCCGTGGCATGGGTGGAAAATATAGCAGTGGAAAAATTAGTTATAAAAAATTCATAAAAGTTTTATTGCATCAGCCAAAATAGAATAATAAAATGTAGATAGAAAAGAAAAACTAACAGCGGAGGTGTTTCTTATGGCGACTTCGAGCATTACAAAAAATTTTGTCATTTCTGGCAAGGAACAGGTGGAGATGTTTGTCAATGCGATTGAAGAATCTGCCAAAAACCGTCCTGAGCGTATTCCGGTGGCTGCAAGTGAAATAACAGATGAAGCGGAGCTGCTTGAATTTATGAGAATGAGGAAAAAGGCGAATGGCAGAAAAAAATAAATATAAAATTATCAATATCCGGCGGTATATTGGTAATGAGAACCCTGAACTTGGGGAGGATGAACTTCTTCAAATCCTCTCCGAGTTTTCTTGTCCGATAAATCCTGATGTTGAACGGTTTTTGAAGCATAGTTCCATTGAATTTACTAAAAAGAACCAGTCTGTTACATATCTTGTGTTTTCTGTTGTTGGTGGAAGATTGTTGGGATATTTTACTCTTGCATTAAAACCGTTGACTGTAAGAGGCGAAACGGTAAGTAATACTGTAAAGAGAAAATTATTACGGATTAGCGAGTTGGATAAAAAATCGGATACATATACTATGTCAGCTTATTTGATAGCACAAATAGGTAAAAATTATTCTGAAAATAATGGGAAAATGGTTACTGGTGCGGAACTTCTTGAACTGGCATGGGATAAAATTAAAGCTACACAATATATGTTTGGCGGCATGGTAACATTTTTAGAGGCGGAAAATGAAGAAAAGCTTTTATCTTTCTATCATAATAACCGTTTTTCACAGTTTGATACCAGACAGATTTCATCAGATATGGACGAGTCACATGAGCTGATACAGTTTTTAAGGCTGCTCTAATGTAACTATATCACGCAACCATAGTCACTCTGAAAAGTATGAATTGCCCGATAAAAATGCAATTTGTCTAACTGTGAATTGCTCAAATTAAGAAAAAATTTATTTAAAATTAAAAAATATAATGTGATATTTGCTATACTCTTATTATGTGTTATGTATTTTTTTACAAAGGGTGAGGCGGGGATGGAACTGGAATTTATTGATATATCCAGAGACGAGGAGGTTTATCGCAGACCTCGGAGGCAGGATACATCTAATAGACGAAGGGCTGCAGGACCTGAAAGGCAAAGTAGAGCAGTAACCGAGAGAAGAAGACAACCGGAAATAGAGGTGCCGGATTTCGGGAGAGTTAAAAGATATCCCAGGGAAATAGATCCGAGGATCGAACAGGAAAGAATCCGAAGAAGAAAGCGCAGAAAACGGAAGACAATGATGGTGAGAATGACTACCTTATTATTTTTTGTTTTCTTAATTGCGTTTTTGCTTTTTGTGCTGATCAAGCTGGTTGCGGAAGTAATGATAAGGGAAGAACGGATAGTGCCCGCAGTGAGAACGGAGCTTCAGGAACCGGAGGAGGTTGTAACCAGCGATGCTTTCAAGCCGATCATAACGGAGGATTTTATTCCTGTTAATGAGTATTCAAGACCGGGCGAGGCAATAGAGGGAGTCAACAATATTTTTGTACACTATACGGCAAATCCGGGAACCAGTGCAGCACAAAACAGAAGTTATTTTGAAAATCTTAGCACCACAGGCGAGACGTCGGCAAGCGCCCACTTCGTCATAGGCTACGACGGGGAGATCATACAATGCGTTCCCCTGGATGAGATCGCTTATGCAGTAGCAGGAAGAAACTACGATTCCATTTCCATTGAATGCTGCTACCTGTCCAAGGACGGCTCCTTCACGGACACCACCTACCAATCCCTGATCAGGCTATCCGCATGGCTGCTGAAAGAATACAACCTTACCCCGGAGGATATGAGAAGGCACTACGACGAGGGCGGCAAGAAATGTCCCCTGTACTTCGTAGATCATGAAGACGCCTGGAATCAATTCCTCAATGACCTGAGAGAATACATCATAATGAAGGAACAGGTGTAATATAATTCGCAAATAATCGTTTTTGATAAATTGCTGTAAATAAGAGGCTGTTATTTTAACCACTTATTTGCAGCATCTTTTATTTTAGAGAAGGAACAGCGCCGTTTTTTAGCAGGAGGCAGGGCGTATAGGATGTTTGTGCGGCTCCGTCAGGGAATCAGCAGCCTTTCCGGGCTCGACTTCGAATCGGATTTCACTAACAGCATGGCATAATATGTTCTATCCAGTCGGGTCGGAGCCCGGCGGCATCCGTGCCGCATGGCTCCTAAAACCGCCGTCCTGGCGGTTTTGCCCTCTTTTCTGAACCATGCTGTAAGTGAAATGAACCGATTCTGCGCTAGAGCCCGGAAAGGCTGCTGATTCCCTGACGGAGCCGCACAAACATCCTATATGCCCTGCCTCCTGCTAAAAAACGGCGCTGTTCCCCCCCCAACTAATACAAAAAAGTCCCTCTCAGTTTATGTTGACATAATATGTAAAACATTGTATGATAAAATATATGTAATAACATATGTTATAGTAAGAAAGGAATGAACGCTATGGCAAGGAAAGAGACTATTACCAAGGAAGATATTGTCCAGGCAGCTTTTGCTATTTTGCAGGAGGACGGGATAGAGCAGGTGACTGCGAGAAAATTGGCGGCAAAAGCAAATTGCTCTACCCAGCCGATTTTCCGTATTTATAAAAATATGGAAGAATTGACGGAGGAACTGTTTGGAAAGGCATGTGATTTTTTTCATGATTTTTATGAGCGTTTTCCCAGACAGTCGGTGACGCCCTTTGTAAATCTGGGTCAGGCATACATAAAATTTGCAAGCGAACACAAAAGAATATTTGAATTTGTATTTTTATCCTCTGAGAGATTTGGAAGAAGTATGTATGATCTGGTAAACGGTAACGGGGGTTATGTGAGCAGGGAAATCCATGCAGCCACTTCTCAGGGGTGCAGCAATGCAAGTGGGCTGTTTATGAAAATGTGGATTTTTATCCATGGTGCGGCATGCATGTGCCTTACGGGAGACTACGATCTGTCAGAGGATGAAACCATGCAGATGTTAAAAGAAGCTTATTACTCATTTCGATAGAGAAGTCAATACATAACAGATGAAATATTTATATATGGAAGGAAGCAGGGATGGAGCAACAGGAACATGATATTATTACCAGAATGAATGACCGGTATATGAAGATGAGCAAGGGGCATAAGGCGATTGCTGCATACATATCAGACCATTATGAGCAGGCTGTCTTTATGACGGCGGCAAAGCTTGGAGAGACTGTCGGCGTCAGCGAGTCTACGGTAGTCCGCTTTGCCTCCGGATTGGGGTATGAAGGATATCCGGAATTTCAAAGCGCACTGGTAGACTGGGTAAAAAACAAGTTGAATTCAGTGCAGAAAATGGATGTAAAATATGGGAAAAGCACCCAGACGGAGATCCTTCATTCTGTTTTGAATTCAGATGTGGAGAAGATAAAGGATACGCTTGTAAGCCTGGATGCGGCGGCGTTTGAGGCGGCGGTGAATATTATTCTGGAGGCGAGAACGATTTATCTGGTAGGGGTAAGAAGCTGCGAGCCTTTGGCTGATTTTCTCCATTTCTATTTGAATATGATTCGTGGAAACATTGTTCTTCTTAAAACAACAAGTGTTACGGAGATGTTTGAACAGATGATTCGAATTGACCAGCGGGATGCCATTGTAGGAATCAGCTTTCCCAGATATTCCATGCGTACGCTGAAAGCAATGGAGTTTGCCAATGACAGAAATGCCAAGGTGATTACCATTACGGACAGCATCCATTCGCCCATGAACCTTTATTCCTCCTGTAATCTGCTTGCCAAAAGCGATATGGTCTCCATAGTGGATTCTCTGGTGGCTCCTTTAAGCGTAATTAACGCGCTGGTGGTTGCTTTGTGCCTGAAAAGACCTGAGGAAGTGAAGCGGAATCTGGAAATGCTGGAGGAGGTCTGGAACAACTATCAGGTGTATCTGAACGATGAGATCAACTTTATCGACGAGGAACCTATGCTGAATTATCCTTTGATGAAGATTGATAAGGAAGAGCCGTCAGAGGAGTAGGGCTATGAGACGGGTGATTGTTGTAGGAGGCGGCGCCGCAGGAATGATGGCGGCGGTCAGCGCAGCGAAGGCAGGCGCAGCGGTTACGCTCCTTGAAAAGAATGAAAAGACAGGAAAAAAAATATATATTACCGGAAAGGGCAGATGTAACCTGACCAATGCCTGCGATCCGGAGAACTTTTTTGACAATGTGATCAGTAATGGAAAGTTTTTATATTCTGCTTTTTATCAGATGGATAACCGCGCCGTAATGGATTTTTTTGAGCGATCCGGATGCAGGCTGAAGGAAGAAAGAGGAGAGAGAGTCTTTCCGGTTTCGGATCACGCTTCGGATGTGATTGCCGCTTTAAATGGGCAGATGGAGCGGGAAAGCGTTAAGGTGCTGCTGCATTCTGAGGTGAAGGAACTTCTGATTGCAGAAAATATTGACTATAACGGCTGTTATACGGAAACTCATGGGAAAAAGATCTGCGGTGTACGGCTTGCCGATGGAAAAGTTTTAAAGGGAGATAGCGTTATTCTTGCAACCGGAGGAAAATCCTATGCCGCTACAGGCTCTACCGGAGACGGCTATGGATTTGCCGAAAAGCTGGGGCATACGGTGAGAGAAATGAAACCGGCGCTGGTTCCCTTTACGGTAAAGGAAAACTGGTGCAAGGAGCTTCAAGGATTGTCTTTGAAGAACGTGGAGATTTTGCTTACAAGGGAAGGAAAAAAGTTATACCAGGGCTTTGGGGAAATGCTGTTTACCCACTTCGGGGTAAGCGGTCCCCTGATTTTAAGCGCCAGCAGTTACTATGTAAAAAAGTGCTACGGCGGACAGGCAAAGCTGTTGATCGACTTGAAACCCGCCTTGTCAAAAGAGCAGTTGGATAAAAGACTGCTCAGAGATTTTGAAGAGAATATAAATAAGCAATTTAAAAATGCTTTGGATGGTCTGCTTCCCGCTAAGCTGATTCCGGTTATCATACGATTATCCGGAATCAGCCCGGAAAAAAGAGTAAATGAGATCACCAGGGAAGAGAGAAATACTTTGATTTTATGTTTGAAGGAGCTTGCCCTGACGATAACGGGAACCAGAGGATTTCAGGAAGCAATTGTGACCCAGGGCGGCGTACACGTGAAGGAGGTAAATCCTTCTACCATGGAGTCCAGGCTGATAAAGGGGCTTTATTTTGCAGGAGAGCTGTTGGATCTGGATGCAGTAACAGGAGGCTTTAATCTTCAGATTGCCTGGTGTACCGGGCATCTTGCCGGGGTTAGTGCGGCGCAGGAGAGTGATTGATAAGAATATGAGAAGGTAAACCGGAAAGCGGCAGAAGGATATTTTAAGTCTGTATCTTTCCGGTTTTAAGATTGGTGTGAGCGGATGAAACCTACAAAAGAATTGATCAACCAGATCAAGAACAGAAAAAAAGGAGATATGGATTTCCTAAAGGAGCAAGCTTTTAAAGAGGTTCAAATACAATATTATCTTGCGGATCTGCTAAGGGAGAAAGGCGTTTCCAGAGGAGAATTTATCAGAGAAATGAATCTGGAGCGGAGCTACGGTTACCAGATTTTAAATGGAAACCGAAAACCTTCCAGGGAAATATTGATACGAACTGCATTGCTGCTGCGCCTGAATTTGGAAAAGACCCAGCGGCTTTTAAAAATTGGAAAAAGAGAAATTCTTTATCCCAGGGTAAAAAAGGACGCCCTTGTAATTTACGCGATAGAGAAAGAGCTTTCCTTACGGGAGTATCTGGAGCTTTTGGAGGAATATGGAAATGAGTGACAGGGAATTTGAAGATCAGTATGTCAGGGAAATACAAAAGAGCGTGGATCTCCCGGAGGGATGGGCTGAACGCTATGAGGTTCTTGCATGCTTGAAGGATTCTCCGGGGAAAGGAACCTATCTGGTTAAAAGCTTTAAAGAGGAAGAAAAATGGATACTGAAGTGGGCAGTAGGTGAAGAAGCGTCTCACCTGTTGTCGGAAGGGCAGATGCTTCGGGAACTTCAGAAAATAGAAATGTCTGATATTTGCATAAAGGAAATTTTTCAGGAAAAAGACAGGGTCTGGCTTTTGAGAAACTATGTGGAGGGTAACTCTCTGGCTGAGGTGGGAGAGATCCGCAGCTTTCCCGAGGAAGAAATCTGCCGTATGGGCATATTGATATGCAAAAGCGTGGAAAACCTGCATTTGAGGAAGCCTCCGGTGATCCATCGGGATATTAAGCCGGAAAATATTATTTTAAAAAAAGACGGCAGTATTGCGCTGATTGATCTGGAAACGGCAAGATCCTATAAAGAGGGAAAAAAGGAAGATACCTATTTTGCAGGGACAAGAGAAACCGCAGCGCCGGAACAGTATGGCTTTGGGCAGTCTGATGAGAGAACAGATATTTACGGCATCGGTAAAACTTTATTGTATATGAAGACCGGAGATTATGATCTTGCGGCTCTTGAGGGAGGAAAAGGAAGCAGGCGTCTGAAAAAGGTAATCCGTAAATGCTGCGTCTTTGATCCCCAGAGACGGTTTGCCACGGCGAAAGAGACGGCGGTGGGACTGGAAAAATGTCTGCCAGGGGCAGGGGGAGAGGGAAGAAGAGTAAAAATCCTTACCGGTCTTGTGGCATTATTAGGCGTTGCAGTTCTTGCGCTTTCCGTGCAGGTTCTCCTGCTGGGGTGGGAGATGAAGGGGGAACAGGCTCCCAGATCCGGGAGCAAAAATGAGACCCAGGGGAGTCAGAAGCTTCCGGAAGCGGAGAATAAGAGCCAGGGTGAAGGAACAAACAAGGTGATTATAAGAGGGTGGGATGTAACCCTCTATGATGCGCTTTTAGGGCAGATTCTGGATAGCGTTGAGGAAAAGGATTATCAGCTGATGGCGGAACAGTGCAGGCAGTTGATTTCTGAACTGTATGAGGACCCCTTCCTCCAGGCGGTGGAGGCGGAGGATACCTATTATTATACGGAGAATGATGCCCGGTGGGAGGGGTATGACATTGTGAGATCGGGCTATGAGCAGGTGTCCGATGATCTTGCCTACCATGACAGAATGCTGGAAGATCATCTGGAATTTTTTGACCAGTACCGATATCATATTTTTGCCATGGTAAAGGGAAGCATAGAGTCTACCAATGTAGATAAAGACGGTCAGGTGAGTTATGGACCGCTTTATATGTACAGATATCAGGGAAAAACAGAGGAATTGGATTACAGTCTGGATCATCTGCTGGATTCCATTATCAGGGGGATCGAACTGTATCAGAAGGAAAATCCTTCCCAGTGAAAATTTCAGAAGACAAAGTGTGCAGAATTGCACGCCAAAGTAAAAAGGTTCTGTGTCATAGTAGAGACATAGGACCTTTTTTATTGCAATTAAACCATGAAAGAATGAAAATATCTGTCAGGAACGGGAGTCTCCGGAAGGAGGTTGGGCGTCTTTCAGGGATGCAAGACCACGCCGTATTAACTCACAGGTTGCCTGAGAACGAGTTGCATAGCGGTGTTCATAACGAAAATCTTCAATTTGCTGAAACAATTCGTCGTCTACGGAAACCGTATACCTTGGTTTGCTGGTAGCCATGTGTTCACCTTCTTTCCTTATTTTATTATACACAAGTACGGTGTGTTTTCAAGTTTGAGTTGACAGTGAACCGGTGAACCACTATAATAAAACATAGAAAAGTGAACCGGTGAACCATTAATCATTACAGAGGTGATTTGTTTGGAGAATACAAAAAAACGCATAACGGTAACGATTCCTTTGGAAAAGGAAATAGAAATTAAAGCGTTGAAAAAGGAAAGGTTTAAGGATGCAAGTGATTCCGAGGTGCTCCGGCTTCTCATCGAAAAAGGACTCGAGGCTTCCGAAGCCGGACGTTAGCAGGGTATTAATGATTTCGTAAAGAGAAAGGATGATTCCGAAGGCAAAAAACTCAGGAACCGCCTGTAATATCATGAAATCAAAAATATAGATTACAAAGTAAAGGAAAATGAAAGAGAGGAAAAAGAATGAAAAAGAAAAAGATTTGCCACAGAATACTGGCGGCAGTGGTAGCGTCGGTTATGCTTTTATCAAGTATGACGGCTTTTGCAGCACCCGCTAAAAGTGATAATCCCACATGGGAGGATGTCTGGAACATACAGGATTATGTATATCAGAACGTTGACACGCTTTTTGAAAAGGATGAACTGTGGGTAGTTGAGGACCTGGAGTATGATATTACTCATGCGCCGGCAGGGCAGCGGCTGTTAAGCGAGGCGCTTTGGAATCAGTTTATGGAATACGACGCGCCTTTTGCGGAGCCGGAGCCTGACGAGGTGGATGGAGAGGAAGAGATAACTGGCGCCCGCAAGGAAAACTACAGCGCATGGTACGATGCCGCCGTAGCAGTGGTTGACGGAATCACGACGGCTACCGGAGAATATTATGTGGACGAATCTCTCTGGCAGGAAAATGAAAGCTTATGGAGTTATATTGACCCCATTTGGAGACTGGATGCGGCGGGTAAGATCATTATAGTTGACACTGCAAACGGGGATACGCCTCCTGATGAAACAACCATGGAAAACGATACATACTGGGTTTATAAGCCGGATTGGACGGCTTTTTGCACTATGAATGATGCAGTCAACGAGCTTTGCTTCAATTATTTTGGAACCGAGGATGCGCCTAAAGATCCGACGGCAGATCAGGTAGCGGAAGTCAATGCCGCGCTGAGAGAAATGGCAAACTTTATCTTGGGAAAGCTTCATGGGAAAGTAACCCCGCCGGAACCTGAACCAGTGTCAACAAGCCGGTCATCGTCAAGAAGAACTGAGAGCAGTGAGCCGGAAGAAGCGCCTGTTCTGATCAATCAGGTGGTGGCTTCCGACGGAACAAAGAGTCTGCCAACCATCGAAGGCGTTTACGGCAAAGTCTGTGTGGCAGGGGCGGTATTTAAGGATGATAAAAACAAGATCAAACAGTCGGCAGGGCTTACAGAGGAAGAAGTAAAGAACGGTGTTGTGATCAAATCCTACGTATGTGACAGCCTGAATAAGGATATGAATAAAAATCTTGCAGGAGCGGCAGCAGAGAAGGGATGGAAGCTTCTGGGCGTAATCAATAACGACCTGTACAAGATGGACAAGGGCAAGATCAGCCCTGTAAGAAAGGTAAGCGAACCCCTGACAGTCCTTCTGGGCGTACCGGAAAAATTAAGGGACAGCAAGTATGAATTTGCAGTTTTGTGCTATGATGAAGGCGGAAATTTAGTGGAGATGAAGGACGCGGATGCAGATAAAGCCACCGTTACCGTTTCAGCTTCCGACTTTGGATATTGGGCAATTGTCTACAGGGAGGCAGTGAATAACTAGGCGGAATGCAGCTATGTGAATTTATTTTGTGATTGAGGGCAGTCGGATAAATCGGCTGCCCTTCTTATAATTAATAAAGATGCAGTAATTGATTATAAAATAAAACGCATAAAAAATTTACAAAAATTTTATTGCAAAAGCAATTGTAAAACCGTACTATGTAGATAGGAAAGTATATGGAATGTAAAAAAAGCCATACTAACAAAGGAGGTGTTTTTATGGCAACTTCAAGTATCACGAAAAACTTTGTTATTTCTGGCGAGAAACAGGTGGAAATGTTTGCTGATGCAATAGAAGCGTCTGCCAATGACCGCCCGATTCGTGTTCCTGTGGCTGCAAGGTTTGTAAAGAGAGAGTCGGAACTGATAGAGTTTATGGAGAAAAGGGAAAAAGTGAATGGTGGAAACAGATAAATTTTTAGTTACCAATATCCGCCAATATCTTAACAGTGATAATCCAAAGCTCGGAGAGGATAAACTGATTCAAGAACTCTCCGAGTTTTCTTGTCCTAAAAATTCGGATATTGAACATTTTTTGAAAAAGAGCGCAATAGAATTTACTAAAAAGAATCAATCGGTTACATATCTTGTGTTTTCTCTAAGCAGTATGGCGCTAGTCGGATATTTTACCATAGCATTAAAGCCGCTGACAGTAAGTGGGGAAAAGGTAAGTAATACAATAAAAAGAAAGATTATGCGCGTCAGTGAATTTGACAATCAGACACAGACATATATAATGTCGGCATATCTGATTGCACAGCTTGGTAAAAATTACACAAATGGCAGAAATAGGGAAATAACAGGAGCAGAGCTTCTCGAACTAGCTTGGAATGTTATTGAAGATATGCAGTATATGGGTGGCGGAATGGTGGTGTTTTTGGAGACAAATGATGAAGAAAGTTTGTTGACGTTTTACCAGAGAAATAAATTCCGGCAGTTTGACACCCGGCTGACAATTTCTAATGCTTCGAACCAGTATGAACTTATACAGTTGTTACGTTTGCTCTAATCAAAATTTAATTCATTCTTCTCAATTGGCAGAATCAATGGTGGACAATACCTGTTTGAGCCAATCTCTTTCATTACATAATATCCTATGTCAATACATTTTCCCATTTTTTTTAATCCAATCTGCCTAAAAACCGACCAAGCGGGGATTTTTCCTTCAATATCGTGACATTACCATGCATGTCTGATAGAATAGAAATAATTAGAATGCATACTTATCATTTTTAAGGAAGGGAGCGGCTTATGAATTACAGAACATTGGGAAGAACGGGCATAAAGGTCAGCGAGATCGGTCTGGGAAGCGAGGCGTTTGTAGGGAAAGATGATGCTTTTGCCCAGGCGCTTTTTAATACGGCGTTGCAGGCGGGAATCAATTATTTTGATCTGTATAATCCGGAGCCATATATCAGAGACAGTCTGGGAAAGGCAATGGAAGGGCGCAGGGATCAGTTTATCATTCAGGCGCATTTGTGCTCCGCATGGATAGATGGTCAGTATCAGCGAACCAGAGATATGGAAAAAGTGAAAGCGGCTTACGATGATTTGTTCCTGCGTTTGAAAACGGATTATGTGGATGTGGGAATGATCCATTATGTGGATGAACAGAAAGATTTCGACCAGGTCTTTCAAGGGTCGGTAATAGCCTATGCCAGAGAACTGAAAGCAGCCGGAAAGATCCGTCACATAGGCATGAGCACCCATAACCCAAGGGTAGCGATTCAGGCAGCGAAAAGCGGCGAGATCGATGTGATCATGTTCAGCATCAATCCCGCCTATGATATTCTTCCGCCCAACGAAGATGTAAATACCTTATTTGAAAAATCTACCTACCAGGCGCCGGATGTGCTTTCCTGTACAGATCCGGAACGATTGGCTCTTTACAGTCTCTGCGAGAGTGAAAACATAGCCCTGACAGTTATGAAGCCCTATGGCGGAGGAGCGCTTCTCAATGCTGGAGAATCCCCTTTTGGCGTGGCAATGACGGCGGCGCAATGTCTCCATTACTGCCTCACACGCCCCGGGGTAGCCAGTGTGCTTGCAGGAGCGCAGACAAAGGAGGAACTTTTGGAAGCCGCCGCATATTCGGAGCTGCCCGAGGAGAAAAAAGACTTTGCAACCCTTCTTTCCCACACTCCCGCCCATCCGTTCAAGGACAAATGCATGTATTGCGGACACTGCGCCCCCTGTACCGTAGGGATTGACATTGCCACAGTAAATAAATTTGCAGACCTTTGCGATGCCCAGCACACGGTTCCCGAAACCGTACGGGAGCATTACAACACTTTAAAAGTAAAAGCAGACGCCTGCATACAATGCGGCGCATGTGAAAAACGCTGCCCCTTTGGCGTAAAAATTATTGACCACATGCAAAAAGCACGCGAGATTTTCAACACGATTGAAAGAAGCGGAGGAACGATGCCGGAGGACATGCCAAAACCGTGAAAACATATTCAGGAATTTGATTGTATGTTTATAATCCACTAGGATATAATGGTATTATGGATAGAGGTGAAAGAGTTATGGATGCATTGGGAAAAGAAGAAGTTTATACAATAGAAGATATTTATTCTTTGCCGGATGGAGAGAGAGCAGAACTGATTGATGGAAAGATTTATTACATGGCTCCGCCTAACACAAAACATCAAAGGTTGGTTTCTGACTTACATTATCAGATAAAAGACTTTATAAAACAGAATAATGGTGAATGTGAAGTGTTTCCGGCTCCGTTTGCTGTATTTTTGAATGAAGATAATACAAACTACGTAGAACCGGATCTATCCGTTATTTGCGATAAGGATAAAATAACGGATAGGGGATGCAATGGAGCGCCGGACTGGATCATTGAAATTGTTTCTCCAGGCAACAAGCCCATGGATTATTTTACAAAGTTATTCAAATATCGAACGGCAGGTGTTAGAGAATATTGGATTGTTGATCCAACAAAAGAAAGAGTTACAATATACAGATTTGAAAATGAAACAATGGAAGAATATTCTTTTGGTGAGGATGTACCAGTAGGAATATATGAAGATTTTTTTATAAAAGTGCAGTAACATAAATAATACATTGTCAATGAAAGCATTTGGGTAATAAATATCCAGATGCTTTTTTACCGGTAAGTATACCGCCGAAGACCAGTGTATCTTCGCTTGCGGGGGATTGAAAACAAAAGTGAGGCAGTGTGCGGGGAGCCGGTATTGGGGCGGGAGGGTCTGGCTGCAGGGCAGGCGGCTAAAAAAAGAATCTTGTGCGAACGACTTTTGCACCATGGAGATGAGACTCAAAAAACGCACAGAAGCCATTGCTTCTGTACGTTTTGCTTCACGAGGCTCATCGCAATGCCCGGTGCAACGGAGCAAGCGCAAATTCTTTTTTTAGCCGCCCGCCCTGCAGCCAGACCCTCCCGCCCCCAATACCGGCTCCCCGCACACTGCCGGAGTAAACCAAGGGATTCAAACCATCAAACCATCAAAACATATTGTCCCAGTCCGCTTGGCAAAAGAGTCAGTTCATGATATGATAAAATTCGCATGAAAAAACACGAGGCTTAATCTCTCAAACTATCGCTTCAGGACGGAGGAAAAAATGAGTTATCAGATCGCCATAGACGGACCTGCCGGCGCCGGCAAAAGCACCATTGCAAAAAAGCTCGCAAAGGCAAAAAAATTTATTTATGTAGACACAGGCGCCATGTACCGCGCCATGGCATATTACATGCTGCAAAATCATATAGATCCCCAAAATGCAGATGCAGTGGCGGAAAAAAGCCAGTGTGCAGATATTACCATTCAATATGAAAAGGGAGAGCAGGCAGTACTTTTAAATGGAGAGAATGTAAACGCCTTTCTGCGCACGGAAGAGGTGGGAAATATTGCTTCCGTTACCAGCCAGAATCCCAGAGTGAGAGAACGCCTTACCGTGCTTCAAAAGGAACTGGCGGCAAAAAATAACGTAGTGATGGACGGAAGGGATATCGGCACCTGCGTATTGCCAAATGCGGACGTGAAGATCTATCTGACCGCAAGCCCGGCGGTAAGGGCAAAAAGAAGATATGACGAGCTTACCGCTAAAGGGGAGGAATGCGATCTTCAAAAAATAGAGGCGGATATTATAAAGCGGGACGAGCAGGACATGAACCGGGAAATTGCTCCTTTAAAGCAGGCGGAAGACGCGGTTCTCATCGATTCCTCCTATATGACCATCGATCAGGTGGTGGAGGAAATTCTGGCTGTCAGCAGGAAATCCATGCCGGATATGGGAGAATAAAGCTATGGAAGTGATACGTGCCCAAAGCGCAGGCTTTTGCTTTGGCGTTAAAAGGGCGGTGGAAAAGGTTTATGAGCAGATTGCCAATGGCAAAAAGATTTATACCTACGGTCCCATTATCCATAATGAGGAAGTAGTGCGGGATCTGGAAAGCCGCGGCGTTCAGGTGATTGAAGGGGAGGAAGAGCTTGCCCGGCTTAAGGAAGGCGCAGTGGTCATCCGTTCCCATGGAGTTCCCAAAAGGATCTATGAACTGATTGCGGAAAACGGGCTTGAATGCATTGACGCTACCTGCCCTTTTGTAAAACGGATTCATAATATTGTAGAAAAAGAAAGCCGGGAGTGCGGACAGATCGTGATCATCGGAAATCCGGGACACCCGGAAGTGGAAGGAATCATGGGATGGTCGGACACCCCTGCAATGGTGGTGGAATCGGTGCAGGAAGCGGAAAACTGCCGCCTGGATAAGGAAAAAAAGATATGCATTGTATCCCAGACGACATTTAACTACAACAAATTTCAAGAATTAGTTGAAATTTTTCATAAAAGAGGTTACAATGTTAATGTTGTAAATACTATCTGTAATGCGACAGAAGAACGACAGACACAGGCGCGTGAAATCGCGGCAAAGGTCGATGCAATGATAGTAATAGGTGGCAGGAACAGTTCCAATACGCAGAAGCTGTATGAGATCTGCCGTGAGAAATGCGATGCCACATATTTTATACAGACACTGGAAGATTTGCGTTTAGAACTGCCTAAAACTGCTACTCTGGTGGGTATTACTGCGGGGGCTTCCACCCCCAACAATATTATCGAGGAGGTTCAAAATTATGTCAGAATTAACTTTTGAACAAATGTTGGAAGAATCATTAAAGACAATACATACAGGAGAGGTAGTTGAAGGTACAGTCATTGATGTTAAGCCGGAAGAAATCATACTTAACATTGGCTATAAATCTGATGGTATTTTAACAAGAAACGAATATACCAATGAACCCAATGTTGACTTGACAACTGTAGCAAAGCCGGGCGATACCATGGAAGTAAAAGTCCTGAAGGTAAACGATGGCGAGGGACAAGTTATCCTGACTTACAAGAGACTGGCTGCCGACAGAGGCAATAAGAGAATTGAAGAGGCATTCAATAACAGAGAAGTACTTACCGCCAAGGTGGCACAGGTGCTTGACGGCGGATTAAGCGTAGTGATCGATGAGGTGAGAATTTTCATTCCTGCAAGCCTTGTGTCAGATGTATACGAGAAAGATCTTACCAAATATGCAGGACAGGAAATACAGTTTGTAATCAGTGAATATAATCCCAAGAGAAGAAGATACATTGGCGACCGCAAGCAGCTGCTGGTTGCAGAAAAGGCGGAAATGCAGAAGAAGCTCCTGGAGAGCATCAATGTAGGCGATGTGGTAGAGGGAACCGTTAAGAATGTGACAGATTTTGGCGCATTTATCGATATCGGAGGAGCAGACGGTCTTCTTCATATTTCCGAAATGTCATGGGGACGTGTTGAAAACCCCAAGAAAGTATTTAAAGTAGGCGATCAGGTCAAGACCTTTATCAAGGATATTTCCGGCACTAAGATTGCATTAAGCCTGAAATTTGAGGATGCAAATCCCTGGAAGGATGCAGATGAGAAATATGCAGTTGGAAATGAAGTGACAGGAAGGGTTGCAAGAATGACCGACTTCGGCGCATTTATTGAATTAGAGCCGGGAGTAGACGCATTGCTTCATGTATCCCAGATCTCCAAAGAGCATATCGAAAAACCTTCCGATGCATTGAAGGTTGGAGATGAGGTTACTGCAAAGGTAGTTGATTTCAACAGCGAGGATAAAAAGATCAGTCTCAGCATCAAGGCATTGTTGGCGCCTGAACAGGAAGCGGAAGCAGAAGAGGCGGAAGCTGACGAGGATGCTGATGTAGTATCGGTGGATATTGACGCAGTAATTGCAGCAGAAGCTGAGGAAGAATAAACAATTCAGGGCGGATTGGCTATGGCTTATGATTACGAAAAATTTAAAACTGCCGTATTTCAACTGACAAAAATTGATTTGAACGCTTATAAAGAGCGTCAGATGAAGCGGAGAATAGATGCGCTGATTTCCAAGCATGGTATAAAAGGTTATGAGGAGTACGTGCAGGTTCTGAAGACAAACCAGGCAAGATTTGAAGAATTTGTCAATTATCTTACAATTAATGTCTCAGAATTTTATCGCAATCCGGATCAGTGGCGGGTTATGGACCAGCAGATCATTCCTGAACTGATCAGTAAATATGGCAAGAATTTGAAGATCTGGAGCGCAGCATGTTCCACGGGCGATGAGCCTTATTCGCTGGTAATGGCTTTGTCCAGGCATATTCCGTTAAATATGATTCGCATTACGGCTACAGACTTGGATAAGCAGGTGATAGCAAAGGCAAAGGTAGGACTGTACAATGAAAAGAGTATTGCCGCAGTGCCTGAGGACTTCAAGAAAAAATATTTTACCAAGGTAGGGCTGTCCTATCAGATCTCCGATGAAATCAAATCAAGGGTGGATTTTAAAGAGCACAATCTTTTGGAAAGCGCTTATCCCAAAGATTACCATATGATTGTCTGCCGTAATGTGTTGATTTATTTTACAGAAGAGGCAAAGGACGAAGTATTCAGAAAATTTTATCAGTCCCTGGCGCCCGGAGGAATTTTATTCATTGGCAGTACGGAACAGATCATTAATCACAAGGAAATGGGATACGATCGCAAGAATTCATTCTTTTATGAACGTCCGGTAAGATAAATATCAAGGTATATAAAAAGAGGCATCCGTTTGGATGCCTTTTTTGTATGATGATGCTATAAGAAATCAGTTTTGAATTGCCATGGCGTTCAGCACATGGCTTGCATAGTCGGAGAAAAGCTGTCTGTTCTTTTTGATTTCGTCTGTGAGTTCAAAAAACAGATCACTGCTTTTGTATTCCCGTTTAAAAAAGGGCGTTACAAGAATCTCCCATTGGGGAAGATAACAGGAAAATTTTCTTGTATAGCAAGTGGCGGCAGTTGCCTGTTGGCGGTATTCCTTGTCAACAAAGGAGGCAATAGATTTATGCAGAGCCGCGTCTTCCGTGGGAAGATAATAATAATCTTTGAAATTGGCGTAAAAGTACTTCAACTCCTCCTCGTAAATGGGAACGATCAAAGTGCCCTCATGTCCTTCTCCTTTGAAGTGGCATCCTTTTCCCATAAAAGATACCTGTATGGGGAGCGGGGAGGCAAATACCAGATGGAGCACAAGTTCTTTTCGCGGTATCCCATGAATATCATTGTAGTAATTGGCTTGTACCTTCCGAGCCTTGAGCCTGCTGTTAAACAGATCGTAATAGGAAAGGATGGGAAGAACCTCCAGCATCCCCTTCATATCGTCGGAATTGTGAAGGAGCAGGGTGTGGTAAAGATTGTAATCGTGGGAAAGGGTATAGTCCTTGTAAACCCGAATCAATTCTCCGCCGTTATAGGTGTCTTCCCGATGGATACCAAGAAAACGTTCCACGCTTTTTAATTTGCAGTCAGGGAGCTTTAAGAAATTTTTGTAAGGAACGATGCGGCGGTAAATATCCAGTCCCTCCAATCTGCCAAAATCGCAGGGAAGCCCATATTGGGAGGCCTTTTGGCGAATAAACGGGAGATCAAAGGCGTTTCCGTTATAATGAATTAAGTAAGTGTAGTTTTGGGCAAAGGTTAAAAAGGATTTGATCAGTTCACCTTCTTCCTCGGGGGATTGGGCAAACCATTGCCTTATGATCCAGTTTCCCTCCGAATAAAAGGCGCAGCCGATCAGATAAACCATGGATCTGGAAGAAAGCAGACCTGTTGTTTCTATATCTAAAAATAAAATCTGACTTAAAGGAGCCAGACGTTCTAAGGGGTATTTCAGGTTAAAATTACCAAGAACAATTTCTTCTGTTTTCATGAGAGCCTCCTAAGATGTATTACCTGTTTAGTGTAGCATATTTTTCAAAAATACTGTAGTATTTTCGACAAAAAAATAGTATATTTAAGAGGATGAAAAGTATTCCCAGCGGATATGGATCGTTAATATATATGGAAAGAAGGGTATGGAGTGGCAAAATTAACATTTGCGGGAGGAATTCATCCTGATGACGGAAAAGACTTATCCAAGGATAAGCCCATCAGGGAAGTTTTGCCCCAGGGGGATTTGGTTTACCCCTTATCCCAGCATATTGGGGCGCCGGCGCAGCCGATTGTAAAAAAAGGAGACAGGGTTCTTACCGGGCAGAAGATCGCCGAGGCAGGCGGTTTTGTATCAGCGCCCATTTATGCCACTGTCTCGGGGACTGTGAAAGCAATTGAGCCCAGAAGAGTGGTGACCGGTGATAACGTGATGAGCATCGTAATTGAGAACGACGAGCTTTATGAGGAAATAGATTGGCCGGAGGTTCCGCCTTTTGAGGAACTTACCAGGGAAGATAAGATTCAAATGATCAGAGAGGCGGGGATCGTAGGTATGGGAGGCGCCGGTTTCCCTACGGCGGTCAAGCTTTCCCCCAAGGAGCCTGAAAAAATTGAATATGTGATCGTAAACTGCGCGGAATGTGAGCCATATCTTACATCTGATTACCGGAAGATGCTGGAAGAACCTGAAAGACTGATCGGAGGGCTTAAGGTTGCCCTCAGCCTGTTTGAAAATGCCAGAGGAATCCTTGCGGTGGAGGATAACAAGCCGGACTGCATTGCCAAGCTGAAAAGGCTCACCAGAGATGAAAATAAAATTACGGTCAAGGCTTTGAAAACAAAGTATCCTCAGGGATCGGAGCGGCAGCTGATCTATGCCACCACAGGCCGCGCCATTCATTCGGCGATGCTTCCGGCGGACGCAGGCTGCGTGGTGAATAATGTGGATACGGTGATCGCCATTTATAATGCAGTGATGGAGGGGCGCCCTCTGATGTACAGGATCGTTACGGTCACAGGGGATGCGATTGTGAACCCTCAGAATTTTAAGGTGCGGATCGGAACCAATTATCATGAGCTGATCGATGAAGCAGGCGGTTTTATAGAGCCTCCTGTGAAAATCGTTTCGGGAGGTCCCATGATGGGCTTTGGAATATTTGACCTGGATGTTCCCACCACCAAAACTTCTTCGGCGCTTTTGTGCATGACCAGGGATCAGGTTTCGGCTATGGAGCCTACGGCATGTATTAATTGCGGTAAATGTGTGGAGGTCTGTCCGGGCAGGGTGGTTCCCAGGAAGCTTGCTGATTATGCGGAGCATTATGACGAGGAGGCGTTTGTGAAAAATAACGGCATGGAGTGCTGCGAGTGCGGATGCTGCAGCTATGTGTGTCCGGCAAAGCGGCCTCTGACCCAAGTGATCAAATCCATGCGTAAAATGCAGCTTGCAAAGAAGAAAAAGTAGGAGGAAAGAACACAAATGAGCGATTTGATGAAGGTGTCATCCAATCCCCATATCAGGTCAAAGGTTACGACCAGTAACATCATGCTTGCAGTGGTGATCGCCTTGCTTCCTGCAGCAGGCTTTGGCATATATAATTTTGGATTGGATGCGCTTATCCTGATTTTGATTACTGTGGCGGCCTGTGTGCTCACAGAGTTTGTCTATGAGAAGGCAATGCATAAAAAGGTCACCATAGGGGATTTCTCGGCAGTGGTGACAGGGCTTTTGCTTGCATTGAATCTGCCCTCTTCAGCGCCCTGGTGGATCGGGGTAGTGGGAGGTATTTTTGCAATTTTAGTGGTGAAGATGCTTTTCGGAGGTCTGGGACAGAATTTTATGAATCCCGCATTGGGAGCAAGATGTTTTCTTCTGATCTCCTATACCTCTATTATGTGTAATTTTGACTGTGACGCCTATACCGGCGCGACGCCCCTGGCAAGCTTAAAGGCGGGGGAGAGCGTTAATATCCTGGACATGGTGCTGGGAAAGACAGGAGGAACGATTGGAGAAACCTCCATGATTGCCATTGTCATCGGTGCCTGTTTCCTGATTCTGTTGGGCGTTATTGACCTGAAAATATCAGGCAGTTACATTATTTCCTTTATTATATTCCTGATTCTGTTTGGCGGTCATGGCTTTGATCCGGCATTTATTGCCGCTCATCTGGCAGGAGGCGGTCTGATGCTGGGGGCTTTCTTTATGGCCACAGATTATGTGACAAGACCTGTGACCAAAAAGGGACAGTATCTTTACGGTGTGATTTTGGGGCTTCTTACGGGGATTTTTAGAATTTTTGGTCCTTCGGCGGAGGGTGTGTCTTATGCCATTATTTTAGGAAACCTGCTGGTTCCTTTGATTGAAAAGGTGACCATGCCCAGGGCGTTCGGAAAAGGAGGGGAAAGAGCATGAAAAGTATGATCAAAGATGCAGCCATCCTTTTGGTTATTACCCTGTTTGCGGGTTTGATTCTTGGATTGGTATATCAGATTACCAAGGAGCCTATTGCCCAGGCGGAAGAAAAGGCGGCAAAGGAAGCCTATGCAGAGGTTTTCCCGGATGCGGCAGAATTTGAAATGTCGGAATTGACAGGGTCAGAAGACGCTGATTTTGCAGCAAGGTGGACGGAAGCCGGATTTGAAGGAGTGGATGTAGAAAATGCACTGACGGCAAAGGGCAGTGACGGAGAGACCCTTGGCTATGTGCTTACGGTTACAAGCCATGAAGGGTACGGCGGCGATATTACCTTTACCATGGGAATCAGAAACGATGGAACCTTAAACGGAATATCCATCTTGAGCATTTCGGAGACAGCAGGGCTTGGTATGAAAGCGGAGGCGGTATTGAAGCCGCAGTTTGCAGACAAAAATGTTCCGGCATTTACCTATACGAAAACCGGCGCCGCGTCAGAAGGTCAGATTGATGCCATCAGCGGCGCAACCATCACCACAAATGCTGTGACGACAGCAGTAAACGGCGGACTCTTCTATTTCCAGGAGCAGTTAGGAGGTGGCAGCGATGAAGCAGAGTAATATATCGGAACGGTTGTTTAACGGAATCGTAAAAGAAAATCCCACCTTTGTCCTGATGCTGGGAATGTGTCCCACCCTTGCGGTAACCACATCGGCAATTAATGGCCTGGGAATGGGTCTGACCACCATGGTGGTTCTCGCTTTGAGTAATATGTTTATCGCCTTACTTCGGAAGATCATCCCTGATAAGGTCAGAATACCGGCGTTTATCGTGATCATCGCATCTTTTGTTACGGTGGTTGAACTTTTGTTGAAGGCGTTTATTCCCTTTTTATACGGAGCCCTGGGGCTTTACATACCATTGATCGTGGTGAACTGCATTATTCTGGGCCGTGCTGAAGCCTATGCTTCCAAAAACGATGTTGTTTCCTCTCTTTTTGACGGAGTGGGAATGGGACTGGGCTTTACACTGGCGCTTACCATCATTGGAGCAATCAGAGAATTGCTTGGGGCAGGGGAAGTGTTTGGTCTGGCAGTGATGCCGGAGAGTTATGTACCCTGCAGCATTTTTGTGCTGGCGCCGGGCGCCTTCTTTGTGCTTGCCGCGCTCACGGCAATTCAGAATAAGGTTAAGCTTGCAGGTGAGAAAAAGGGACGGGACATGTCGAAAATACAGTCCGGGTGCAATTCGGATTGCATGAATTGCAAAGAAACAGGATGCAGCCGTAAATTTGTGGATGTGTCGGCAAAGGAAGAACTGGAAGTCATTGAAATTACAGATGGTGATGAATTCCCGGAGCAGGCTGTAGAGGAGAAGGAGGAAGCGCCCAATGATTAAAGAGCTTTTCATTATTTTAATTTCATCCTCACTGGTAAGCAATGTGGTTTTGAGTCAGTTTTTGGGATTGTGCCCGTTTTTGGGAGTGTCAAAAAAGACCAGCACAGCAGCGGGAATGGGAACAGCAGTTATTTTTGTTATTACCCTTGCGTCAGCAGTAGCAGGTGCAATTTATAAGTATATTTTGACGCCTTTTGATCTGACCTATCTGCAGACGATCGTATTTATTTTGGTGATTGCAGCATTGGTGCAGTTTGTGGAAATGTTCCTGAAAAAGTTTATGAAGGGGCTGTATCAGGCGTTGGGCGTGTATCTGCCTTTGATTACCACCAACTGTGCGGTTTTGGGAGTTGCCCTGACCAATGTGCAGAAAAATTATGGAATTCTCACAGGCATTGTAAACGGATTTGCCACAGCGGTGGGATTTACCATTTCCATTGTTATTTTAGCAGGAATCAGAGAAAAAATGGAATACAATGATATTCCGGAATCCTTTAAGGGAATGCCTATTGTACTGATTACCGCAGGATTGATGGCAATTGCATTCTGTGGTTTCTCAGGGCTGCTGTAGGAGGTGTGAGAGATGAATATAACAGGTGTTTTGCTGGCTGTTGCAGTGGTAGCAGGCGTGGGATTGTTTATCGGATTGTTTCTGGGCGTGGCGGCAATCTGGTTTAAAGTGGATGTGGACGAAAAAGAAGAGGCAGTGCTTGCCGCCCTTCCGGGCAATAACTGCGGCGGCTGTGGATTTCCGGGCTGCAGCGGTCTTGCGGCGGCGATTGCAAAGGGTGAAGCGGCGGTGAATGCGTGCCCTGTAGGCGGAGAGCCGGTAGGGAAGGTGATCGCAGGCATTATGGGCGTGGAGGCACAGGAGACAAAGAGAATGACTGCCTTTGTGAAATGCCAGGGAGATTGTGATAAGGTTACTCTGGATTATGAATATACCGGAATAGAAGACTGCCGGATGCTTTCCTTTGTGCCCAACGGCGGCGCCAAAAGCTGCAATTATGGATGCCTTGGATTTGGGAGCTGTGTACAGGTCTGTCCCTTTGACGCCATTCATGTGGAAAAAGGGGTTGCCGTGGTTGATAAGGAAAAGTGTAAAGCATGCGGAAAATGTATCGAGGTCTGCCCCAAGCATTTGATCGAATTGATTCCATATGACGCAAAGTATACGGTTGCCTGCAGCTCTGAGGATAAAGGTCCGGTTACCATGAAGGACTGCACCGCAGGGTGTATCGGTTGTCAGCTCTGTAAAAAGAATTGCCCTGAAGAGGCAGTGGAGATAACGGATTTTCATGCAAAGATCGATTATGATAAATGTGCAGGCTGCGGCGTATGTATGGAGAAATGTCCGAGAAAATCCATAACGGAGCATTGAAGCAGGAAAAAGGGAGGACAAAATGAAAACAGGAGAACATCAGGTAAGGCTGGGAAGCACTGGGATTGTAGTCAATAAAAACGGCTTTGGAGCCCTTCCCATCCAGAGAGTCAGCGACAGGGAAGCGGTGTTTTTACTCCAAAAGGCATATGAAGGCGGTATACGCTTTTTTGATACGGCAAGAGCCTACAGTGACAGTGAGCATAAGCTGGGGCTTGCCTTTGAAGGAATACGGGAAAAATTATATATAGCAACGAAAACGGCGGCGCAGACAGGGGAGGAGCTGCGAAAGGAGCTTGCCCTGAGCCTTGAAATGCTGCGCACAGATTACATTGATATCTATCAGTTTCACAATCCGGCGTTCTGTCCGAAACCGGGAGACGAAAGCGGTCTTTATGAAGCTGCTGTGGAGGCGAAGAATGCCGGAAAGATCAGGCATATAGGAATTACCAACCACAGACTGGGGGTGGCAAGGGAGGCAATCGAAAGCGGTCTTTATGAGACGCTGCAGTTTCCTTTCTGTTATCTTGCCTCAGAGCAGGAAAAAGAGCTGGTGGAAGGGTGCAAAAAGGCGGATATGGGATTTATTGCCATGAAGGCGCTTTCCGGAGGGCTGATTACCAATTCCGCAGCTGCTTATGCTTATGCCGCCCAGTTTGACAATGTGCTGCCTATCTGGGGGGTACAGCGGGAACAGGAACTGGACGAGTTTTTGGCTTATGTCCATACACCTCCGGTTATGACGGAGGAACTGGAGGAGACGATACAAAAAGACAGGGAAGAGCTTGCCGGAGACTTTTGCAGAGGCTGCGGTTACTGTATGCCCTGCCCGGTGGGGATTGAGATCAACAACTGTGCGAGAATGTCACTGATGCTCAGAAGAGCGCCTTCGGCAGGGTGGCTGACGGAAGAAGTGCAAAGCAAAATGAAGAAAATCGAAAACTGTATCCACTGCGGCCAGTGTAAGGCAAAATGCCCGTATGGGCTTGACACGCCGGAGCTTTTGGGTAAAAACCTGGAAGATTACAACAAAGTGCTTGCCGGGGAAGTCAGCGTAGGCTAGGCTCCTGATCAAAATGAACAGAACGAATATCGCCGTCCTCTGTGATGAAAACAGCCTGTATATCCGGGTAATTTTCAAGCAGCTGGGCGGCTTTTTCGCAGCCCAGAATAAAGCACAGGGTGGAGAGGGCATCACCGTCCACAGAGCTTGCACTTAAAATGGTTACCTGAGACAGCCCGCTTTGGGCGGGATAACCGGTATGAGGAGAAAGAATGTGATGGTATAATTGTCCGTCCTTTATAAAATAACGCTCGTAATTCCCAGAGGAAACTACGCTGGTTTGTGACAGATCCAGGGTAAGCGCCGGTGTACCTGCAGCAGCAAAGGGCTTCTGGATGCCAATGCGGAAGGGGGAGCCGTCAGGTCGGCAGCCTATGGCAACCACATTGCCGCCAAGGTTGATGAGGGCGGAAGAAACTCCTTTTGACAATAGAAATTCCCTCATCTGATCGCCAATGAAGCCTTTTGCAATAAAACCCAGGTCAATACGGGCTTGAGGGTCTTTCAGAGTCACCTGTCCGCCTTCCAGAGAGAGCAGGCGGTAGTCCACATGGGAAAGCGCCTCTTCAATGGAGGCCGGGGAGGGAACGATTTCTTTCTGCTGGGAACCAAAATTCCACAGGCTTGACAGGGAGCCGATGGTGGGATCTACTGCCCCTTCTGAAAGCTCGGCATAAAAGAGAGCGGTTTCAAGCACGGTCAGGGTATCCTGATCAACGGTAACAGGCTGGCCGCCGCTGTGATTGATCCGCCAGACATCGCTTCCTTCAACGGTAGCGCTGAGCAGCTGCTCATAATAGCCGGCAAGCTCCATGCATTCATCCAATAGCTGCTGGGAGCCGTTTTCATACAGGGTAACGGTAATCACCGTATCAAAATAGAAACCGGTGGCACGCAATTCTTTCTTTTTTCCATGCAAGCCGGCGCAGCCTGAGAGCAGTGCACAGCACAAAATTCCGGCGGTCAGCCGGACAGGGATAAAGCTCCAGAGTTTTTTCCAATTCATACCGAAAGACTCCCAATTATTTTTTATTGTAAACAAATCCACTTTCATGTATAGTAATAACGTGGTAAAATTTTTACGTTTATTATAGCTTTTTTTTAAATTGTTGAAAAGAGAAAGTGGTGATGAATTATGCGTCTGCCCGATGAACAGGAAGAAAATGGCATGGGAACTCCGGTACGGTATACCATTGCGGCAGTTTCTGTCTTTATATTACTGCTCCTTGCAGTTGTTCTGGTAGGAAATAACAGGAGTAAGGTGATTGACAGAAGCCAGATGCAAAAGCCCAGTCCCACTCCTTTGCCGGAGGAGGAAATAGAATTTGGGGAAGGCCAGAAGGATATAGAGGCATTGTATAAGGATCATAAGCTGAGATCTCAGGACCTGGATTTCTGGGGAATGTATCAGGATAATGAAAGTATCATGGCGGAACCCACACCTACAGCGGAGCCGCAGCCAACGCCTACCCATGAGCCCACGGAGGAAGAACTGGCGGCGGACGGGAAGCATGTGAAGGTGACCCGTAGGGGAGGGAAAGAAGAGTGGATGGAAATATCGGCGGATATTCCCCTGTACCCCTATGATTTTACAGATCTGAAAATCAGTAATGGGAAAATGGCATACTATCAGGACGGAGAAAAAAGTTCCTTTTTGGGCGTGGATTTGTCCAAAAGCAGCGGTACAGTTGATTTTGAGAGGCTGAAGGAAAACGGCGTTGATTTTGTGATGCTCAGGCTGGGAAGCAGAGGCTATGAAACCGGGCTTATTTCTCTGGATGAAAACTTTGTCAGCAATATAACAAAGGCGCAGAGCGCAGGGCTGGAGGTAGGCGTGTCTTTCTTTTCCCAGGCGGTAAGCGAAGCAGAGGCTGTGGAGGAGGCGGAGTTTGTGATCAGCAATTTGATTCCCTATCGAATCAGCTATCCGGTTGCCTTTGAAATGAGTTATATTCCCAACGATGACGCCAGAATTGATTCTATGGATGAAAAATTAAAAACCCAGGTAACGGAAGCCTTTCTGGAACGGATAGAGAAGGAAGGCTATAGAACTTTGATTTATGGGAATAAAAATTGGCTGTTGGGAGAACTGCTGCCGGAACAGCTGTTGAAGAAATATGATGTGTGGCTGAATGATCAGGCATCCATACCGGATTATCCCTATCAGTTTAAGCTGTGGAAATATGGGGAAGCGCAAAAAATCGACGGAATTGATGGAAATGCTTCCTATACCATAAGCTTTGTGGATTACACCCGCAAATAGTTGGTGATCTTGGGAGAAATATGCAATTTTGAATAGATGTCGGCATAGACGGAAGGAGACAGGTTTTCCAGGTAATTGGGGACGAACTTCTTGTTTATGCCGGCTTTTTTTAACAGGTCTATCGCCTTGTTGTAGGCGATTGCCGCCTCTATATCCGTCTCATAGGAACCGATGGTGTAATTGCCTTTAATGTGTATTTTGGCAACATAACGGACGCCTTTTTTGGTCTCTCTTTTTGATACCCCGTGATAAGGGTTGAATATTTCAATGTTTTCATATCGGAAATCCATATCGTCGCCGTTTACAAAACGGTAATCCCTGTTCTTTACAGCATAATTTTTGATTCCATAGCGGCTCATAATATTCACCTGCATGCCATAGTCGGCAACAAAGAAATGTCTGCCCCGCCGCATAATTTTGTGGGAAGAGTAGTAAAATAAATCGTCAATATCAAATTTTAATATCTGATCCGGCGCTAAAAAGTATTCCAAATAACTTTTTCGTATATAAATAGGCGTGGCAAAATAAAGCCCGTTGTCTCTGAAATTCAGCAGACATACCCACTTGGGGAAGGGCAGAGCCCGGTGAGAGGAGAAATCCGAAAAGGAGAGGGAGGGGTCTGTTAAAATGGAATTTCCTTCCAGGTAAGCGGCGTAGGCAAGGAGCGCCGTGGGATAGCTGCCTAAACTGATATGCTTTTTTTTATGGGTGATGGAAGCGCGGTAATAAGATGTGCCGTCCTTTTTGACTGCCGTAAATACGCCGGGATAATTCTGCACTGTGTAATCCTCCGTGGATTCTCTTCATTTTCTACAATATTCCTGTTTATTCTATCACAAAAAAATGCATTTTTGAAATAAATTACCCAGGCATGTATTTTTTAGAAATATTTTTGGCATTAACTGTATAAAATATTAAAGAACTATTACAAATGTGAAACAAAATGTTAACCAGAGTCATGAAGAGGTAAAGATCAAAGAGTGATTGTGATAGAAAGGTCGTGTATAAAATGTATAAGAAATTTATGACACAATTGTTTTTGTACAATATGGTACTGCTTGCAGGGTGGTTTAGTGTGGTAGGCATACAGACCAACAGACTTGCTTCTACTCAGGCATTTAAGGTGAGCCTGGAAGAAAACGAACCTGAGTTAAAGACGGACAGGTTTTCAGGCAGACCAAGGCAGGCTACCTCAGGGCAGAGAGTTGTGGCTTATACGGTTATGGAAAAAGAGTACAAGTACAGCCTGTCTCAGAATGATTATGAAGCGCTTTTAAGAATTGTACAGGCGGAAGCGGGAAATGAGGATGAAGAAGGGAAGATGCTGGTTGCCGGCGTGGTTTTAAACAGAGTAAACAGCAGTAAATTCCCGGATACGGTTTGTGAGGTGGTGATGCAGCACGAAAACGGCGTGTATCAGTTTTCTCCGGTGGCAAACGGTACTTATCAAAAGGTAAAGGTTTCACAGGAAACTGTGGCGGCGGTGGAAAGGGTTTTAAAAGGGGAAGACCTTACCCGGGGTGCGCTCTATTTTGCCGCAAGAAAATCAGCTAATCCGGAGAAGATGAAATGGTTTGATAGAGCCCTTACAAAGCTGCTGGAACATGGCGGGCATGAATTCTTTACAAATGGTTGATTAATATACTTTTCTTGTGGTAAAATATGAAACGGGTTTGAAAAATTGCCTGTGGTGAGAAAAACAAAGGAGTAAAGAGATGGATATTTTGTATAACAGTACAAGATCAACAGGAGATCCGGTGAAAGCGTCAGAAGCGATTTTAAGAGGGCTTTCAGAGGACGGAGGGCTGTTTGTGCCCGATCGGATACCTGCTTTGGATAAGTCCCTTGAGGAGCTTGCGGATATGACCTATGGACAGGTTGCTTATGAGGTGATGAAACTGTATCTTACGGATTTTACAGAACAGGAGCTGAAGGAGTGCATTGCCAAAGCTTATGATGATAAGTTTGATACAGAGGAGATCGCACCTATGGTGCAGGCAGGAGGAGCCTGGTATCTGGAACTGTTTCATGGAGCCACCATTGCCTTCAAGGATATGGCGTTGTCCATATTGCCTCATCTTCTTACCACATCGGCTAGAAAGAATCATGTAAAAAATGAGATCGTAATTCTGACGGCTACTTCCGGCGATACAGGAAAGGCGGCGCTTGCGGGCTTTGCAGATGTGGAGGGAACACGGATCGTTGTGTTTTACCCCAAGGACGGCGTAAGTAAAATACAGGAAAAACAGATGATAACCCAGAAAGGGAAGAATACATATGTAGTGGGTATCCACGGGAATTTTGACGACGCGCAGACAGGCGTAAAGCAAATCTTTGGGGATAAGGAGCTTGCTGCCTATATGGATGAGAAAGGCTTCCAGTTTTCTTCCGCCAACTCTATCAATATCGGACGGCTGGTTCCCCAGATCGTTTATTATGTATATGCCTATGTGAAGCTGTTGAAGGAGGAGCAGATCAAAAACGGGGAGAAGATCAATGTAGTGGTTCCTACCGGCAATTTCGGAAATATTCTTGCGGCATTTTACGCTAAGGAAATGGGGCTGCCCATTGATAAGCTGATCTGCGCATCCAATGAAAATAAGGTGCTTTTTGATTTCTTCAGAACAGGAACCTATGACAGAAACAGGGAGTTTATGCTGACCTCGTCTCCGTCCATGGATATATTGATCTCAAGCAATCTGGAAAGACTGATCTATCGCATATGCGGAAATGATTGGCGGAAAAATAAAGAATTTATGGATGCCCTTGGCGAAAAAGGCTCTTATGCCATTACAGAAAAGATGCGGGCGCAGCTGGCTGACTTTTATGGAAATTATGCAGATGAGAAGGAAACGGCGGAAACCATACATGAGTTGTATGAGCATACAGGCTATGTGATCGATCCTCATACGGCGGTTGCGGCGTGCGTATATGAAAAATATAAAAAGGAAACAGGGGACGAAAAGCCTGCAGTGATCGTTTCTACGGCGAGCCCGTACAAATTTACCAGAAGCGTTATGGACGCCATTGATCATAAATATGATGCTATGGAGGATTTTGAACTGGTTGATCTGCTTTCTGAGCGTTCTAAGGTGAAGGTTCCCAGGGCAATTGAGGAGATCAGGACGGCGCCTGTTTTGCACGATCATATTTGTGAAAAGAACCGGATGAAAGAGACGGTAATGGAGTTTTTGGGTATTTAGAGAAACTTTTCTATGGATAGAAAGGAGAAACACGGAACTACTATGAAACATATTTTAATGGCGGATGGCTCGGATCACAATTTGAAATGTGCCAGGGAAATCCTTGGAAGCTCCTATGAAATGATTCCGGCACAGTCAGGGAAGGAGACGCTTCTTCTCCTGAAAAAGGTAATACCGGATCTGATTTTGCTGGATGTGGCGCTGGCTGATATGAGCGGATATGATGTAATGGAGCGGATTAAAGAAGACGACCAGCTTAGAGAAGTTCCCGTTATTTTTCTGACGGCGGAGGCTGACAGAGAAGGAGAGATCAGGGGACTTAAAATGGGCGCCATGGATTTTATCCGTAAGCCTTTTGACGCTGAGATTATGCGAAGCCGGATCGAAAAAATTCTGAAGATGACGGATCAGAAAAAGGAACTGCAGGATATTGCGTTAAAGGACGGCTTGACGGATCTTTTGAACAGAAGATCTATGGAACGGCTTTTAAATCAGACAGATGCAGCCAGGGAGGAAGGCTTTTTTATGCTTCTGGATCTGGATAATTTTAAGGAAGTGAATGATAAATTTGGTCATGTGGTAGGAGATAAGGTGCTAATCCGGTTTGCCAGGATTTTGGAGGAACTGGTTGGCGATGACAGCAGTCTGTGCAGGCTTGGGGGCGATGAGTTTGCGATTTACTTCAGAGGAAGCTATGAGAAAGACGAGATTACCAATATTGTACAGAGAATGATCAGGGAAATTGAGTTTGAAATCAATGAGCTTGTTTTGGATTCAGAAGAGGTGAGCATTTCCATTTCGGCAGGGGTATCCCAGAAGCCGGAGGACGGTACGGGCTTTGCAGAACTGTATGCAGCGGCGGATAAAGCGTTATACTTTGTGAAACAGAACGGAAAAGGCAACTGCCATTTTTACCGGGATACGGCAAACGAATTGATCGATGTGGAAAATGAACCCAAGCAGGTGGATCTGGGACAGCTTCAGAAGATGATCCAGGAGGAAGAATATCAGAGAGGAGTCTATAAGGTCGGGTATAACAGGTTCAAATGGATGTACGGGTTTGTATCTCAGTATCGGGAGAAGAAAAGTCAGGATGCCCACATCATATTACTGACAGTTCAGGATGAAGAGGACGGTGAACTGGAAAAGGACAGGGCGGAGGAAGGAATTGAATTGCTGGAAAAGGCGATTTCCCAATCGCTCAGATGGGGCGACATTGCTACAAAGTGTGGAAATGGACAGTACATAGTGCTCCTCTTAAATGCGTCTTATGAAAACGGGACAATGGTGGCGGAAAGAATCCGGTCAAAATATAAGGAGTTATCCGCGGGGCGTAAACTGATTTTAAACTATGAGGTGGGAAACGTAGGAAAAAGCGGCGAATAAAAAAGAGAGCATAAAAAAGGGCTGGCGCATCAGGAATGCGAAGCCCTTTTGTTAATATACGGATGGTTTGGGAAGCCTGCCATCCGTTGTTTATGCAGGATAAGTTATGTACGGTCTTCCATATTGATATAAGCGCAGTCAGGACAGATGGGCTTATAGGCGGGACGGATGATCTTTCCGTTGTTTGCCAGCTCTTCCATACGGTGGGCGCTCCAGCCGGAAATACGGGCGATGGCAAAGATGGGAGTGTAAAGCTCCATGGGAAGCCCGAGCATGTGGTATACAAAACCGGAATAGAAGTCTACATTGATGCTGACACCCTTATACATTTGCCGCTCATTTGCAATGACAGCAGGCGCCAGTTTTTCTACCAGAGAGTATAACGCAAATTCTTTTTCCAGTCCCTTTTCCACGGAAAGCTTTTCCACGAAGGATTTAAAGATGACCGCACGGGGATCGGATTTGGAATAGATGGCATGACCTACGCCGTAGATCAGCCCTGCATGGTCAAATGCTTCCTTGTGGAGGAGACGGCGCAGATAATAGCTTACCTCGCCCTCGTCAGTCCAGTCTTTTACTTCCTGTTTCATTTCTTCAAACATCTGGACTACCTTGATATTGGCGCCTCCGTGACGGGGACCCTTCAGGGAGCCGATTGCCGCCGCAATCACGGAATAAGTGTCCGTGAGAGAGGAGGAAACTACATGGGTGGTGAAGGTGGAATTATTTCCGCCGCCGTGCTCCATATGGAGTACAAGGGCAATATCTAAAAGCTTTGCCTCTAAAGGTGTGTAAGAACTGTCCGGACGCAGAATATGTAAAATGTTTTCAGCCGTCGACAGGCTGGGGTCGGGCTGATGGATGAAAAGACTTTTTCCGTCATGATAGTGGCAATATGCCTGATAGCCATAGATGGATAAAAGAGGAAAAAGACTGATCAGCTGCAGGCACTGGCGCAGCACGTTAGGCAGGGAAACATCCTCTGCACGGTCATCGTAAGAATACAGAGTAAGAACACTGCGGGCAAGGGTATTCATCATGTCGCTGCTGGGCGCTTTCATAATGATGTCCCTTACAAAGCTGGTAGGCAAAGAGCGGTATTTGGAGAGGAGTCCCCGGAATTCGGCAAGTTCGCTTTTGTTTGGGAGCTTGTTAAACAGAAGAAGATAGGTGATTTCTTCAAAGCCGAAACGATCATCCCTGGTAAAACCGGATACAAGATCCTGTATATCGTAGCCCCGGTAGAAGAGTTTACCGTGTGCGGGCACCTCTACACCGTCCACCAGTTCTTTGGCGCGTACATCGGAGATATTGGTCAATCCGGCAAGTACGCCCTTGCCGTTTAAGTCCCGGAGTCCGCGCTTTACATCGTATTTTGTGAAAAGCTCTGTATCAATGATGTCTGCCTGTTCACTCATCTTTGCAAGACGGATGATTTCGGGTGTTACTTCGGAAAATGCGTTATGATCCATTCAAAATCTCTCCTTTCAATTTTGAAATAAATATACAATGAAATATCGAAACAAATGAAATATCGATGTGATATTTAAATGTGGTATGGTATTTCAATATAAGAAATGGTTAATAGTGTCAGTTAATAGTGAGAAATGAAAGAACATTTCAGAAAAACTAATCAATTTATAATAACATGTAAAATCAATTCAAACAAGTAAAAAAATATCTGTTCACAATTTTTTTAGAATTTGGAAACATTTATAAAATCTCATGGATTTCAAAAAATGGAGTTTATAAATATTGACTTTTAAATCCATGTCTGAGATAATACAAGAGGTGCGCCAGAAAGGTGCATTTTATGTAAAAAACCACAATGCTGCGGTCTTATGACGGCGGCGCTGGGGTGGAAAATATACAATTATTTTAAGGAGGAGTATAATATGTCAACAAAAGCGTATTATCCAATTTCCGAAATCGGCAAAGGTAAAGTTGGTTTTTCCAAAACCCGTTCTATTATCGAAGCTGCTTTCTACGGAAACAATGTAGTTAAGGTCAACACATTGAAAGAGGCCTATGAATTAGCTAAAAACTCACCTGGAACCATTGTGACAGACATGCCTGTTAAGGATGGAGATACATTTGGTCTTGAGAAAGATGCAAAAGTTCTTTTATTTAACGATGGCGCTGTAACCGGACGTTATGCAGCAGCACGCCGCATCAAAGGAGAACCCGGCGTTGATGAAACAAAGCTTGACAAGGTGGTTATGGACGCGGTTTACAACACCCGTTGGAAAACCATGTACCATGCAGAGTGCTTTGTAGGTCTTGATCCCGAATTCATGGTAAAGGCACATCTGCTGATTCCCGAAGGAGAAGAGAACCTTCTTTACAACTGGATGATCAACTTCCAGTATATGTCTGATGAATATGTGAAGATGTACAAAAATTCCAAACCGGTAGGAGATGGAAAAGAGCCTGACATCTACATTTTCTCCGATCCTCAGTGGTCTCCTCAGGACGCTCCTGACGTTGACTATAGCTGCCTGAGCGATCCTCTTACTCTTTGCTATTTTGATACCAATGAGAACTGCGCGGCAATTCTTGGTATGAGATATTTTGGAGAGCACAAGAAAGGTACCCTTACCATGGCATGGGCGCTTGCAAACAGAAACGGCTATGCAGCATGCCACGGCGGACAGAAGGAATATACACTGCCCGACGGTTCCAAGTTCGTTGCATCCGTTTACGGTCTGTCAGGATCAGGAAAGTCCACACTGACCCATGCAAAGCACGGCGGAAAATATCCTATCACCGTACTTCATGACGATGCTTTCATTATCAACACAGATACATGTGCATCTGTAGCGTTGGAGCCTACATACTTTGACAAGACGGCTGACTATCCTACAGGCTGCCCTGACAACGAATATCTTTTGTCTGCACAGAACTGTTCCGCAACCATGGATGAGAACGGCAAGATCCAGCTGGTAACAGAGGACATCAGAAACGGTAACGGACGTGCCATTAAGTCCAAATTATGGTCTCCTAACCGTGTGGATAAGATTGACGCTCCTGTTAACGCAATTTTCTGGATTATGAAAGACCCTACCATTCCGCCTGTAGTAAAATTAAAAGGCGCTGCGCTGGCTTCCGTTATGGGCGCTACTCTTGCAACCAAGACTTCTACCGCAGAGCGTGTTGCAGCAGGAACCGACTTAAACGCACTGCGTATCGTACCTTACGCTAACCCCTTCAGAACCTATCCTCTGGTTCATGACTATGAGAAGTTCAAAAAGTTAGTGGAAGAGAAGAACGTAGCATGCTATATCGTTAACACCGGCGATTTCATGGGAACCAAGGTGAAACCTGCCGATACCCTGGGAATCCTCGAGACCATCGTGGAAGGCAAAGCCAAATTTGAAAAATGGGGCAGCTTCGACGACGTTGAGATCATGTATGACTGGGAAGGCAAGACCGCTGACTTTAGACCCGACTTAAACGATGCTGAGTACAAGACAGCTTTAAAGAACGCTATGCAGAACCGTGTAGATGCCGTTAAGGGATTTGCAGAGAAGAAGGAAGGCTATGACAAGCTTCCTGACGAGGCGCTTGCCGCTGTTCAGAAGTTGGTTGACGCTCTCAGCTGATAAAAATTCCAGTTGTATTTTGACCACAGATTGGATATAATAAAAATAACCTGAAATGCACGATAATTCCTGTTAGTTTTGAACCTACAGATACTTTAAACGGGATTCCTACATCATCTGGCGGCTGTCAAGCCCTCACTCTTTCAAAGAGGATTGGAAGGGAAGGCAAATGTGCAGATTGCGGTAACCCACCTAGCGCGGCTAGGAGTCAAAAGGCAGGAACCGGCATTTTGGGATAAACAGAAGAAAAGCAGCCTTAAATGGCTGCTTTTTCTTGTCAAAAATTTCAAAGCAGTCGGTGGAAGGTATGAAAAAAGATAGCAGGATTTTGTTGAAAATAGTGGCAGTGGTGATCTTAACACTGCTGTTTATCTGGCTGGTCTATAAAGATGAAAGGACGTTTCAGATGACGCAGCCGGAAGGGGCTCTTGCGGAGGCAGGGGATATGAAAATACTGATCCGGGAAATGCAGAAAAGCGGCGCCGGATTTGCAGATGAAGAAACCCTGAACCGGCTGCTTGAGAATGCTTTTCAGGAGGAAGGGGAGCCGGTTTCCTATGACAGCTATCTGACGATCCTGGAGAGTATGTTGGGAAAAGGGGGGCAAGGTCAGGAGACAGATGGGCTTAAAAAGAGCCTTACATATAAAGAACGCTATCAAAAGGATTTCTTTCTGTTAAAAGAGGATTGGTATAACAGCTTTGAAAAGCTGATAGATTTTTACGGTTTGAAGGAGCAGTTTCAAAGGAAAAAAATTGAAATTTTGTGTGGTAATTCAGAACTTGCAGGGGAAGAAAAAATAGGAGAAGGAAAGCTTCTCTCAGGAGACGGAACCATATATGATTTTGCCTCTGATCGATTTGCAGACCTGAAATTTATAACGATAAACGCTTATGTAAAAGAAAATACCCTGCTTACGCTGGCGGATAAACTGTCAGACAAAGGCAGCCTGTCAAATGTCTGGATTATGGAAGCGGGAGACGGGAAGCTTCAGTTTTTCTATGAAGGCTATGAGATCATGGCGGATGCAGACGCTTCCCTGGGAGAGCAAGGTCAAATGAGGGAGCAGATGGCGGATATCAGCTATAAAAGCGGAGATATCTGTAAAGTACAGGTCAAGGAGGAACGAATCGGAGGAAAGCTTCTTGGGATAGATGAGGACTGGATTGAAATCGAAGGGCATGGAAAGGTGCCCGTGAAAGAAGAACTGACTGGTTATATGTTATATGAAAGGCTGAGAAAAGCCTTTAAGGAAGAATTATCCATTGGATATGATTTCGCTGACTTTGTATTGGAAAAAGGGAAGATCTGCGGGTTCCTGATTACCAAAAAGGAGAAAATGGAAACCATTCGGGTAGCGGTTAAAAACAACGGTTTTGGCAGTTTGTACCATGAGTGCCTGCGCTTTGTAAGCCGGGATGACATGACCCTTTCCTATGGCTCCTATGATCACCGGAGAGAGGAAAAAATTCCCGCAGGACAGGAGCTTTTGATAGAGCCGGGAAGCGATTATTTGGCAGGAGACCGCGTGGAGCTTGTACCGGATGTGAATACAGGAAGAATTCAGGTGCTTTCCTTAAACCGAAGCCAGGGAACGCCTTCATACCGGGGGAGAATGGAGATTCATAAAACGGAGGAAGGTCTTGTGCTGATCAATGAGGTGCTGTTAGAGGAATATCTTTATTCGGTGGTTCCAAGCGAAATGCCGGCATCCTATCCAGCCGAGGCGTTAAAGGCACAGGCAGTCTGTGCAAGAACCTACGGATATCGGTATTTAAAGGAGCCTGGCTATCAAAAACTGGGAGCTCATGTGGACGACAGCGTAGGCTATCAGGTGTACAATAACATTGCAGAAAATATCAATTCTACAAAAGCGGTAAAGGAAACGGCAGGCATGCTTCTTCTCTATGAGGAGAAACCGGTGAACGCCTATTATTATTCTACTTCCTGCGGTTTTGGTGCAGACGCGGGGGTCTGGAATGAAGACCAGGCGGATAAAATGCCTTATTTAAGGGCGGAGCATATCGGAAATGCAGGAGAAGAGGAGGAGCCTGAGGATTTTTCCGCAGATGTCATGGGGCAGGAAGAAGATTTCCGTTCCTATATTACCTCAGTGGACGAGAGCGCTTATGAAAAGGAGGAAGCGTGGTTCAGATGGCGTTACCAGGTGGAAGATTTAGACGTATCCCTTCTGGCGAGGAGACTGGGTGAGAGGTTCGAAGCGGGAGCCGGAAAGATCCTTACCTATACAGGATCGGGAGAAGCCTTTGAGGAGGAGGAAAATTATCAGTCCGTAAAACCGGAAAAATTTAAAGAAGTATATGACATAAGGTGTCTTAAGAGAAAAGAAGGCGGGGTTATGGATGAACTTCTCATCGAGACAGACAAGGGAAGCTATAAGATCATATCTGAGTATAATATCAGATATGTATTAAATCAGGGGGGAGAGGTGATCCGTCAGGACGGTTCCCCTTATGAAAGCAAAACCCTCCTTCCCAGCGCATATTTGGTAATTGATGTTGAAACCAGGGGAGAAGATGTGGTAGGATATACTATTATTGGCGGCGGCTACGGTCACGGCGTGGGAATGTCCCAGAACGGGGCAAAGGCAATGGGAGCGGCACAGATGAGCTGTGAAGAAATTCTGTCCTTTTATTTTCAGGGCTGCCAGCTGGATAAGATCTATTAATTCATGGTTTAGAGGACGCTTATGTTAAAACGATTGGTACTCATAGGATATGATTTTGGAAGACATATGAGCAAAAAGAATATCAGTTCCTTTGCGGCAAGTACGGCATTCTTTCTCTTTTTGTCGCTGATACCGGCTTTGATGCTGCTTTGCTCCATTATTCCCTATACGCCCCTTACAGAGGCAAACTTAATGAGCGCGGCAACGGAGATCTCGCCGGATGCCATGAATTCGCTGTTGATCAACATTATCAGAGACGTGTATGACAAATCCGTGGGACTGGTTTCTGCAAGTGCCATTATTACACTGTGGTCAGCCGGCAAGGGAATGCTTGCCCTGATGCGGGGGCTGAATGCGGTGAATGCGGTGGAGGAGAGCAGAAGTTATGTGGTGCAGCGTATGGTGGCGTGCCTGTATACGGTGCTGATGTTGGTAGCGGTGATTTTGTCGCTGCTGATCATGGTGTTTGGGAAATCCCTTGTGGGGATTATTGTAGGCGTTATTCCCCAGACATCGTATTTGTTCGATCTTTTGATCCATTTCAGGACTCTTCTGATGTGGGCGGTGCTTACGGTGGTGATCGCCCTGCTGTACGCCTATGTGCCAGGGACACGGCTGGGCTTTCGGATGCAGCTGCCGGGCGCCGTTTTTGCAGCGGTGGCGTGGAGTGTGATGACCTGGGCGTTTTCCATTTACATTGATGAATTTAACGGCTTCAACACCTATGGAAGCCTTACTACCATTATTATTTTAATGCTTTGGCTGTATACGGCAATGTATATTATTCTGGCAGGGGCGTATATCAACCGGTATTTTAAACCGGCATTTCAATTCTTTGTGGGAAAAAAGCATATTGACAGAAAAGAAAAGATTGGCTAAAATGGTAGTCAGTTGAATAGAAAGGCAATGAAGGTGTACAGTAGCAGAGTATCTTCTATCAGAGAGAGGAAGCCACCGGCTGAAAGCTTCCTTAAGTTCAGAACTCCTTGTCTTTTTTAAGAAAGGACAGCGAAATTCCCACCGGAGCTTTCAGGTTGAAAGCCGGACAGCGTCTGTAACGATGCGGCGCGGCGAGTAGGTTTGAACGTGACACGCGTTAAGTGAAAGAAGCGTCTGCCGATACGGCAGGAAAATGGGTGGTACCGCGGAGCAATATTTCGTCCCTTATGCATGAAGCATAAGGGACTTTTTTATTATTATCAGAAGGAAAGGAAAAGGCAATGAAAGAGAGATTGGAACAGATCAAAGCGGAGGCTTTGAAGCAGATTCAAAACAGTGACGGGCTGGAAAAGTTAAACGACATCCGGGTAAATTATCTGGGGAAAAAAGGGGAGCTTACGGCGGTTCTTAAGGGAATGAAGGATGTGGCTCCTGAGGAAAGACCCAAGGTAGGGCAGATGGTAAACCAGGCACGTGAAGAAATTGAAGGGGTTCTGGAAGAGGCAAAAATCAGAATGGAGAATGCGGTTCTGGAACTGAGGATGAAAAGCGAAACCATAGACGTTACCCTCCCTGCCAAAAAGAACCATGTGGGGCATCGTCATCCCAACACCATTGCCCTGGAAGAGGTAGAGAGGATCTTTATCGGTATGGGGTACGAGGTAGTGGAAGGACCTGAAGTGGATACCGACTATTATAATTTTGAGGCGTTGAATATTCCGGCGGATCATCCGGCGAAGGATGAGCAGGACACCTTCTATATCAACGGCGATTTTCTTTTAAGAACCCAGACCTCCAATACCCAGGTTCATGAGATGGAAAAAGGGAAAATGCCCATTCGTATGATTGCGCCGGGCAGGGTGTTCCGTTCCGACGAGGTGGATGCCACACATTCTCCTTCTTTCCATCAGATCGAAGGTCTTGTGATCGACCGTCATATTACTTTTGCGGATCTGAAGGGAACCCTTGCAGAGTTTGCAAGAGAGCTTTTCGGAGAGGATACAAAAGTAAAATTCCGTCCACATCATTTTAATTTCACAGAGCCCAGCGCGGAGATGGATGTTTCCTGCTTTAAGTGCGGCGGTAAGGGCTGCCGCTTCTGTAAAGGCTCCGGCTGGATCGAGATTTTAGGCTGCGGCATGGTTCACCCCAACGTGCTTACCATGAGCGGGATCGATCCGGAGAAGTATTCGGGATTTGCCTTTGGCGTAGGATTAGAGAGGATCGCTCTTTTGAAATATGAAATAGACGATATGCGTCTGCTTTATGAAAATGACATTCGTTTCTTAAAGCAATTTTAAAACACTGAAAATCGGAAAGGAAGGAAATGAAATGAATACAGCGTTATCATGGATAAAGGCATATGTACCGGAGCTTACCTGCACTGACCAGGAATATTGCGACGCAATGACCCTGACCGGAACCAAGGTGGAGAACTTTGCACGGCTGGATAAAAATCTGGAAAAGATTCTGGTGGGACAGATCGAAAAGATCGAAAAGCACCCCGATGCGGATAAACTGATTGTATGTCAGGTAAATATCGGAAGCGAAATCGTTCAGATCGTAACAGGCGCCCCCAATGTGAAAGAAGGAGATAAAATTCCGGTGGTACTGGACGGAGGCAGGGTTGCAGGGGGACACGACGGCGGTCCCATGCCGGAAGAAGGTATTGCCATCAAAGCGGGAAAACTGCGGGGCGTGGAATCAAAGGGGATGATGTGCTCCATAGAAGAGCTGGGATCAGACAGAAATATGTATCCCGAAGCGCCGGAGCTTGGCATTTATATTTTCCCTCAGGATGTGGAAGTGGGAACAGATGCGGTGGAAGCTCTTGGCATGAGAGACACCGTATTTGAGTATGAGATCACCTCCAACAGAGTGGACTGCTACAGCGTCCTGGGCATTGCAAGGGAGGCGGCGGCAACCTTCCGCAAGCCTTTCGTGCCTCCAGTGGTGGAAGTGAAGGAAAACGGAGAAGATGTGAAAGATTACATTTCTGTGGAGGTAAAGGACCCGGATCTTTGCAGCCGGTATTGCGCAAGGGTCTGCACCAATATTAAAATTGCCCCTTCGCCGGAATGGATGCAGAGAAGACTTCGGGCAAGCGGCATACGTCCGATCAATAATCTGGTGGATATCACCAACTATGTTATGGAAGAATACGGTCAGCCCATGCATGCCTTTGACCTGGATACCGTTGCAGGGCATAAGATCATTGTGCGCCGCGCCAAAGACGGAGAGGAATTTCAGACTCTGGATGAGCAGGTGAGAAAGCTGGACCATGATATGCTGATGATCTGCGACGGTGAGAAGGAGATCGGCATTGCCGGTATTATGGGCGGTGAAAACAGCAAAATTACCGATGAAGTGAAAACGGTTCTCTTTGAGGCGGCAACCTTCAACGGACCCAATATCCGTAAATCGGCAAAAAGGCTGGGATTGCGCACAGACGCATCCGGTAAGTTTGAAAAAGGGCTTGACCCTCATAATGCGGAGGCAGCCATCAACCGCGCCTGTCAGCTGATCCAGGAGCTGGGCTGCGGAGAGGTAGTGGGAGGCATGGTGGATGTATGCCAACCCATGAAGGAAGAAGCAAGGATTCCTTTCCAGCCGGACCGCATCAACGATCTGCTGGGAACGGACGTGTCTGTAGACGCCATGCTGGATATTTTTAAAATGCTGGAACTTGCATATGATGAGAAGGCAAAAGAACTGATCATACCTACCTACCGCCAGGATCTGGAATGCTGTGCGGATATTGCGGAAGAGGTGGCAAGATTTTTCGGTTATGATAAAATTCCCACCACCCTGCCAACAGGAGAGGCAACGGCAGGAAAGCTGTCCTATAAGCTTCGGATCGAGCAGAAGGCAAGAGACATTGCGGAATACTGCGGATTCTCCCAGGGCATGTGCTATTCCTTTGAAAGCCCCAGGGTATTCGATAAGCTTCTTCTTCCGGCGGATTCGCCCCTTAGAAAGACTATTGTGATCGCCAATCCTTTGGGAGAGGATTTCTCCATTATGAGAACCATTTCCCTGAACGGAATGCTGACCTCCCTTGCCTCCAATTATAACAGGCGGAATAAGGATGTAAGGTTATATGAGCTGGGGAATATTTACCTGCCCAGAGAATTTCCTCTCACAGAGCGTCCTGACGAGAGGATGCAGTTTACCCTCGGTATGTACGGAGAAGGGGATTTCTATACCATGAAAGGGGTAATAGAGGAATTCTTTGACGCCATCGGCATGAAGAAGAAAACCCTTTACGATCCCAATGCAGGCAAACCCTTCCTTCACCCGGGACGTCAGGCGGATATTGTGTATGAAGGAGAGAAGGTGGGATATCTGGGGGAGGTGCATCCTCTTGTATGTAAAAATTATGACATTGCCACAAAGGTTTACGTGGCAGTGCTGGATATGCCCATGATCACAGGCAAAGCAACCTTTGACCGGAAATATCAGGGAATTGCCAAATATCCCGCGGTTTCCAGGGATATCAGCATGGTGGTGCCAAAGGAGATCCTTGCAGGGCAGATCGAGGCAATGATCGAGCAGAGAGGCGGGAAAATACTGGAGTCTTATCATTTGTTTGATATTTATGAAGGGGAACAGATCAGGGAAGGCTTTAAGTCGGTGGCATACTCCATTACCTTCCGGGCAAAGGACCGGACCCTGGAAGAAAACGATGTTACAGGCGCCATGAAGAAAATTTTGAACGGTCTTGAGAGTTTGGGAATTGAATTAAGACAATAAATGGGTTAAGATAAGCACAGTGGATGGAAAGAAATACCTTTTCTCCGCTGTGCTTCTTTAAACGCGGAGAGAATGGATATACTATTTCTAAAAAAGGTCATAAATCGGCGCAAGACGCTTCAGAATGGAGGAAAAAATGGAAAAGAAAAACACGTGGGAAACCTACAGTGAAAAGCAGTTAAAGGAAGTGGAGGTGTTTTCCCGGGAATACAGAAGCTTCCTGGATGAAGGAAAAACAGAGCGGGAGTGTGTGGACTATATTGTCAATGCAGCGGAAAAGGAAGGCTACCGGGAGCTGCAGGATGTGATGAAAAAGGGAGGAAAGCTGAAAAAAGGCGATAAGGTCTATGCGGTATGGATGAATAAATCTGTGGTCATGTTCCGCATTGGGGAGCAGCCTATGGCGGAAGGCATGAACATTCTGGGAGCACATATCGATTCCCCCAGGCTGGATGTGAAGCAGAACCCTCTTTATGAGGAGGGCGGTTTTGCCTACCTGGACACTCATTATTATGGGGGCGTTAAAAAGTATCAGTGGGTGACCATTCCCCTGGCTATTCACGGAGTGATGGTAAAAAAGGACGGCACAACGGTGGAGATCAATATTGGAGAAAACGAGGATGATCCGGTATTTTTCATTTCTGATCTGCTGATTCATCTTGCCCAGGAACAGCTGGAGAAAAAGGCGTCCAAGGTGATCGAAGGAGAGGCGCTGGATCTGATCGTAGGCAATAAGCCCATTGCTTTAGGCAAGGAAAAGGCAGCCGACAAGGAGAATGCCCAGAAGGAAGAAGGAGAAGGGAAGAAGAAAGAGAAAAAAGAAAAGAAGGAGAAAGACCGGGCAAAGGAAGCAGTTAAGAAGGGGATACTGGATATTTTAAAGAAAACCTACGATGTGGAAGAGGAGGACTTCATTTCCGCAGAGCTTGAGGTGGTTCCGGCAGGGAAGGCAAGAGATGCCGGGCTGGATCGCAGCATGATCCTTGCCTATGGACAGGATGACAGAGTGTGCGCCTTCTCCTCTTTGAAGGCGATGCTGGAGGTTCAGGACACAAAAAGGACAGCCTGCTGCCTGCTGGTGGACAAGGAAGAGATCGGAAGCGTTGGGGCAACGGGTATGCAGTCCAGATTTTTTGAAAATATGGTGGCTGAGGTGATGAACCTGACAGGAGAGTATTCCGAACTGAATGTGAGAAGATGCCTTGCATCCTCCTGTATGCTTTCCTCAGATGTAAGCAGTGCCTTTGATCCTGCCTTTGCGGCAAGCTTTGATAAGAAAAACGTTGCTTATCTGGGCGGCGGCATGGTGTTTAATAAATTTACCGGCGCCAGAGGAAAATCAGGTTCCAATGACGCAAATGCGGAATATCTTGGTCATATACGCAGGATTTTTGAGAAGGAAAAAGTGAATTTTCAGACCGCAGAGCTTGGAAAGGTGGATCTTGGGGGCGGCGGCACTATTGCCTACATCCTTGCTCTTTATGGCATGAACGTGATCGACAGCGGGGTTGCCGTATTGAATATGCATGCCCCCTGGGAAGCGACCAGTAAGGCGGACGTGTATGAGGCAAAAAGAGGCTATGAGGCGTTCTTAAAGGGAGCTGACATGTAATGGAAGGGACGGAACTGAAAACTTCGGATTTTTATTTTGACCTGCCGGAGGAGTTGATTGCCCAGGACCCCTTAGAAGACCGCTCATCGTCGCGGCTTCTTGTGCTGGACAAGCATACAGGGGAAGTCTGTCATGACAGCTTTCGAAGGATTACGGAATATCTGGAGCCAGGGGACTGTCTGGTGCTGAATAATACCAAGGTTCTTCCTGCACGCCTTCTGGGCGTAAAGGAAGAAACCGGCGCAGCGGTGGAAGTGCTTTTGCTGAAAAGAAGAGAAGGGGACGTGTGGGAAACTCTGGTGAAACCAGGAAAGAAAATGAAACCGGGAGCGAGGCTGGTATTTGGAGAAGGCATCTTAAGAGCGGAAGTTTTGGAGGTAGTAGAGGAGGGAAACCGGCTGATCCGGTTTTTCTACCAGGGCATCTTTGAGGAGGTGCTGGATCAGCTGGGGGAAATGCCCCTTCCCCCCTACATTACCCATAAGCTTCAGGACAAAAACCGTTATCAAACGGTGTACGCCAAGTATGACGGTTCCGCCGCTGCGCCCACAGCGGGGCTTCATTTTACCAGAGAGCTTTTGGAAGAGATAGAGAAAATGGGCATCAAACTTGCCTATGTGACCCTCCATGTGGGGCTTGGCACCTTCCGCCCGGTAAAGGCGGAGCATATTCTGGAGCATCATATGCATTCGGAATATTATCAGATCACCAAAGAGGCGGCGGAGATCATCAACGAAACCAAAAGAAACGGGCACAGAGTGATCTGCGTGGGAACCACCAGCTGCCGCACCGTAGAGAGCGCGGCAGATGAAAAGGGTGTGCTGGAGGAGTGCTGCGGAGATACGGATATTTTCATTTATCCCGGATATCGGTTTAAGGTGTTGGACTGCCTGATCACCAATTTCCATTTGCCGGAATCTACTTTGGTCATGCTGGTAAGCGCCCTTGCAGGAAGGGAAAATGTGCTGGGGGCATATCAGAAGGCGATAGAAGAGAGATATCGTTTTTTTTCCTTTGGAGACGCCATGCTGATTACAAATGATTTACATAGGGGTAAGGCGTAAGGAGCTGGATGGGATTTGAACAGAAAAAAGTTTTACACAGCAGTTGTGCTGTTTCTGCTGGCGGCATTATACGTTACAATATTCTGCTTTTCCGCCGAGGACGCTGAAAGCTCTTCGGCAATCAGCGGTAAAATTACACAGATGATCCTTGATCTGTATTACAGGATCGTGGGTATTCCGGAAATAACCGGAGGCGAGGCGACGGGAGATGTCTTTTCTTTGGAGGGATTGATCAGAAAGCTGGCGCACTTTGCCGAGTATATGTGCATGGGGTTTTTGTCTTATAGTTTGGTGACGGTGTGGAACCGCCCACGTCTTAGAGGAAGCACCTTGGTGGTTTTACAGGTTTTCCTGTCGGCGGCGCTGGATGAGTTTCACCAGTATTTTGTGCCGGGCAGAAATGCTTCCTTCAGGGATGTGCTGATCGATACGGCAGGAGGAATAGCAGGGATTTTGGTGATCCTGGCATGGATGGGAGTCCGTAAGGGATGGCAGCATTTTAGAAATTTTATGAAAAGTTCAAAAAAGAAAAACCGCACTGACAGTGAAAGATAAAAGTCAGTGCGGTTTTTTAATAAACGATATAGCCTTTGGAACGAAGGATCTCAGAGGACTTCTGAATGCTTTCCTCTTCATAAAATTCTACCCGTAAAACCCCGTCTTCCTGTTCCCGGTTGTGGACGATGCCGATGTTTTTGATGCTGATCTGATTCAGTGCAAGAATGGTGGCAATGGCGGCAAGTGCGCCGGGCTCGTCTGCAATCTCGATACGAAGGGAAAAGGACTTTTTAATGGGACCGCTGGAAGCCTCTATAAAGGAATCACGATAGGTTCTTGCACCATCAAAAAAGGCATACAGGGCATCAGGCTGTGCCTCCCGGATCTGCTGTCTGATCTGTACAAGAGATTGTATATAAATTTCCAGAAGCTGGCAGATGTTCTCCCCGTTGGTGAGGCATATTTGCTGCCACATAACAGGAGAGGAGGAAGCGATCCTGGTGATGTCCTTAAAACCTCCGGCGGCAATCTGTTTCATAGTGCCTTCCTCAGAATCAGACTGACGGATCAGATTTACCAGCGAGGCGGCGATCACATGGGGCAGATGGCTTACGGCGGCAGTGATATAATCGTGCTGCCGGCAGTCGAGAACCAGGGGGATTGCGCCCAGAGAGGCAATCAGTTCCCTGAAATCCGTTACAACGGAGGAGGGAACCTCCGGGCAGGGGGTAAGAATGTAGTAGGCGTTTTCCAAAAGCAGCGCTTTGGAATTGATATAGCCGGTGCGTTCACTTCCCGCCATGGGATGCCCCCCGATAAACTGATTTTCCAGACCGATCTTTTCGATGTGCTTGTGAATATTGGTTTTAACGCTGCCCACATCGGTAAGAAGACAGTGAGGGGAAAGATATTCCTTTAACTGCAGCAGATTTGCATCGTTTTCCGAAACCGGAGCACATAAAAAGATATAATCGCAGTCAGTTAATTCCGCGCCCAGACAGGAAAGAACCTGATCTGCAACGCCGTCTTCTACAGCGGCGTTCAGCGCGTCCTGATTGATATCATAAGCAAGTATACGGCAGTCCGGATGAAACTGGCGCAGCGCTCTTGCAATAGAACCGCCGATGAGACCAAGTCCGATAAAACCGCAGGTAAAGTCACTTTTCATAAAAATCTCCTTAAGCCTTGAAGGCTCTGCCCATAAGTCCGCAGAAGGGCGCAAGGGCATTCGTAAGAGCGGCAAATTTTTCAAAGGTGAGGGACTGAGGACCGTCCGAGAGGGCGTGTGCGGGATCATTGTGAACCTCGATCATCAATCCGTCCGCATCGCATGCCACGGCGGCCTTTGCCATGGGCGCCACATATTTGTAGGAACCGGTGGAATGAGAAGGATCTACAATAACTGGCAGATGGGTTTTTTGGCGTAGCACCGGAACGGCGCTCAGGTCAAGAGTGTTCCGGGTAGCGGTTTCAAAGGTACGGATACCCCGCTCGCAGAGCACCACATTTGGATTTCCCTCGGCAATGATATACTCGGCGGCGTTTAACCATTCGTCAATGGTAGCGCACAATCCTCGTTTTAAGAGAACCGGAAGACCGGACTGTCCGGCTTCCTTCAATAAAATAAAATTCTGCATGTTGCGGGCGCCGATCTGGATCATGTCCACGTATTTTACCGCCGCTTCGATGGCATCCAGGCTTACGACCTCGCAGATGGTGGAGAGTCCTGTTTCCGCCTTTGCCTCCTGCATATACCGAAGACCCTCCTCCTCAAGACCCTGGAAAGAATAGGGAGAGGTACGGGGCTTGTAGGCGCCGCCTCTTAATATAGTAGCGCCTGCAGCTTTAACGGCGTGGGCAATGGAAAGAAGCTGTTCTTTTGTTTCAACGGCGCAGGGACCTGCCATAATGGACAGATTGCCGGGACCGATGCTGGTATTGCCCACCTGGACTGTAGTAGGTTCAGAATGAAATTTCCGGTTGGCAAGCTTGTAGCTTTCTGTAATGGGAACGATCCGCTCCACATCCTTGAAAATACTTAAGGTTTCAGTGGAAAGCCGGGATTTGTCTCCCACAATACCGATAATGGTGACCTCTTCACCTTTTGAAAGATGAACCTGCAGCCCGTTTTCCTCTATATATTTGGTAACGGCACGGATACTCTTCTCCGCCGCCTGTGGTTTCATAACAATGATCATTTGATGGACTCCTTTCGCGGCAATTGTTCTTTTTGATACATTGCCCTTCGTTTTCACAATATACCACTTCAACGTGCGAAAGTCAACAGAGAATAAAGCCCCCTTTGAATGAAAAGAGGTATGGGAAAAAGAAAACATAAATATAAATGTGTATAAATTGCTTGATAATGCTTGTGCAATATACAAAAATTTAGTAAAATGTACTCATGGGAATTTGGGAGACAGATATCATAAAATGAAAATATTTGTCGTAATGCCCAAAAAAGCGGAAAATGGAGGGACTTATATGAATATTTACACAACTGACAAGATTCGAAATGTGGTTTTGCTGGGGCATGGGGGAAGTGGAAAGACCAGCCTGGTAGAAGCTATGGCTTATTTGTCAGGAATTACATCAAGACTGGGGAAGGTGTCAGATGGAAATACTGTCAGCGACTTCGGCAAGGAAGAGCAGAAGAGAAAAATATCAATCAGTACTTCCGTTGTTCCTGTTGAGTGGGAAGGATATAAGATCAATTTATTAGACACGCCGGGCTTTTTTGATTTTGCCGGCGAGGTGGAAGAAGCGATCAGCGCGGCAGGCGCGGCAATTATCGTTGTAAATGGAAAGTCAGGCATGGAAGTGGGTGCGCAGAAGGCATGGGATCTGTGCGAGAAATATAAGCTGCCCCGCATGATCTATGTGAGCAACATGGATGTGGACAACGCTTCCTTCAGGCAGGTGGTAGAAGATATGACCCAGACTTACGGAAAGAAGATGGCTCCTTTTCATCTGCCTATCCGTGAAAATGAGAAATTTGTAGGTTATGTAAATGTGATCACAGAAACAGGAAACCGCTGGCAGGGAAAGGAAGTTACAGAGTGTGAAGTGCCCGAGTACAATAAAGCGAATCTGCAGATCTGCAGGGACACTTTAATGGAGGCAGTGGCGGAAACCAGCGAAGAGATGATGGAACGCTATTTCAGCGGAGAGACTTTCTCTGAGGCGGAGATCAGAGCTGCTTTGAGAACCAATGTATGCGATGGAAGCATTGTTCCCATGACAATGGGTTCCAATGTGCTCTGCCAGGGAATGTACACCCTGCTGGACGATATTATCAAGTATTTCCCCAGCCCTGAAAACCGTGAGGTTGCCGGCATTAACATGAAAACCAACGAGATCTACCACGCTGATTATGATTTTGCCAAGGCGAAAACAGCGTATGTGTGGAAGACGATCGTTGATCCCTTTATCGGCAAATATTCCCTGATTAAGGTGAATTCCGGCGTTCTTAAGACAGACGATGTGATCTACAACGTAGATAAGGACATTGAAGAAAAGATTGGCAAGCTGTATGTGCTCCAGGGAAATAAACCCATCGAAGTTAAGGAACTGCATGCAGGCGATATCGGCGCTCTTGCCAAACTCACCGGAGCCAGAACCGGAAACAGCTTATCCACCAAGGCAACTACTGTCAAATTCGGAAAGTGGGAGATGCCTAAGCCGTATACATATATGAGATATAATCCCAAGAATAAGGGAGATGTGGATAAGATCTCCCAGGCATTGCAGAAGATATCCCATGAAGATCTGACCATGAAATATGTAAATGATTCCGAAAACAGGCAGATGCTTCTTTACGGAATGGGCGACCTGCATCTGGAGGTGATTGTCAGCAAGCTGCTAAATGAGTACAAGGTGGAGATCGAACTGACACAGCCTAAGGTGGCATTCAGGGAAACCATTAAGAAAAATTCCGATGTGGAATACAAATATAAGAAGCAGTCCGGCGGACATGGACAGTATGGTCACGTTAAAATGAAATTTGAGCCTTCGGGAAATCTGGAGGAGACCTATGTATTTGAACAGATCGTTGTAGGCGGCGCAGTTCCGAAGAACTATTTCCCGGCAGTGGAAAAGGGAATTCAGGAATCTGTGCTGAAGGGACCTCTTGCAGCATACCCGGTAGTAGGTGTAAAGGCAATTCTTTACGATGGATCATACCATCCTGTGGACTCTTCGGAAATGGCATTCAAGATGGCAACCATCCAGGCGTTTAAGAAAGGCTTTATGGAAGCCCACCCTGTTTTACTTGAGCCTATCGTATCCTTAAAGGTGACGGTTCCTGACGCTTATACAGGCGACGTTATGGGCGATCTGAATAAAAGAAGAGGAAGAGTGCTCGGCATGAATCCTGCGCCCGGCGGCAAGCAGGTCATAGAGGCGGATGTTCCCATGATGGGCTTGTTCGGATATTGCACAGATCTGCGTTCCATGACCGGAGGCAGAGGAGAGTATGAATATGAATTTGCCCGTTATGAACAGGCTCCTTCCGATGTGCAGGAGAAGGAGGTTGCTGCAAGAGCAGCCAAGGTTGCAGAGGGCTCTGAAGAGTAATTGTAAATATATAAAGTTCTTTTTAGAAGAAGGGGACAGGATGCTGCATTGGGGGATGCAGCATCCTGTTGTATTTTTAAATGGAAAAATGTATAATCTATTCAGTATGATACTTGAAAAGAAACCACAGAGGTGAAAAAAGCCATGAAAACTTTGAAAGGGAAAAAAGCTTTAAGAAATTTATTGATTGTGATCGTTGGTCTTGCCGCTCTTGGCATATATTACTATGTGACCATACCGGCAATTAACATTCACTCCATTGGAACATGGGAGGCACTGTTGTTTTTGATTCTGGCGCTGACGCTTTTGGCGGCGGCAAAGCAGATCAGGAAAAGTAGGCAGACATCGGTGGAAGGTGTGAATACGTTCCATTTTAGCATCAAAGAGTGCAGCATCGGGGTTAAAATATTTGGATGCATTTTGATCGTGCTGTGTCTTGTTTTAGCGGTAGGCGCGTTGTTGTCTTCTCCTTTTTTCAATGCAGGGAAATACCAGAGACTGCTTACCATTGAGGAAAGGGAGTTTACAGATGATATCAAGGAAGTGGATTATAAAACCATTCCGCTTCTGGACAAGGATTCCGCCGCTTTGCTGGGAAACAGAAAAATGGGCAGTATGGTGGATATGGTTTCCCAGTTTGAGGTGTCGGGAGATTATTCCCAGATCAATTACCGTGGCAAACCTGTCCGTGTAACGCCTTTGACCTATGCAAGCCCCATCAAATGGCTGACCAATCAGGCGCAGGGGATACCTGCCTATATTTTGATTGATATGACCACCCAAAATACCGAATGCGTAAAACTGGATAAGGGGATTCGCTATTCCAAGGGAGAATATTTTAACCGAAATATTTACAGGCATTTGAGATTTCATTATCCCACCTATATTTTTGGCGATCAGCTGTTTTTTGAGATCGACGAGGAGGGAACGCCTTACTGGGTATGCCCTGTGAAAAAGTTTAATATTGGCTTGTTCGGAGGGCAGACAGTAGGAAGAGTGGTTCTCTGTAATGCCCAGACAGGGGAATGTGTGGATTATCCGGTGGAGGATGTGCCGGCGTGGATCGATAAAGTTTATTCCGCAGAGCTTTTGATAGATCTGTATGACTATTCCGGGATTTTAAAGCATGGTTACTGGAATTCTGTGCTGGGACAAAAGGATTGCCTTCAGTCCACCAATGGATATAATTATATTGCCCTGGAGGATGACGTGTGGGTGTACACAGGCATTACAAGTGTCAGCGGCGATCAGTCCAATGTGGGATTTGTGCTGATGAATCAGCGTACCATGGAAACCCGTTCTTATAAGGTGGAAGGGGCTATTGAGGACTCGGCAATGTCTTCCGCGGAAGGGCAGGTTCAGAATCTGGGATACCGCGCCACGTTTCCTCTGCTGTTGAACATTGCAGATGAGCCTACGTATTTCATGGCACTGAAGGACGGAGCAGGGCTGGTAAAGAAATATGCCATGGTGAATGTACAGAAATATCAGTGGGTTGCCATCGGCGATACGGTGCAGGAATGTGAGAAGAATTATACGGAGCTTTTGAACACCAACGGAATTGTGAGCAGTTCGTCGAATGTGGGGAAGACTGTCAGGGGAAAGATCGAAAGTATTTCGCCCATTGTGCTGGAGGGAAATACTCATTATTATATCTGCCTGGAAAATAAAAAGGATGTTTACGATATCAATATGTCGGATACATCCCTGCTTGGGATTCTACGATACAAACCGGGAGATTCCATTACCATGGAGTATCTGGAGGGATATGGACTTCATGAGGTGCAGAAGATCCAGTAAGGAGCCGTCGGAAAAAAGCGGTTGAGTTAAAGGTGTTTTCTTGACATTTTACCATATTACGGATAAAATTAGGACGGGTTTGTAATGCCCTGAATGAGAGGAGAAAAATGATGGCAATACCATATAATCACAGAGAAGTAGAAACGAAATGGCAGAAGATCTGGGATGAGGAAAAAGCGTTTAAGACCTCTGAGGATTTTTCAAAGCCCAAATATTATGCATTGGTGGAATTCCCCTACCCCTCAGGGCAGGGGCTCCATGTGGGGCATCCAAGACCCTATACGGCGCTTGACATTGTGGCGAGAAAGAGAAGAATGCAGGGCTATAATGTCCTTTATCCCATGGGATGGGATGCCTTTGGGCTTCCCACTGAAAACTATGCGATTAAGAATCATATTCATCCCAGGATCGTGACCAAAAACAATGTGGAGCGTTTTAAAGGACAGCTTCATGCCCTTGGCTATTCTTTTGACTGGGACAGAGAGATCAATACCACAGATACGGGATATTATAAGTGGACACAGTGGATCTTTTTAAAGCTTTTTAACGCAGGTCTTGCCTATAAGGCTGAAATGCCCATTAACTGGTGTACCTCCTGTAAGGTTGGTCTTGCCAATGAAGAGGTAGTAAACGGGGTATGCGAGCGCTGCGGCGCAGAGGTGGTCCGCAAGGTAAAAAGCCAGTGGATGTTGAAGATCACAGAATATGCAGATCAGCTTTTGGAAGGGCTGGACAGCGTAGATTATGTGGAGAGAGTGAAGGTTTCCCAAAAGAACTGGATCGGAAAGTCCACCGGTGCGGAAGTGGATTTTATCCTGAAGGATAAGGAAGATAAGCTTACGGTATACACCACCAGACCGGACACCCTTTTCGGCGTTACCTACATGGTAATGAGCCCGGAGCATCCTTTTATAGACAAATACAAAGAGAACATCAAAAACTGGGAGGATGTGGTTGCTTACAGAGAAATGGCGTCCAGAAAGTCGGATTTTGAACGTACGGAGCTTGCCAAAGATAAAACCGGAGTTATGTTGGATGGTCTTACTGCGGTAAATCCCGTAAACGGAAAAGAGATTCCGGTGTGGATATCAGACTATGTTTTAATGTCCTATGGAACCGGCGCGATTATGGCGGTGCCTGCACACGATGAGAGAGACTGGGAATTTGCCAAAAAATTCAATATGCCCATTATTGAGGTGGTGGCAGGAAGCCCGGTGGATGTAAATGAAGCTGTTTATACAGACGTTGCATCGGGCATACTGGTAAATTCCGATTTCCTGAATGGCCTTTCAGTTGCGGAGGCAAAAGAAAAAATCACGGCATTTTTAACGGAAAAAGGAATTGGGCATAAAAAGACAAACTTTAAGCTGCGGGATTGGGTATTCTCCAGACAACGTTATTGGGGAGAACCGATTCCTATTGTAAAATGCGATCAGTGCGGATACGTACCCCTTCCGGAGGAACAATTGCCTCTGGAACTGCCTGAGGTGGAAAGTTATATGCCCACAGACAACGGAGAGTCCCCCCTTGCTCATATGACAGAATGGGTTAAGACCACCTGTCCCAAGTGCGGCGGCATAGCTTATCGGGAGACTGATACCATGCCCCAATGGGCAGGTTCCTCATGGTATTTCCTGAGATATACAGACCCCACCAACGACAGGGAACTGGCAAGCAGGGAGGCGCTGGATTACTGGATGCCTGTGGACTGGTATAATGGAGGAATGGAGCATACTACGCTGCATTTGTTATATTCCCGTTTCTGGCATAGATTTTTATATGACCAGAAGGTGGTTCCCTGTCCGGAGCCTTACCAGAAGAGAACCTCTCATGGCATGATCCTGGGCTCTAATGGAGAAAAGATGAGTAAGTCCAGAGGAAATGTAGTGAATCCTGACGACATTGTACGGGATTACGGTGCAGATACCCTTCGTACTTACGAGATGTTTATTGGAGCTTTTGATTTAAGCGCAGCATGGAGCGAGGACGGCGTGAAGGGATGCCGCCGTTTCCTGGAAAGAGTCTGGAAGCTGCAAGATATTCTCACACAAGAGGAAGGATATTCAAAGGATCTGGAAGTGAAAATGCACCAGACCATTAAAAAGGTCAGCAATGATTTTGAAAATCTGAAGTATAATACAGCGATTGCGGCAATGATGGCGCTGATCAATGAATTTTATAGGAAAAATGCAGTTACCAGAGGAGAGTTCAAAACCCTGCTTACCCTGCTGAATCCGGTAGCGCCTCATATTACAGAAGAGATCTGGCAGAAGGCAGGCTATGAAGGGCGGATCTATCAAAGCGCCTGGCCCGCCTATGATGAGGCAAAGACCATTGAAGCTACCATTGAGATTGCAGTCCAGATCAACGGCAAGACCAAGGCAACCCTGGATATTGCAAGGGATGAGGAGAAGGATGTGGTTATTGCAAGAGCGAAGGAAACCATTGCAGATAAGCTGACCGGCAATATCATAAAAGAGATCTATGTGCCGGGAAGAATTGTAAATATCGTTATGAAGTAATAAAAAGTCCGGTTTCTCCTGACAAGAAGGAGAGCCCGGACTTTTCAAATGGATTTGACCATGACGCCGGGGAGGCTATCTGCGGGAACGCATTGCCATAACCTTTTCAATTTTTGAGACCTCCTCCGGGGAAGCATGTTTCCTTAAGACGTTTACAATGGCGTCTATTTCTTCATCCGAGAAAGAGACTTTCTTTTCCTGTCCCCGCTTTGCCACCGCCATCAGGAAAGGAAGCAGCTGCTCTTTTTTCAGATTGCTGCTTTCAAAGACAAGCGCCTGAAGAAACTCAAGTTTATAGGGACCTATATTTTTCAGGGATTCGTCCTGCATCCATTCATTCTGCATTTTGATTACCTCCAAACATTTCATACATCTGCTTTTGCTCCGGTGTGAGCATATTCATAAGCATATTCATAATATCAAAGCCTCCTCCAGGGGAAGAACTGTTGCCATCGGAAGAATTCTCCCCGAAGACCTGGCTGCCGCCAAAGGCATTGCTAAAATCTGCCATATCAGGCATAAAATCCTTCATCAGATCCATGGTTTTGGACATTTCTTTGTACATTTCCATGGTTTGGAACATGCTTCTGATCTGCTCAAGCTGCCTTTTTTCTGTTTCTGTGCAGTAGGGGAGCAACTCCGAGCACAGACTGAAAAGATCGGGAGAGGTTTCCCGTTCTCCACAACCATAGAGTGGATAAGGATGTTTTTTAAAGTATGCTATGGTATAATTTAACTCAAGGAATTTGATATAAACTGCCATGGATTTTTGCATTTGATTTTCCATATAAGGCAGCATAACCTTCAGCATTTGTATATGATTGGTGCAAAAGAGAGTATCAAATGCAGTTACTTTGCTGTGCTCATTTGAATCCATATCTGCTCCTTCCCACCTGTTTCCATATTTTATGTTTATAAATCAGAGGGTATGCAGAAAAATAGGCTCTTTTCAGAGCCTACTTTTCAGACATGATGAAAAGAATTGTTTGCGATGATTAGCATCCGCAGCCGCATCCGTTGCCGCCAAAGAAGCTGCCATTGCCGCAGCAGCTCAGGAGCAGGATGATCCAGAGGATATCGCATCCGCAGTTGTTGTCGTTGCAGCCGCATCCATTGCCGCCGAAGAAGCTGCCATTGCCGCAGCAGCTCAGGAGCAGGATGATCCAGATAATGGAATTACATCCACATCCGTTGTTTGCACTTCCGCATCCACAGTTAGTAGCAGTTAAATCACTCATATATTGCCTCCAAGTAAAGTTTTTATTTTATGGTTTATCATATGAGATACGGCTTGTATGTGTTTCTGCATTTTAAAAAGTTTTTATTTTTCAGCAACATCTGGATAAAATACTTGAATTAATTTCAATATATAGTAAAATAGATATATATGCGATAAAGGAGAAATGTGCCATGGCGGCAGATAATCTGATGGTTGGGGGGAGACGATTCCGCACCCAGGCGGATTATGCGGCGGCGTTACGTGACCAGAAGAAAATCGATACCATTCAGTCACAGACCAATTTAAACGACCCGAAACAACTCTATGAACTGTACAAGGAATTGCAGAGCGGAGTTTATCGGTTTGAAACTTCTGTGGGAACAGACTTCGATGATGCGATATATGAGAAGATTGAACTTCTAAAAAAACAGGGGATTACTGCAGAAAATGCCGGGAAACCAGTCAAAAGACAGAAGAACAAAGAAATAAAAAAAGCAAAGCGGACCGAAACCTCAAAAAAGGCGCTGAACCTTGCGGACTATGACAGGGATATGCAAAAGCAGATCGTCCTGGAGCTTAAGAAGCGGGAGAAGAGACGAAAGCTGATCGTAATCAGCGCATCAGTGGTGGCGGTGCTTTGTTTTACGTATTTTGGCGTGTATTCTTTTTTTGCGGCAAGAACAGAAATGGATTATGAACGGCTGGCGGATCTGAAAGGAAGCGATGCGCTTGCAGATACCAAACCGCCCAATGGATTTTCCCTGAATAAAGTGGCTTTGACCATGCCGGATGTACTGGATGAATATAAAACATTATATGGTAAAAACAAAAAGCTAATCGGCTGGCTTAAAATTGACGATACAATAATAGATTATCCTGTGATGCAGACCTCTAATAACGAATATTATCTGGATCATAATTTCAATCAGGAATATGATAAAAACGGCAGTCTTTTTCTGGATTGTGACTGCACCGTTTACCCTCAGTCCACTAACCTGATCATCTATGGGCATCATATGAAATCAGGGAAAATGTTCGGGCAGCTTCAGAAATACGCCAAGGAGTCTTATGGGAAAGAGCATGAGATCATACAGTTTGACAGTATTTATGAAAAGGGAACTTATCAGGTCATGTATGTATTTCGTTCTCAGGTATACAGTGAGGACGATGTGGTTTTCAAGTATTATCAGTTTATTAATGCAAATTCGGAAGAGGAATTTAATTCTTATATGAAGGAAATGGAAGCCATGAGCCTGTACGATACAGGCGTCACGGCGAGCTACGGAGACAGTCTTCTGACTTTATCCACTTGTGATCATTCTCAGGAGGATGGAAGATTTGTGGTGGTGGCAAAAAGGATTAAGTAACCAAAAGGAGTGCTACGATGACTAAGGCAGTAAAAAAGAAAAACAGAAAATTGAGAAGACAGATCAGAAAGACGGCAGGGGCGTTGTTAATGATAACCGCCATCACAGTTGCCGCTGTTCCGGTGCAGGATGTGAGTGCAACGATTGCGGAGGCACCGAAGCGGGTGGCAGTTGTGAATTATACAGATAGCACTATGAGCGCTTATGAAAAGGTTGATGGCAGAGAAGCAGCTCCCGCATGGCAGAGTAAGGTTCCCTGTATAAAGGATGATGCTCCGATTTACACAACTGGTGATGGAATGTATCAATTTGCCTTTGTTCCACCAGCAGGGGGAGGTACGGAAATAGCAGTTATTTTGGGAGCAAATGTATCATCTTTGAATGAGGAAGGAGATTTGGTGATTCCAAACCAGATGGATGGATACCGAAAGTATATTTCCAATTCTTCTGATTCGGGATTTGTTGCGGTAAGTAGAAACAATAAGTATTTATACTATAAGAGGAAGACCCATCGTGTAGAGAATGGGGCGAGAATCTATCAGGTGCCCGGGCTTGGTAACCTGAAAGTAAATGAGTTCATGGCGGAAATGAGAGTCCAGGCTGACGGTTCTTTCCTGTACATGAATAAAGAAGGCACCAATGAAGACGGCACGCCAAAAGAAGTACCTTATCAGACAACGCCGGTCTATGATGAGTCCATTCGCCCATGTGATTATAGAGAGTATGACGAGTGGAAGGATTTTGAGGATTGGGAATTATACTATTGGGATTCTTCGAAAGGACCTAATCCGGATTATAGACCTACCACCTATCAGGACTCCATTGCAGTGGAGGATGTCGTTGAACCGCTGGAGACACCCACGCCAGAAATGGTGAATCCGGGAATTCAGATGATGCCGGCAGCAGAACAGCAGGCGGAACCAACTCAAGGGTATGGCATTGTACCGGAAGCACCTTCGGTAATGGATACGGAACCGGATGAAGGACTCATAATGATACCTGATTCAGGGGCAACACCTGAACCGACTTTAATTCCGGAAGCTATTCCTACAGAAACACCTGAACCAACGCCTACGACAACACCTGAACCAACGCCTACGGCAACACCTGAACCAGCAGTTGAGTCTGAGCCGGATCTTGGTACGATGGAGGATTCCTATTTTCAGCCGTTGTATTCTACGGAACAGGAGAATGCAGAAGGAGAAGATATAACAGGAAAAGCGGAAAATGGATTAAAAGCAGAGACCTTTGAAAAGACCATGAATGATGTTATGGGTGAAAATACGATAAATGTTGTACCGGCTGTACTTACAGCAGGCGGCAGCATTACGGAAGGTCCTAATTATCCGGAATATTTTTATCTTGCCTCAACATCGGAGTACTATAGGATTAAAAAGGCCAAGGTTCAATATATTGGAAGGCAATACTTAGAAGATCCAGGTAATAAAGGAATATGGTCGATAGGAGGTCCTGTAAGTAGCAGTAATCCGGATAAGGGGGTATTTGCCGGAAAAGGTCAGATTCACCATATAACTATCGGCGAAGATATGGTGGGAATAGGAGATTATGCTTTTTATGGTTGTACAGGTATCGAATCCGTGAAATTGAATAATGGATTAAATACCATAGGAAACGCTGCTTTTGCTAATTGCAAGAACATGACCTCCTTCAATATGAATACAAGATCGGAAATCAAGGCGTTTGGTAAAGACGCTTTTATGAACTGCGCAGCATTGACTGTTTTTTCAGTGCCTATTAATGTGGAAGCAATTGGTGATTATTGTTTCCAGGGGTGTTCAGGACTGACGAAGATCGATTTGATGCCAGAAGGTTTGAATCCAAGCTTGAATATAATTGGATACAATGCCTTTGAGGGGTGCACCAACTTAATTTCCATGGATTTTCCGGAAAGCTTTAAACAGGAATATCCTTCAAGCAGTGATTGGAGCACCATAAGAACCGAGGAAAATAATAAAATACCGATTTCTTATTTTAATGGTTGTATTTATATGCAGAATATAACGATTAGAAACTCTGACCTTGATATTGTAGATGGATTTGTAACGGGCGGCGTAGAAGGCGATCACGATAAATTTGAAACAGAAGAGGGATGTTCCATTAAGAATTTCTTGAAAATAGTACCGGAAGAATTTTATTTTGAAGGACCGGATCGGATGATAGGAACAATTGCAGCTGATTTGTCGCCGATTCATCAGACGGCTAAGGACCACCGTGCTGCATTTCGATATTTAGGTGAGGATCGGTTTGAGAAGGTGGTGAATTGTCCTGAAAGTCCTGCCCATGCATCTACTTTTATTGTAAATACAAAAAATCAGTTGATTGATATGCAGCTTAATCCGGAATGTAAAATAATTGCAATTCCGGAAAAGATTGGTCAATACGGGGTCAGTACACTGTCCTCCGACAGTTTCAGAGGAAAATGTATCATTGAAAAAGTATATGTCCCGGCAACGGTAAATCTGATTGAAACCAATGCCTTTAAGGGGTGCCACCATTTGAAGGATGTTATCTTTACCCAGCCGGAAAACTCCAATTTGGTGATTCAAGATAAAGCCTTCACAACCCAGGATGTGGATTATCATCAGACAGATTGTAAGGATCAGACGCTGGTCAATAAGCCAAGTTTGACCTTTACGGGGACTATATCCGAGACTTCAGCGCCTTTCCAATATGCAATGAATCCTGGGAATAATATTAATGTAGGTTCTCAGCAGGCAAATAGTTATATTACATATTACAGCGGATGGCCTACCAATCTCACCGTGAAGTACAATTGGGAAACAGGTAAAAATGAGCTGTTGGATTATCCTCGGTATGCAGAACTGAGTCATTACGATGAGGATTCTTATCCGTATATGACGGAGGAACGTGTGAAAGCGGCGCAAGAGGCGGTAAGAGCATATGAGGATTATCTGGGCAATAGCGCGATGGTTCCTACCCAGGATCAGCTTGATATTGTGAATTCAGCGTTGAATATCAATCTTCCTGATGGAATAGAATCAATTGCAGAAGGAATTTTCTCCGGAGTGGACGTCAATAATGAACCTGTAGGAGGATCAGGAGGCGTTGTGCCGCCCGGTCCCGTTGATCCTGGCGCTACCCCGAATCCCGATGCTACTCCGGCACCGACACCTGGAACAAGTTCCGGAACGCTGACTGCAAATAAGAATATTCAGACCATTACCATGAATACCGTAGAAACGGTGGAACCCTATACCTTTGCAGGGTGCAGCGGTCTTATGGGAGTGTATATGGCAGGCGGAAATGAAATTGGCGATTATGCCTTTAAGAACTGTGAGAAGCTCAGCACGGCTGAGGTGGCTCCCAGTGTGTCAACTATAGGAGTAAGACCTTTTGCAGGCTGTAAGGTTTTGACGGATGTTAAATTCTCTGGTAGCCCTCATTTTACCTGCGAAAACAGTATTATATTTGCGACGGAGAACGGAGCGAAAAAGAGTATTGTTGAATGTCTGGAAGCAAGGTCAGGAATTATCAATGCCTCTGAATTAGTTGGCGTTCAGAATATGTGGGAAGAAGCTTTTAAGGATTGTAAAGGAATCAATGAGATCGATTTATCTGAAACGAAAATAACGGATCTGCCTTACCAGTCATTTGCCCGCAGCAGTGTGAACAGAGTGATTCTGCCTGATACAACCACATCGATCCAAAAGGGCGCCTTTTGGAATACGGACGGACTGTATTCGGTTGATATTCCCAATAATCTGATACAGATCGCCGCCAACGCCTTTGCAAGTGTGGAGGAGGACGCAGGTGAGATCGCAGTAGATGATGATGGAAATGCAACCGTTAAAAAGAGAACGGATAACGATAAGATCACGTTCCTCTGTAATGACGGATCGGCTGCCAATATTTATGCAAATATGACAGAGTATAACTATATCAAGGCAAGCACCTATCGTCTGGTTCAGTATCTGGTTATCCCGCCTAACGTAAGCGGAGCTACGCCCATACAGGTGGGTAAAACGGTGAAAGTCGCAATAGATGACTTGAACGATAAGGAAAATTGGGACGAAAATAAATATAAATATGAGCCGGATCTTGGAAATTCAAGCAGGTTCCCGGAATTCCAGTATGACGGATATCATTTTGAAAAATGGGGTGAATATACGGAGGCAAACGGGCAGCTGCAGTCTTATGCCCAGTACTCTCAGGGCGTAGTTATTATGTTCTATGCAAAAGACCCAGCAGATCCCAGCGCATCCTATGAGCTGGTTACCATCGTTACAAAAGACGACAACTTTATTGAGCCGAACCTGAACGATACCAGATTTGAGAAATGGCATTTTGACGGTTATCGGTTTGTAAACTGGACCTATGCGCCTGATGGCTTAAGCGCTTTTGCAAATTATGCCAACGGGGATTGTACGGTAACCTTTGTTGATGTGAAAAACGCTGGTCAGAGGATCGTGACAGTGAATAAAAAAGCCGGGGATACCTTAAAGAAGGAAGAAATTCCTACGCCGGCTGATATGGCTCATTTTACAGAATGGGAAGCAGATAACGGCGCTACCATAAGAGACAGAATTTACGAAGATGTAACCTTTTATGCCGGATACAGCGATGTGGTGAATCCTTCGCCGGGCAGTTCAACCAGTCCCGGACCGGGAGGATCAACCAGCCCCGGACCCGGAGGTTCAACCAGTCCTGGACCGGGAAGCTCTACCAGCCCCGGTACGAATCCTACCGAAAGACCGAGGGGGACCGCAGAGCCTACGGCAACGCCCACCGCAACACCCAACCCGGGTGATAACGTAACCTTGTACACGGCATCCATTTCCGGCGGAAGCGGAAGCGGAAGGTATCCGGCAGGAGCGGTGGTAAGCATCAATGCATACTATATGGGCGAGGGACAGCTTTTTGACAGGTGGACTTCTTCCACAGCAGGGGTTGGATTTGCAAATCCCAACGCATCTTCCACTACCTTTACCATGCCAGCCTCCAATGTGGCGGTTACCGCTACTTATAAGACCGGCAGCGGCTCAGGCAGTGCGGCAGGTTCAGGCGGAAGCGGCGGCGGTGCAGGTACGGGTTCCGGACAGAGGAATACCGGAAGCACAGTGGAGATAACCAGACCCGGTATATCCAACACCAACCTTGCAGGCGCTACGGTAAGCGGCGCTACAGATAACTTTATTATTAAGGTAACGGAAGATCAGGCGGCGACCAATGCCGTGACGGCAGCGCTTCAGGCAAGATACGGAGATTTAAGCAGAATCAAGTATTTCCCGATGGATATCAGTCTCTATGATTCCACAGGAAGAGTGAAAATTGCAGATACCTCCGGAATTACAGTTAACCTGACATTACCATTGCCCGATGAACTGGTGCCTTATGCAGGAAACAACAGAGTAGGAGCAGTGGCAAACGGAGCTTTGGAAGATCTGGGAGTCAGATTTACTACCGTGGACGGCGTTCCCTGTGTGAACTTTACGGCGACTCATTTTTCGCCTTACGTGATCTATGTGGATACGGCAAACCTTACAGAGGGAGTGATCGATGCGACGCCTCAGACAGGCGATCCCATTCATCCCAAGTGGTTCTTGTCCCTTGGTCTTGCCTGTGTTTCACTGATCCTGTTCTTTAAGCGTGACAAGGCGCTTAATCTGAAAAAAGCATAGGAGAGCTCCTATGAGCAATGTAAACAGAAAAATTATGAAATCCCTGAGTGCGCTATTGCTGGTAACAGCAATAGCGGTTACTCAGGTGCCAGCGTCAGATGTGGAAGCGGTAGCGATTGCATCTGACTTTGAAATGGATGGAGATAAATTAATGCGGTATACAGGCACGGCGGAAGTCGTGTCTATTCCTGCAGGTATCAAGGAGATCGGAGAAGAGGCATTTGCAGGAAACGACCAGGTAATTAAGGTACAGATCGAGGGAGAAGTGAAATCCATTGGTTACAGGGCTTTTGCAGATTGTGATAATCTGAGAACCATTATGGTAGGGGACAGGGTTGAAACAATCGAAGCGGCGGCTTTCAGCAATGACAGGGAGCTGGTCAATGTAACCCTTGGAGCCGGTGTGAAAACGTTGGGGACAGGTGTTTTTGCAGGGAGCAGACAACTGGAAGGGCTGTCCCTCTCTGAGGATAATCCTTATCTGCATTATTCCAATGGCATTTTATATGACAATGAAGAGACGAAGGTGTACGCGTTAATGCCGGCGTATGAAAAGGGGGCGTATACGCTTCCAAGTACGGTTACGGAGATCAAAGGATATGCCTTTTGGGGAAATCCTTATCTGGAAAGGGTAGCCTTAGGGAGCGGGCTTTCGGAAGTTCCGGCATATGCTTTTTCAAATTGTACAAATTTAAAAGAAGTGGAAATTCCCCTGACGATAAGGGGAATTGGTGCAAAAGCCTTTGAAGATTGTGTGAATCTGACAGAGGTTAAGCTGCCGGACTCAATGGCAGCGATTCATGATACAGCCTTTGACGGCTGTCCCAGGGTGGAATTTACCGCATCTCCCGGAACCTACGGTGCAGAGTATGTGGCAGCGCGCAAGACCTCGGCGGTAGAAGAAGTGGAGTACGAGGATGTAAAGGACGCCCAGACGATAGAGACAACGCCCCAAGACGGGGAAGCGGAAAACAAGGAGGCGGAAGAGCAGTCAGCTCCTTCTGCCGATACGGAAAATACCCAGCCCGAGGCAGAAGAGACGCCGGCAACTCCGTCACCCCAGCCAAATACAGGAAATATTTCCAATTCCATACAGAATCAGACTTTGCTGGGACAGACCAGTATTGTTTCGGGAAGGGCAGTGGTTTTTATTGATAACAGACAGCCTAAGGTCATTGACGGTGTTCAGGCATCTGCAAGAGTAGACCTTTCCAGCTATGGGGCTCCGCCTTCAGAGGAGGGGGAGGTACCAGAGGCAGACAGGATGCAGGGGCTGCTCGTTGACAATGCCCAGAAAGGAAAGGATTTTCCCAAATATACCATAGTAAATGACTGTAAGATCGCCTCTCAGGCATTTTATCAGAACAGCCAGCTTACGGAGTATGAAATAGAAGAGGGCATAACGGAGATCGGCGAATTTGCCTTTGCCCGGTCAGGGCTTCGTTCTGTTGTGATCCCGGATGGGGTGACCCGGATTGGTTACGGCGCCTTTTATCACTGCGACAGCTTGCAGCAGGTTATCATACCGGACTCTGTGACAGAGATTGAGCCCTATGCCTTTGACAAAACCCCATGGACGCAAAGCGCTCAGGCGGAAGGGAAGGAATTTCTCATTGCAGGAGACGGAATATTGCTTGCCTACACAGGCACTGAAAGCGTGGTCAATATTCCCCAGGGTGTGAAGCAGATCGGACCAGGGGTGTTTAAGGAGCATATGGGAATTACGGCGGTCAATCTTCCCGATACGGTACAGGTGATCGGAGAAGAGGCATTTATGAACTGCCGGAATTTGAAGACAGTGAACGGCGGGGGACAATTAGTCAAAGTAAAGGATCGCGCCTTTATGAATTGCCCTTTATCCAAGGTGACCATTTCTGCATCTGTGGAGGAAGTGGGGCTGGGGGCATATGCCCTGGCAGGCGGAACCGATACGGTCGTTTTTGAGGGAGCAAAATTGCCCCGGCTTACCGTAGAGCAGACAGCGTGCAGGCTTGCAAACCAGGAATACAGAGAGTATGCTTTTGCAAATATCAAGAATGCCATTGTACCGGATTATCAGGAAGGGCTGGAAGGCACCGTATTGGAAAAGGGCGCTTATGGTTTTAATGGCATTGTTTATGGGGAATCAGGAAATCAGCTCAGCGATAACAGAGCAGGCGTGCTGACAGCGCAGGCTGCTGGCATTACAATGGATATGAACAGCCGGAAGCTTCCTGAGGGTGAAAATGCAATGGCGGACATTCCCGGCGACAGTGGTTCATACCTTTTGAAAATATCCGATTCCGATCAGGCGGCGGAAGAAATCACCGCGGCATATGGCGAGCTTTATGGGGGAAAAAGTCCCTCTAACCTGTCAGCCTATGACATTTGTCTTTATGATGCGTCAGGCAATATTCCCATTACCCGGCTTGGGAAACAGCATGCGAATATTCTGTTGAAAATGCCCGGTGATATTGAGGCTTCCGATAACCTCCATGTGGTGGCGCTGGATCAGGACGGACAGCTGGAAGCGGTGGAACACCGGATGGTGTCATTGGAGGATGGAGATTATATACAGCTTACCACCAACCATTTTTCGTCTTTTGGAATTTATCAATATGCCGGCGTGAACGGGCAGGCAGCGGTGAAAGACGGAAAGGCTGTGGTCGGCAGCCTGTCAGGAAATAAGGATGATACGCCGGATACCGGCGATTTCCTGCACCCTAAATGGTTTCTTGCCATGGGGCTTCTGGCGGGTTCGGTTGCACTGTTTTTTTATAAGGGCAGACCCAAAAAGAGGAATTAAAGAAAAAGAGAACTGTTCAAAACTCCCGGCATATGATAGATAAAAAAGCCGGGAGTTTTTTTATGCTTCGGGTAAGGCAGCAAGTTGGATGCAGTGATGAAGTGATTGATTCCTGCGGAAAAAAAGGCATAACCATAGGGATGCTGGATACCGGAATGTCGGCGCATCCTGATTTTGATCATAGAGTGATAGAGTTTAAGGATTTTGTAAACCATAAGACAGGCATGTATGACGACAGCGGCCATGGAACCCATGTGGCAGGCTGCCTGTGCGGAAGCGGACGAGTGTCAGGAGGAAAGTATAAGGGAATTGCCCCCTACAGCAATCTTGTAGTTGGGAAGGTTCTGGATTATATGGGGGATGGAAATATTGAGAACATGGCGGAGGGGATAGAGTGGATATTGGAGCTGAGACGCCAGCATGATATCCGGATTCTGAATATTTCTATTGGTATGGGCGAAAATGCGGAAAAAGAGAGAATGGAAAGGCTGGTTGAGCTGGTGGATTATGCATGGGACAGCGGGCTTGTAGTGGTGTGTGCCGCCGGGAATATGGGACCTGCGCCTATGACCATTTCGCCTCTTGGGGCAAGAAGGAAGGTAATTACGGTGGGCTGCCATGAAGGCGGCTATTTTGGAAACAGAGAACATCTGTGTGAAAACTATTCCAGCCGGGGACCAAGCCCATACGCCATGAAAAAACCGGATGTAGTGGCGCCGGGAACGGATATTGTTTCCTGCAATTTAAAAATTGAAAGACGGGGAAGATATTACAGAAATGCATACATTGCCAAAAGCGGCACTTCCATGGCAACGCCCATTGTTTCCGGCGGGATCGCGTTGCTTTTGCAAAAGCATCCTTCCTATACCAATGAGCAGGCGAAGCAAAAACTGCTTTATACCGCCAGAGATTTAAAGGAACCCTGGAATAAGCAGGGCTGGGGTATGATTCAAATTGACAGGCTGATAAAATAAAGCATTGACATTGGATGTCCTATTGTATACAATTATACATGGATTTGAAACATAAGATAAATGGCAGGAAAGGGGACGGACAATGGCTGAAAATAATCTTTTTTTAGATAGACCCGTGTCGCTGAATACGAAGAATAATTTACTGGAAATAGAGGAGCATATGTATATTTTGGACGATGTGGAAAAGCCCAATGTATTCAGAAATATGTTTCCATATTCAGAGGTGCCTAAAATTCCTTTTAACGATAGGATCGTACCGCATAATATGCCAAAGGATATCTGGATTACGGATACCACTTTCCGGGACGGACAGCAGTCGAGGGCGCCCTATACCACAGAGCAGATCGTTAAAATTTATGATTACCTCCATCGGCTGGGGGGACCTAACGGCATGATCCGTGCCAGTGAATTTTTCCTTTACAGTAAAAAGGACAGAGATGCCGTTTATAAATGTATGGAGAGAGGATATCAATTTCCTGAGGTTACCAGCTGGATTCGGGCAAGCAAAGAGGATTTTAAGCTGGTAAAGGACATTGGAATGAAGGAAACCGGTATTCTGGTGAGCTGTTCCGATTATCATATCTTTTTGAAGCTGAAAATGACCCGGAGGCAGGCGATGGAACACTATTTAAGTGTGGTAAGGGACTGCCTGGAGGAGGGGATCAGTGTCAGATGCCATCTGGAGGATATTACCAGGGCGGATATTTACGGATATGTAGTGCCCTTCTGCCTGGAGCTGATGAAGCTTATGGAGGAATACAGGATTCCCATTAAGGTGCGGGCATGCGATACCATGGGGTACGGCGTCAATTATCCCGGCGCGGTAATTCCCAGAAGTGTACAGGGGATTATTTACGCCCTGCATACCCATGCAGGGGTACCCCATGAGTTGATTGAATGGCATGGGCATAACGATTTTTACAAGGCAGTGGTGAATTCCACTACGGCATGGCTGTACGGCTGTTCAGGGGTCAACACCTCGCTTTTTGGCATTGGGGAGAGAACCGGCAACACGCCTTTGGAGGCTATGGTATTTGAGTATGCCCAGCTTAAGGGAGATCTGAACGGTATGGACACCACTGTGATCACGGAGCTTGCGGAATACTATGAGAAGGAGATCGGTTACCACATTCCCGAAAGAACTCCTTTTGCAGGAAAGAATTTTAATGTCACAAGAGCGGGCATTCACGCGGACGGCTTATTGAAAAATGAAGAAATTTACAATATATTTGATACCGACAAGTTTTTAAACAGACCGGTGCTGTGCGCAGTGTCCAATACTTCGGGGCTTGCAGGGATCGCCCACTGGATCAACACCTATTTTAAATTGAGTGAAGAAAAGATGCTGAGTAAGACAAGCCCGCTGGTGGCGGAGCTAAAAAAATGGGTGGACGCCCAGTACGAGGACGGGCGTGTGACAGTGATGACAGATCAGGAGCTAATCCAGCAGATCGGGTTGATTTGTAAAAGCCTTGATATGACCATTGGCTGAAGGAAGGGTAAACGAGTATATCATGAGTAATTATGATTTGAAGCAGGAAGTGACGGACAAGTATTCTCTGAGAGGAAGAGTTTTTCACAAACTGCGGGAAGATATTTTAAACGGACGTTACAAGGAGCATGAGGAACTGAAGGAGGTAGCCATCGGAGAGGAACTGGGCGTAAGCCGTACCCCGGTGCGGGAGGCGTTCCGGCAGTTGGAGCTGGAAGGGCTCATTCAGATCGTTCCCAACAAAGGCGCCTATGTGACGGGGATTACCGCCAAGGATGTAAAGGATATTTATATGATCCGTTCCTCCCTGGAAGGCATGTGCGCACGGCTTGCCACAGAAAACATTACGCCGGAACAGCTGGAGGAACTGGAGGAAAATGTGTATCTTGCCAGCTTTCATGCCTCCAAAGGGCATATGGAACAGATGACGGAACTGGATAATCGCTTTCATCATATTTTGTATGAGGCGTGTGACTCCAAGATGCTGGAAAACCTGCTTCAGGATTTTCACCAGTATGTGATCAGAATCCGGAAAAAGACCCTGTCTACAAAGGAAAGAGGCATTGCCTCCAACGAGGAGCACCGCCAGATCATGGAGGCGATCAAGGCAGGAGATGCCCGGGGGGCGGAGCGCCTTGCCACTTGCCATATGGTGAATGCCTATGATAATATGGTAAAGAACGGTTTATATGATATATTTAACGGAGAGGAAGCCGCGCTTCGGAATGGAGGAAAACATGGAAAAAATTAAAATGACCACCCCTCTTGTGGAGATGGATGGAGACGAAATGACCAGGATTCTCTGGCAGATGATCAAGGACGAACTGATTCTTCCTTATGTTGACTTGAAAACAGAGTATTATGACCTGGGGCTTGCTTATAGAAATGAAACCAATGATCAGGTTACCATAGACAGTGCGGAGGCAACGAAAAAATACGGTGTTGCCGTAAAATGTGCCACCATTACGCCCAACGGGGCAAGAATGAAGGAATATGACCTGAAGGAGATGTGGAAAAGCCCCAACGGTACCATCCGCGCCATTCTGGACGGCACGGTGTTCCGCGCCCCCATCTTAATCAAGGGCATCGTTCCCTATGTAAAGAACTGGACCAAGCCCATCACCATAGCCCGTCACGCTTATGGGGATGTGTACAAGAACGTGGAGATCAAGGTTCCCGGAAAAGGAAAGGCGGAGCTGGTTTTTACCGCCGAGGATGGAACCGAGTTAAGAGAGACGATCCATGAATTTGACGGCGCGGGCATTATACAGGGCATTCACAACACAGAAAAATCCATTGCCAGCTTTGCAAGGGCATGCTTTAACTACGCCATTGACACAAAGCAGGATCTCTGGTTTGCCACCAAAGATACCATTTCCAAAAAATACGACCATACCTTTAAGGATATTTTTCAGGAAATCTACGATGCCGAATACAAAGAAAAATTCGAAAAACTTGGCATAGAATATTTCTACACCCTGATCGACGACGCGGTAGCGCGGGTAATCCGCTCAGAAGGCGGCTTCATCTGGGCATGTAAAAACTACGACGGCGACGTAATGTCAGACATGGTGGCAACCGCCTACGGCGACCTGTCCATGATGACCTCCGTACTGGTATCCCCCAGCGGCGTCTACGAATACGAAGCCGCCCACGGAACCGTACAGCGCCACTATTACAAACACCTGAAAGGCGAAGAAACCTCCACCAACTCCATTGCCACCATTTTTGCCTGGACCGGTGCCCTCCGCAAACGCGGCGAACTGGACCAAATTCCGGAGCTTATGACCTTTGCTGATAAACTGGAAAAAGCATGCATCAAAACAGTGGAAGACGGCAAAATGACCAAAAGCCTCTCCCTCATATCAACCTGCGAAACCCCAGTAATCCTAAACAGCCTGGATTTCATCAAAGCCATCCGGGCAACCCTGGACACCCTATATTTATAGTTCCTATAGCCCCTAACTCTTTATATTTTTGAAGGGAGATGTTGGATTTAAAAGCTCCGCTGGTTTACGACAGGCGACAGGAAGAGAAGGGATTAAATATCTTGTGGGCAGGACTTTTGCACCATGGAGATGAGACTCAAAAAATGCGTCAGCCTTTGCTGACGTATTTTTGCTTTATGAGGCTCATCGCAATGCTTGGTGCAACGGAGTGCCCATGAGACATTTAATCCCTTCTCTTCCTGCTATCTGTCGTAAACCAGCGGGGCTTTTAAATCCAACATCGGACTCACCAAAATAAAAAAAAGACACTTCCATTGAAAAGAGTTCACTGACCCCCTTTCCGTAAGTTGGTATGCTAATAATGTGATAGTAGCATACTGGCGGCGGAAAGTTTTTTATTTCCGCCAGAAAGCTTTCAGGGCGGGAGGACAGGATGATCAAGAGAAAGAAAGGAATAGAAAAGAAACAAACAGAGAAGCAGCAGACAGAAAAGAAGCAGGCAAAAACGGAAAAAACGGCTAAAACAGGGAGAAAGAAATGGGCAGTCAGCATACGCACCCAGCTGTATATAGGCTTTCTGATTCCTGTAATTTTTATTGTGATCGTGGGAACGGTGTCCTACCGATACGCTTCCGTGGGGTTGGTGGAAAACTATGAGGAATCCGCAAGAAGCGCGGTTGAAATGACGGTAAGCTGCCTGGATCAGGGCTTTGCGTCCGTGAAAGCGATGGTGATGGAACTTTCCAACGACAGCGTGGTAAACGCCTACTCCCTGGGAGGCTATGATAAAAATACCACCCAGAAAGAACAGGCAAAGTCTAATTTAAAGGGAATCCTGCTGGTAAAACAGGGAATGACCACGGCAATACAGGATCTTTATATTTTACCCATGGAAGGGCAGGCTTTTCTTACCACTAAAACCTTAAGTAAAACCAGCGAGATCGACAGTTTTATAACGGAGATGGAAGAAGCGGGGGAGACCTACTTTTTTGAGGACGCCTATCCCCACTGGGGAAGCCGCCATGCCTTCCTGGATACCATGGTTGATAATTCCGAACAGGATTACATTTTATATTGCAGCCGCAAGTTCAGTTCAGGAGACAGGTATGGGGCGGTAATCATCGATATTAAAAGCGATTATGTGCTGCAGCTTATGGAGGAATTAGATTTTGGAGAGGAATGCCAGATTACCTTTGTTACCGAGGAAGGAAAAACCATCGGGAAAAATAACGGGATCGATGTAAACAGCCTGAACATTTTGGAAAAAGCGGAGGAAAGCGAGGAAGGCTTTCATTCCGGATACATAAAGGCGGAGGGCGTCCGTTATTTCTGGATGGTGGCGAAAAGCAATGAGACAGGGGCGTATCTGACCGTGCTTGTACCCCAAAGCTATATTACCCAGAAGTCTGACAGCATTCGTTTGATTACCATTGTAATGGTGGCGATTGCGACCCTTATCGCTTTTGTCATCAGCACCCTGATCGTCAGGGATATTTCCGTTAATGTGAAAAAAGGCATTGTGAATCTGGATGAGGTGTCCAAGGGAAATCTTGTGCTGAAGCAGGAGAAGATAGCACACAATGAATTTGGAAAACTGAGAACGGCGATCATGGACACGGCGGAAAAGATAAGAAGCCTGGTTTTTTCTGTGAGGGGTATGATGAACAAGGTGTCCCATTCCGCAGATAAGGTCAGTCATTCCAGTGTTTCAATGGATACCATGGTTGCCAAGATGAACAGCGATATACAGGAAATAGAGCATAACAGCGAGAAGGAAAATGTTGCGGTGAACAGCTGCCATGACCAGATGGAAGAATTGTCACGGAAGATCAAGAAGACCGGAGAGGGAATCAGCCATACCATGGAAAAGATCGTCACCGCTAAAACGGCGGTTGAGCAGGGAATGGAAGCTGTGGAGGCTATGACCAGCCAATCGGAGAGAACCTCCAGTGTGACGGAAGAGGTACGGGTTCAGGTAATGAATCTGGGAGGCAGGCTGACGGAAATCAACGACTTTGTGGACAGCATTGCCAACATTGCCGACCAGACCAATCTGTTGTCACTTAACGCATCCATCGAGGCGGCGCGCGCCGGGGAATTTGGAAGAGGATTTTCCGTTGTGGCGGAGGAGATCAGAAAGCTTGCCGACAGTTCCGCAAGGACCGCCCAGGATATTCAGCGGCAGATCGGCGAGGTGACGGATTCCGCAGAGAGCGCGGTGGGTAAGGTGAAACAGGCGCAGGATATCGTTGATCTTCAAAATCAACGGGTAAAAGAAACGGTGGATGTGTTTGAACAGATGAACGCCTTCATAAAGCAGTTTATTGAAAATATGGAAGCGATTTCTCTGGATATGGAGGAAATGAACAATGGACGGAAAAAGGCGCTCACATCTATTTACGAGATGAATGAGATCTCTCAGGCAAACTTTGAATTAATTGCCAATATCAGCGCATCCATTGAACAGGAAACCGCCGTTGCAAACCAGCTTAGCGAGGAAGCTGTGACATTACAGAAGAATATGGAAGAGTTGGAGAAGGCGATCGCAACCTTCCGGCTGGAATAATGAAATAAAAAGTAGGAGGAAAAAGGATGGCAGGATATGTATTTAAGGACAGCAGGGGAACCTTTAGCTTAGAGCAGCCGGAGGAAACTTCCGGTCTGTATTTCCCCATAGCGGGAGAGAAAGGGCTTAAAAGCGCGGTGACGCCTCTTCTTGGAGGAGATGCCAAGACGGATCAAAACCATTTTCTGATGCAGCCTGTGAGCGTGGAGGAGCTTCACAATAACAGAAGCACAAGAAATTTCTGGTGCGCGGTGGAAGGAAAAGGTGTATGGTCGGCAACAGGCGCAAGCGCAGAAGCGGCTCTGGAGAGAGCGGAGGGAATCAAACCGGAGAGCGAGCTTACGGCAGGGCTTATGTGGCATAAGGTAAAAAGACGGTCGGAGAAATACGGTCTTTGCTCGGAGATTACTCATTTTGTGCCTGTTGCGGACAACGTGGAGATCATGCATGTGGTGATCCAAAATATATCCGGGGAGGAATTGGATATAACGCCCTATGGAGCGATCCCCCTTTACGGCAGAAGCGCCGACAATATCAGGGATCACAGACACGTAACCAGTCTCCTGCATCGAATCGTGACTACCAGGACATGCGTAACGGTAAAGCCGGTTTTGTCCTTTGACGAGCGGGGGCACAGGGAAAACCATACCGGTTATTTTGTTTCCGGAGTCACAGGGGAAGGCACAGCCCCGGAGGCATTTTATCCCACCACGGAGCTGTTTTTGGGAGAGGGAGGAAGCTATGACTGCCCAAGAGCCGTCTATCAGGGCGGCGAAGGGGTTTTGGCAGGATACAGAGAGGAGGGCTGTGAGGCGGTAGGCGCCATGCGCTTTCGGAAGCTCAGGTTAAAGCCGGGAGAGTGTAAGACATACCTTCTTTTAGCAGGAATCTACGAAGAGGAGCAGGAGAGGGAGGCATATATTTCAGCCTACGGAAATGAGGAACTGGCAGAAAAAGCCTATGAAAGGACCAGGGAATATTGGAAGGAAAAGGTCAATGTGGCTTATGAGACAGGAGATAAAAACTTTGACAATTTTATGTACTGGGTGAGCTTTCAGCCTATACTTAGAAGGATCTATGGCTGTTCCTTTCTGCCCCATCATGATTACGGAAAAGGAGGAAGAGGCTGGAGAGATCTGTGGCAGGACTGTCTTGCCCTTTTGATCATGAGCCCTGAGGGCGTAAAGGAAATGCTTCTTTCCAATTTTGGCGGGGTGAGGATAGACGGTACCAATGCCACGATCATTGGAACCAGGCAGGGAGAATTTATTGCTGACAGAAATCAGATTACCAGAGTATGGATGGATCATGGCGTCTGGCCGCTTATGACTACGGCGCTTTACATCGACCAGACGGGAGATCTTGCCATCCTTTTAAAGGAAAATACTTATTTCAAGGATAAACAGGTGTGCCGGGGAACCGGGACGGACGAAGCCTTTGAAGAGGGCGAAACGCCGATTCTGAAGGACATCCATGGAAAGGTTTATTATGGAAGCGTGCTGGAGCATCTTCTGGTACAGAATCTGACCAGCTTTTATGAGGTGGGAGAGCACAATCACATAAGGCTTCGGGGGGCAGATTGGAACGATGCTCTGGATATGGCGCCGGAGCGGGGAGAAAGTGTGGCGTTTACCGCGGCATATGCGGGAAATCTGGATACGCTTGCACAACTGGTACAACAGTTGAAAGAGGAACGGAAGCAGCAGTACATAGAGGTGGCGAAAGAGATGGAGATCCTTTTTGAGGATGAAGAGGCGCTCTACGACAGCCCGGAGAAAAAAACCCGGCTTCTGGAGAATTACTGCAGCGCCTGCAGCCATACCATTGCCGGAGAAAAGGTTTACATTCCGGTGGATCAGGTGGTTACAGGGCTTAAGAATAAGGCGGAATGGATCAAAAATCATATTCGAAACACAGAGTGGATTTCCCATGAGGAAGGCGGATGGTTTAACAGCTATTATGACAACCATGGAAGAGCGGTGGAGGGAATCGGTCCTGAGGGAGTGCGGATGATGCTGACGGGACAGGTGTTTTCCATTATGTCGGGGACGGCAAGCGCAGAGCAGACTGCCGGCATCGTACGAAGCGCGGATCGGTATCTTTACAGGAAGGAAGTGGGAGGCTATCGGTTAAACACAGACTTTCAGGAAGTAAAACTGGATTTGGGCAGAATGTTTGGCTTCGCTTACGGGCAAAAGGAAAACGGCGCCGTGTTTTCCCATATGACCACTATGTATGCCAACGCTCTTTATAAGAGAGGCTTTGTGCGGGAAGGCTACAAGGCGCTGCACACCCTGTATAAGCAGGCGGCAAATTTTCAGGTCAGCCGGATCTATCCGGGGATTCCGGAGTATTTTGATGGAAAAGGCAGGGGCATGTACCACTACTTAACGGGTGCGGCAAGCTGGTATATGATGACGGTCATTCATGAAATGTACGGCGTAAAGGGAAAAATGGGAGCGCTGTGTATTGCGCCAAAACTGCTGGCGGAGCAGTTTGACCAGGACGGCTGTATTCGGCTTCGCTTATGGTTTGGAGGCTGTCGGTGGCATATGATCTTTGTCAACCAGAACCGGAAGGATTACGGAAGCTATCAGGTGGGCGAAGTCTATCTGGATGGAAAGAAAATATCCCTGGAAGAGGATATTGCAGTAAGCGCCCGGCAGATCAGAATGTTGGATCAGACTTTGCAGCACGAGATCGTTGTGGAATTGATTTAAGGAGGAAACTAGGATGCAATCAACGTTTGTGATGGAAAACTATGAGAAGAAAGCGCCCTTTGCGGGATTTTTGCCGGGGCTTTCGGGCATATATGGGGTGCCCGTATGGTGCTACTATGTAAACCGGGGGCAATGTATCTCAAGCTTTGGCGTGGAGGATAAAGATCATGCGATCATGGAATTTTTTCCGGCGCATCAGGCATATCAGAATACGGCGCTTTTAGGGTTCCGCACCTTTGTAAAAAAGGACGGGGCTTACCTGGAACTGTTTCGAAGGGAAGCGTGCCAAAAGAAGATGTATGTTGACATGAACGCTCTTGCAATTGAGGAGGAGGATTTGGAAAATGGCCTCCATACGAGAGTAGATTATTTTACCCTTCCGGGAGAAAAAACAGGCGCGTTGGTAAGGAAGCTTGCCATTACCAATAGGGGAGCAGACAGGGCAGGGCTTCAGGTATTGGACGGTATGCCTTCGCTCCTTCCCTTCGGCGCGGATCTGAAAAGTGTGAAGGAAATGGGACAGACCCATATGGCGTGGATGATGGTGGAGGAAGCGGCGGAAAACGTGCCTTATTTTAAGCTTCGGGCAAGCACCGTGGACACGGCGGAAGTCAGCGCTGTGCTGGGAGGAAATTATGGAATCGGAGTAGATGCTGAGGGGAACAGAAAACAGGTGGTGGTAGATCCCCTTCTGGTATTTGAATATGATAACGCCCTGGATATTGCGGTGGGCTTTCGTGAAAAGGAATTTGTTTCCCTTTTAAAGGAGGAGCAGATCAAATCCAATCAGTATCCCTGCTGTTTCTTTGCGGAGGAAAAGGAATTGGAGCCGGGAGAGACGCTGGTTTTATATGAGCTGATCGGTCAGGTATCGGGGAAGGAAGGGCTGCAAAGGCTTTTACAAAAAAAGCTGGATGCCGATTATTTTGAGACAAAGCGCAGGGAGGCGGCAAAGCTTCCGGAAGAGCTGTGCCATGTGATCGAGACAAAGACGGGAAATCCTGCCTTTGATATTTACAGCAGATATACCTATATGGACAATGTGTTACGGGGAGGATATCCGGTAAAACTTCCCGGAGAAAAGATTTTTCATGTGTACTCCCGGAAGCATGGGGATCTGGAAAGAGATTACAATTATTTTCGGATGCTGCCTGAGTTTTATTCCCAGGGAAACGGAAATTACAGGGATATTAACCAGAACAGAAGATGCGAGCCTTTTTTTACCCCTTATGTGGGAGCGGAAAGCATTGTAAAGTTTTACAGCCTGATTCAGATCGACGGCTACAATCCCCTGGCAATTGAAAAAGTGACCTATACCATCTCACAGGAAAAGGCGGAAGAAATTTTCGACGCGCTCTCCCAGGGACAGAAGGAGGAGCTGCTTGGCTTTTTGGAAAGCCCCTTTACGCCCGGCGCTTTTTTTGCAAAGCTGGATGAGATCGGTATTGAGGATCTGGAAGAGGAGAAGACGTATTTCGCAAAGGTGATGGAGCAGGCAAAGGATGAGATCAATGCGGATTTCGGAGAAGGCTATTGGAGCGACCATTGGACCTATAATCTTGACCTGATCGAAAATTATCTCAGCGTATTTCCGGACAGGGAGGAGAAACTGCTGTTCCACACACCCATCACCTATTACAGAACCCAGGTACCCATTCTTCCCAGGAGAAAGCGGTATGTGAAGACGGAAAAGGGGCTGCGGCAGTACCGTTTTCTGGAAAAGAAGAAGGCTGCTAAAGGAGAGGATAAGCTGCTGAGGGATATGTTCGGAAAAGGAAAAGCGGTGGAATCTACTCTGTTGGAGAAGCTTCTGGTTCTGTGCGTGACCAAGTATGGAGCGCTGGACGCTTATGGAATGGGAGTTGAGCTGGAGGGCGGCAAGCCAGGATGGTATGACGCCTTAAACGGTATGCCGGGGCTGTTTGGTTCTTCCATGGCGGAAACCTGCGAACTGTCCAGAAACCTTGCATACACCATAATGATTCTGGAAAAATACAAGCCATCCCTGGAGCTGCTGGCGGAAGTTTCAGAACTTTTAAGGGAGATGGGGCGTATCACAGAGGAATATTTTGAACAGATTATGGATGCGGATGAGCTGATGGAGTTTTGGAACCGCAGGAACGATGTGAAGGAAAGCTTCTGGGAGAGAACCTTCCAGGGCATCAGCGGCGCAAGAGAAGAGATCGGGGCGGATGAGCTGTTAAGGATCTTAAAACAGATGCAGGCTGTGGTAAAACGGGGAATCCAGAAGGCATATGAGCGCCAGGAGGGGATCTGCCCTACCTACTTTACTTATGAGGCGGAGGAATTTACCCAGGATGAGGAAGGCATTTATCCCCTGCATTTTAAAGTAAAGCCGGTGCCTCTTTTCCTGGAAGGACCGGTGCGGTTTTTAAAGCTTGAGAACAGTAAAGAAACGAAGCAAGCCCTGTATCGGCGGGTAAAGGAAAGCCAGCTTTACGATCAAAAGCTGAAAATGTATAAGGTCAACGCTTCTTTAAAGGATGCTTCTGTGGAGCTTGGAAGGGCGAAGGCGTTTACCCCCGGGTGGCTGGAAAACGAGTCTATCTGGCTGCATATGGAATATAAATACCTTCTGGAGCTTTTGAAATCGGGGATGTACCAGGAATTTGCGGAGGATTTTCACAAAGCGGCAATTCCATTTATGGACCCTGAGGTGTATGGAAGAAGTATTTATGAAAATTCCTCCTTTATCGCCAGCTCCTGCAATCCCAATCCCGCATATCACGGGCGGGGCTTTGTGGCGCGGCTGTCCGGCTCAACGGTGGAGTTCCTTCAAATGTGGATTCTGATGATGTTTGGAAATGTGTTTACTTACAAGGACGGCGTTTTAAATGCAGCCTTTGCGCCGGTATTGCCCGCTTATCTGATCGGAGAGGAAAAGCGTGTGGAGGCAATGCTTCTGGGGCATACCAGGGTAGTTTATGAGCTGGAAGAAATCAGGGACTATTTCCCCGGAAATTATCGTGTCCAGTCCATGGAGCTTTCTTATCATGACGGAAGCGTATACATGACGGCAAAGGAAGCCCTTTCGGGCAAGATAGCCGAAGAACTTCGAGAAGGGAAAATCAGGGAAGTGAAAATTGAGATCGGAGGGAAAGATGAATCGCGTTGAAATAATCACGACAGATCACAAAAAGCAGGAATATTGGAAATGCAATGAACAGAGCATGGAGGAGATTACGGACTGTATGCATGTGTTGAACGTCTATCCGGAAATCACAGGGCAGACGGTGGAGGGATTTGGCGGCGCTTTTACAGAGGCGGCGGCTGAAAGCTTCCTGTCTCTTAATGAGGAAGCCCGAAAGGAATTTCTGGAGGGATATTTTGGGACAGAAGGGCTCGGCTATTCCATGGGACGTATCCATATGAACAGCTGTGATTTTGCATTGGGAAATTATACATATGTGGAGGAGGGAGACGAGACCCTGGAAACCTTCAATATAGAACATGACCGGAAGGCGATCATTTCTCTGGTGAAAAAGGCAATAGAATGTGCAGGCGGGGAATTATCTCTGCTGGTATCTCCCTGGTCTCCTCCGGCTTACATGAAAACCAACGGGGAAATGAACCACGGAGGCAAGTTGAAGAAAGAATATTATGAACTGTGGGCGCAGTATTATGTGAAGTTTATTCTTGCCTGCAAAAAGGAAGGCTTAAAGATCAGGTACCTGACGGTGCAAAATGAGCCCGCGGCAGTTCAGACGTGGGATTCCTGCACCTACACCGGAACAGAGGAAGGCATCTTTGCGGCGGATTTCCTCTGCCCGGCACTCCGGGAAGCGGGGCTTTCAGAAATACAGGTGTTTATTTGGGATCACAATAAAGAAGATATGTACGTAAGGGCAAAGGAGAGCTTTCAGGTGCCGGGCTGCCGGGACGCCGTATCGGGAGTGGCAATGCACTGGTATACAGGAGATCATTTTGACAGTATTCGAGCTGTGAAGCGGATGTATCCGGAGAAAAAGATCTTTTTTACGGAAGGCTGCGTAGAGTACTCCCGCTTTGACGAAGCGGCGGATGTGCAGCACGGGGAAATGTATGCCCACGATATGCTGGGAAATTTAAAAGCAGGGGTGGAGGCAGTTCTGGACTGGAACCTGCTTTTGGATGAAAAGGGCGGTCCAAACCATGTAGGCAATTATTGCGCGGCGCCTGTGATGTGCGATGGACAGGGCGGCCTGCAAAAAAAGCTTTCCTACTATTATATAGGACATTTCAGCCGCTACATTAAGCCGGGGGCAAAGCAGCTTATGACCAGCTGTTATACGGATGGGGTGGAATGCCTTGCCTTCTTAAATCCGGACGGCGAGCGGGTGGTCATTATATTGAATCGTCAGGATAAGGATTTTGAACTTTCCTTGAGGGAAAACGGACAGGGAATTTCCTGCGTGGCGGGCGCTCACTCCATAAAAACAATTCGATATGTAAAAAAATAACACCTTTTTAAAAAATAAGTAATTTTTTAGCCCAGAGGCGAAAAGTATAATGAACTTACAAACAAAGAAACGTTAACATGTTTCAAAAAAAATAGGAGGATAAATTATGAAACTTAAAAAGTTAACTGCATTGTTATTGGCAGGCGTTATGACGTTCTCACTTGCCGCATGTTCAAACAGCGACAGTGGCGCAAGCTCACCAGAAACTTCACAGGACAGCGGAAGCAGTTCAGCGGAGGAGTCTGAGCCATCTGAATCATCAGGAGCATCAGAAAGTGCGGATGCCGGGGAAAGCGCAGACTTAAGCGGAAAGCTGACCATATGGACGCTTGCGGCTGACCTGGAGCAGTTTGCAGACAAATTTGTAGAGGAAAATCCCAATGTGGAGACAGAGGTAGTTGTAATCGCACCTGGGGATTATCCCACCAAGGTTGAAACTGCATTGCTGGGCGGCGATGACAGCGTGGATATCATTGTAGGCGAGCCGAAGATGCTGCAGTCCATGTATGACGCAGAATTCTTTGCAAACCTGGATGATTTTGGAGCAAAAGATTATGAAGGTCAGATCGTTGATTACGTTTGGCAGGTTGGTCAGGATGATGAAGGCATTCAGAGAGCCATTTCCTATCAGATCACACCCATTGGCTTCTACTACAGAAGAGATATTGCAGATAAGGTATTTGGCTATTCAGATCCGGAATCCATAGGTAAGCTGTTTGCCGATTACGATACTATTATTGAAACAGGTAAGACTCTTAAGGATGCAGGCTATAGAATTTTTGCTTCCGACGCTGAAACACAGCACTTTAAAGGACAGAGTTCTTGGGTAATTGACGGCACTTTGAACGTTGATCCTCACAGATATGAATTTATGGATCTTGCTGTTGAGCTTTATAAAGAAGATTTGACAGCATATGCACAACAGTGGACAGCACCCTGGTATCAGGCTATGAGCGGTCCTGTTCCGATTCTGAACGCAGAGATTCAGGGCGGCGTATGGGATACAGATGAAAACGGCGATCCTCTCTTAAACGTATGGGATGCTGATAACTTTAATGCCAATGTTGAAAATTATTCTGATGAAACCGCAGAAGTATTTGCATTTGGTCTTCCCGCATGGGGCGTACTTACCCTGAGGGATAACGTAGGCGATACAGCAGGAAAATGGGGCGTATGCGCAGGTCCCGCTTACGGATATGACGGCGGTACATATATCGGTATCAGCGATCAGTCCAAGAACAAAGATCTTGCATGGGAATTTGTAAAGTTCTGTACCTTAAACGAAGCAACAGCCGACTGGTGGATTGAAGCTTCTCAGGGCGACACTGTTTCTCTGGTTTCCGCTCTTGAAAAACATGCAGAAGACGGAAATGAAACCTATGGCGGACAGCAGCTGTACAAATTCTGGCTTGAGCAGGCAAAGGGTATCAATTTATCAAACGTTACAGAATATGACACCGCTATCGATGCGGCATGGAGCAATGCCATCACCGCTGTTAAGACAGGAGAGAAGACCAAGGACGAAGCAATTGAAGGCTTCTATGACGAGGTTGCCGCTACCTATCCTGATCTTACGATCAATCGGGAATAAATGAAATAAGCCCTTAAGGCAATTGTATAGAATCCAGGAGAGAAGGGCGTAACAGCTCTTCTCTCCAATTTGATGAGAGAAGGACTTAAAAGTATTGATGGAGGTGATTTTTATGGCTGGTGGTAAGGTCATGGCACAAAGCCGAAAAAGAAAAAATTATAACAATATGGCGTATCTTTTTGTACTGCCTTTTGTAGTGGTATTTCTGATTTTCAGCGTGTACCCCGTTTTTCGTACCCTGCAGCTTTCCTTTGCCAATTATAAGGGTTTTGGAAAGGTCGACTATGTAGGATTAAAAAATTATATCCGCGTATTGCAGGATAAGTATTTCTGGACTGCGTTGGGAAATACCATAAAAATATGGGGCATTAACATCGTATTGCAGTTGAGTATGGCGTTTCTGTTGACGATTGTATTCAGCGATATTAAGTATAAAATAAAAGGACTTGGTTTTTTCAGAGCGGTTTTCTACCTGCCGAACATCATTGCCGCAACCTCTGTTGCATTTTTGTTTAAGACGTTGTTGGATTGGAGATATGGTACCATCAATCAGATTCTGGCGAAGGTTGGTGTCAGTTCGCCTATCAACTGGCTGGGGCAGCCTTTTACGGCGCAGCTCTCCATTGCCCTGATACAGACCTGGATGTGGTTTGGAAATTCCTTTATTATGCTGATGGCGGGCGTTCAGGGAATCAATAAGGATTATTTTGAAGCAGCTTCCATCGATGGAGCGGGACGCTGGAAGAGTTTTTACTATATTACCCTTCCTCTGCTGCGTCCGATTCTTTTGTATGTGATGATCACCTCCCTGATCGGCGGTGTTCAGATGTTTGACTTGCCGTTCCTGATCGGTACGGTAAACGGAGAACCTTTGGGCGCTACCCAGACGGCTATTATGTATTTGTATAAGTTTGGATTTGCCTCCCGGCCCAAGCAGGTTGGTTATGCTTCTGCGATTGCATATGTGCTGTTCCTTATGATCTTGATTATTTCGATCATACAGTTTAAGGTAATGAATCGAAAGGAGGATTAAGCTATGGCAACGAAAATTAAAAAAGGGATTCTCTATCTTGCATTGATTCTGCTGGCTGTGACCTGCATGGTTCCTTTTCTGCTGATGCTGGTGAATGCAACCAGAAGCGGAAGAGAGATCATGACCTCCTTTACGTTGATTCCGGGCGACAGTTTAAAGGACAACTGGGATGCGGTTTTCGGATTTTTCAACCTGTTCAGGGGGCTGTGGAACAGTTTTAAGATTGCAGTGCCTGCAACCATTCTTTCTTCCTACTTTTCGGCGTTGACGGCATATGCGTTGACGGTGTACAAATTTAAAGGAAAAAATGTTATTTTTTATACCATCGTCATTTTTATGATGATTCCGGGGCAGTTGAGCCTGATCGGTTTTTATAATTTGATATCCGGGATGAAGCTGATCGATTCTTATGTTCCTTTGATCATTCCGGCAATTGCATCCCCGGGTACGGTATTCTTTTTAAAGCAGTATCTGGAATCCGTTCTGCCAACGGCTTTGCTGGAGGCAGCAAGGATCGATGGGGCGAAAGAGATCGGTATTTTTCATAAGATCGTATTTCCCATTATGGTGCCCGGCGTGGCAACTATGGCGATCGGCAGCTTTATTGGAAACTGGAACTCCTATCTGATTCCGTTATTGCTGCTCAATTCTCCTAAGAAATTTACCCTGCCTGTGATGATCGCATCCTTAAATGCATCTAAGGATATTGGTACCAATCAGGGAGCTATTTATATGGCGCTTGCCGTTTCCATTGTGCCTATTTTGATCGTTTTCTGTTTCTGCTCTAAGTACATTATAAGCAGTATTTCAGCGGGAAGCGTAAAAGAATAAACAGAATGACCGGAAGAAAAGAGCCGCTCTTTTGTAGAGATACAAAAGGGCGGTTTTATTGCATTTCAGATTGTTTTTAGATATAATTATGATATTGAAAGCAAAGCGGAGGGAAGGGGACAAATGTTCGGAAAAATTAAAGGATATTTTCTTTTTATATTGCCCGTCCTTTTATTGACGGCATGCGGAGCGGATCAGGCTAAGGAGCCGGAACTGACGGAGGAAATGCCGGAGCCGGTTACCTTGGACTGGTATATTAATTATACCTGGTATAAAACGCCCTGGGGAGGCAATGTGGTCTCGGATAAAATCACCGAGGATACAGGCGTCAACATACATTTTATTTCGCCTGTAGGAAATGCTGAGGAAAAATTCAACGCCTTAATGTCTTCCAATACCCTTCCGGATATTATTACCCTTGGCTGGTGGGAAAATCAGGTGGACGAAATGATAGACGGCGGTATGGTATATGCCTTGAATGAACTGGCGGACGAGTATGATCCATATTTTTGGCAGGTAACGAATCCTACGGTGGTTTCCTGGTATACCAGAGAGGATGGGAATTTGTATTGTTATCCCAATTCCACCTATACGCCCCAGGACTATGAGACTTATGACAATATCGGTTCCAATCAGACCTTTCTGGTAAGGAAGGATATCTATGAGGCGCTGGGATGCCCTGACATGACCACCAGGGAAGGCTTTGCGGATGCCGTAAGGCGTGCCGCCCGGGAGTTTCCCCAGGTGGATGGGTATCCCCTGATTCCCATAGGCGCCCATGAGTTTAACAGTACCGGATGCGTATCCTTCGACCAGTATCTACAGAATTTTCTTGCCATACCCTACGAGAAGAACGGCATATATTATGACAGGTATGCAGACCCGGAGTATATTGGATGGCTTAAAACCTTCAGGGAGCTTGGGGCGGAAGGGTATTTGAAGGAGGACATTTTTATTGACCAGAGAACGCAGATGGAGGAAAAGCTGGCAAGGGGACAGTATTTCTGCATGATCTACCAGCGGACGGATATGCGGGAACAGCAGGCGGAGCTATACGCGAATAATCCTGACAGAATCTATATGGCGGTGGATGGACCCCAAAATACGGCGGGAGACGACCCGGTTTTACCGGGCGGGGGAATCAACGGATGGACGGTCACGTTCATCTCCAAAAAATGCGCCCACCCCGACCGTGCGATTAAGCTGTTTTCTTATCTTATGAGCGAGGAAGGGCAGAAGCTTACCAGTCTTGGGATAGAGGGAATCACCTATGATATGAAGGATGGCAGACCGGTGATCAGGGAGGAGGTGCAAGAGCTGTTAAACGGCGACAGGAACAGGTATAATATGGTCTATGGGGCGGACAACACTTACTGGATGTTCCAAAATAACGTGATGCAGCTAAAATGGCGTATGCCTCTGGAACCGCCCAACGGACAGCTGGAGGAATGGACTTATCCCTATACCCATTACCTTGCCCATTATGAGGTGAGCTTCAATCGAAACAGCGAAGCGGGGGACGCGGATGTGAATATTAAAAAGCTGTGGAGTAAAACCCTTCCGGCGCTTTTGCTGGCGCCCACGGAGGATGAGTTTGACCGCATTATGGAGGAGTTTTTAAGGAAGCGGGAGAACCTTGGCTTTGAGCTTGTAATAGAGGAAAGTACCCGGCAGACAAGAGAGATAAAGGAAAGGCTTGGAATACAGGAGTAGGTTTTGGAACGGAGAAGAAAATGAAAAAAATAAAGGAGCGGTTTGAAGGGTATAGGCTGAATACGAAAATCACTATCATATGTCTGCTTTTTATTTTGATTCCCATGACAGGGCTTCCCATCTGGCTGTTTCGGGTGATGGAGGATAGTCTGGTCAATGAAAAGATCAACGCCATGGAATACAGGCTAAGTAAAAACTATGACCAGATCGTGACAAATATAGACGCGATCAATATGTCCACTCAATTTTTTTTAAGCGACCAGGGATTGCGGGATTTTTTAATTTCAATAAAAAAGGGTGAAAATTATACAACGGAGGAGCTTTTGGCGTTTTATAGCAATGATATCGCTTCTCTGGAAAGGATGGTCAATAACAACACCTCCCTTTATCAGGTTCGGGTCTATGTGGATGATGAGGATATGCAGGAAATGCTGCCCATCCTCTACCGGCGGGAACGGATGGCAGGACAGGAGCTTACAGGAGAAGCTCTTTATGGATGGAGATTTAATTATGATGATAAGCTGTTTTCCAATTATAAGCAGTACCTTGGCGATAAAAAAATACTGTCCCTGATTACGCCCATAGAAGCTTACGGATTGGGGGAAATTGGAATCATAGAGGCGGCTATGAGTATGGACGTTATGTTTCCCATGCTGTATGATTCTACGGAAGAGGAATGGAGCTGCTTTACCCAGGAGAATGGAGCGGTTTATTTTGCGGACGGGCTGGATACGGAAGAGAATCAAAGATTTATGGCGCAGATTTTGCAGGAAAACGCAGAAACTTCTGAGGATATATCCGTCTATGTGAAGAAGGATGGAAAAAGACGTTTGATCGTTGGCTATCAGAAGGTGGAGGAGCTTGGCGGAGTTTTTATAGGCGTAGATGATTTTTCGGAGGAAATGAGGCAGATTTACAGGCAGCGGAGCGTCTATATTTTGGCAGGGCTTTTACTCATGGCGCTTTTGGCGTTGGCGGTGAACGGAGCGGCAAAGAGGCTGCTTGGTCAGTTTTATGTCATTCTCCATTCCATCCGGGAGGTGCAGAAGGGCGACCTGGATGTGGTGATCGAGAACTGCGGGACAGACGAGATGGGAGAACTGGGCAGTCAGATCAATAAAATGCTGGTCAGTATCAAACAGCTCACAGCGGATAACTTAAACCATGAGCTTTTGATGAAAAATACCCAGATCAGGGCGCTTCAAAACCAGATCAACGCCCATTTTATCTATAATGTATTAGAGTCCATTAAAATGATGGCGGAGATAGAGGAAAAATACGATATATCCGATGCGATCACCGCCCTGGGCAGACTTTTGCGTTATAGTATGAGGTGGACGAAGGATAATGTGACCATAGAGGAAGAGCTTGATTATGTCCGTAATTATTTGAAGCTGGTAAACCTGCGGTTTGATTATGAGATCTATTTATCCGAAAATATACCGGAAATTATCTTAAAACAGAAGATTCCCAAAATGTCCTTACAGCCGGTGGTGGAAAACGCTATTTACCATGGGATCGAGCAGATGGCGGAGGACACCAATATTTACATAAAAGGAATCGTGATGGGTTCAGACTGTATGATCGAGATTACAGACGCCGGGAGGGGAATGAGCGAGGAAGAGGTCATGGAACTCTACCGGAAAATAAACGGGGAGCTTGAGGCGTCAGGAGGAACCGGAAACGGCATTGGGCTGAAAAATGTGCAGGATCGGATGAAAATCAGTTTTGGAGAAAAATACGGAATTAAGATTGCATCCAAATTAGGCTGTTATACGAAGGTCATGCTCTTTATTCCAATGACAGAGAAGGAAACCTGATCGGCAGATAGGAGGAAAACAGTGAAAACCCTTTTGATTGTAGAGGATGAAAAGATGATACGCCAGGGGATTAAGACCATGGTGCAAAGGAGCGGCGTTCCTGTGGACAGTATTTTAGAGTGCAGCAATGGGGAAATGGCATTGGAAATACTGAAAATGCAGGAAGTGGACGTGATGTTTACCGATATCCGCATGCCCAAAATGGACGGCATTGCGCTGGTAAAGGCAATGCAGGAGCTTCCCAAAATACCGCTGACCGTTGCAGTCAGCGGATATGACGATTTTTCCTATGCCGTGGAAATGATGCGAATGGGTGTGCGGGAGTATATTTTAAAACCGGTAGACCGGGAAAAGGTCAGGGAAGTGCTGGTAAAGCTTAATGAAGAGATTACCCAGGGAAAAGAAAATGCCAGACAGGACAGAAATCTTGGGTATCAGCAGTTAAAATATGCGCTTTTAAACCAGAACCTCACGGAATCTGAGAAAAAGCTGCTGGTAAAGCAATATGGGGATTTCTTTTTTGCAGGGGAATATTTGGTGGTTTTGATCAACCATATGGAGGATCAGTCCGAGAGCGTGGAGGAGGAGCAGCCCTTCATCTTTTTGAAAGCGGTGGCTGGAAACGATCTGATTCTTACCAGTAAAAAGTATCTGCCCATTCTGCTTATGGATGAGCTTGCGGGACGTTATGTGGGGGTCAGCCGCCTTCACTCCAGGATCGAGACGCTTCAGGAAGCTTACAGGGAGGCTTTGGCAGCGCGGAAGGAAGCCTTCTATCTGGGAAAAGAATATGTTTACTATGAAGAAATGCTTACCGGTAAGGAGAGAGGATTATGCCTTGAGGAGACAGCGGTAAGGGCGATCGTACAACAGCTTGGAACAGATAAATATGAAAGCGGATTAAAGAGCCTGAAGCGTATTTTTCATAACGCTTCCCTGGGAGGCTATATGCCGGAAGAGATAGAAAAAGGGATACGAAGCCTGCTGGATGGGATTCTCACCACTTATGCGGGTGTGTTGAAGCTGGAACAAAAGGATATCAGGGAATATTTTGAAATTTACGGATATGATTGCCTGGAAGAGTATCAAACGGAGGTTTTGGGGTGGCTGACCAAATTCTGCGAGACTTTAAACAGCAGATTTGACGATTACAAAAATAAACAGAAGATTCAGCAGGCTGTGAGATATATTGAAGAAAATTATAATAAAGATCTGAATATGGCTGTGGTATCGAACCAGCTTTCCATGAACTATTCGCTGTTTTCTTATGTGTTTAAACAGTACACAGGAAATAATTTTGTGAATTACCTGAAAGAGATACGAATCAGGGAGGCGAAACGCCTGCTGGAGGAAACGGACATGAAGGTGATTGAGATCAGCGAGCAGGTGGGATATGAGAACGAAAAGCACTTTATGAAGACCTTTAAAGCGTCCTGCGGCGTTTCTCCTACGGAATACAGGAAAAACGCCCAATTTAAGGGGGGGGGGTAAAAAGCTTTAGTCCCCCTGCAGGATGTCTTTCTTTTTACTCCTCTTGTTTTCGTACATGGAATGATCGGCACGTTCAAACATGTCCGCCAGATCGGATACCCTTTCAGGTATCTGGACACAAATGCCGCAGCTGGCTTGTATGCGGTATTTTTTCGTGTGCAGTTTATTATAATTCTCCAGATATTTCAGGACATTATCCAGCAGGGAAGCGGCTTTAGCCTCCGTACAGCCGGGGGCAAGAACTTGAAATTCATCGCCTCCCTGGCGGGAACAGATATATTCCGGCTCTGCAAAATTTTCCAGGGCATGGGCAAGTACTTGGATGGCAAAATTACCTTCTGCATGTCCAAAGGTATCGTTGATCTGCTTGAGGCAGTCCAGATCGAACATAAACGCCGCCACAGGCTGACTGTCCATAATCGCCTGTTCAAAGGCGGGAGCGGAGAGGAGCTTAAAGCCCTGCCGGTTTAACAGACCGGTAAGCTCGTCTTTGGTATAGATATCCTCCAGACGCCCCACCAAAAGCCCCAGACTCTTTTTGTCGCAAAGACTTTTCAACATATTATTTACATTTAAAAGCCATGAAATAAAGGAAAAGGAATAACCGATCTGGTCGTCGGCGAAGGAGAGGGCAATATAACCAAAGCTGCGTTCTCCGAAAAACAACGGCGCATAAGTATAGGAGAAGGTATTGCCGTCATAGAGGTAATCGGGAAGCGTATTTCGCTTGGTAAAGGTACACTCAGGAAGTCTTTTCCCATCTTTTATGGCAAGCTTTAAGAGAACGGTGTCGGAATGATATTCCTGCTCCGTGGTTAAGGTGATTTCTCTGATATGACCGGAGATCCGATCCCAGTCTTCATAGAGGCACAGATAAAATTCCCTGCACCCTGGAAGAGACTTTACAAATTCCGCAAGAATATCCATGCCTGTATCGATGTCCTCTACCCCCTGAAGATTGGCGGACATATGCATATTCCGGATCAGATATTCCTCAAGACCGGCAATGTGTTCATCCAATTTGCGGGCGTAAAAGTAGTTGGAGGAGGCATGGCCGCTTTGACAGCCGCAGGAGGTGCCAAGGCTGCAGAGGGCGGAAATGGTAGTGACAGGCGGAACTTCCTTTTGGTGGGCAAGCATGGAAAGCTGTTCTACCGCCGTTTCCCCTACCTGATCGATGGGAAAGGTCACGGAAGTAAGGACAGGCGAAGTCATTTGCCCAAAGGCAAGGGTGTCGCATCCGGTTACGGCAATCTGCTGTGGAACGGAGTAGCCCTGTTCTTTTAATATGGAAATGACGGACAGGGCAATGTTATCGTTGTAGCAGACGATTGCCTGGGGCAGCGGCGACTGGCTTAAAATATCTTTCAGGGCGGCTCTTATGCTTTCTGTGGAGAAATCGCAGGTGTAAAAGCAGTTTTCGGTGGAAAGAGAGAGGGCATCCATTCCCTCTTTAAATGTTTCCATGCGCAGGGCGTTGGATTCTTTTTGCACGCTGCTGCCAAGGTAACAGATCCGCTGATAATGATGTACATTTCCTAAATGCAGCACCAGATCCCGAACCGGCTTGTGGTTTTCCAGGGCGATCCGGGGATAAACGGAAGACTCCTGGCTGACTGCAACCACCGGGCAGGAAAATTTTTCCTGCAGCAGTTTTTCAATGTCTTTTCCCAGGGAGGACAAAAGATAGGTGCTGGAGGCGAAGATCATGCCGATGTAATGCTCCGGTTTTGGAATCGCTAAAATACTTGCCTCTCCAATGACGTAATCTCCCAGATTTTCCCCGTCGTTGGAAGCGAAGATTTCCACCATGTAACCATATTCTTTTGCTTTTTTAATAATGCCGGATAAAAGACGGGTCTGATAGTCTCCGTAAATGTGAGAAATAAATACTCCGATTTTTTTGTGCTGATACATCTTATTCTCCTTTTGTTTTATTCTGCAAGGGTTTCCCATTGCTGATACAGGGAAGCGAGTTCCTGTTTCAAGTTTTCCTGACATGCCGCCAGTTCTTGAAGCTTTACGGCATTTACCGCTGTTTCAGGCTCCGCCATCCGGTTTTCCAGTTCGGCAAGCTGATTTTCCAGGGCGGTAATTCTCTCCTCGCATTTTTTTAGGTCATTTTCTTTTTTTCGTGCTTTTGCCTGTTGTTCTTTTTTTGCCTGCCAGTCCAGTTTGGTTTCCGAGGGCGTTTCTTCTTTTGTGGGAGAAGAGACAGGGGAAGGCGGCAAAAGGGTATTTTTCTTTTCCAGATAGTAATCGTAATTCCCCAGATAATTGGTCATGCCATGATTGGCAAGCTCCAGAATCCGGCTTGCGGTACGGTTGATAAAATAACGGTCGTGGGACACATACAGTACGGTTCCCTCATATGCGTTTAAGGCGTCCTCCAGAATTTCCTTTGAGGTAATATCCAGATGGTTGGTAGGCTCATCCAGTATCAGAAGATTGGATTCCGAGAGCATCAGCTTGGCAAGGGATACCCGTCCCCGTTCGCCGCCGCTGAGATCGCCGATCCGTTTATAAACGTCCTCGCCTGTAAAGAGAAAAGCGGCAAGGGTGCTGCGGATCTCGGTGTTATTCAGATAAGGATAGGCATCGGATATTTCCTCAAATAAAGTTTTTTCCGTATGGAGAACATGATGTTCCTGGTCATAGTAACCGATATGTACGTTGGCCCCCAGGGTAATGGAGCCGGCGTCCGCCTCCAGAAGCCCGTTGATGATTTTCAGGATGGTGGTTTTGCCGGTGCCGTTGTCGCCGATAATGGCAACGTGTTCCCCCCGTTTAATATCTATATGAAGCCCGGTAAAAAGAGGCTCTGCTCCAAACCCTTTGGAAAGTCCCTCTATGTGAAGGACATCTTTTCCGCTGGCGCATCTTGGCGTCAGCGTCATGTGGATGTCTGTGCGCGCCTTTGTGGGTTTGTCCAGCACCTCCATCTTATTTAACAGCTTTTCCCGGCTTTCAGCCCGCTTAATGGATTTTTCCCGGTTGAAAGATCGAAGCTTTTCGATGACCGCCTCCTGATGTTTGATTTCCTGCTGTTGTTTGAAATAAGCGTTTAAAGCGGCAGTACGGAGCTGTTCTTTTTTGACGGCATAGTCGGAATAATTGCCCGTAAAGGATATGGCGTTGGTCTGGTCGATCTCAATGATTTTTCCGGCGATCCGATCCAGAAAATAGCGGTCGTGGGAGACAACCAGAACCGCGCCCCTGTAGTTTAAAAGATAGGTTTCCAGCCAGGCAATGGAGTTCAGATCCAGGTGGTTGGTAGGCTCGTCCAAAATAATCAGATCAGGCTTAAGGAGCAGGAGACGTCCAAGCGCCACCCGGGTTTTCTGTCCCCCGGAAAGGGTGGAGATCTGCTGTGAAAATTCTTCTTCCATGAAACCCAGTCCCTTTAATACCCCTGTGATTTCGCTCTTATAGGCGTAGCCGTTGGCAAGCTCAAAAGCGTGGGTAAGGCGGGTATAGGAATCCATGAGAGTTTCCAGTTCTTTGCCTGACGCCTGTTTCATGGAAAGTTCCAGCTGGCGGATTTTCTGTTCCATCTCGATCACATCGGCTTTTACGGAAAGAAGCTCTTCATAGATAGTGTTTTCGCTGTTTACATCCTGATTCTGGGCAAGATAGCCCAGGGTCTTTCCTTTGGAGAGGGTGACCAGCCCCTGGTCGGGGGACAGTTCACCTACAATAATGCGCAGCAGCGTTGTCTTTCCAGCGCCGTTGATGCCCACCAGAGCGGCTTTGTCATAATCTTCAAGGTGAAAAGAAACGTTGGAAAGCACAGGTTTTTCAGCAAATGCTTTCGATATATTCTGACATGATAAAATCATAATGACACATCCTTAAATGAAATCTCAGTATCAGTTTACAGATGATAAAAGGGAATGTCAATGAATTGACATTATTTTAACAGTGTTATATATTATTTTTATAATATATATAACTGCCAGGGCGGATAAGAAGCCGGAGGCAGCGGGAGGGAGCTTTTGGAAAACAGAGAGATTTCACAAGCCGTAATCGGGCGGCTTCCAAGGTATTTCAGGTATCTGGGAGAGCTTAAGGACGAAGGGGTGGAGAGAATATCTTCCCAGGAGCTAAGCGATATTATGCAGGTGACGGCGTCCCAGATCCGTCAGGACTTCAATAATTTCGGCGGATTTGGTCAACAGGGATACGGCTATAAGGTAGAATATTTATATGAGGAGATCGGAAAAATATTAGGTCTTGACAGGACCCATAATCTGATCATTATTGGGGCGGGGAACCTGGGACAGGCGCTTGCCAATTATATGAATTTTGAAAGAAGAGGATTTTTATTTAAGGGAATATTTGATAAAAACCCTGCGCTTTGGGGAAGAAAGATCCGAAATATGGAAATAAAGCCCATGGAGGAAATGGAAGCTTTTGTACGTGAAAAGGGAATTGACATAGCAGTGCTTACCATTCCCAAGGGAAGCGCCGTGGAAGTGGCTGAAAAACTGGTGGCGAACGGAATCAGGGGCATCTGGAATTTCGCCCATGTGGATCTTCCTGTACCGGATAAGATCCAGGTAGAGAATGTTCATTTATCAGACAGCCTGATGAAACTGGCTTATAATATTAATCAGTATGAACACAGAGAGCATTAAGAGCGTTCAGCAATTCTGGCAGCAAAAGGCAAGGGAGGAATAGAGGATGTCAAGATCAGAAGAAGCGTATCGGTCAGCAATGGCGGATACAGTGCTTAGCGGTAAGAAAATACCGATTCTTACACTGGATCACAAATGGCATAAGTTGTTTACCCAGACAGAACCCACGAAAAGAATCAAAAGACATGAAGAGGAATTAAACGAATTAATTAAAAGAAGGGGCAAGGCAAATACGGAGATCAAGGAGATCAAACAGCTGAAAAAGAGGCTGATGCAGGAGATCATGGAAAATGCAGACAGCGCTTCTTCCGGAAATGATTTAAGGGCAATCAAAAAAACCCAGGAAAACACACGGCTGCTTGGCGAATGTAACGAGAAAATTGCAGCTTATGAGGATGAACTGCTGGAACTGCCCAGAGAGATCGACAAAGTAAACAAGGAACTTACCATGGAAACCATGGAGATCTGCTATGAGAAATTAAGGGAAAATGAACGGGAGATCGACGAGATCTCCAAATGGGCGGCAAGAGTCAAGGAAGAACTGAAAGAAAAACTGGTTCTGAAACAGGAAATGGAGCAGGCGAATCAGGAACTTTATGCTTATATGCATGACGTATTTGGCATGGATGTAATTAATCTATTTGACAGACAGTACAAAAACCAGGACAGGGACAAAAAATAACAGGATTGAAATAAAATGAACTATGTTGTAACAGCCCATGAAATGAAAGAATATGACAGGGATACCAGTGAGAGGATTGGTATCCCTTCTGTGGTTTTGATGGAGAGAGCGGCGCTGGGGACGGTAGAGGCGATTCTCCGGAACAGATCCCTGCCTGAAAGAGTTCTTGTTGTGGCGGGACCGGGAAACAACGGAGGGGACGGGCTTGCAGTGGGAAGACTGCTTGCCTTGAAGGGTGTGGATGTTACGTTCTGCCTTGCAGGGGATGATGGTAAAATGACTGCGGAAACCAGAATTCAGCTTGCCATTTTAGAAAATCTGGGGTTTTCCACAGAGCGCAAATTTGAGGTAAAAGAATATGATATGGTAATAGACGCTCTTTTTGGGATCGGTTTATCCAGGCAGATCACAGGGGAATATCTGGAGCTTGTGGGTAAGATCAATTACTGCCGGCAAAAAGGCGCCTATGTGTGTGCGGTGGATATTGCCTCCGGCATCTGCGGGGATACCGGAGAGATATTAGGGGATGCAGTGAAAGCGGATCTTACGGTGACCTTTGCCTTTGCAAAACGGGGGCAGCTGCTGTATCCGGGGAAAGAGTACACGGGAAAGCTGGTGGTCTCTGATATTGGCATTACAGAGAACTCCTTTTGGAAAGGCACGCCGGGAGCATTTTATTATGAGCCGAAAGAATTAAAAGAATTGCTTCCCAGGCGGAAACCGGATGGAAATAAGGGAACCTTTGGCAAGGTACTGCTGATAGCGGGAAGCTTTGATATGAGCGGTGCCTGTATTCTCTGTGGAAAAGGGGTTTTGAAAGCCGGAGCAGGCATGGTCAAGATTGTGACGCCTGCATGCAACCGGGAGATCGTGCAGAGAAGCTTTCCGGAAGGGATGCTGTATACCTTTGAAGATAAGCCGGACCCGGAGCGTATAAGAGAATGTATGGAATGGGCGGATGTGCTGGTGGCGGGACCGGGCATGGGAAGAGATGAAAATGCCTTTTTACTGATGAAATATGTGCTGGAGGATGGGAGCCGTCCGGCGGTGATCGATGCAGATGGACTGAACCTGATCGCCTCCCATCAGGAATTGCAGGAGCTTGCCAGGGGAAGGGGAAAAGAGAGGCTGATCATGACCCCTCATCCCGGGGAACTGGTGCGTCTTGGAAATACGGATATGGAAGAATACAAAAGGAACAGGGGAAAATTAGTTTCGGAGCTGGCGCAGCGGTTCGACTGTATTCTTGCGGCGAAGGATGCCGTGACGATGGCGGTGCAATCCGGCAGGAGGGAAATATATATCAATACCTCGGGAAACAACGGAATTGCCACGGCAGGCAGCGGAGATGTGCTTGCAGGCATTATTGGGGGCTTGCTTGCGCAGAAAATGAAGAGCTTTGAAGCAGTCTGCCTGGGAATTTATCTCCATGGGCTTGCAGGAGATGAAGCCGCTCTTCGAAAGGGAACTATGGGAACGATTGCTTCCGATATAGTCGAAGCGCTCCCGGAGATTACAAGAAATTGTCAGAGGAGAAAGTAAAATGGAAGAATACCAAAGGGTTTATGCCCGGATTGATCTGGATGCCATAAGAAGCAATATGGAACATATGAAGGAAAATTTGAAGCCTGAAACTAAAATCATGGCAGTGATCAAGACAGACGGTTATGGTCACGGAGCTGTACCCATTGCAAGGGAACTGGAAAAGCTGGATTATCTTTACGGTTTTGCCGTTGCCACGGCGGAAGAGGCATGCGCCCTTCGCAAGGAAGGCATTGCCAGACCGATTCTAATTCTTGGTTATACCTTCCCATACAGCTATGAGAAAATGATACAGGAGGAGATTTCCCTTGCAGTGTTTCGCCGGGATACCCTGGAAGCCCTTTCTCATGCTGTAAAGAGACTGGAGCAGAGAGGAATTCACCAAAAAGCAAAGGTGCATATTAAGGTGGATACCGGAATGAGCCGGATCGGAGTCAGACCGGATCAGGAAGGTCTTTCTTTCGTGGAGAGCGCCTTTGAAACGCCGGGTATTGAGGTGGAGGGTATTTTTACACACTTTGCAAGGGCGGATGAGACAGACAAAACATCGGCAAAACAGCAGATCGCGGTATTTCAGCAGTTCATAGAACAGATCCGGGAAAAAACCGGCAGGGAAATTCCCATCAGGCACTGTTCTAACAGCGCGGGAATCGTGGAGCTTCCTGAGGCAAATATGGATCTTGTGAGGGCCGGGATTACCCTTTATGGCTTATGGCCGTCGCCACAGGTGAGAAAAGATATTGTGTCTCTTACGCCGGTAATGAGCCTTTACAGTACCATTGTATATGTGAAGGAAATTGAAGCAGGGGTTTCGGTAAGCTACGGGGGAACCTTTACCGCATCCCAAAGCATGCGGATAGCTACGGTTCCGGTGGGTTATGGAGACGGCTATCCCAGAGGATTGTCAGGAAAAGGATTTGTGCTGGTGCATGGGAGGAAAGCGCCTGTTCTGGGCCGGGTATGCATGGATCAGTTTATGATAGATGTGACGGGGATTCCCGAAGCAGCAGAAGGGGATCGGGTGACGCTGATCGGATGTGATGGGCAGGAGCGAATCACAATGGAGCTGCTGGGAGAGATGTCGGGCAGATTTAACTATGAATTTGCATGCGGCATTGGAAAACGGGTTCCCAGGGTTTATGTAAAGAACGGAAAAGTTCTGCATCCCAAAGAAAGGGATCAGGATTTTTAACTGCATCTGAATACCTTCTGACAATACGGTTATACTATTTATCAACATAAAAAGATCCTATTGAAATGAAGGGTGTGTGAAAAGGTGAGAAGAGGGGACATTTATTATGCAGATTTAAGACCTGTGGTGGGCTCGGAGCAGGGAGGCGTCAGACCTGTACTGATCATACAGAACGATGTGGGGAACAGACACAGCCCTACCGTGATCTGTGCGGCGATCACGTCGAAAATGAATAAGGCAAAGCTGCCTACCCATATAGAGCTGAGTTCCGGAAAGTATGATATGGTAAAGGATTCCGTCATTTTATTGGAGCAGCTGCGCACCATTGACAAAACCCGTTTAAAAGATAAGGTGTGCCACCTTGACGCGGGAATTATGAAACAGGTGAATCATGGGCTTATGGTCAGCCTGGAGCTGGGTACATATATGTAAACCGATGGAAGGCTCCGGAAAGCGGCAAAACTTGACGATAAGAACAGGAAATGATATAGTCTATCTTGATATTTACAAAAGGAGATGAAGAAATGGACGACGATGGTCCAATGGCAAGTTATATGTTTTTTCTGATATTGCTTTTGACTGACGCCCTTTTTTACGGATTTGGCGCGGCGGTGAAGGAACTGAGCGCAAAGGAGTTGTCTGAGCAGGTGGAAAACACCGGAAGCAAAAAGGCAAAACGTCTTTACGAAATTGCAGTCAGGCCGGAGCAATATATCAATACCGTTCAATTGGTGGTGACCCTGGTCAATCTGGTGATGGGAGGATTTTTTTTAAGGGTATTAAGCAGAGTGGCTGGAGAACTGATTGAAAAAGAGATTTTTCAGCGGTTTTCTGACAGGGTGATTGCGCCCGCAGCAGTTTCGGCGATAGGGCTGCTTTTTGCGGGAGGGGTGTTGCTGTACATATTGCTTACCTTTGGCGTGCTTATTCCCAAGAGACTGGGGGCGCGTTATGCGGAACAATGGTCTTATACCTGTATCAATCCCATTTACCACATTACCCGGATTTTCAGCCCTGTAACGGGGCTTGTGTCTGTGACGGCAAAAGGAGTTTTGCGTTTGGTGGGAATCCATACAGATGAAAATACCGAAGATGTCACGGAGGAAGAGATCATTTCCATGGTGAATGAGGGACATGAGCAGGGGGTTCTCCTGGCAACGGAAGCGGAAATGATCACCAATATTTTTGAATTCGGCGATAAGGAAGCCAAGGATATTATGACCCACAGATCCAGTATTCTTGCCATGGACAGGAATATGACGCTGGGAGAAGCGCTTGATTATATGTTAAGCGAGAGTAAAAGCAGATTTCCTGTGTTTGATGAGAATATTGACAACATTATAGGAATTCTGCATTTCAGGGACGCTATGCGGAGCCACAGGGAAGAAGGGAATATGGATCGCCCTATCGGGGAGATCGAAGGCCTGGTGCGGGAAACCATGTATGTGCCTGAAACCAAAAATATCGATGTGCTTTTTCAAACCATGCAGCATACCAAAACCCAGATGGTGATCGTGGTGGATGAGTATGGACAGACCACAGGGCTGATCGCCATGGAAGATATTCTGGAAGAGATCGTAGGAAATATTATGGATGAATACGATGAGGAGGAGGAGCATATTGAGGAGACCGGAAATGCAGATGAATACATCATAGAAGGAATCACCCCGCTTGAAGAATTGGAGGAGCGGTTTAAAATCCACTTTAAGGAAGAAGAATTTGAGACCCTGAACGGCTTCCTGATTTCCAAAATGGACAAGATTCCTGAGGAGGAAGAGGATTTTGCAATTGATATTGAAGGTTATCATTTTAAGATCTGGGAGGTGAAAAACCGCATGATCAAAAGTGTGCTTGTGACAAAGCTTCCGGAACATAAAAATGAGGATGAGACACGGGCAGTCAAAAAGAAAGAAGAAAACGAACTACTGTAAAAGGAGAAAAGAAGATGTCAGGACATTCAAAATTTGCAAATATAAAGCATAAAAAAGAAAAAAATGATGCGGCTAAGGGAAAGATCTTTACCATTCTGGGAAGAGAAATTGCAGTGGCAGTAAAAGAAGGAGGACCGGACCCGGCAAATAATTCAAAGCTGGCGCAGGTTATTGCAAAAGCAAAATCCAATAATATGCCCAATGATACCATTGAGAGAGGCATTAAAAAAGCCGCAGGAGATGCGGGAAGCGTTAATTATAAGTATATTACCTATGAAGGCTATGGTCCTAACGGTATTGCCATTATCGTGGATGCCCTGACGGATAATCAGAACAGAACGGCGGCAAACGTTCGGAACGCTTTTACCAAGGGCTACGGAAATGTAGGGACGCCGGGATGTGTTTCCTTCATGTTTGACAAGAAAGGTCAGATCATTATTGATAAGGAAGAATTTGAAGGAGACTCAGATGAGCTTATGATGCTTGCCCTGGACGCCGGCGCTGAGGATTTTACGGAGGAAGAGGACAGCTATGAGGTGATCACGGCTCCCGACGACTTCGATCAGGTATTGAAGGCGCTGCAGGAGGAAAATATTCCCATGGCATCTGCAGAGGTGACCATGATTCCGCAGAATTATGTGGAGCTTACGGATGAGACGGCGGTAAAAAATTTACAGAAGATACTGGATCTTTTGGATGAAGACGATGATGTACAGGCGGTATATCACAACTGGGATGAATAAACAAAAAAGAGGACTGCTGTTTTTTTCAGGGGTCGTATTGATTATATGCAGCCGAATATTGTTTTTTTTCTTTGCCGGATTAGAAGTGGAAGATACATATGGCTATTTTGAGCAGGCAATGATACGCACAGGAAAAACAGAATTTGTTTTTTCTTCGGGGCTTTCCTATGCATTTACCCATGCATTGTCAGTTGTACTGCGTTTTGTGGGAAATCGCCATTTCATGGCGGGGCTGTGGCAGATGTTGCTGCAGATTCTGTGGATGAGTCTGTTTTTGGAGGGAACCGGTAAGCTTCTTGGAAGAGCGGCAGGCTTTGTCTCTTCCCTGACGCTTATGCTTTCCCCATGGATCTTCAAATCGGTTTTTGTAATTACACCGGAAAATTATTTTATGCTCTATGCGGCTTTCGTTTTGGTGCTGCTGGGGCATTATGCCAAAGCGGCAAAGGAGAAGGGATGGAGGGAGAACTTTCCGGGAAGACTGTATCTGGCAGCAGTCGGAGGGCTGCTTGGTCTTTTATGTATCTGGAGTTATCTGGGTTGGGTCTTATTTTTCATTTGTATTTATTTGCAGGTGAAAAATTACAGGCATTGGAAAGGGAAAACCATAGATCGTGAGCGCATGATGGGAGCGGCGGCGCAGGGCGTCAGAGTGTTGTTTTGGTTTTTAGCCGGCATCCTCGCATGCTTAATGAGGTATACGGCGTTTACAGGGCTGCCCATCCTGGGGCAGCTTGATTGGTGGAGAAGTTATCTGACGGATATTCACAGTCAGGGGCAGGAGATCAGCGGTTTACTCACCTTGTGGCTGATTACCGCTTTCGGGGCAGGTGTCATATGCCGCCGGGTAAGTGAGAAACATGAGAAACCGGAAGAAGAGGAAATGATCATGGAAGAAACGGCAGTGGAAGAAAGGAAAGGATTACAGGAGACGGCAGAGAAGGACGGCAATGCCGAAAAAGAGCAGGCAAAGGTAAAACTGCTGGACAATCCCCTTCCGGTACCCAAAAAACATGTAAAAAAGGAAATTGCTTTTGACATAGAAGACGTAAAAATGGAATTTGACATTTCCGTCAGCGAGGATGATGATTTTGACATATCCTAGCAGAGAATGCATAAAAAAACAGACTGGAAACATACTAAAAGGGACTGCTTTAAGCAGTTCTTTTTTGCGTTATGCATTATAAACAGGGAAAGGAAAAAGGGTATGTCAGGAAAGAAGATAGAAGAGGAAAAGCATAGAAACGAGCGTATTGAAGAAACCGGACAGGTCACGCTGGACAAAAACGGTAAATCCCACACCATTCATCTGATCTCTGTGATTGGGGAAGTGGAGGGACATGAAAACCTTGGAAATAACTCAAAAACCACAAAGTATGAGCATGTGCTTCCGGAGCTGGCGGCAATTGAGGACAGCAGCGATATTGACGGGGTGTTGATTCTGCTCAATACCATGGGCGGAGATGTGGAAGCGGGGCTTGCCATTGCGGAAATGATAGCCTCCCTGAGTAAGCCTACCGTATCCCTTGTTCTGGGAGGAAGCCATTCTATTGGAGTGCCTATTGCCGTCAGCACGGATTATTCTTACATTGTGCCCACCGGAACAATGGTGATCCATCCGGTAAGGATGAACGGAATGGTAATTGGCGTTCCCCAGACCTTTGATTATTTTCGACAGATTCAGAACAGAATTACAGGATTTGTGTGCAGCCACTGTAAAATAACCAAAAGTCGGTTTGAGGAACTGATGATGGAGACAGGCGTTCTGACCAAAGATGTAGGGACGATTCTGGTAGGCGAGGAGGCAGTATCCCAGGGGATTATCAATGAAACCGGGGGAATCCGGGAGGCAATGGAGAAGCTTCACAGTCTGATCGGCAAAAGGAAGAAAAACAACGAGAAAAACAAATAAAGAAGTTTCTTGATGACAAGGAAAGATGAAAATGCTATACTATATAAGATTATGTAAGTATCCGTAAGGTGCTGAAAGGGTTTTTAGTATGGCGCAGGCAAGGAAAAACAGTACCGGCAGAGGCAGTTCGAGCGCCGGTAAAAGAAATTCAGGAAGAGGAAATAATCAGCGCAGAACCACCAATTCGCGCAATCATAAAAGTGAACCAATGGATGTGGCAATCAGAAATGAAATTATTTTGATTGCCCTGTTTGCGGTAGCCGTCTTTTTGTTTTTATGTAATTTTGGGATTGCAGGAGTAATGGGAAATACCGTAAGCGATGTGATGTTCGGCATTTTCGGATTGACGGCGTATATTATGCCCCTGGCGTTGTTTTTCATGATTGCTTTTGGGATGGTAAACAGCGGCAGTTCGATTGCGGCGCGTAAGCTGGTGGCAGGAGTGCTTCTGTTTCTGATCGCAGGGATTTTGTGTGAATTGTTTTCCGGCGCTATGGATGGAGTGGAAAGCTATCAGGCGGCGGAAATTTATTTCAGATGCAGTGAAAATCACAGCGGAGGAGGCGTGCTTGCAGGCTCTCTCGCCTATTTTTGCCATCATTTCATGGGGATGATCGGTACCATATTAATTCTTTTGGTAATTGCCATTATTTCTATTGTAATTTTAACGGAAAAGTCTTTTGTATCAGGGGTTAAGTCCGGGGGAAGAAAGGTTTATGAACGCTCCAGGGAAGATGCCGCTTATCGAAGAGAGAGGGCGGAGCTTCGCCGCAGGGAGCAGGAAGAGGAAAGAAAACGCAGAGAAGAGGAAAAGAAACTTAGGGAAGAAGAGCGGGAAAATGAAAAGATCCTTCGTATGGATAAAAAAATTACAGGTGTTATGATGGATACGACCCTGACGGAACGGGAAGAGGTCAGATATAAGGAAAGAGACGATATTCATGAAATCAACCTGACAGATTTTGAAGAGCAGATCGAACAGGTGAAACCGGAGGAGATGCAGGAAAAAGAAGAGGAATTTGATTTCCATCAGATCAGAATCAACAGCGCTTATCTGGAGGAGGAAGAAGGAAATGATGAACTCTCCGAGATCACAGAGCTTTATGCGGAAGAAGAAACCCCAGAACCGGTTTATGAAAAAACCCCAGTGGAAAATGAAAAAATCAGAGCTTATGTAAAGGAGAAGAAGGGAAGCTCAGATGCGGTTGAAAACACCAATGTACAAAGAACCCCTGCCGTTCAGGAGCAGCCCCAAAGGGAGCGTCCTAAAAAATACATATTTCCTCCTATCAGTAAGCTGGTAAAGGGAGCAGGAAAAGCAGGGGGAGATTCGGCACGGGAATTAAAGGAAACGGCAATGCGTCTTCAACAGACGCTGCAGACCTTTGGCGTCCGTGTTACCATTACAGACATCAGCCAGGGACCTGCCGTAACCAGGTTTGAATTGCAGCCGGAGCAGGGGGTCAAGGTGAGCAAGATCGTAGGGCTGACCGATGATATTAAGCTGAATCTTGCCGCTACAGATATTCGAATTGAAGCCCCTATTCCCGGAAAAGCGGCAGTGGGCATTGAGGTGCCCAATAAGGAAAATACAGCGGTGGCGCTGCGGGATCTGCTGGAAAGCAAAGAATTTAAGGAATTTCCTTCCAATCTTGCTTTTGCAGTGGGAAAAGACATTGGAGGTAAGGTGGTGGTGACGGACATCGCTAAAATGCCTCATATGCTGATTGCGGGGGCAACAGGCTCCGGTAAATCCGTTTGTATCAATACCCTGATTATGAGTATTTTATATAAGGCACACCCGGATGATGTGAAATTGATCATGGTGGACCCCAAGGTGGTGGAACTAAGCGTTTACAACGGAATTCCTCATCTTTTGATTCCCGTGGTGACAGATCCCAAGAAGGCTTCCGCAGCGCTTCAGTGGGGCGTTACGGAAATGACCGACAGATATCAGAAGTTTGCGGATTTTAATGTAAGAGATCTGAAGGGCTACAACAAGAAAGTGGAAGGAATGAAGGAAAAGGGAGATCCGGAGGCGCCTGCAAAGCTTCCCCAGATTGTAATTATTGTGGATGAGCTTGCGGATCTGATGATGGTTTCCCCGGGAGAGGTGGAGGAATCCATCTGTCGTCTGGCACAGCTTGCAAGAGCTGCGGGAATCCATCTGATCATTGCCACCCAGCGCCCGTCTGTGGATGTTATTACGGGATTGATCAAGGCAAATATGCCAAGCCGGGTGGCATTCAGTGTGTCCAGCGGCGTGGATTCCAGAACCATTTTGGATATGAACGGAGCAGAGAAGCTGTTGGGGAAAGGCGACATGCTCTTTTACCCCCAAGGTTACAGCAAGCCTGCAAGAGTACAGGGAGCTTTTGTGTCGGATAAGGAAGTGGCGGACGTGGTGGAGTTTTTAAAAAACCAGGCGCTGGGAAACATTTATGATGCCGACATTCAGGAAAAGATATCCACCTGCGGCGGAGGCAGCGGCGCAGCGGGAGGTTCGGAAGGGTCAGAACGTGACCCCCATTTTGTGGATGCCGCCAGGTTTATTATAGAAAAAGATAAGGCTTCTATCGGAATGCTGCAGAGGGTCTTTAAGATCGGCTTCAACCGTGCGGCGAGGATTATGGATCAGCTTTGCGAAGCCGGCGTGGTGGGGGAAGAGGAGGGAACCAAACCCCGCAAGGTGCTTATGAGCGAAGACGAGTTTGAACAGTTTATTGAGGAGTCGCTGTAAAACAGGAGGATGTAGCATGAAGACGGATATTCAAATTGCACAGGACGCGGAGCTGCTGCCCATTGCGGAGGTGGCGGAAAAACTTCAGATTCCGGCGGAGGAGCTGGAATTATATGGAAAATATAAAGCAAAGCTGTCCGATGGATATTTGGAAAAAATTTCCCAAAATCCTGATGGAAAACTGATTTTGGTAACGGCAATTAATCCAACTCCGGCGGGAGAAGGAAAAACTACCACCAGTGTAGGACTGGGACAGGCATTCGGCAAACTGGGCAAAAAGGCAGTGATTGCGTTGAGAGAGCCTTCACTGGGACCCTGCTTTGGCGTAAAAGGAGGAGCCGCAGGAGGGGGCTATGCCCAGGTGGTTCCCATGGAAGATCTGAATCTTCACTTTACAGGAGATTTTCATGCCATTACATCTGCAAATAATTTGCTTGCGGCACTATTGGATAATCACATACAGCAGGGAAACCAGTTAAGGATCGATACAAGAAGAGTGGTGTGGAAGCGCTGCCTGGATATGAATGACAGAGTCCTGCGCAATATTGTGGTAGGACTGGGAGCCAAAACCGACGGCGTGGTGCGGGAGGATCACTTTGTGATTACCGTGGCGTCAGAGATCATGGCGATTCTCTGCCTTGCAGCAGACATGAAGGATTTAAAGGAGCGGCTGGCAAAAATCGTGGTTGCCTATAACGATCAGGGGCAGCCGGTATGCGCCCGGGAGTTGAACGCAGTGGGAGCCATGGCGGCGCTTTTAAAGGATGCCATGAAACCGAATCTGATCCAGACCCTGGAACATACGCCGGCATTGGTTCACGGAGGTCCCTTTGCGAACATTGCCCATGGCTGCAATTCTGTACGTGCCACCAGGGCAGCGCTTAAGATGGCGGATTATGTGATCACAGAAGCCGGGTTTGGCGCCGATCTGGGGGCGGAAAAGTTCTTTGATATTAAGTGCAGGATCGCAGGGCTGAAGCCGGATGCCGTGGTTTTGGTGGCAACCATACGTGCTTTAAAGTATAACGGGGGCATTCCTAAAGCCGGTCTGAGTGAGGAAAATCTGGAGGCGTTGAAAAAAGGAATTGTAAATCTGGAAAAGCATATTGAAAATCTCCAGAAATACGGTGTCCCGGTGGTGGTGACTTTAAACAGCTTTGTGACTGATACGGAGGAAGAAGTTTCTTTTGTGGAAAATTTCTGCAAGGAACGGCAATGTGAATTTGCCCTCTCCAGAGTATGGGAGCAGGGAGGAGAAGGCGGGATAGAACTGGCAAAAAAAGTACTTGAAACCCTTGAGAACAGGGAAAGCCATTTTAAGGTGCTTTATGAGGATGAACTGTCCCTGGAAGAAAAGATTGAAGTGATTGGCAAAGAAATTTACGGAGCGGAAGGGGTGGATTATGCGCCTCAGGCAAAACGGCAGCTTTCGGAGCTGGAGACCCTTGGATTTGGCAGCCTGCCGGTATGTATGGCAAAAACCCAGTATTCTCTTTCCGATGACCCGGCTCTTTTGGGAAGACCCCAAAATTTCAGAATCAATGTGAGGGATGCCTATGTTTCTGCAGGCGCAGGTTTTGTAGTGGTGTTAACAGGCGCAGTTATGACCATGCCGGGACTGCCGGTACATCCTGCGGCATTTGATATTGATGTTAATCATGAAGGAGTAATTACGGGACTTTTTTAAGTAAAGGAAAGGCGGTAGGATTTATGGCATTCATTATTGACGGAAAAGCGATCTCAACAGAAATAAAAGACGAATTAAAACAGTTGGCTGCGGAGAAAAAGGCGGAGGGAGTGGAGGTTACCCTTGCCGTGATCCAGGTGGGAGATGATCCTGCATCCAGCGTTTATGTGAGAAATAAGAAGAAGGGATGCGAGTATGTGGGAATCCGTTCGCTGTCCTATGAACTCCCCGGGGAAACGACCCAGGAGGAGCTCCTTTCGTTAATTCAGGAGTTAAACGGACGCAGGGATGTAAACGGTATTCTGGTTCAGCTGCCTTTGCCTTCTCATATTCATGAGGATACGGTGATTCGAGCCATTGATCCCAGGAAAGATGTAGACGGTTTTCATCCTCAGAGTGTAGGCGCACTCTGCATCGGGCAGAAGGGCTTTGTGTCCTGTACCCCTGCAGGTATCATCCAACTGCTGAAAAGGAGCGGTATAGAGATTGCCGGGAAAGAATGTGTGGTGCTAGGCAGAAGCAATATTGTGGGAAAACCCATGTCCCTTTTACTTTTGCGTGAGAATGCAACGGTTACCATCGCCCATTCCAGAACCAGAAATTTGAAGGAAGTGACAGGCAGGGCGGATATTTTGATCGTTGCGGTGGGTAAACCCAAAATGATTACCAGAGAGTACGTCAAAGAAGGCGCGGTTGTAATTGATGTGGGAATCAACAGAGATGAGAACAATAAGCTTTGCGGCGATGTGGATTTCGAGGATGTGGCGCCTGTCTGCAGTGCAATTACGCCCGTGCCGGGAGGGGTAGGACCTATGACCATTGCCATGCTGCTCAATAACTGCATGGAGTCGGTTTCCCTGCAATCCTGATAGAACGGTCGGGGGTCTGACCCGGCAAAACGGAGGCGGATATGAAGTGTCCCAATTGTGGTTGTGAAATGGCGGAGGGCCATTTGTATTGCGAAAAGTGCGGGATGGAAATTCAAATGGTACCGGACTTTGAGCCTGAAATAGAAAACAGCATTATCGAGACCCTCTCCACAATGGGGGAGGAAATAGAGGGCAGCGCTTCAGCTGCCGGAGAAAAAGCCGGAACAGAGAAGAAAGAACCGGATACAAAAGAGCCCAGGGCAAAGAGCATAAATGAGAAAGAACCAGAGAAGAACTGGCTTCTATTGAGCCTTATCACATTTATTTCCGTTACTGTTGCGGCAGCGTTTATTGCGGTGTTTCTATACCATCGCTATTCAGTGGCGTATCAAATTGAACAGGCAAGAAAATATGCGGATCAGCAGGATTACGATCAGGCAATTGGATATTTGGAAAAGGCAAGAACGTTGAAGAATGATGCGGCGGATATTGTTCTGATGGAATCTAATTATTATTATCAGATGGGTGAAAAGCAGAAAGCGGTGGATGTGCTTCTGGAGCTGATCGGAAACAGAGCGCTTGCATATGAAGAAAAAGAAAAAGCATACGAAAGTATTTTTACCATTTATGACGAAGAAGAACGGTATGAAGAGATCAATGCGCTTCTGATGGAATGCGAAGATGGAAATATTGTCAATCAATTCCAACAGTATATGGCGATGACACCGGAATTTTCTTATGTTTCGGGGAATTATGATGAGATTATCACCTTGAGGATCAGCGCAAACACAACGGGAAAGATCTACTATACACTGGACGGTACCAATCCGGATCAAAACAGCAACATCTATACGGCGCCTTTGTTTTTGGAATCCGGGGAATATCAGATTGCCGCAGTTTTTATCAATGATTATGGGATTGAAAGTCAGGTGGGAAGATCCTGGTATGTGATCAATCTGACGATGCCGGACCCGCCGGAGCTGCTTTTGTACAGCGGAGATTATCATGTGCCTACCAGGATTGAAGTGATTTTGCCTGAAATGGGGACAGTCTACTATACCGTGGATGGAAGCACTCCCAGTAAGGACAGTTTGAAATATACAGGTCCTATAGAGATGCCGCTTGGAAAGTCGAATTTCAAATTTGTGACCATTTCTGAGGAGGGGGTTTCCAGCGAGGTGATCAGCAGAAGCTTTGATTTTACCCTACAGACCGATGTAACCTTGCAGAAAGCAGTGGAAAATGTGACGAAAGCGCTTTTTGACCGGAAAGTTCTTCTGGATCTTCAGGGACATGCCCAGGGCATACAGGGAAAATATGTATTTGAATATGATACTATTGTGGAAATTCCCAATTTAGGCTATTATTATATGTTGAACGAATACATAGAAAGCGAAAATGGCAGCCGGGAAAAAACGGAGCGGCTGTATGCGGTGGAAGTGTATACAGGCGCGCCCAATCGTTTGATCTACGATGAAAACGGACAGATGGGTCTTATTTCTTTACAATAAGGATTTTTATAAATTAATTATGAACAGGAAAGGAATTAGCGATGTACAAGATTTTAGAAGCAAAAGAGCTTGCCGCCAATATCTATTATATGGTGGTAGAAGCAAAGCGGGTAGCAAAGGCATGTAAGCCGGGACAGTTTGTAATTGTGAGAACGGATGAGCAATCGGAAAGGATTCCTCTTACCATCTGCGATTATGACACAGAAAAGGGAACTGTGACCATTGTGTTCCAGATCGTGGGAGCGGGGACACAGTTTATGGCTTCCTTAAAGCAGGGGGATTGTTTCCATGATTTTGTAGGACCTTTGGGATGCCCTTCGGAGTTTGTTTCAGAGGAACTGGATACCCTGAAGAAGAAAAAAATGTTGTTTGTGGCAGGCGGCGTGGGAACAGCGCCGGTTTATCCTCAGGTAAAATGGCTCCATGAAAGAGGAATTGACGCAGATGTGATCGTAGGAGCCAAAACAAAGGAACTGTTGATTTTGGAAGAGGAAATGAAAGCAGTTGCGGGAAACTTGTATGTGACCACAGACGACGGCTCCTATGGCAGAAGCGGAATGGTGACCCAGACCATTTCCGATCTGGTAAAGGAAGGGAAGCACTATGATGTGTGCGTTGCCATCGGACCCATGATTATGATGAAGTTTGTCTGCAAGCTTACCAAAGAGTTGGAGATCCCTACCATTGTCAGCCTGAACCCCATTATGGTGGACGGCACCGGAATGTGCGGCGCATGTCGTGTGACAGTGGGAGGAAAAGTAAAATTTGCCTGTGTGGACGGTCCTGAATTTGACGGTCATCTGGTTAACTTTGACGAGGCAATGCAGCGCCAGCAGATCTATAAGACACAGGAAGGCAGGGCATTCCTGAAAGCAAAAGAAGGCGATACCCATCATGGCGGATGTGGAAATTGTGGAGGTGACAAATAATGGACGTATTGAAGAAGGTTCCCGTGCGGGAGCAGGACGCAAAAGTCAGAGCGGCAAACTTTGAGGAAGTCTGCCTGGGATATAACAAAGAAGAGGCAATGGAGGAAGCGGCAAGGTGTATTAACTGTAAAAATGCACAGTGCATCAAGGGCTGTCCGGTATCCATCGATATTCCCGGCTTTATAGAAAAGGTAAAAGAAGGAGATGTGGAAGCGGCTTATCAGGTGATCAGTGATTCCTCAGCGCTTCCGGCAGTATGCGGCCGGGTATGCCCTCAGGAAAGTCAGTGTGAGGGAAAATGTATCAGAGGCATCAAAGGAGAACCGATTTCTATCGGGAAGCTGGAGCGGTTTGTGGCGGATTGGGCTGCTGAAAACGAGATTAAGCCCCAGGGAGCCGCAAAGAAAAACGGAAAGAAGGTTGCCGTGATCGGCTCCGGTCCGGCAGGGCTTACCTGCGCAGGAGATCTTGCCAAAATGGGCTATGAGGTGACGATTTTTGAGGCTCTTCATGAGCCTGGCGGCGTGTTGGTATACGGAATTCCGGAATTCCGTCTTCCCAAAACCAAAGTAGTGGCAAAAGAAATTGAAAATGTAAAGTCTCTTGGCGTTAAAATTGAGACAAACGTGGTAGTTGGAAAATCCGTCACCATAGACCAGCTGCTGGAGGAAGAAGGATTTGATGCGGTGTTCATCGGTTCCGGCGCAGGCCTTCCCAAGTTCATGGGCATTCCGGGAGAACAGGCGAACGGCGTTTTTTCCGCAAATGAATATTTGACCAGAAGCAATCTGATGAAGGCATTTGACGAAAATTCCAGTACGCCCATTATGAGAGGTAAAAAGGTTGCTGTGGTAGGCGGCGGAAATGTGGCAATGGATGCGGCAAGAACGGCGCTCCGCCTTGGCGCAGAGGTACATATTGTATACAGAAGAAGCGAGGAAGAACTTCCGGCGCGTGTGGAGGAAGTGCATCATGCAAAGGAAGAGGGAATTATTTTTGATCTTCTGACCAATCCGGTTGAAATTCTTGAGGACGAAAAGGGATGGGTATGCGGTATTAAGTGTATCAGAATGGAATTAGGAGAGCCGGACGAATCCGGAAGGAGACGGCCTGTGGAAGTGCCAGGCTCAGAGTTTACCATTGAGGTGGACACGGTGATCATGTCCCTTGGAACTTCCCCTAATCCGCTTATTTCATCCACCACAGAAGGATTGGAAGTAAACAAATGGAAATGTATTGTAGCTGACGAAACCTTTGGCAAGACTACCAAGGAAGGGGTTTATGCAGGCGGAGACGCCGTGACGGGCGCAGCTACGGTGATTCTTGCCATGGGCGCCGGACGCGCCGGAGCAAAAGGCATTGACGAATATTTGAAAGATAAATAGAAATCAGGAATTTTAAACCTTTAAAAATGTGCCGGAACTTGTTTTCGGCACATTTTTATGGGGGAGAATTTATGCTGAAAGGTTCTAAGAAAAAATTAATAATTCTTATCATGAAAATTAAATATTCTATGATATAGTGATAGTATCATTTGAAAATAAGGAGCAGTTATGAAAAAGTTATTTGATGAAGATGAAAATCAGGATTCTAATATGGAGAGGGCGCAGATTCTGGTCAAAGTCATACCTTTTGTGTTGATCATAGTGATCCTTGGCATTACCCTGATCGTAAGAGGTATCCAAAAAGACAACGACGGGTCAACGGATCTGCAGGAGAATATTAAAGAATATGCAGATGAAAATAACAGCGTGGAGACATCTTCTCAAAGCGTGCTTGCAAAAGCGTCTCCGGAAAATGCGGAGGCAACAGGAGAGCGAAAGGAGCCGGAGAAGACCGCTGTTCCCAGCCCCAGCCCAGTTCCGCTTCCTACCCCTACCCCCTATAAGGAGGTCATGGAAGCAGGCAAAACAGATTATAGCAAGGTGACGTTTGATAAGGACGAGCAGCTTAAGGAGATGATGGCTTACTGGGCGGATAATAATCAAAAGGCGTTGGATGATCTTGCAAAACTGGATCGCTTTATTGCCATGTCCTGGAAACTTAAGGGATCTGATGATTTTTATTATTTTGGTGACAGAAACGGCGAAGGGCTGCCGGAGGGAAAAGGCATAGCGGTGTACGCAGATAATCAGTATTATTATGGAGACTGGAAAGGCGGTGTAAGGAGCGGGAAGGGTACCTGGATTCATTATCATATTCATTTTCAGGAGAATCAAACGGATCTGTACACCTATCACCAGTATACCGGCGGATGGGCGGAGGATCTTCCGGACGGGGAAGGCTCCGAGCATTATGATTATAATGCAGCCCTGTTCAAGGAGCGTGTGGGATACGATACGAACCGCATCGGCAGCTACGCCGGGGGGCTTGTGAACGGGGAGTTTTATATCACCAGTCTTTTCTCCGATGAGAGCATAAAAGAATGGAACGCTAAGGGAGAAAAGGGTTCATGGGTCTATTTAACCGAACTGAAGGATGCAAAAGGAAACAGACCGGTATATGTTGAGATTGAGAATCCTGAGAACTATACCTGGATGCATCCAAATCAAAATATAAAGATAGGAGTGCCCTGCCTGATCTCCAAACACAAAAATTAGTGGAAACCTGTACCGATCCGTAGTAAAATAAAAGGAAGGGGAGAAGGAAAAGGAGGTATAGGTCATGGCTTGGTGCCCTGAATGCAAAAGTGAGTATGTGGACGGCATTACAATATGTGCAGACTGTGGAAGTGAATTGGTGGAAGCCCTGGAGGAGGAAAGTGAAGCTTTGGAAAAAGCGGAGGGATCTGCGGGGAAACTGATGGAAGAGATTCCTTTCCAGGAAGATTCCGGGCAGGAAGAGCCTTCACAGGCGGAGAAATATCAATATCGACCGGTTTATGTGAACAATGAAGAAAAGGCGGAGGAAAACAGGACTTCAGCCTATACATTGCTTTTGGTAGGGGGAGCAGGGCTTATACTGGTAATTCTCTTTTTTGTGGGCGTGATTGACATTCATATGTCCCTCATCAATAAATATATGGTCACTGGCGTTATGGGCGCGTTATTTTTCCTTTTTATTATTATGGGGAGCATTTCCATGAAAAATTCCAAAATTTTAAAAAGGAAAGCATACAAGGAAAATAATCTGACTGCCGAAATTAAGAAATGGTGTGTGGAAAATTTAAAAAGGGAAGAGATAGATGCCCTTCTTGATAATGTTGAAGAAACGGACGAGCTTAAATATTTTCAGCGGTTTGACTATGTAAAGGATGCAGTGCAGAAGCAGTTTATGAATCTGGATGAGGGTTATCTGGACCGACTGATAGAGGAAGTCTATTCTGAAATATTTGAGGATGACAGGAAATGAAAATCACCCTGATCTGTGTTGGCAAAATAAAAGAGAGTTTTTATAAAGCAGCGGTTTCAGAATATGCGAAGAGGCTTGGGAGATACTGCAGGCTGGAGATCATAGAATTGCAGGATGAAAAGACCCCTGACGGAGCCGGAGAGGCATTGGAGGAACAGATCAGAGAACGGGAGGGTGACCGGATTCTGAAATGTATAAAAGAAGATGCCTGTGTGATTACCCTTGAAATTAATGGAGAAAAATCAGATTCCATAGGGTTTGCGCATTTGATAAATAACCTTGCGGTCAGTGGGAAGAGCCATATACAGTTTATCATTGGAGGCTCTCTGGGTCTTTCCCCCAAAGTGTCAAAGGCGGCACAGAAAGCAATCAGTTTTTCTGATATGACCTTTCCCCATCAGTTGATGCGGGTGATTTTACTGGAACAGATCTATCGGGGATACCGGATTATAAAAGGAGAACCCTATCATAAATAAATCTCTTTTTTCATATAGTGTGATATGAGAAAAAAGATCAGTCGCAAAACGGGAAACAATTGGAATCGAACCAGGCAGGAACGAGAGGATGCCGGAAGCACATCTAAAAAGGAACTGGTGGTAGAGTCTTTAAAACTGCCGAAGGATTCCCTTCTTGGGGCGTCCATTCTTACCCTTACAGGAAATACGGAAGTATTTGTGGAGAATTATAAAGGAATTATAGAGTATAACAGCCAGATGATCCTTCTTCAGGGGAAAACCTGTAAGATTCAGATTTGTGGAAAACGGCTCAACATTGTTTATTATACCAATGAGGATATGAAGATCAACGGATTCGTGGAATCGGTTCGTTACTTCACATGATGAGGGAACTAAACTTGGTGAGGTGTGGTATGATACAGGTCATTCGCTATTTAAAGGGTTATCTGTCCATTAAGGTTTTTGGGTTTTCACCGGAAAGATTTATGAATCTTTGCAGCAATCATAATATATTTTTATGGGATATTGAAAATCACGGCGATTATTATACCATGAAAATCAGTCTCAAGGGGTTCTACCTTCTTAGAGGCATCGCCAGAAAAACAGGTACCAGGGTGGTCGTAACAAGACGTTATGGACTACCCTTTCTTTCTGTAAAGATGTGGAAACGCAGAATATTTCTCCTGGGACTGGTGGGGAGTATTGCTTTTTGGATCTGGATGTCCAGGTTTATATGGGCGGTAGAGGTTCAGGGAAATTATTATGTAACCACCGATGTGTTTCAGGATTTTCTTGCCGGAAGCGGATTTGAAGCGGGCATGAAAAAGAGCGATGTAGAAATTGAAACACTGGAAAAAGCAATTCGAAATGAATTTGATATTGTGACCTGGACTTCAGCGCGGATTGATGGCACCAGATTATTGATTCAGGTCAGGGAAAATGATCTGATTTCCGTGGATGAAAAGGAGGAAGCCTGGGAAGGAGAAGGAACGGATCTGGTTGCCGGTAAGGCAGGGGAAATCGTAAGCATTGTGACACGGCAGGGAACGCCCAAAGTAACGGCAGGCGTGGTTGTGGAAAAAGGGGATATACTGGTGGAAGGAGGCATCCCCATTCTGAATGAAGACAGCACCCTGAAACGATACGATTATTGCAGGGCGGATGCAGATATTATGTTAAAGTGTAATTATCAACTGAAGGAAGAACTACGGGAAAAATATGAGCAGAAGCAGTATACAGGAAATCATAAGACATATCCTTTTGTGATGCTGGGAACCAGGAAACTGAGATTTCCGGAATGGGGGAAAAAATATGATGCATATGATGTGGTGGAAGAGAAACGGCAGCTTAAGCTGTTTGAAAACTATTATCTTCCTGTTTATGTTGGATATGATTCCATAAGAGAATATGTGATGGAAGAGAAAATTTACGGAAAGGATGAAGTAAAAAAACTGTTTGAGGAAAAATTGCAAAAATTTATCGAAACTTTACAGGAAAAAGGGGTACAAATTATAGAAAAAGATGTTACAATAAATAAGACTTCCGGTGTATGGAGAATGAACGTAAATTTTCAGGCAATTGAAAAGACGGGCACAGAAAAAAGAACCCGGCTTGTACAGGTGGAAGAAAGGACGGAAACGGAAGAATCACAGGAATGACAGATCAGGAAAAGAAAAGGGAATCCATGCTGGAAACGGTCACAGTGCCGGCAGGGGATCAACAAAATGTTTTTGGAAGGTTTGACCAGCACATAAAAAAACTGGAGCAGGCGCTTAAGGTATCTATTGTGGACCGCAACGGCGAAATACGAATCAGCGGAAACGCAGCTTCCGCCGGAAAGGCAAAGGCGATTCTTCAGGAGCTGACCGAATTGTCAATAAGAGGGAATATCATCGAGGAACAGAATGTGGATTATGCAATTTCAATGAGTATGGAAGAAAATGAAGATCATCTGTTGGAAATGGATCAGGATTGTATTTGCCACACCATATCCGGCAAGCCTGTTAAGCCCAAGACCGTGGGGCAGAAGCAGTATGTGGATGCCATTCGGAAGAACATGATTGTATTCGGTTTAGGTCCGGCAGGCACAGGGAAAACCTATCTTGCCATGGCAATGGCGATCACTGCTTTTAAGAATCAGGAAGTGGAGCGGATTATATTAACAAGACCTGCAATTGAAGCCGGAGAAAAGCTTGGATTTCTACCGGGAGATCTGCAAAGTAAGGTAGACCCTTATCTGAGACCTTTATACGATGCCCTTTATCAGATCATGGGAGGAGAAACCTTTACCAGGAATATGGAAAAGGGATTGATAGAGGTGGCGCCTCTTGCCTATATGAGAGGGCGGACACTGGATAACGCATATATCATTTTGGATGAGGCGCAAAATACAACGCCGGCACAGATGAAAATGTTTCTTACGCGAATTGGCTTTGGTTCCAAGGTCATTGTAACCGGCGATGCCTCCCAAAAGGATCTGGCGCCCGGCACAGCCTCAGGGCTTGATGTGGCTCTTAGAGTGCTTCATGACATTGAGGGAATTGCATTTTGCAAAATGACCAGCAGGGATGTGGTAAGGCATCCGCTGGTACAAAAGATCGTAAAAGCCTATGAAAGCTACGAGGCAAAGGAAAAGGGCAATACAAAACGAAAAAACAGGAATACGGTTTATGGGAAAAAACAGTGAGAATCAAAAAAATAATGAAAAAGAAACCTCAGGACGAAAAAATCACAGGGCATGTATATGGGAAGGGGTTTTGTTTGCAGGCACAGTAATTCTGACTGTGTTGGGCGCGTACCTGTATCACAAACCGGTGATTGAGATCGCAGGGATTGGGATTCTTGCCGGAGCAGGATTTGGATGTGTCTGGTTTATGCTGGAAAGAAGCAGAGAAGATCATTCTTTTTTGTATGACAATGAAGCCCATTTTGGAAGATTTACCATTATTTATCTGATTTCTCTTGGAGGAAGCGTTTTGTTTCCGCTGCTGCCGGTAGGCGGTTGGCCTTATCTGGTGATTTTTGTGGGATTGATGTTGTTCAGCAATCAGATCGTGGGGCTTTTGGCGGGAAGTACGCTTTTAATGATAACACTTCTGATTCAGGGGGGAAGCAATGCCTCTTTTTTCATCTATTTTGTGGGCGGGCTTGTAGGAATTGCTGTTTTTTCGTATGTCAATGAGAACTTTCGTATATGGATGCCGCTTTTTATTTCTCTTTTGATACAGATGGTCTGTCTTTCCATTCAGGAGGTATTGTTTGCAAATGAAGTGTTGTCTCTTCAAATGTTTGCCATACCGGCGGTGAATATTCTGGTATCTCTTATTCTGATGATTATCTTATTGAAGTTTTTCAGCTTTTCCATTATTTACAGAGAACAGGATCAGTATGTGGATATCAATGATCCGGAATGTCCTCTTCTGGTAGAGCTTAAAAATGGGTCAAAGGAAGAATATTATCATGCCATTCATACGGCATATCTGTGCGATCGAATTGCCAGACGGCTGAATTTTGATGATGCGGTAGTGAAAGCATGCGGTTATTATCACAGGATCGGAATGATCAGGGGTGAAAATACATGGGAAAATGTACAGGAGATCCTCCAGGAAAATCATTTCCCCATGGAGGTGCAGAAGATCCTGAAAGAATATCTGGATAAAAATGAGAGGATCATATCCAGGGAAACGGTACTGCTTCTTTTCTGCGACACAGTGGTTTCCTCTATTACCTTTCTTTTTTCCAGGGATTCCAAGGCAGAACTGGATTACCAAAAAATCATTCATACCATATTTAAGAAAAAGATAGAAAGTGGTATGATAGAATATAGCAGGGCGTCCTTCGGAGAATTACAGGAAATGAAAAAAATCTTGGTTGAGGAGAAACTGTATTATGACTTCTTACGTTGAAAATGAAACCTCTGATATATTTGGATTTGATGTAAAGGCTCTTTTGGACTTGCTTGCAGAAGCGGTTCTGGAGGAAGAAAAGTGCCCCTATGAGACACAGGTAAACCTTTTGATAACAGATAATGAAGGAATACGTGAATTTAACAGACAATACAGAAGTATAGATGCTGCTACTGATGTCTTGTCTTTCCCAATGATAGACTTTAAAGAAAAAGCTGATTTTTCTGTTGTGGAGGAGAAGGAAGAAGATTACTTTGATCCTGACAGCGGCGAACTGATTTTAGGAGATATCATTTTATCGTCAGATAAGATAAAGGAACAGGCTGCGAAGTTTGGACATTCCCTGAGGCGGGAATTTGCATTTTTAACGGCGCACAGCCTTCTCCACTTATGCGGTTATGACCATATAACCGAAAAAGAGCGGGCTGTTATGGAAGAAAAACAGGAAATGATCCTTTCCAGACTGGGAATTACACGAGAAGAAGGATAAAACCTGATTGCATCCAGGATACAGGCAGGAGAACTTATGAATAAACAGGAGAGAAAAAGGACAACTTCAACAAGAAGAGATTATTATAGAATCATTTCGCTGCTTACTTTAATTGCCGCTCTCGTTTTCAGAATTTTTTTGGGGCGTTTAATTGGGGACAATGGAATTGCTTATTTTAGCGCGGCAAATGAAATATATCTGGTGATTGCCGGTGCCCTTTCTTATGGACTTTCGGAGGCTGTCGCCATACTGGTCAGGTGCCGTGTGAAAAGGCAGCAAGTGAAAAGTGCGGAAAAAGTATTAAGCGGCGCAGTGTTTTTTGGCGGCGCGTCAGGTCTTTTACTTGCGCTTTTGTTTGTTTTTCTGGGCACTCCCCTGATGGACAGAGTATTTCACATTCCGCTGGCAGGAATGGCGGTAAGCCTGATGGCGCCGGCGCTCTTTTTTTACATTATAACAGGTGCTTTCAAAGGATACTTTCAGGGAAATGGCTCAAAAGTGCCGGCAATGCATTCCGAAATACTCCATGTGATCTTTCTGTTTGCGGGGGGGATGATCGGAGCGGCAGTTTTTCATGGATATGGTTTGAAGGTATCTGCATTCCTTCAAAATGAAGATTATGCAGGCGCCTATGGCGCTATGGGAGCGTCTGTTGGATTACTGACTGCATCTGTCCTCTGCTTTCTGCATGTGCTTGCATTGTTTTTTATCTATAGAAACAGCGCAAGAAAGCAAATGGGAAGGGAACTGCAAAGAAATCAGGATAGCAGGCTGGGCGTGCTTCATATGCTTGCGGGAACCGGCGTATTGTATGCGCTGTACTGGTTTTGCTTTCACTGCCTTCCGCTGCTGGATCAATATCTTTTCTTTTCCATGACGCCCTTTTCTCAGGATAAAGTTGTGCAATGGGGACAGTATTATGGAAGGTGTATCGTGATCCTGGGGATTGTCAGCTGCATGATACATTTGATTTGCCTGATGCCGACGAGGCGTATCATGACCTGCCTGGAAAGACAGGAAAACCGGATGGCAAATGAAAAATTAAAGATTCTGATACACCAGTGCGCAGTTATTACCATACCTACGGCGGTTTTTCTTGCTGTTCTTGCAGAAAATGTTTTGGATGCGCTATTTGGAGGGAGCCACAAACAGATCATCCCTGTTTTCCAGCTGGGAAGCATTGCCGTTATTTTTTATGTGTTTGCTGCCATTTTTATGGAAATGCTGCTTAGAAGCAGAAAGATCAAATATGTAACGGGAATGGGAGCAATTGCCTTGGTCCTCCATGCTGTAACGGCGGTTCTGCTTTTAACCACTGCTAAGATCGGAATCCTTGCTGTCGCCATAAGTGTTGTTTTATTTTACGCAGCAGTTGCAGTGATGGGATTTTTGCTGATCAGCCGCAGCTTCCAATATCGTCAGGAATGGCTTAAATGCTTTGCCGTGACGCTGATTGCTTCCGCCGTTTCAGGGGTGGCTGCAATGCTTTTAAATAAATTGTTTATGCCTTTGCTTGGAACGATTATTTCAATGGTGATCTGCATTTTTATCGGCGTGATAGTATACCTGCTGCTATTGCTTGTGATGAGGGCATTTCAGGAAGAAGAATTGGAGGAAATGGCAGGAGGGCGGGTTTTGCTGATGTTGTCGAGGCTGCTTCATCTTATATAAGGGTATAATTTAACATTGTTTGGCTGATACTGTTTGTAAATAAATAGTAAAGGTGCAAATGCTATGAAATTTGTAAAACGTATCAGTCTGTTTTTCATTTATCCCTTGAGTATGTTCTCCCTGGGATTTGCTGCCAATATGGCAATTATGGAATTTTTTTATCCGGGGAAAAGCAATGAACCGCCCCAAATACAACAGCAGACGCTCATCCAGCCAGAGGAAGAATCTGTGGAAGTGCTGGGAAGCGAAGAACCGGTGGTGACGGCGGATACGCATTACATTGTTCAAAGCTATAATACGGTCACCGGTGAAAGCGTGGAAGAGGAGACAGATGCGCCTGACAAATACATTGGGTTAGACAGAGATCAGCTCACAGGTGAAATTACAGAGTATAATCAAAATCCTTCCCTGACAGATCTGGAGCAGGGGTTTGAATATATGGAATTGATTTCTTTTTCAGCCGGAAGGGTCGTGGTGCGGAAAAGTTATCAGCCGCCTGATGAAGAGAAAGGTTTTTTTCTTCTGAACGAGGATCATTATGTGGTTGTCTATGACCACAGTCTTTCCAGCGTCTATATGACCACAGATATTGTTGTGGAAGAACTGCCGGAAGAATTGCAGGAAGCAATATTAAACATTAAATATGTGGAGAATGAGGGGGAACTATACAATTTTCTTGAATCATACTCCAGTTAAAAAATGACAGAAATGAGGAAACGGATGAAAAATGAAATGAAAACAGCAGTAATTGGAGCAGGGGCTTCAGGAATCATGGCGGCAGTCACAGCAGCAAAATATGGTGCGGAGGTCACGCTGTTTGAAAGCAGCCAGCGGGTGGGAAAGAAGATCCTCGCTACAGGCAATGGGAAATGCAATCTGGGGAATCTGAATTTTTCAATGGAACAGTACTATTGTGAGGATCAGGAAAAGCTTCATAAAATGTTCCGTGTATTTTCCGTATGGGATGCCATGGCTTTTTTTGAAAGTATCGGTTTGATGATCAAAAATAAGAACGGTTATTTGTATCCTTATTCAGAGCAGGCGTCTGCTGTTTTGGATGTTCTTCGTATGGAATTGGATCGGATGAAGGTTGAGGTAATCACGGAGACAAGGATCGTAGGCGCAATATATCATAGTGAAAAGGGAGAATTTGAATTGCAGGATGCCCAGGGAAAGAATTATTCTTTTTCCAGGGTGGTTATAGCCTGTGGAAGCCCTGCATCCCTGAAAAAAGGAGAGGGGATGACCGGGTATGAGCTTTCCGCCGGTTTTGGCCATGACATCCGTCCGGTTGCGCCGGGGCTTGTCCAGCTGGAGAGCGATGAGAGTTTTACGAAGGCGCTTGCAGGGGTAAGATGTCAGGCGAAGGTTCGTCTTCTGGTGGACGGGGAAGAGATGGCTTCCGAGGCTGGTGAACTGCAGTTTACGGAGTATGGAATTTCCGGCATCCCGGTTTTTCAGTTTAGCCGTATTGCCGGATATGCGCTTAAGGAAGGTCGGGATGTAAGCGTAATGGCAGATTTTTTCCCGGATCAGGAGGATAAAGTATTTGCTTATATGAACAGGCTGCGTTATGAGACTCAGATGGACAAGACCCTGGAGGAGTATCTTACAGGAATGCTTCACAAAAAAATCAATATGGTGATGATCAAACAGGCTGGATTGAAGCCTGACATGAAAGCAAAGGAGGCAGGCTATCGGAAAATTGCAGAACTGATGGAGAACTGCCGAAGTTTGAATATACATATAAGTGGTGAGCACGGGGTGGAAAACGCGCAGGTATGCGCAGGCGGCGTAAATATAGCTCAGGTCAGCACGGAACTGGAATCCTCCATGATAAAGGGGTTATATTTTGCCGGAGAGATTTTGGATGTGGACGGGAAATGCGGCGGCTACAATTTGCAGTGGGCATGGACCAGCGGATATATAGCAGGCAGGAATGCGGCAGGCAGCTCTACCAGGGAAATAGCTGAAACAAAAGAGGATATGCTGCCGAAGGACGACAGGAAATGTTAAGAATCAATCAGCTAAGGCTTCCCGCAGGGCATACCAGGGAAGAACTGTACAGGCAGGCGGAGAAGCTTTTGCGATGTAAAGAGATACAGGAATTAAGGATCGTCAGGCGCTCTCTGGATGCAAGAAAAAAGCCGCAGCTGTTTTTTAGTTATATCATAGATGTAAGCGTGAAGAACGAAACTTCCGTTTACCGGAAATGCGATCCAAAAAAAGTACAGGTGTGGAAGGAAAAACGGTATAGATTTCCTGTTTCCGGTTACAGAGGGGACACCAGACCTGTGATCATAGGAACCGGACCGGCAGGGCTTTTCTGCGGTTACATGCTTGCCCATGCCGGCTTTCGCCCTGTTTTGCTGGAACGGGGACGGGATGTGGAACAGCGGACAAAGGATGTGCAGGAATTTTGGGAGAAGGGAACCCTGAATCCGGAGTCAAATGTACAGTTTGGGGAAGGAGGCGCAGGTTCCTTTTCCGATGGAAAACTGAACACGCTGGTGAAGGATAAGTATGGAAGGAATCAGGAGGTTTTATCTCTGTTTGTGAAGTTTGGCGCGCCGGAGGAGATTCTCTACGATCATAAACCCCATATCGGAACCGATATTCTTTCCCGGGTGGTGATGCATATGAGAGAAGCTATCATAGAACTGGGCGGAGAGGTTCGATTTCAGGCAAAGGTAACGGACCTTTTACAGGAACAGGGACACGTGACAGGGGTCGTCATAAACGGACAGGAAAAATTGCCTGCAGAATATGTGGTGCTTGCAGTGGGACACAGCGCAAGGGATACCTTTGAAATGCTTTATAAGAAAGGAATCCACATGGAAGCGAAGCCTTTCGCAGTGGGCCTGAGAGTAGAACATCCCCAGGAATTGATCAATCTTTCCCAATATGGGCAAAAAAAGATGGATTATGTGGGAAATGCCTCTTACAAGTTGACAGCCAAAGCATCGGATGGCAGGGGGGTCTATTCTTTTTGCATGTGCCCCGGGGGATATGTTGTAAACGCCTCCTCAGAACCAGGGCGTCTGGCTGTAAACGGAATGAGCTACCACAAAAGGGACGGCAGTAACGCAAACAGTGCTGTTGTGGTAACCGTTACGCCGGAAGATTATGGTGCGGACCATCCTCTTGCAGGGGTTGCCTTTCAGCGAAAGCTGGAAGAAAAAGCCTTTCAGATCGGGGAAGGCTGCATACCCGTAGAGCGGTATCTGAACTATAAGGAAGCAGTGATGGAGGAGGCATTTGAAAAGACCTTCGAGACAAATGAGATCTTCCATGCAGAAGAAGAATTTACGCCCTGTATAAAAGGAAAGTGGAAATTTGCCCCGGTACATGACATCCTTCCTCCGGCTCTTGGAAAAGCCTTTGTGGAAGGAATGGAACAGTTTGGAAGAGCAGTGAAAGGTTTTTCTCAGGACAGTGTTTTGGTGGAAGGGATCGAGAGCAGAACCTCCTCGCCGGTGAGAATTTTAAGAGATGAGGAACTGTGGTCCTCCCTGAAAGGGCTTTATCCCTGTGGGGAAGGAGCCGGCTATGCGGGAGGCATTACTTCGGCGGCAATGGACGGCATCCTTGTGGCAGAGGTTCTTTCAGCCCATATCATAAAGAGAGAAAAAGCGGATCAGGATACAGAGGAGACTGTTTATGGAAAAGAAGGAATTGAGAAGCAGATACCTTTATGAAAGAAACTGCCTTTCTGCCAGGGAACGGAAGGAAAAAAGCGCGGAAATCTGGAGGCTTTTAAAAGAAGAAACTGTTTATCAAAATGCCGGAATTCTTCTGGTATATATGGATTACCGAAGCGAGGTCATGACCACAGAGGTGGTAAAAGAACTTCTTGCCACAGGGGAAAAACGGATTTTTGCGCCTAAAGTGGAAGGCATGGAAATCCGGTTTTACGAGGTGAGGGAGATGGGGGATCTTTCGGAAGGATATCAGGGAATTCTTGAACCGGAGAAAAGCGCCGACAGGCTTTTTACAGCGCAGAGGGCAGAAAATGAAAAGGCTTTGATACTGGTGCCGGGGGCAGTATTTGACCGGGAAAGAGGACGTATGGGATACGGAAAAGGGTTTTATGACCGATATCTTGCCGCCTTTCCGGCTCTTTACAGCGCAGCGCTTGCCTTTTCCTGTCAGATTGCAAAAAAAGTACCCATAGAACCCCATGACAGGAAACCGGATATGATCGTAACAGAAAAGGGTATTATCAGATAAAAGACAGAGGGGAAAAGAAATGGATTCATTAGTTCAATTAGGAAAAAATGCCGTGGAAGCCAAATATGAACTGCAAAGGCTTTCCGCAGATCAGAAGAACCATGCCCTGCACAGGGTGGCGGAAGCGCTTGTGGCAAACAGCCAGTTGATCCTTCAGGAGAATGCAAAAGATATTGCCAGAGGGGAAGAAAAGGGAATGCACCCGGGGCTTCTTGACAGGCTGCGGCTTACTTTGGAGCGCATAGAAGGAATGGCGGAGGGACTTAAGCAGGTAACGGCGCTTCCTGATCCTATAGGGGAAGTACTGGAAACCATAGAGCGCCCCAATGGGCTTCACATTGAAAAAAGAAGAGTTCCAATGGGGGTAATTGGAATGATTTATGAGTCACGGCCTAATGTGACGGCAGATGCCTTTGGGCTCTGCTTTAAAAGCGGCAATGCTGTTATCCTGAAGGGGGGCAGCGATGCAATCTGCTCCAATATGGTGATTACAAAAGTGATCAGGGATGCATTGAGGAAAAGTGGAATTACGGAAAATGGAGTTCAACTGATTGCATCTACGGACAGAGCCGTTGCACAGGAATTTATGAGAATGAAGGAGTATGTGGATCTGCTGATTCCCAGAGGCGGCGCAGGGCTGATCAGAAGTGTGGTGGAGAACAGTACCATACCGGTGATTGAAACCGGAACGGGGAATTGCCATATTTATGTAGACAGGGATGCGGATCTTGAAAAGGCAATCCCCATTATCATCAATGCAAAAACCCAGAGAATCGGCGTATGCAATGCCTGTGAATCCCTTGTGATCCATGAAGCCATAAAGGAGCAGCTGCTTCCCAGGCTGGAGGAGGCGATGAGAGCGTATCATGTGGAGATTCGGGGAGACGAAGGGGTACGCCAGGTAATTGATTGTGTGCCTGCAACGGAAGAGGATTATGGAAAAGAGTATTTGGATTATATCATATCCATGAAGACGGTTTCCTCGGTGGAGGAGGCGGTCAGCCACATCAACCGTTATAACACCAGACATTCCGAAGCGATTCTCACGGAAAATCAGGAGACAGCGGAAAAGTTTCTGAATGAAGTAGATGCCGCCTGTGTTTATGTAAATGCCTCCACCAGGTTTACCGATGGTTTTGAATTTGGCTTTGGCGCTGAGATTGGAATCAGCACCCAAAAGCTTCACGCCCGGGGACCAATGGGACTGAAGGAGCTTACCTCCTATAAATACAGAATTGTTGGAACAGGACAAATACGGGAATAGGTCAGGGGGCAAAGTAAGCTACTGCGATGGCACCGGGACCCACATGGGTTCCGATGGTGCCGCCTACGGTGGCAACAGGAAGCCGGTCCACGTGATCTTTCCAAAGATGTTCGCTGTCTGTAATGTATTTTTGGATCAGCAGATCACTCATACCGGTATAGCCCAAAAAGTAGGGCTTTTTAAAATCAATGCCTCCGGAGGCGTCTATTCGCTGGGCAAGCAGGTTGTTTCCCTGTTTGGAACCCCGCGCTTTCCCCAGCATCACAACCTCGCCGTCCACTACGCCCACTACAGGCTTGATGGACAGCACATTTCCTGCGAAGGCTACGGTTTTGGAAATGCGGCCGCCCTTTTTCAGGTATTCCAATGTATCCAGAAGAGCGATCAGGTGGATGTTTTTCTTTTCTTTTTCCAGAGTATCCACGATAGCGGGCAGATCTTTTCCGGCGTCCTTTAGCTGCAGGGCATATTCTACCAGGGCACGCTCCCCTACGGTTGCGTTTTCACTGTCCACTACAAATGCCTTGCCCTCAAATTCTTTGGCGGCAATACAGGCGCTTTGGTAGGTGCCTGATAATTTGCCTGACAGGGTGATGATCAGGGCAAGATCACCGGCATCCGTAACTTTCCGGATCGCCTGTTCAAAATCATAGGGTGAGATTTGGCTGGTGACAGGAAGGGCATCGCTCTCAATCAATTTTTCATAAAAATCCTTATGGGTTAAGTTGACGCCGTCCAGATATTCTTCCGTGTCGAAGGTGATCTTCATGGGAAGAACCGTAAGATCTTCTCTGCCCGGATCGGTGATGTCAGATGATGAATCGGTTATAATTTGAATATTCATTGTTTCCCTCATTTCTTCGCTGATTTTCAGATAGCTGTTTTCAGAAGGAAGTATAGCACAGTCCCTTTATGCTGTCAAAATAAGGAACATCTTTTATTGTGTGGAAAATCAACCTGTGCTATAATAAAAAGAAAATTTAGCAGGAAGGACCGGCGTGAAAAATAGCATGGAGGTTAATATGGGAAAAGAAAAATATGTAGCCTATGTATCCACGTACACATCAGGAAATAAAAGTAGTTTTGGAATACGTATTTATGACGTTGATCTGGAAAAAGGAAGGTTTTTTGAAAAGGATCAGGTGGAAATTACAAATTCTTCTTATGTGACCATATCCCACAATCGGAAGTACCTGTATTCTATTACAGATTTTGGAGTGGAATCCTATAAAATTCTGGAAGACGGAAGTCTTGCCGTGATCAACCATGCGCCCATCAACGGGATGCGGGGGTGTTATCTTTCTACTGACTATGAGGATAAGTTTCTTTTTGTGGCAGGCTATCATGACGCCAAACTGACGGTTCTCAGGGTAGAGGAGAACGGCGCCATTGGAGAGATCACAGAGGAAATCTTTCATAAAGGGCTGGGCAGTATTGCAGAGAGAAATTTCAGGCCCCATATCAACTGTGTGAAAATGACAAGGGATAACCGATATCTGTGTGCAGCGGATCTGGGCATGGATCATGTGGTGGTCTATGAACTGAACCATATGAACGGAAGACTGCGCCAGGTGGATATCATAAGAAGCGAGCAGGAATCAGCACCCCGCCATTTAAAATTTTCAAAGGACGGGAAATTTTTATATATTGTACATGAACTGAAAAATTATATTGACGTTTATACCTATGAGATAGATGAACATCACAATCCGGTTTTTACAAAAATACAGAATATTTCTACCCTGAATTCTTATCATGCGGGGGGATCGGCGGCAAGCGCATTGACTTTTTCAGAGGATTTTAAATATCTGTGCAGCTCCAATGCTGGAGATAACAGTGTGATCATTTACGGAATTGATCAGGAAACAGGAGTGCTGACCAAAAATTTCTGCCTGCCGGTGAGCGGGGACTATCCTAAGGATGCGGCGCTGTTTCCGGATAACAGGCATCTGGTTTCCCTGAACCATGAATCCGATTCCATGACGTTTTTTAATGTGGACTTGAAAAAGGGAACACTTGTTATGAATGGAAAAGAAATGAAGGTGGATCAGCCGAACTGCATTATATTTTATCGTTTACCATAAAAACAGGGACACTTTCCGACCGGCGGAAGTGTCCTTTTTCTATGGGTTCAGTCTATTTACGGTAGAAATCGGTGAGGTAATCAAGCCTTGCCGTCATATTCAGCATACACGCATCCAAAAGGGTAAGCGCCGTCATTGCCTCCGCCACCACAACAGCTCTTGGTACAATAACGGGATCGTGGCGTCCTTTGATGGCAATCTCAATATTTTCCATATCCTGATTCACTGTTTCCTGAGGAGAGAAAATAGAGGGAGTGGGTTTTATATGGGCTCTTATTATCAGTTGGGAGCCATCGCTGATCCCTCCCAGGATACCTCCTGCATGGTTTGTTTTCTTGGTGATCTTTCCGTGAACGCTTCGGAAAGGATCATTGTTATAAGAACCTTTGGCTTTCGATACCTGAACGCCGTCCCCGATCTCCACTGCTTTTACGGAGCCAATGGACATCAGCGCCTTTGCAAGATTGGCATCAAGTTTTTCAAATACCGGATCGCCTGCGCCGGCAGGCAGACCATCTACAACACATTCCACAACGCCTCCGATGGAATCTCTGTCCTGCATACATTCCGCCAGAAAGGCAAGGGCAAGCCGATCGGCATTGCGGTCAGGCATACAGGTAGCCGTAGCAGCGATGGCTTCCGGGTCAAAATGATCCATATCTATGGAAATGGGACCGATGGATTTGGTGTAGGCGGTAACGGAAATGCCCATTTGATTTAATATTTTAAGGGCAACGGCTCCGGCAGCAACACGTCCAATGGTTTCACGGCCGGAAGAACGTCCTCCGCCAGTGTAATCTCGAAATCCGTATTTTGCGTCATAGGTGTAATCCCCATGGCCAGGTCTGTAACAGGAAGCGATCTGGCTGTAATCGGAGGATTTTTGGGAAGTGTTGGGAACCAGCAGTGAAATGGGGGTACCAGTAGTCCTTCCATTGAAAATGCCGGAAAGAATTTCCACCTGGTCCGATTCCTTCCGGGGAGTGGATATGGCGGTCTGCCCTGGCTTGCGCCGGTCAAGATAACGCTGTATATCCTCCTCGCAAAGAGAGAGTCCGGCAGGACAGCCGTCAATTACAACGCCCAGCGCCTTGCCATGGGATTCGCCCCAGGTGGTTATTTTAAAAATAGTTCCAAATGTTGAGCCTGCCATAGATTTTTTTCATCCTTCCAAAATAAGTTTCTATCAGATTATAGCTGAAATCAATTAAATTTACAATTATTTTTATATCACCTATTGTAGAATTGATAATATTTGTGTAAAATATTATGTAAATTGTTTTGAAATCGTTTTTTTGGGTGAATTATTATGAAAAGACCGCTAAATGAAAGGGCGAAAGCCTTTTTTATCAATATGGGGCGCAGAAGCAGGATCTTGAGGCTGCCTGCTATTATTGGACTTGCCGTAACCATGCTTTTTTATCAGATCTATGATTACTGTCGGAAGGGTACCAAACGGTTTGCATGCACAATTTTTATATTGTGCTGTTTTATGGTGGGAAACAGCTTTTCCTTTCCTGTTTTTCAGGAAGAGAAGGGATTTGTTTCGGACAGTGAAAAGGAGAATGCCGTAGCGGCAGTGGCGGCTTCCGATATTACCCTTGCCGATGAGCAGAAGGTTACTTATGAGGAACTGGAAATGCTGGAGGATGAGGATGTGCTTGACGGCTATGAGGATGCGGAGCTGCATGGCATGGAAAGCGTGGACAAATATCTTCTGGATGAAATTTTGAATGCCGAAGAGGCGGAAGCAGCAGAAGCGACCCAGGGGGAGCCGGAGGAGGCGGAAGCGAAAGGGGAAGAAAAGGAGGCCGTCTTTGATGAGAGCGACTGGAAGCTGGTGTTGATCAACAAGCAGCATCCCATTCCCGATGATTATACCGTTACCCTTGGTCCGATCAAAACCATTAAGGGTACCATGCAGTGTGACGAAAGAATTATAGATGAACTTCTGTCTATGATGCAGGCGGCAAGTGAAGACGGGGTAAACCTTGCGATCTGTTCTCCTTACCGGGATTTTGCATGGCAGGAAGTTCTGTTTAACCGAAAGATCAAAGCATATATGAATAAAGGCATGTCTTATATGGAGGCATATAAAATATCTTCTCAGGCAGTAACGGTACCAGGGGCAAGTGAACACCAGCTTGGGCTTGCCATTGATATTGTATCGGATGTATATATCAATTTGGATGAGGGATTTGCAGAAACGGATGCAGGAATCTGGCTGGAGGAGCATTGCGCGGAATATGGCTTTGTACTTCGGTATCCCAAAGGAAAAGAACATATCACAAGCATCGAATTTGAGCCCTGGCATTTCCGTTATGTAGGAAAGGAAGCCGCCCAGGTGATCATGGAAGAAAATTTATGCCTGGAAGAGTTTTGGGAGAAATATTTATAAGTTTGGAGGAACAGTATGTACCGGTTGCTGAAGCAGGAGGGGCGGGCAAAGCGGGGAGAACTGACAACGGTTCACGGTGTGATACAGACGCCGGTTTTTATGAATGTAGGGACGGCTGCCGCCATCAAGGGAGCCGTGTCAACAGAGGATTTGGAACAGATCCATACACAGGTAGAATTGTCCAATACCTATCATTTGCATGTAAGACCTGGAGACAAGGTGGTGAAACAGCTGGGAGGACTGCATAAATTTATGTCCTGGGATAAGCCTGTTCTCACTGATTCGGGAGGGTTTCAGGTCTTTTCTCTTGCAGGTCTACGGAAAATCAAAGAAGAAGGGGTCTATTTTAATTCTCATATCGATGGACGGAAGATTTTTATGGGACCGGAGGAAAGTATGCAGATCCAGTCCAATCTCGCTTCCACCATAGCCATGGCATTTGACGAGTGCGCTCCCAGTAAGGCGGACCGCGCCTATGTGCAGGCGTCTGTTGAACGGACGGCAAGGTGGCTGGAGCGCTGCCAGAAAGAGATGAAAAGACTGAACGGGTTAGAGGACACCATCAATCCTCACCAGCTACTTTTCGGCATCAATCAGGGCGCTGTTTATCCGGACATCAGAATAGCCCATGCAAAGACCATTACCCAGATGGAGCTTGACGGCTATGCCATAGGGGGACTTGCCGTGGGAGAAAGCCATGAGGAAATGTACTATATTCTGGAAGAAACCGTTCCCTGGCTGCCAAAGGATAAGCCTACTTACCTGATGGGAGTGGGAACGCCTGCCAACATACTGGAGGGCGTGGAAAGAGGCGTTGATTTCTTCGACTGTGTTTATCCAAGCAGAAACGGCAGGCATGGACATCTTTACACCAATCATGGCAAAATCAATCTTTTTAACGCCAGGTATGAGCTGGATGAAAGACCTATTGAAGAGGGATGCTCCTGTCCGGCATGCCGCAGGTATACAAGAGCCTATATCCGGCATTTGCTGAAGGCAAAGGAAATGCTGGGAATGCGTCTTTGTGTGCTGCATAATCTGTATTTTTATAATACCATGATGGAAGAAATCAGGGACGCTCTGGATCAGGGTGAGTTTGCTGCTTATAAAAAAAGAAAGCTTGCAGGCATGGAAAATGACAAAAAGGCTTGTTTTTAACGGGCTGATTGTGTATTATATTTGTTAGGCTTATTTAGAAAGTGAAAACAGGAGGAAATGTAAATGGGTATTTTACTGACAGCTGATGCAGCTGGCACAGGAGCTGGTGGTCTTGGTCTGGGAATGATTTTATGGCTTGTGCTTATTTTTGGCTTTATGTATTTCTTTATGATCCGTCCCCAGAAGAAAGAACAGAAGAAAATGGCGGCAATGCTGTCTTCTTTGGAGGTTGGCGACTGTGTGCTTACCAGCAGCGGCTTTTACGGAATCGTCATAGATATAACGGATGATACAGTAATCGTAGAATTTGGTAATAACAAAAATTGCCGTATTCCCATGCAGAAAACAGCCATATCGCAGGTTGAAAAGGCGGATGCAGAATAGAAATAGAAACGGAGATAAGGCGCAGGAACTGCGCCTTATTTTGTCACAACAGGAATGAAAGACGGAGGTTGATATGAAATTAAACATTGCATGTATACCGGGCGACGGGATCGGACCGGAGATTGTAACGGAAGCCAAAAAGGTTTTGGATCGGACTGCGAAGGTTTATGGTCATGAAATTACATATACAGATCTTTTGATGGGCGGCGCTTCCATAGATGTCCATGGCGTGCCTCTGACGGAGGAAACAGTGGAGAAGGCGAAAGGGGCTGACGCTGTTTTAATGGGTTCCATTGGCGGGGACACTACCACCTCTCCCTGGTATAAGCTTGCCCCCCAGCTGCGTCCGGAAGCAGGGCTTCTTGGAATTCGCAAGGCATTGAATTTATTTGCAAATTTAAGACCTGCGGTTTTATATGAGGAGCTTGCAGACGCGTGTCCCCTGAAAAAGGAGATCAGCGATGCGGGATTTGACATGATGATTATGCGGGAACTGACAGGCGGTCTCTATTTTGGCGAGCGATATACCACAGAGGAGAATGGCGTCCGCAAGGCGGTGGATACGCTTACCTATAACGAAAATGAGATTCGCAGAATTGCAGTGAAGGGATTTGACATTGCCATGAAGCGGAGAAAGAAGGTTACCAGCGTGGACAAGGCGAATGTGCTGGATTCTTCCAGGTTATGGCGCAAGGTGGTAGAGGAAGTGGCGAAGGATTATCCGGAAGTTACGCTGGAGCATATGCTGGTGGATAACTGTGCCATGCAGCTGGTGAAAAACCCAGCCCAGTTTGATGTGATTTTAACGGAAAATATGTTTGGAGATATTCTTTCCGATGAAGCAAGTATGGTGACCGGTTCCATAGGAATGCTCGCCTCAGCCTCCCTGAATGACAGTAAATTTGGGCTTTATGAGCCAAGCCACGGTTCCGCGCCGGATATTGCAGGTAAGGGGATTGCCAATCCCATTGCAACGATTCTCTCAGCGGCAATGATGCTGCGTTTTTCCTTTGACCTGGACAGGGAAGCGGATGCCATTGAGGAAGCGGTTAAAAATGTACTGAAAAAGGGATATCGTACCGTTGATATTATGTCGGAAGGCTGCAGACAGGTAGGCTGTAAGGAAATGGGTGATTTATTAGCAGATGAAATCAACTGAAAACATAAAAAGACAGGAAAGCATGTTCTTTTTTGCATTGCTTGGAATGATGGCGCTTTATTACGGCTATCGGCTGTTTGCCCTTACCCCGTGGTATGATGAATTATATACTTATTACTGGTTTATCAGCAAAGGACCGGTATACGCGGCGATTCATTGGCCGCTTCCTAATAATCATGTAGGCTATTCGGTGCTTTCCGCGTGTCTGAACTATCTGGGGAACTCCTATATTGGGCTTCGGGGTATTTCCTATTTATGTGCATTGGCAAATATATGCCTTTTGTATAAAATAGGAAAACGGTACCTGAAAGGATGGTATCCCCTGATCACAGTGATTCTTTATATTTCCATGAATCTGGTAAACCAGCTTGCCGTACAGGGAAGGGGATATACCATGGGCATTACCTGCCTTCTTACAGCATGGCAGTGTATGATATGGATCTGTGAAGAAAAAGGGACGGCAAAAAAGGTTTATGTGCTCTATGCAGGGGCGTTGATTCTGGGGTTGTACGGAGTCAGCAGTAATGTGTACTGGGTAGTGCCTCTTTGCCTTGCAGGGGGCTTTTTCCTTTTGATTCAAAGCAGGGAACAGGGGAAAAAGGAAGGTATTTTTTTCCTGAAAACAGAAAAGGGAAAGAAACTGATTCACCTGATTTTTGCCTCGGCGGCGGCTGCTTTGGGAACGGTTTTTCTTTATGGAGTCATCTGGCTTGCCATCGGTTCCAATCTGCTGATGAAGGAAGAAGGCAGCGGCTATTATGGAATGACCCATATAAACATCATAGGGAAGGCGCCCTTTGCCGCCCTTTCCAGAGGAATGAAGTATATGCTGGATACCCCTTATATTCAAAGTGAGGAGAGAGCAGGCTTTGGAGGCAGGCTTTGGGAATGGCTGAAGACCCTGTCAGGCTATTATTTTAACGGGTTGTCCGTTCTTGTAATGCTTCTGTGGGGCGCAGGCATCTTGCTTTTGGGTTTTTGGATCATAAGAAGCATAAAAAGAAAAGAACATACCAGACTGTTGCTGGATCTGACATTGTTTATCGGGATTATTATGGTGCCGGTGTGCCTGCTGATACAATGCAAGCGTCCTTATTACAGAGTGTTTACCTATGGAGGCGTTTACCTTGGGCTTTTGCTTGGCGTGATGCTGGATCGCCTTGAAAGAAGTGTTGGCGAAAAGGGGAAACTTTCCGGCAGACAAAGGCTGCTTTCTCAGGTCATGCTTTTGCTGGCAGTTTTTATAGGAATAAAATGTCTTGGCTTTTCGGGCTATAACGACCAATATGGAACAAGAGAACACGAGATTCAGGATGCTTTTTCAAAAACAGATATGACCCGGTGGAAAAATATTTGCGTGACGGACTGCAATCAGGAATATCTCCTTTATTTTCTCTATGGCATTCGCTGTGAAAACAGAGAAATTGAAGGGACGGAGGTTGTGCTTCTGGACAAAAGAATGACGGAACCGGATTTTGACGAAATGGTTTGGGAGTTTTATCACCGTTATGATACGATTCCCTGGAACTATATAGAACAGAATATGATGCCTGTGTATGAAAATAACGATTATATTCTTTACACCATAAAGGAGGAACAGAGTAAAAATGAGAAGTGATAATGTAAAAGCAGGAATCCAGCAGGCTCCCCACAGAAGCCTGTTCAATGCGCTGGGATTTACGGAAGAAGAAATGAAGAAACCCATGGTGGGTATTGTCAGCTCCTATAATGAAATCGTACCGGGGCATATGAATCTGGATAAAATTGTCAATGCAGTGAAGCTTGGCGTGGCGGAAGCCGGCGGGGTGCCGGTGGTGTTTCCGGCAATTGCAGTGTGCGATGGAATCGCCATGGGGCATATCGGCATGAAATACTCTCTTGTCACAAGGGATTTGATTGCAGATTCTACAGAGTGTATGGCGCTTGCCCATCAGTTTGATGCACTGGTAATGGTGCCCAATTGTGATAAGAATGTACCGGGGCTTTTGATGGCGGCGGCAAGAATCAATGTGCCTACGGTGTTTGTATCAGGGGGACCCATGCTTGCTGGGCATGTAAAAGGACAAAAACGAAGCCTTTCTTCCATGTTTGAAGCGGTAGGCTCCCATGCGGCGGGAACCATGACGGAGGAGGAAGTGAGAGAATTTGAGGAGAAGGTGTGCCCTACCTGCGGTTCCTGCTCCGGCATGTATACGGCAAATTCCATGAACTGCCTGACGGAAGCGCTGGGAATGGGGCTTAAAGGGAACGGAACCATTCCGGCGGTGTATTCCGAGAGAATCAAGCTGGCAAAGCACGCAGGCATGGCTGTTATGGAGATGTACCGCAAGAATATCCGTCCCAGGGATATTATGACAAAAGAGGCGATCCTCAATGCGCTGACCGTTGATATGGCATTGGGATGCTCTACCAATTCCATGCTTCATCTGCCGGCAATTGCCCATGAGGTGGGGTTTGATTTTGACATTGCCTTTGCCAATGAGATCAGTGAAAAAACGCCTAATCTGTGCCACCTTGCACCGGCAGGTCCTACTTATATGGAGGATCTGAATGAAGCGGGGGGCGTATACGCCGTTATGAAAGAACTTGCAGACGCAGGTCTGCTGCATGAGGACTGTATCACTGTAACCGGAAAGACCGTGGGAGAAAATATACAGGATGCGGCAAATCGAAATCCGGAGGTAATCCGTCCTTTGGACAATCCTTATTCTCAGACTGGAGGTCTTGCTGTGCTGAAGGGAAATCTGGCGCCTGATGGAAGCGTAGTAAAACGCTCTGCGGTAGTTCCGGAGATGATGGTACATGAAGGACCTGCAAGGGTTTTTGAATGTGAAGAGGATGCAATTGCCGCCATCAAAGGGGGAAAGATCGCTGCAGGGGATGTAGTGGTAATCCGTTATGAAGGTCCCAAGGGAGGACCGGGGATGCGTGAGATGCTGAATCCCACCTCGGCGATTGCAGGTATGGGGCTTGGCTCCAGTGTGGCGTTGATCACAGACGGACGGTTTTCCGGCGCTTCCAGAGGCGCTTCCATAGGGCATGTTTCACCCGAAGCGGCAGTGGGAGGTCCCATTGCGCTGGTGCAGGAAGGGGATCTGATCAGCATCAATATTCCGGAAATGAAGCTGGATGTAAAGGTTTCCCAGGAGGAAATGCAGGCAAGGGCGGCGAAATGGCAGCCCAGGCAGCCTGAAATTACAACAGGTTATCTTGCACGATACACTGAAATGGTAACAAGCGGCAACCGGGGCGCGATCCTGGAGATTCCCGGAAAGAAATAATGCTGAATTGGAAGGAGAAAGAAAATGCAGCTGACAGGTTCAGAGATTGTAGTGGAATGCTTAAAGGAGCAGGGCGTAGATACGGTTTTCGGATATCCCGGAGGCACCATTCTAAATGTATATGACGCTTTATACAAGCACAGAGATGAAATCAACCATATTCTGACTTCCCATGAGCAGGGCGCTGCCCATGCAGCGGACGGGTATGCGCGCGCCACAGGAAAAGTTGGGGTATGTCTTGCCACCAGCGGTCCCGGCGCCACTAACCTTGTTACGGGGATCGCCACCGCATATATGGATTCCGTTCCCATTGTGGCGATTACATGTAACGTAAATCTGCCTCTTTTGGGGAAGGACTCTTTTCAGGAAGTGGATATTGCCGGAGTGGTAATGCCCATTACCAAGCACAGTTATATTGTGAAGGATATTTCAAAGCTTGCAGATACTCTGCGAAAGGCGTTTACCATAGCAAAAGAAGGACGCCCGGGCCCGGTGCTTGTGGATATCACCAAGGATGTAACCGCAGCTTTGGGAGAATATGAAAGAAAAGTTCCCACAGCGCCGAAAGCCCTCTGTAAATATACCCAGGAGGATATTCAGGAGGCAGTAGAGCTGATCCGTAAGGCAAAAAGACCCTTCCTTTATGTGGGAGGCGGAGCTGTGATATCCGGCGCTTATAAGGAGGTCAGGGAACTGGCGGAGCTGATGGATGCGCCTGTCTGTGATACTTTGATGGCGAAGGGGGTTATGGACGGACAAGATGAAAGATATACTGGAATGATCGGGATGCATGGTACCAAGGCATCCAATTTAGGAGTCAGTGAATGCGATCTGCTGGTTGCCTTAGGGGCAAGATTTTCAGATCGTGTGGTAGGCAATGCCGCCATGTTTGCCTCCAGGGCAAAGGTCCTCCATATTGATATTGATGCGGCTGAAATCAATAAAAATGTGAGAACGGCGGCTTCAGTAGTAGGCGACCTGAAAGAAATTCTCACATTGATCAACAAAGAACTGACAAAAGCGGAACATAAGGAATGGAATGCGCATATAAAAGAATTAAAAGCCAAATATCCGTTGAACTATGATAAGAACGCTTTGTCCTGCCCATACATTATGGAGGAGATCGACAGAGTCACCAGGGGAGAAGCTGTGATTGTAACCGATGTAGGGCAGCATCAGATGTGGGCGGCACAATATTACAAATATTCCGTTCCCAGAACCTTCCTGTCCTCAGGAGGTCTTGGCACCATGGGATATGGGCTTGGCGCCTGTATCGGAGCCAAGGTGGGAAGACCCGAAAAAATATGTATCAATATTGCAGGGGATGGATGCTTTCGTATGAATATGAATGAGCTTGCCACTGCATCCAGGTATCAGATTCCCATCATTGAGGTGGTGATCAACAACCATGTGCTTGGAATGGTGAGACAGTGGCAGACCCTGTTCTATGAAAAGAGATATTCTCAGACGGTATTGAATGACCGTGTTGACTTTTGCATGGTTGCGAAAGGGCTTGGCTGTGAGGCAATTCGCGTAACACGTAAGGAGGAGGTTGCAGATGCGCTGACCAGGGCAATTGAAATGAAAAAGCCTGTGCTGATCGAATGCATTATCCCGGAGGATGATAAAGTATTCCCTATGGTACCCGCAGGCGCTCCTATCAGTGAAGTGTTTGATGCAACGGATTTAGAAAAGTAAAATGAGAAAAAGTGTTTTAAAAGGAAGTTGTATAGGCGGATCGATCATTCTTTTATCGATCATCGCCATGTACCTGGGACTGGCATATTATTATGCCGAAGGGTTCAGCTATGGGACATGGATTAACGGAATTTACTGTGCAGGGAAAAGCATCCCTGAAGTGAACGAGGAACTTTTAAAACAGTGTGACTATGCCGGGCTTACCATCACGGACAGTGATGGTAAGTCTTATACAATTTCTCCCCAGGAGATTGATTTTTCCGCTGATTACGGAGAGGTTTTAAAGCTGTACCAACAGCAGCAAAATCCCTATCTCTGGGTAGACAATCTGATTGGAGATACAAAAGACAGAACCATCGATCCTTTGATTCAATATGATCATGCGGCTTATGAGAGCAAGGTATCTAACCTTCCCTTTTTCCATGGAATTCCGGAAGCGGACCGGGCTGTGAAAATTATAAAGGGAAGCCAGGGGTATCAGCTGGTAAATGAAAGAACCCATGTGTTGAATGAGGAAAAGACCAGAGAATTGATCAGAACCGCTTTTGAAAGTATGGACGCGGAGCTGGATCTGGAAGCGGAAGGCTGCTATCAGGATCTTTCCCTGGACGAGGAAATGGAAGAGACCCTTGCCCTGTGGGATAAACTGTCGGAATATCAGGATTGCGGCATCGTATACCGTTTTGGAGAGGACAGTGTTCCTGTGGATGCAGGCGTTGTATGTGATTTCCTTATGCTGGATGAAAATGGGGATTTCATGTTTGATGAAAGAGGAGATCTGATTACCGATCCGGAAAAAGTGTATGAATTCATAGATTTTCTTGCAGATGCTTACGATACCGTGGATGGCGTGCGCAATTTTACGGCGACACGGGGAGACGTTGTGGCTGTGGAAGGGGGAACCTATGGAAACAAGATAGACCGTGAGGCGGAAAAGGAATATCTGCTCCAGGCTTTTTTAGAGAAAAGAAGAGAGGAGCATGAGCCTCTTTATCTTCAGACGGCGCTCAGGCAGGGAAAAGATGACATTGGCGATACCTACATAGAAGTGGATATGACAGAGCAGATGCTGTATTACTATGAAAAGGGAGAACTGGTCATAGAGACGCCGGTGGTGACTGGAAATACCAGTTTAAGAAGAGGCACCCCTTCGGGAACCAATTTTGTTTATAATAAGCAGCGAAACCGGGTACTCAGGGGGGAAGATTATGCTTCCCCGGTGAAATACTGGATTCCGGTAAAAGGAGCCATTGGTATTCACGATGCGTCCTGGCGGAATCAATATGGAGGGGAAATATACAAAACAAACGGTTCCCATGGCTGTATCAACACGCCTTTGGAGGAGGTTTCAAAGCTTTATGATATGGTGGAAATCGGAACCCCCTGCGTAATGTTTTACTAAAGCAGTTGACGAAAGTGGTAAATGAGTTTAAAATATTTTCCAGATGTTTTGACAGAAAATGAGGAGAAATCCCATAAACAGGAGGAGATAAGAGTGTCCAGAGTGTATAACTTTTCAGCAGGTCCGGCAGTTTTACCTGAAGAAGTACTAAAAGAAGCTGCAGATGAGATGTTAGATTATAAGGGATCGGGAATGTCCGTAATGGAGATGAGCCATCGTTCCAAGGTATATGATACCATCATCAAGGAGGCGGAAGCGGATCTGCGGGAGTTGATGCATATCCCTGATAACTATAAGGTTCTGTTTTTGCAGGGCGGCGCCAGCCAGCAGTTTGCCATGATTCCCATGAATCTGATGAAAAACCGCAAGGCGGCATATATTGTTACCGGGCAATGGGCAAAGAAGGCTTATCAGGAAGCTAAGCTTTATGGCGAAGCGGTTGAGGTTGCGTCTTCGGCGGATCAGACTTTTTCTTATATCCCTGACTGCTCAGATCTGCCTATACCCGAAGATGCCGATTATGTTTATATCTGCGAAAATAATACGATCTACGGCACAAAATTCAAATCGCTGCCGAACACCAAGGGGCATACGCTGGTAGCAGATGTTTCCTCCTGCTTTTTATCGGAACCTGTAGACGTAACCAAATATGGCGTGATCTATGGCGGCGTGCAGAAAAATATCGGTCCTGCAGGAGTGGTGATCGTGATCATCAGGGAGGATCTGATTACGGAGGATACACTGCCGGGAACGCCTACCATGTTAAAATACAAAATTCATGCAGATGCCGATTCTCTTTATAATACGCCTCCGGCATATGGCATTTACATTTGCGGCAAGGTGTTTAAATGGATTAAGAAGATGGGCGGTCTTAGCGCCATGAAAGAGCACAATGAGAAGAAAGCAAAGATCCTGTATGATTTTCTGGATGAAAGCCGTCTGTTTAAGGGTACGGTAAGAAAAGAAGACCGTTCCCTTATGAATGTTCCCTTTGTGACAGGAAGCGATGAATTGGACGCAAAGTTTGTGAAGGAAGCAAAGGAAGCAGGATTTGAGAATCTGAAAGGACACAGATCTGTAGGCGGGATGCGTGCAAGCATTTATAACGCAATGCCCATCGAGGGAGTTGAGAAACTGGTTGCCTTTATGAGAGAATTTGAAAAAAATAATGGTTGAGTGAGAACCGGTTAAAAAGGAGAAGATAAAATGTTTCAGTATTATTGTTTAAATCCAATTGCACAGGTTGGGCTTGATAAATTTACAGATGAATTTCAGAAAACAGAGAACCTGGAGGAAGCCCAGGGCATTCTGGTGAGAAGCGCCGCCATGCACGATATGGAGCTTTCCGACCAGCTGCTTGCGGTTGCAAGAGCAGGGGCAGGGGTAAACAACATTCCCCTGGATAAATGCGCTGAAAGGGGAATTGTTGTCTTTAACACTCCCGGCGCAAATGCAAACGGCGTTAAGGAACTGGTGATCGCAGGAATGCTTCTTGCATCCAGAGATATCGTAGGAGGCATTAACTGGGTGGAGTCGGCAAAGGATGACGAGGCAATCGCCAAAGCGACGGAAAAAGAAAAGAAACGTTTTGCCGGAACCGAGATTCAGGACAAAAAGCTGGGAATCATCGGGCTTGGGGCAATCGGCGTTAAGGTGGCAAACGTTGCAAAGCATATGGGTATGGAAGTATATGGATATGATCCCTATGTATCTGTTGATGCCGCGTGGAATTTAAGCCGGGATGTAAAACACGTGCTTCACGTGGAAGAAATTTATGAGAATTGTGATATTATTACCATCCATGTTCCCCTGTTGGATTCTACAAAGGGCATGATCAACAAGGAAGCAATCGACAAAATGAAAGAGGGCGTGATCCTTCTGAATTTTGCAAGGGATCTGCTTGTAAACGAAAAGGATGTGCTGGAGGGAATCAAGGAAGGAAAGGTGCGCAAATACGTGTCTGATTTCCCCAATCCTACCACAGCAGGACAGGAAGGCTGTATCGTCATTCCCCACCTGGGAGCTTCCACAGAGGAATCGGAAGACAACTGCGCAAAGGCAGCGGTAAAGGAACTGATGAATTATCTGAAGAATGGAAATATTGTCAACAGCGTAAATTACCCTAACTGCGATATGGGCGTGTGCAGCCAGGAGGGACGTGTGGCGATTTTCCATAAGAATAAAGCGAACATGATCACCAAATTTACCGCATGCTTCGGGGATAAGGGAATCAACATTACAGACATGGTAAACAAATCCAAAGGGGAAGTGGCGTATACCATGCTGGATATTGAGAAATCTGCGGATGCAGAGATGATTGGAAAGCTTCAGGCGATCGACGGCGTATTCCGTGTAAGAGTGGTGAAATAAAAACAGATGAAATATAAGAGGGGCTGACAGATTTGTCAGCCCCGTTTTTCATAATGTAGTAAAATCGGTCAGTCCCACATCATTTAAATCTTCCTTGAGCATGGCATCCTGCCTGGCAAGCACTGTGCTGGAGATGTCCATGTAACGAATGAACACATCTTCAAGGGGAACGCCTTTTTCATCGGCGATTTCCTGCATCACGGGCCTTAGTTTGTCAAGCTGGAAGGAAATGCGGGTCTTTTGGGGGTCAATATCCCCCAGAACCTGTTCCGCATAAGCGTTGATGCGGGCAAGCATTGCCTTGTCCTCCTCTGAGAGGGAGGCAAATTGATCGGGATTATTTGGTGTTGGAAACATATTTTCACATCCTTTATGATAAATTAGTTATGTGCAGCAGTTGGTTCTGCAATCTAAATATGATTGTAGCACTTGATGCTTGTGTTGTATAGATATCTTTGTTAAAATAAGCATATATGTGGCGAACCGCCTGAAGATGGAGGGGACTTATGAATAATAAACTATATAAGCTTATGAATTGGCCAAGGATCGAGGGAATTATTTATTCGGAGGAGGATAATCCGCATGAGATTCTGGGACCTCATGTGACGGGGAAGAATGTTCTCTTTCAGACTTTCTGGCCGGGCGCCCTGAAGGTTGCCCTTGTAACGTTGCAGGACAATAAAAAGCATGAAATGGAAATGGTGGATGAATCCGGCTATTTTGCATGTCTGCTTCCGGGGAAGATCCCTGAGGCGTATGAGTACGAGGTCTGCTATGAGGAGTCCATCGTGATGCGGGCGAAGGACGCTTATCGGTATAAGGCAGGGCTGACGGACAGGGATATTGAGAAATTTAATGAGGGAATTCATTATTCCGTTTATGAAAAACTGGGAGCCCATGTAATGGAGATAGACGGTGTGAAGGGTACATTTTTTGCGGTATGGGCGCCTAATGCAATGCGGGTGAGCGTTGTGGGGGATTTTAACCACTGGGACGGACGCATCCACCAGATGCGCAGGAACCCCAAGGGCGGTATTTTTGAACTGTTTATACCCGATACCGGGGCAGGCGAATGCTATAAATTTGAGATCAAGGTAAAAGGAGGGCTTACCTTCCTGAAAGCGGACCCCTATGCTTTTGGACAACAGCTTCGCCCGGAGACAGCTTCTGTTATCCGGGAGATCTCTTATGAATGGAAGGACGAAAAATGGCTTCAGGGAAGGAAGAAGCGGCAGGAAAAGAATTCGCCTGTGAGCGTTTACGAATTGTATCTTGGTTCCTTCAAAAAGAACAGAGAGACAGATGCGTATTTGAATTACAGAGAGCTTGCCCCTGAGGTTATAAAATATGTGAAAGATACGGGTTATACCCATGTAGAGCTGATGCCTGTCATGGAGCATCCGCTGGATGCCTCCTGGGGATATCAGGTGATCGGCTACTATGCGCCTACTGCAAGATACGGAACAGCAGAAGATTTTATGTATTTCGTAGATGCCCTGCATCAGGCGGACATTGGCGTTATTTTGGATTGGGTTCCGGCACATTTTCCCAGAGACACCTATGGGCTTTCCCAGTTTGACGGCACATGTCTTTACGAGCATGCAGACCCTCGGCAGGGAGCCCATCCTCACTGGGGCACGCTGATTTATAACTATGGAAGGCCTCAGGTATCCAACTATCTGATTGCCAATGCCCTTTACTGGGTGGAAAAATATCATGTGGACGGCATCCGCATGGACGCAGTGGCATCCATGCTTTATTTGGACTATGGCAAAAAGGATGGAGAGTGGGTTGCCAATCTTTATGGCGGCAATGAAAATCTTGAGGCAATAGAGCTGCTGAAGCATTTGAATTCTGTAATGAAAAAAAGAAATCCCGGCGTGCTGATGATTGCGGAGGAATCCACCGCATGGCCCAAAATCACGGGAAGTGTTGAGGATGACGGTCTTGGCTTCGATCTGAAATGGAATATGGGCTTTATGAACGATTTCCTTGATTATATTGGATATGATCCTTATTTCAGAGCCCATCACCATGACGAGCTTACCTTCAGCATGATCTATGCTTACAGCGAAAATTTCATGTTGGTGTATTCCCATGATGAAGCAGTCCATGGAAAATCCACTATGATCGGTAAAATGCCGGGTATCCTGGAGGATAAATTTGCCAACCTGCGCATTACCTATGCATATATGATGACCCATCCAGGCAAAAAGCTTTTGTTTATGGGACAGGACATTGGAGAGTTTAAGGAGTTTGACGAAACCAGGGAAACGGAATGGGGGCTGCTTTCCCAGGATTCCCACAAGGGTATCTGGCGTCTGGTGAAGGATCTGAATGCCCTCTATCAGGAAAAACCGGCGCTTTATGCCATGGACACCAGTCCTGACGGGTTTGAATGGATTAACTGTATTTCACCTGAAAAATGTATGCTTTCCTTTATGCGGAAAACCCAAAAGGCAGAAGACCTGCTGGTGGTAGTTGTGAATTTTGCAAATGTTGAGCAGGAATTTACAGTGGGCGTACCCCTGGAAGGAAAATACAGAGAAATTTTGAATACGGATGCCAAATGCTATGGAGGCCTTGGAAGGGTAAACGGTCGTCCCAAGTTTGTAGAAGAAGAGGAGGCAGATGGCAGACCCTATTCCTTTAAGGTAACCAGCGCACCTTTGTCTGCAAGTATTTTCGCTTATGTGCCTTATACTGAAAAGGAATGGCAGCAGATTGAAAAGAAGAAAGCAAAGCTTGAGGCGGAAAGAAGAGCCGAGGCGGCAGAAAAGGAAGCCGAGGAGGCAAAAAAGCAGGCGGAGGAAGCAAAGAAGGAAGCTGAGGAGGCAAAAAAACAGGCAAAAGAGGCAATGGCACGGGCAAAGGAAGCACAGGAAAAAGCCGATCAGATCATGCAGAAGGCACAGGAAGAACTGAAGCGTGTGGAAGAAATGAGAAAGGAAGAGGAAGCGTTAAAGAAAACCTCCGGGGCAAAAAAGAAAAAGTAGGGAGAAGGAAGCATGATTGCAGACGAGGTAGAAAAGGAAGTGAATGCAGGAATGATTGAACGGTTTCTGCAGCAGCTTCCGGAAAAGGCTTTTCATTTAGGGCTGAGAGTAGTTCTGGCGGGGCTTGCCTTTCTGATTGGACTACAGTTGATTCGGCTGATCAGAGGCTTGTTGAAAAAAGCGTTAAACAGAAGTCATGTAGATGACAATGGAATCCGGTTCATTGATTCTTTTGTGAAATTCGGGCTCACCTTTGTATTGGTTCTTATGATCGCTTCCGGTATGGGAGTAGATGCCGCCAGCATTATTGCGATCCTGGGGTCTGCAAGCGTTGCCATTGGTCTTGCCATTCAGGGGAGTCTCAGTAATTTTGCAGGAGGAGTTCTTCTCCTTGTGCTGAAACCTTTTACGGCAGGGGATTATATCAGAGATGGGCTTGGAAATGAAGGCAGTGTTGACGCCGTAGACATTTTTTATACCCGGATCATCACACCGGAAAATAAAGTGATCGTGCTGCCCAACGGAACCCTTGCCAATGGAACCATCACCAATTTCACGGAGTGCAAAGAGCGAAGGATCGATATACCAGTGGGAATTGCCTATGAAGCAGACATCAGAAGAGCACGGGAAATCATCCAGGGTGTCATTGCCAGTGAGGGCGCTGTGCTAAAGGAGCAGGAAATCAGAGTTTTTGTAGACGCCCTTGGAGAGAGCAGCGTGAACCTGATAGCCAGATGCTGGGCGAAACAGGAAGATTTTTGGGTCACCAAATGGCAGCTGACGGAGGATATTAAATATGCATTGGATGATGCCGGTATCCGAATACCCTATCCCCAGATGGATGTTCATATAGGGAAACCCTCATAGAGGCAGCGGTTTCAGCCCGCTGCCTTAATGAGAACCTTCCAAGCAAAAAAAACTTGCAAATTGAAGAAAGTGACGTTATAATGATTTCTGATGCTACTGTGGCTCAGTCGGTAGAGCAGCTGATTCGTAATCAGCAGGTCAGGGGTTCGAGTCCCCTCAGTAGCTTTTTAAGCCGGTTTTCAAGAACCGGCTCTTTTTTTGTATAAATGTTCCAGCCATTGAATACATTGATATAGACACATGGCAATTACGCATAAAATGATAATGGAAGTGATTACCATATTTAGCTGGAAGACCTGGGAACCATAAATGATCAGATAACCCAGTCCCCGCCGTGCGGCAAGAAATTCTCCGATGATCACTCCTACCAGAGCCAGACCGATGTTGACCTTCATATTGCTCAGAATGACAGGGATGCAGGAGGGGAGAACCACTTTATGAAAGGCGTCAAAGGAATTGCCGCCCAGGGTATAGATGAGTTTTAACTTTTCTTTATCTACCTGTTTAAAGCCGGTATACAGGCTGATAATGGAACCAAAAACCGCCACGGAAATGCCGGCCACAATAATGGTGTTCATACCGGTTCCCAGCCAGACAATAAACAAAGGCGCCAGAGCGGATTTGGGAAGACTGTTTAGAACTACCAGATATGGCTCTGAAATTTCAGAAAGAGTTTTGGAATACCAAAGCAGAGTGGCGGTTCCAATGGAGATGACCGTGATCAGAAAAAAGCTGAGCAGGGTCTCCAAAAGTGTAATTCCTGTATGGGTGAAAAAAGAACCATCCAGAAGCATGTTGATAAAATAGGATACCACCATAGAGGGACTGCTGAAAAAAAAGGTATCGATCAGTTCAAGCCTTCCGGAAAATTCCCAAAGGGTAAGAAACAGGAACAGAACAAAAAAACGCAGCAGAGTAATCAGATGGTGATGCCGGTGATGCTTTTTTACATAAAGCGCCTGGGGGGATACAGGCTCTTTTTTATGACATGTATTAGACAAAAGGGCTTTAGGAGCCTCCACAATATTCATCAGAAATCTCCTTCCATAATTGTGTAAATAACTCCTGGAATTCAGGGGCATTTCTTGCCCCAAGAGGAGAATTTTCCTGGAGAGTAAGACGGATGGGCAGTTCTTTTTTGACGGTAGCAGGACGCCGGGTCAAAACAAGTATTCTGTCGGCAAGAGAGATTGCCTCTGACAGGTCATGGGTGATCAGAATTGCAGTAATGCCAGAGGCTCGGATAATATTGCCGATATCGGCTGACACCATCAACCGGGTCTGGTAATCCAGCGCGCTGAAGGGTTCGTCTAATAACAGGAGCCCTGGTTCCATGACCATGGTGCGGATCAGTGCGGCGCGCTGTTTCATGCCGCCGGATAATTCCCCCGGTTTTTTATCTTTGAACTTTGACAGCCCGTAATCGGACAAAAGCTTTAAAGCAAGGGCTTCCTTTTCAGGGCTGAGGGTTTTTGTGATCTCAGGACCCAAAAGCACGTTTTTCCAAATAGTACGCCATTCCAACAGATGATCCTGCTGCAGCATATAGCCGATCTTCACCTGTTCCTGGTGATTTAACAGCACTTCACCTGATTCCGGGGATAAAAGCCCTGCAATGATAGAGAGAAGTGTGGATTTACCGCAGCCGCTGGGACCTACGATGGCGAGGAATTCTCCCTTATTTACCTGAAATGAAATATCAGTCAGGGCTTTTGTTTCGCCCTTTAAATTATGATAAGAGAAACAAATGTTTTTACATTCCAGAACAGGCTGATTCATAGTTCCTCCTCTTTTCCGTTGAGCATTTCGATCTTATATCTATAATTTATGTACTTTCGACATTTATGTGCATGGAAGTGTGTGAACGGTTGGGGCGGGTGTAAAAAGCAGGTTTTTATTTCCTGCTTTTGCAAGAAAAGATTGAAATGCCTTATAAAATGTGATAGTATCAAATTCAGATTTAACATTGGAGGAATGGAACCATGGCGCAGTTATGGGGAGGGCGGTTTACAAAAGAAACAGACAAGCTGGTTTTTGATTTTAATGCCTCTGTTTCTTTTGATCAGAAGCTTTTTGAACAGGATATAGAAGGAAGCATTGCCCATGTTGTAATGCTGGAAAAGCAGGGGATTCTTACCTGCGGGGAAAAGGATGCCATTGTCAGGGGATTGACACAGATCAGACAGGATGTGGCGCAGGGGCATCTTTTGATTACAGATGAATACGAGGATATCCACAGCTTTGTGGAGGCGGAGTTAATAACCCGGATCGGCGATGCCGGTAAAAAAATGCACACAGGCAGAAGCAGAAACGATCAGGTGGCGCTGGACATGAAGCTTTATGTGCGAAAGGAAACCATTCAGATCGCAGATTGTCTGTATGAGCTTTTGGAAACGTTACTGACGATCATGGAGGACAATCTACATACCTATATGCCGGGCTTTACCCATCTTCAAAAAGCACAGCCCACTACCCTGGCACATCATATGGGAGCATATTTTGAGATGTTCAAACGGGATATTTTACGGCTGGGGGATCTTTATCACAGGATGAATTATTGCCCCCTGGGATCAGGCGCCTTTGCAGGGACCACTTACCCTCTGGACCGGGCTTATACGGCTTCTCTTATGGGATTTGAAGGTCCAACCTTAAACAGCATGGACTCTGTGGGAGACAGGGACTATGTGATCGAGCTTTTGTCCTCCCTTTCCACCATTATGATGCATTTGAGCAGGTTTTCGGAGGAGATCATTATCTGGAATTCCAACGAATATCGTTTTATTGACATAGACGATGGCTTTTCCACAGGAAGCAGCATTATGCCTCAGAAAAAGAATCCGGATATTGCGGAGCTTGTGAGAGGGAAAACCGGCAGGGTCTATGGCGCGCTGATGTCCATACTGACCACCATGAAAGGACTGCCCCTTGCTTACAATAAGGATATGCAGGAGGACAAGGAGGTTACCTTTGACGCCATTGAGACCGTAAAAAATTGTCTGGTGCTTTTCAGAGGAATGCTTGCCACCATGAAGTTCCATCATAAGACAATGGAAGAAAGCGCCATGAAAGGCTTCACCAATGCTACCGATGCGGCAGATTATCTTGTAAATAAAGGGGTGCCTTTCCGTGATGCCCATGGAATTATTGGCCGTCTGGTGTTATATTGCCTCGAGAAGGACAGCAGCATTGACGCCTTAAGCCTGGAGGAACTGCAGGCAGTCAGCCCTGTCTTTGAGGGGGATGTGTACGATGCCATCAGCTTAAAGACCTGTGTGGAAAAACGGCTGACAATTGGGGCGCCGGGAACGGAAGCAATGCAGGAGGTTATCAGAATGAATCGGGATTTTCTGACTCATGTCTGGAACCGGGAACATAAAACAAATGAAACAATGTGAGGAGATCAAGAGCATGAGTGAAAAATTAAAAGTAGGAATTTTAGGTGGAACAGGTATGGTAGGGCAGAGATTTATTTCTCTCCTTGAAAATCATCCCTGGTTTGAGGTGACTAAAATTGCGGCAAGCGAAAGATCGGCGGGCAAAACCTATCAGGACGCGGTAGGCGGACGGTGGAAAATGACCACACCTATGCCGGAGGCTGTGAAAAACCTGATGGTTATGAATGTAAACGAGGTGGAAAAGGTAGCTGCAGATGTGGACTTTGTGTTCAGCGCAGTGGATATGACCAAGGAAGAAATCAAGAAAATTGAAGAAGCCTATGCGAAAACCGAGACACCGGTGGTTTCCAACAATTCTGCACACCGCTGGACTCCTGACGTTCCCATGGTAGTGCCGGAGATCAACCCGGAGCATATGAAGGTGATCGATTTCCAGAGAAAAAGACTGGGCACCAAAAGAGGATTTGTTGCAGTAAAGCCAAATTGTTCGATTCAAAGCTATGCGCCGGTTTTGACTGCATGGAAGGAATTTGAACCCTATGAGGTAGTTGCCACGACCTATCAGGCGATCTCAGGCGCAGGAAAAACCTTTAAGGATTGGCCTGAAATGATTGAAAATATTATCCCTTACATCGGCGGCGAGGAGGAAAAGAGTGAAAAGGAACCTTTGAGGATCTGGGGGGAGATCAAGGACGGAGTGATCGTACCGGCAGCGGAACCGGTCATTACCTGCCAGTGTATCAGGGTGCCTGTCCTGAATGGGCATACAGCAGCCGTGTTTGTAAAGTTCAGGAAAAAACCTACGAAAGAGCAGTTGATTGAAAAACTGGTTTCCTTTAAGGGGCTTCCCCAGGAGCTTAAGCTTCCCAGTGCACCGGCACAGTTTATTCAGTATATGGAGGAAGACAACAGACCCCAGGTGAAATTGGATGTTGACTTTGAAAACGGTATGGGAATCAGCGTGGGACGTATTCGGGAGGACAGTGTGTACGATTGGAAATTTGTAGGTCTGTCCCACAATACCGTTCGTGGAGCCGCAGGAGGAGCGGTACTCTGCGCGGAATTGCTGAAGGCACAGGGATATATTACCGGGAAATAATACGAAAGAAGGAGCTGCTATTTTTATGGATGAATTACGTTATCGGGTGGATTTGCTGAGCGCAATGAACCAGAGGCTTACAAACGATGAAAAAATGTACCGCTTGATCTGTAATACTTCTAATAATGCATTTTTATATGTTAATTTTGTGGAAAATACAGTGAAGACCCTTGCAAACTGGAGCTTTTATTTCCCTGAAGTGGAAATCAGGGATATGAAGGATCTTGCAAAATTATATTCTCAGGTGGAAGACAAGTATGTTCTTCCTCTGAGAGATTTATTGTTCCTTGAAAAGACAGAACTGAATGCCGACAGCGGTATGATCAAGCTCAAGGACGGCAGAACATGGGTAGAGTGCGAATCCGCCATTTTGTATGATGAAGACGGACATGCAACGGATAAGGTGATTCGATTTAAGGATATATCCAAATTTAAGAATCAAAATGAAGAATTGACCTATATGGCATATTATGATGTGCTTACGGGGCTTTATAACAGAAACTATTTTGTAAGGCTGTTATCGGATTTTATCCGTACCGCAGAAGAAGAAAATGCAATTGTTACCGTTATGTTTGTAGATATTGATGATTTCAGGAAGATCAATGACGGAATGGGGATTGTAGTGGGCGACGAAGTGGTACAGCAGTTTGGACAGTTTTTGTCTATTTTCCAGGGAGAAGACATTCTGGTGTCCCATTTCAATGCAGACATTTACTGTATTGCCATTTATAATCCCAGCGGAAACAAAAGCGTGGAATATATCTACAAAAAAATACAGGAGCGTGTCAAGAAGCCCTTTATTATGAGTACCGGGCAGGATCTTTTGCTGTCGGTGAGCGTAGGCGTTGCCGAATATCCGGAGGCGGCAAGGCTGACGCTGGATCTGATCAACTGTGCGGAAATCGTCATGTTTAAGGCGAAAAAGCTTGGAAAGGATTCTATTCAATATTTTGATGCCCCTATTTTAAGTGATTTTCTACAAAATGTCAGTATTGAAAATAAACTGAAGGAAGCTGTCTTTAATCAGAATTTTACCATCAATTTTCAGCCCCAGTATTATACTGCAAATAAAAAGCTGCGCGGCATGGAGGCGCTGATCAGATGGCGTGATAACGATGGAAAGATGATCAGCCCGGCTGTATTTATTCCCATCGCGGAAAAGAACGGTACCATTGTCCCCATTGGCATGTGGGTGATCGAGGAAAGCATCAAGTCCTTTTGCGGGTGGAAAAAGAAAACAGCATGTGAGGTGATATTGTCTCTGAACATTTCAGCCATTCAATATATGCGGGCTGATTTTATTGATAAGCTTCTTGGCATTATCAAAAAATATGATGTGAACCCCAAAGAACTGGAGCTGGAGATCACGGAAAGCGTCCTCATTGAAAATTTCAAGGAAATTACGGAAAAAATGTGTATTTTGAGAGATTATGGAATCCGAATCTCTCTGGATGACTTTGGAACGGGATATTCTTCCCTGTCTTATTTAAAGGGGCTTCCCATAGATACCCTGAAGGTAGATAAGAGCTTTATTGATACCAGCATTACAGATGAAAATACCCGGATCATTACAGAAACTATCATTGTAATGGCAAAGAAACTTGGGTTTGAAACGGTAGCGGAAGGTGTGGAAACAGAAGAACAATTTCAGTACCTGGATGAGATAGGATGTGACTGTATACAGGGTTATCTGCTTGGAAAGCCTATGCCCAAGGAAGAAATAGAGCAGCTTTTGTTGAAACAGATGTGATAAGATGCAGGGAGAGGGCGATGATATTAGGACGGGCATCAGAACTGAAATATCTAAAAGCATATTATGAGCGTGCCGGAAGCCAGATCCTGGTGGTTTATGGACAAAAAAATGTTGGAAAAACCTTGCTGCTCCGTCAGTTTGGGCAGGATAAATCATGCGCTTATTACCAGTCATGCTCCGGTTCCGAAAGAGAGCAGCGTTATCAATGGGCAAATACTCTCAGAAGGGAAGGCGTCTCCCTTGGAGAATACCCTGCCTATTCTGAAATATTTCATGCACTTTTGGAGGGAAGAAAAGATAAGACAGTCATAATCATCGATGAATTTCATAATATTGTCAAATCAGATGGCGGATTCATGAGAGAATTGGTGGATTTCAGCCGGAGGGCGGCAAATACAGAGGTGATGTTCCTGCTCAGCAGTTCCTCCATCGGATGGGTGGAAAACAGCATGGTGGCAAGAATTGGAGAAGCAGCGTATGCCATTTCCGGCTTTTTGAAGGTCAGAGAGCTGGAATTTGACATGATGATGGAGTATTTTCCCGGATTTTCCATAGAGCAGGGGATCGAAACCTATGCAGTGCTGGGAGGAATACCCGGGTTTTGGAAGAATTTTGACGACAGGCTGGGAACGCGGGAAAATATCTGCAGAGCTATTTTAAACCGCGATGCCCTGCTGCATTGGGAGGGACAGCGGATCGTAGAGGAAGAACTGAGGGAAACCGGCGTATATAATACGATCCTTGCGTCTATAGTGGCAGGAAAGCATAAGCTCAATGATTTATATCAGCATACCGGTTTTTCCAGGGCGAAAATCAGCGTTTATTTGAAAAATCTGATGGAACTGGAGATCGTGGAAAAGGTTTTTTCCTATGATACGGAGGGAAAGGCAAACGCCCAGAAGGGAATATACAGAATCAGCAATCATTTTGTACATTTTTATTTTACCTATCTGTACCCCAATCTGAGCAGCCTGGAAAAAATGACGCCGGGAGAATTTTATAATAAATTCATTGAAGCAGGGCTTAAAAATTATGTGGCGGACTATTTCAGGATAGTCTGTAAGCAGTATATTGAAAAATGGAACAGATGGGATCAGCTTCCCATCAAGGCAGAAAGAATCGGCGAGTGGGTAGGAAAGCTTGGCACCATTGATATAATCGCCCAGAGCCGGGAGGGGGAGACTATTGCAGGGATCTGCTGCTGGGATAAGCCGTTGATGCGGTATGCCGATTATGAATGGCTTCTTTTCTGCGCGGAAAAGGCAAAACTCAGAGTGGATTATATCTATCTGTTTTCCCTTCACAGCTTTGATGAAAAGCTGAATTTGGAGGCAAAGGTAAAGGGTAATCTTAAATTAATCAGTATGGACGAGATGTAATGGGAAAAAGTATCTATATTGCAGAAAAGCCCAGCGTTGCAAGAGAATTTGCCAGGGCGCTGCAGATCAACGCCAAATCGAGAGACGGTTATATGGAATCTGAGGAAGCCGTTATTACATGGTGTGTAGGTCATCTGGTAACCATGAGTTATCCGGAGGCGTATGACGAAAAATATAAAAGATGGTCTCTGGAGACCATTCCTTTTATACCCGCCGAATTTAAGTATGAGGTGATAGAAAGCGTCAAAAAACAATTTACCATTGTCAGCGGGCTTTTGAACCGTGAGGATGTGGAAACCATCTATGTGTGTACAGACTCGGGGCGGGAAGGAGAGTACATATACCGTCTTGTGGAACAGCAGGCGCATGTGAAAGGGAAGAAAAGAAAACGGGTCTGGATCGATTCCCAGACGGAGGAGGAAATCCGCAGGGGCATCCGGGAGGCTAAGGATCTGTCTGAATATGACAATCTTGGTGCTGCCGCGTATCTGCGCGCCAAGGAAGATTACCTGATGGGGATTAATTTCTCCAGAGTGCTGACGCTGAAATACGGAAATTCTGTAAAATCTTATTTGAAAGCCGATCGTGCCGTGATCAGCGTGGGACGGGTCATGACCTGTGTTCTGGGCATGGTGGTAAACAGAGAGCGGGAGATCAGGGAGTTTGTAAAGACTCCTTTTTATCGTGTACTGGCAAATGGGCAGGTAGGAGAGAAAAACTGCGAATTTGAATGGAAGGCTGTGGAGGGGAGCAGGTATTTTCTTTCTCCGGCGCTGTATAAGGAAAACGGGTTCCGGGAAAAAAAGGATGCGGAGCAGCTGATTTCCGGGCTTATGGATACGTCTCCTGTTATGGGGCAGATAGAAGCCATTGAAAAAAAGAAAGAAACCAAAAACCCGCCTCTTTTATATAATCTTGCGGAACTGCAAAATGACTGTTCTAAATTTTTCAAGATCAGCCCTGACGAGACGCTGCGGATCGTTCAGGAATTATATGAAAAGAAAATGACCACTTATCCCCGTACGGACGCCAGAGTGCTTTCCACTCCGGTGGCAAAGGAGATTTTGCGAAATATCAAAGGGCTTGGAGCTTACGAGCCTGTCAGGGAACTGACCGGGGAGATCCTGGAAAGCGGAAGCTATAAAAAAATCATCGGAACCAGATATGTAAACGACAAGCAGATCACAGATCATTATGCCATTATACCTACGGGACAGGGGCTTAATAACCTGAACCATTTAAACCCTACAGGGGCGAAGGTTTATGAGTTGATCGTGCGAAGATTTTTAAGTATATTTTATCCTCCGGCAATTTACCGGAAAATAGGAGTGGAGCTTTGTCTTAAGGGAGAGCATTTTTTTGCAGGGTTTAAGGTGCTGGAAAACCAGGGATATTTAAAAGCCGCCGCCCTTTCCTTTGGAAAAAAGAAAGAGAATAAGGGAGAAGAGCCACAGGAGGAAGAGGCGGATCAGAACTTTATGGAGGTACTGGCACGTTTGAAAAAAGGAATGGAGCTTCCTGTTTCAGATATGCAGATCAGGGAGGGAGAGACTTCGCCGCCCAAAAGATACAATTCGGGAACCATTATCCTTACCATGGAAAACGCAGGGCAGTTTATTGAGGATGAGGAGCTCAGGGCACAGATCAAGGGAAGCGGCATAGGGACCTCTGCAACCCGTGCTGAAATTCTGAAAAAGCTCATAAACATTCAATATCTGGCGCTGAATAAAAAAACCCAGATCCTCACCCCGACCTTAATGGGGGAGATGATCTATGAAGTGGTGAACAACTCCATACGCCCCCTTTTAGACCCTGCGCTGACAGCAAGCTGGGAGAAGGGGCTTACCATGGTGGCGGAGGGAACCATTACGGAAGAGGAATATATGAAAAAGCTGGATGATTTTGTATCCAGGAGAACCAATATTGTAAAAGGCTTGAGCAATCAACGGGTTTTAAACCAGCAGTTTAACAAGGCTGCGGGAAATTATAAAAATGGAGGTAAATGATGGAACAATTTACAATTAAAAATCTTTATACCCTGGAGGAAACCATAGCTGCGCCGCTTTTTGAAGGAGCGGTATATCCCTGGGAGCTTCTTCCCAAAATCAGCGGATTCATTACGGAACTGGGAAAAACATTGCCAAAGGAGCGGTTTGAAGAAGTGAAGGAGAATGTATGGATCGCCAAGTCCGCCAAGGTGGCGCCTACCGCTTTCATCAACGGTCCTGCGATCATAGACGAGGAGGCGGAGGTCAGACACTGCGCCTTTATTCGCGGAAACGCCATTGTGGGGAAGGGCGCGGTGGTTGGCAATTCTACCGAGCTTAAAAACGTTATATTATTTAACAAGGTACAGGTGCCTCATTATAATTATGTGGGCGACAGTATTCTGGGCTTTAAGTCTCATATGGGAGCGGGCTCTATCACCTCAAATGTGAAAAGTGACAAGACTCTGGTAGTGGTAAAGAACGGAGAAGAAAAGCTGGAGACCGGTCTTAAGAAGTTTGGAGCAATGCTGGGAGATCATGTAGAGGTAGGATGCAACAGCGTTCTGAATCCGGGAACTGTGATCGGCAGAAATTCCAACGTTTACCCCACCAGCATGGTGCGGGGATGCATCCCTGAGAGAAGCATCTATAAGAAACAGGGCGAGGTGGCTGAAAAATACCGGGAAGCTTAAATTTTCGAGCCTCTGATCCTGTAAAAAAATATCAAAAGTACTGGATTTTTTGCAGGATATATGCGAAAATATAGAGTGTGATTATGACAAAATATTCACAAGGAAATCATCTACATATTGAAAGGAGTTTTCACATGATTTATTCAAAGGAAGTTGAAGAAATGTGTACAGTTGCACAGGGCGTTCATCATGGCTGTGCTCCTATCCCAGAAGAAGCAAAATGGGTTCAGGCTAAAAAAGTAGAAGACATTTCAGGTTTAACCCACGGCGTAGGCTGGTGCGCACCTCAGCAGGGTGCATGTAAGCTGACTCTGAATGTGAAGGAAGGAATTATTCAGGAAGCCCTGGTTGAAACCATCGGCTGTTCCGGTATGACCCATTCCGCAGCTATGGCTTCAGAGATTCTTCCCGGTTTAACTGTAATGGAAGCATTAAATACAGACCTTGTATGTGATGCCATCAATACAGCAATGAGAGAATTATTCTTACAGATCGTTTACGGACGTTCTCAGAGTGCATTTTCAGAAGACGGACTTCCCATCGGCGCAGGTCTGGAGGATCTGGGCAAGGGGCTTAGAAGCCAGGTCGGAACAATGTACGGAACATTGAAGAAAGGACCTCGTTACCTTGAAATGGCTGAAGGATATGTGACAGGCATTGCTCTGGATGCAGACGATGAGATCATTGGATACAAATTTGTAAACTTTGGCAAAATGACAGACTTCATGAAAAAAGGTGATGATCCGGCTACTGCATACGAGAAGGCATGCGGACAGTATGGTCGTGTAGATGATGCTGTTAAGATCATTGATCCCAGAAAAGAATAGGATAGGAGGAATGTAAAAATGGCATTATTTGAATCATATGAAAGAAGAATTGATACGATCAATTCCGTTTTAAATTCTTACGGCATTTCTTCTATTGAAGAAGCTGAGAAAATCACAAAAGACGCTGGGCTTGACGTATATGAACAGGTGAAGAAGATCCAGCCCATCTGTTTTGAAAATGCCTGCTGGGCTTACACCGTAGGCGCTGCTATCGCAATCAAGAAGGGCTGCAGAAAGGCTGCTGACGCTGCCGCTGCAATCGGAGAGGGACTTCAGGCATTTTGTATCCCCGGTTCCGTTGCCGATACACGTAAGGTTGGCTTGGGACACGGAAACCTTGGCAAGATGCTGCTGGAGGAAGAGACAGAGTGTTTTGCATTCCTTGCAGGGCATGAATCCTTTGCCGCTGCTGAAGGCGCTATCGGTATTGCGGAAAAGGCAAACAAGGTTCGTCAGAAACCTCTGCGGGTTATCTTAAACGGTCTTGGAAAAGACGCTGCAAAGATTATTTCCAGAATCAACGGGTTTACATTTGTAGAAACAGAATACGATCCTTACACTAACACGGTAAAGGAGATCGAACGCAAGTCTTATTCTGAAGGGCTTCGCGCAAAGGTTAACTGCTACGGCGCAAACTCCGTTCCCGAAGGCGTAGCGATCATGTGGAAGGAAAACGTAGACGTTTCCATTACCGGTAATTCTACCAACCCTACAAGATTCCAGCATCCGGTAGCAGGTACCTATAAGAAAGAAAGAATTGAAGCCGACAAGAAATACTTCTCAGTTGCATCAGGCGGCGGTACAGGACGTACCCTTCACCCTGATAACATGGCGGCAGGTCCTGCTTCCTACGGATTTACAGATACCTTAGGACGTATGCATTCCGATGCACAGTTCGCAGGTTCCTCCTCCGTTCCGGCTCACGTTGAAATGATGGGTCTGATCGGAATGGGTAATAACCCTATGGTAGGCGCTACCGTAGCAGTTGCAGTTTCCGTAGAGGAAGCAGCAAAGGCAGGGAAGTTCTAAGATCAATTGTTTCATCGTTTATTTTTAAGGGCTGACAATTTTGTCAGCCCTTATTTTTTAACTGAAAGACAATTCCTGAAACATACTGTCCCTTATTTTATGATGTGGTTTGGATGGTATTACGATCCGGTATTTTGCCCAGCTTTTTAAAGATAAACAGGAGCAGAAGACCGCCGATGAGAAGGTGCACGAGGTAAACAGAGAAAGCATAAGCTTCCGGAAAGGCTCCAAAATAAAAGTCAACCATAAAGGAAGAAAGATTGATGATGCAATGCAGCAAAACGCAGAGCCAGATATTATGATATTTCCCGTATATGTAGCCAAGGGCAAGCCCCATCAGGAATGCATAAATCCCCTGAACCAGATTTGCGTGAAGAACCCCAAAGGCAAACGCCTGAATGATATTGGCGATCCAGAAACGATCGCTTACTTTTCCGGCAATTTTAAGGGTGACTCCCCGGCACAAAAATTCTTCCCCCATGGGAGCCAAAATGACTGCGGCAAGAAAAGAGAGGGGTGTAAGGTCGGAAAGACCTGCCAGTTCCATAAGCTCCATATACCCCTGAAGCAAATTGGGAAAGGCAAAATAAATAAGGCTTAAGGCGCTGCTGGTTACAAACTGAATGGCGATGCCCAAAAGAACAATAAACCCTATTTGCAGGATATCGGGCTGTTCAAAATATGCTTCCCGCTTTTTTCTCCCGTATGCCAGGAAGTACCATGTGCCAAATACCACTAAGCCCATGATTTGATAGATTGTAGTAATCAAAAGAACATTGTTGAGAAATTGATACAAGGCGGCGTCAAGAACATCCTTGTATATAGCGTTTCCTCCCTGTTTGAGCATTTCGCTCATGATGAAGAAAAAAATAGCTACAAATGCACTTCCGAAATTCAATAGAAAGGAAAGAACAAGGGGAAGCATGGATACAATAAACCAGCCGATCTTTTTCAAAATTTTCATTATTATAACCTCCAAATTCATTTCCTTAATACTATCATTTTCATTCTCATTTTTCAATTATAGTTATAATGATTAAAATATTTATATAGACATTTGTGATTAAATACCTTAAAATAGTAATAAATATTTTATTCGGAAGAGGGAGAAAAAAATGATTTATTGTACACAGTGTGGAAATGAAAACGATGATGCCGCTAAATTCTGCCGCAATTGCGGCGCAAAGCTGGAGCAGACGGCGGCTCAGCCAGAAGAGGCAGTGCAGGAAGAGCAGACAACGCCTGCTTACGAAAAGATAACAGACGCAGAGGAAGAAAAGCCTGCGCAGGTTCCCAGTCAGGACAGTTTTCAGAATTCCTATGAGACAAACGGTTATAGCAGCGATACAGAATCAAACCGTTATTATGATACACAGACAACATCACCTTATTATTCGGCAAATCCCACAGAAGAAAAGCAGGGAGGCGGAAACATTGGTTTTGCCATCGCATCTCTGGTGTGCGGTATTCTTTCCATGCTGTGCTGTTGTCTCACCTTGTTTAGCGTAGTGCTTGGAATTGCAGCAATTGTACTTGGCATTATCACCATCTGCTTTAAATATGATGGTAAAGGGATGGCGATTGCAGGGATTATTACCGGCGGTTTAGGGCTGGTGATCGGTGTGATTGCGCTGGTTTGGAGCGGCAGTGTAGCAGCTCAGGACTTTTTAGATTATTATGACTTCTATTAAGAAAGAACATGAAGTTAAATACAGGGCAGATGAAATCTTTTACCTCATAGGAAAGGGATTTTGGCTGCCCTTTTGCCTGGCCGGCATTTGGTTTGCCCATGGAGGCTATGAGCGCTATGGAGATCTTGCCGCATGTGCAATTCGCAGAATGTGTGGGTTTCCCTGTCCCGGGTGCGGGGGGACGAGAGCATTTTATTATTTATTCCGGGGAGAACCGGTGAAAAGTTTTCTGTTTAATCCAACGGTGATTTATGGCGTTCTTGCTTATCTGCATTTTATGCTCTTATTTTTTTACCGTAAGCATATAAGCAGAACCATCGGGGAAAAGGAGATACAGATCCCCTATTACTTATATGGCGCCATTGCAGTGATCATCCTGCAATGGGGGGTAAAGATAATAAATATTTTATTTTTTTAATATTTTTTTTATATTTATCTTGCTTTATATTTCTTTTTAAGTTATAGTAAATGGGTGATTATTTACATGAAGGAGGAAGTTATAAATGGATGCAAAGACGACAAGTATTGTAGCATATTTGACCTGGATCGGTCTTTTGATTGCTATTTTCGCGGGTGATAAGGAAGGGGCTAAATTCCATGTCAACCAGGCATTGGTTATTTTCCTGTTTTCTTTGTTGGCGATCATTCCATGTATTGGTTGGATCTGGGGAATCTTTATGGTTGTCTGCTGGATCATGGGGCTTGTAGCAGCAATCAATCAGGAAGAAAAAGAAGTTCCACTTATCGGTAAGATCAGAATTTTAAAATAAATTATGGTCGAAAGCAAATAACATAATGGAAGTAAAACGCCTGGGTTCGCAGTTATGCTCCCAGGCGTTTGATTGTTGTGCAGTATAGGTTTTATTCTTCAGCAGGAGCCGTATCCTGGGAAGATGGATCGGCGGTTTCCTCCTCAGTGCTGTAAATTTCCTCGGGAATATCTCCATGGAGAATTGAAAGGATGTATTGCAGCCTCACATTGGCACGTTCATAATTTTGCCGTGCGGCATCCTCCAGGGATGGGTTATATTCCCCGTCATACGCCTGATGAAAATAGGATACAGCCTCTGTCATGTAGGAGCTTGCCTCATCGGCAAGCTGATCTACGCCCGGAAAGCCTTCCGGCACCTCCAGAGATGCCATCTGGGCGAAAGAGGTATTCATGGAGTCCAGCAAAGCCAAAAGTTCTGAAACGGCAGTCTCAGAGTTGGGATCAATGGCGTTGATGGAGTCGTCAAATATTTTTACATTCTCAAAAAACTGATTCATATTGGCTTTGTAATTCTCAAGTTCGGTATTTTTACCGCAGCCTGTTAATGTAAGCAGGAGCAGAGGGACACATAAAAATTCCAGCAGTTTTTTCAAGATTCATTCTCCATTCTTTTGTTTTTGTGTGAGATACACAATTAAAAGTATCATAGTTAATAAATGAAATCAAGAAATATCCGGAAAGATTATAATTGTAAATTGTAGTTTTGCATAAATTATGCTAACATTGAAAAAGCAGTATAAAATCATAAGCAAACGGGAGCGGAAAAGTGAATCGCAGAGAATTTGAAAAACTGACGGCAGACAGGCTGATTTATCTGGACGGCGCGACAGGTTCCAACCTTATGAAAAGAGGGATGCCCGGCGGCGTATGCCCTGAGAAATGGATATTGGAGCATCCGGAAGTGTTTATAGGGCTTCAGCGGGAATTTGTGGAGGCGGGAAGCAATATCGTATATGCGCCCACCTTTACGGCAAACACGGTCAAACTGAAGGAATATGGACTGGAAGGACAGATCGGCGAGATGAACCATAAGCTGGTGGCGCTCTCTAAAGAGGCGGTGGCGGGAAAGGCGCTTGTGGCGGGAGATATTACCATGACAGGGCGTCAGCTAAAGCCTATGGGAGATATGGACTTTGAAGAGCTGATTGGGGTTTATAAGGAGCAGATCCGGCTGCTTGCCGATGCAGGAGTGGATCTGCTGGTAGTGGAGACGATGATGAGTCTCCAGGAAACAAGGGCGGCGCTGATCGGGGCAAAGGAAGTCTGCGATCTGCCGGTCATGACCACGCTTACCTTTGAGGCGGATGGAAGAACCCTTTACGGCACAGACGCAGTGACAGCGGCAGTGACCCTTGAGAAGCTTGGCGCCTGTGCGGTGGGAGCCAATTGCTCTACCGGTCCCGATAAAATGGTTGAACTCATTAAAGGTATTTCTGAAGTGGTTTCCATTCCGGTGATTGCCAAACCTAATGCAGGTATGCCAAGCTTAAATGGTAACGGCGAAACGGTTTATGATATGGATGCGGATACCTTTGGCAGGGAGATGGAAAAGCTGGTGGAAGCAGGCGCCTGCATTTTAGGCGGATGCTGCGGAACCACTCCTGAATACATTCGGAAGCTGACAACATATACAAAGGATATGGGGAGAATCCGGAAGCCTGCCTGCGGCTTAAGGTTTTTATCCAGTGAACGGAAAACAGCGGCTTTTGGGCTGGATTCTTCTTTTATGGTAATAGGAGAACGTATCAACCCCACCGGGAAAAAGAAGCTTCAGGAACAGCTCAGGGAAGGAAATCTGGATCTGGTGCTTTCCTTTGCGGAAGAACAGGAAAAATGCGGTGCGGCGCTTTTGGATGTGAATGTGGGAATGGGCGGCATCGATGAAAAGGAAATGATGCTTAAGGTTTTAGATGAGGTGACCACAGCATCCAATCTTCCTTTGGCGATCGATTCCAGCCATGTGGAGGTTATGGAGGCGGCTCTTCGCAGATATCCCGGAAGAGCGTTGATCAATTCCATATCCGGTGAGGAAGAAAAGCTCCATAAGCTTCTTCCTCTGGCAAAAAAATACGGCGCTATGTTTATTTTACTCCCTCTTTCCGATAAGGGGCTGCCGGATTCTCTGGAGGAGAAGATAGAAATCATAGATAAAATCAGTAAAATGGCATTTGACCTTGGTATGACCAGGGAAGATATTGTGGTGGATGGGTTAGTGACTACGGTGGGAGCTAACCCCAGGGCGGCAAAGGAGGTTCTTGAAACCATCCGCTATTGCAGGCAGAAGGGGCTTGCAACGGTGTGCGGATTGTCCAATATATCCTTTGGACTGCCGGAAAGAAGCTTTGTTAACAGCGCCTTTCTCACCATGGCAATTCAACAGGGGCTTACCATGGCGATTGCCAATCCTTCTCAGGATCTGCTGATGAACATAGCCCATGCTTCCGATCTTTTGATGAACAAAGAGGGCGCTGACAACGGATATATTGAGAGGATTGCAGTATATCAGGAAAGACAGGCATCAAATGCTGCCCCTGTGGTAAAAAAAGCGCCGGAATCCATGCCGGAGAAGTCAGATGAGGGAGAAGGGCAGTCTTCATCCCAGATATATCAGGATGTGATGAAGGGAAACCGCAAACAGATCGTTGAACATACCAGACGGATGCTGGAGGAGGGACAGGAGGCTTCTGCTATTTTGAATCATATGCTCCTGCCTGCAATCAATGAAGTAGGGGAGCTGTTTGATAAGGGAAAGTATTTCCTGCCTCAGCTCATAGCCAGTGCGGAAGCTATGAAGCTTTCCATTGAATGTCTGGAGCCTTTTCTCACCGCGGATACCCAAAGCGGTGAAATGCCGGTGGTAGTGATTGCCACGGTAGCGGGTGACATTCATGATATTGGCAAAAACCTGGTTGCTTTGATGCTGAAAAATTACGGTTTCCAGGTGATCGATCTGGGAAAAGATGTACCCAAAGAGACGATTGTAGAGGAAGCTGTGAAAAACAAGGCAGGTATCATTGCCATGTCGGCTCTGATGACTACCACTATGCAGGAGATGAAGCGGGTGATAGACTACGCCAGAGAGAAAAATGTAAAGGCGAAAATCATGGTCGGCGGTGCGGTCATTACGCCGGAGTATGCAAAGGAGATCGGAGCGGACGGATATTCCAGAGATGCCGCCGAAGCCGTTCGGGTAGCAAAAAGGCTTTTAAACAGAGAGGAGTAAAAAATGCAGGAAGATCAACTGACTCAGTTAGTCAAGAATTCGGAGAAGCAATTATTTTATGCAAGAATCAGGACATTGGCAACCCTGATCATTGCAGGAGGGCTGGTGATCTGCATGATCGTACTGGCGCCTGAGGTGCTTAAGACCGTATCACAGGCAAATGCCATTATGGTGCAGGCGTCTGAGACCATAACCCTTGTCGATGCGGCAATTGAAAGCATTACGGAAATGAGCGCATCTATCACAGAGATGGGAGACAATATGGACACTTTTATTACGGAGAACGCGGAATCCGTTTCCCAGGTGATGAAACAGATGGAGGAAGTGGATTTTGAAAGCTTAAATAAGGCGATCAAAGATCTGGGGGATGTGATAGAACCCCTGGCAAAGTTCTTTAAGTTGTTCTAAGCACATGATCCCATAAAGGAAAAGATAAAGGAGCAGATGAAAAATGATAGGAGCAGATGCAATTGTAAAATGCCTGGAGGAAGAAGGGGTAGAATATGTTTTTGGATACCCGGGAGTGGCGATCTGTCCGTTTTATAACAGTATCTTAAACTCATCCATTCGAACGATACTGATCAGAACGGAACAGAACGCGGCGCATGGAGCAAGCGGGCTGGCAAGGGTTTCCGGAAAGGTGGGTGTGTGCGCCGTCACATCGGGACCGGGAGCTACCAATGTGATCACGGGAATTGCCACGGCTTTTGCGGACAGTATCCCCCTGATCTGTATTACCGGGCAGGTAAATTCCGAGCTTCTGGGCAGCGATGTGTTTCAGGAAGCAGATATTACCGGGGCGGTGGAGTCCTTTGTAAAATACAGTTATCTGGTGAAGGATGCAAATCAGATCCCCCGTATTTTTAAGGAGGCTTTTCATATTGCCAATACAGGCAGGAAGGGACCTGTTCTCATTGATGTGCCCATTGATGTTCAAAATGCAGAGGTTAAGAAATTCCTTTACCCGGAAACCATCTCCATGCGTACCTACAAGCCTACGGTAAAGGGAAATATGGTGCAGATCAAGAAGGTGGCGGCAGAGCTGGAAAAAGCAAAGCGCCCGATCATCTGTGCAGGGGGCGGAGTCCTTCTTTCAGAGGGAGAAGGAGGGCTGCGTGAATTTGCCGAAAAGCATCAGATACCGGTGGTTTCCACCATGATGGGAATCGGCGTGATGCCCACCATGCATCCTTTGTATTTCGGAATGGTGGGAAATAACGGAAAGCCCTGCGCAAACAGGGCAATGAATGAATCGGATCTGCTGATTATGGTTGGCGCAAGAGTGGCGGATCGGGCGGTAAGCCAGCCGGATCTGATCACCAACAATAAGGTTTTGATCCATATTGATGTGGACCCTGCGGAGATCGGGAAGAATGTGGGACCTACCATTCCTCTGGTGGGCGATGCCAGGCATATTTTTGAAGATCTTCTTGCCCAGGAGTTTACCTGTGAGCATAGCGCCTGGGTAGAGACCTTAATGGACTATAGAAAGACTATGGTTCCCAGGAGAAATCCCAATCCTGCCTATGTGGACCCTGCGGAATTTATCACCATGCTTTCCCGGAAGATGGAGGAAGACGGGATCTATGTTGCGGATGTAGGACAGAACCAGATATGGTCCTGCGGTTATCATATTGTTAAAAAGGGAAAATTTTTAACCTCCGGAGGCATGGGAACCATGGGATATTCCATTCCCGCGGCAATGGGGGCGAAGCTTGCCGCGCCCGGACGTCAGGTCATCGCCGTATGCGGAGACGGCTCCTTCCAGATGTCCATGATGGAGCTTGCCACCATGCGCCAGCACCATGTTCCGGTAAAGATCATCGTGCTGAAGAATAACTATCTGGGAATGGTACGGGAATATCAGCATTATACCTATAAGGATCATTATTCGGTGGTGGACTTGTCGGGAAGCCCGGACCTTGAGAAGCTTTCTTCGGCTTATGACATGAAATTTTTACGCCTTGAGAATATGGATCAGGCGGATCAGATTTTGGATGAATTCCTGGAAAAAGATGAGGCGGTTTTGCTGGAATGTATCATTGATCCTATGGATCTGGTGAAATAAGGGAGGGTTATCATGAAAAAAATATATTCTGTGTTAGTAGAAAACCGTTCCGGCGTATTGTGCAAGGTGGCGGGGCTTTTTTCCAGGCGCTGCTTTAACATCGATTCTCTTGCAGTGGGAGAAACAGACGATTCGGCAGTATCCTGCATGACCATTGTGAGCAGCGGGGATAAGAGAACCATAGAACAGATCGAAAAGCAGTTGAATAAGAAGCTGGACGTGATCAAGGTAAAAACTTTCGACGAGGTGAGCAGCATCAGCCGTGAACTGCTTTTGATGAAAGTAAAATATAATAAAAGCAACCGCAGGGACATTATGGAGATCTGCGAGATCATGAACGCCCAGATCGTGGATATGTCTAAGAACCTGATGCTGATTCAAATGTGTGATATCCCGGAACGGATTCAGCTGTTGATCAGTATGTTTCAGTCGGTAAGCATTGTGGAAGTGGCGCGCACGGGAACCCTTGCTCTTCAGAAATGTAAGGAAACAGATTAAAAAAAATCAATAAAGGAATTAATTATGTAAGTTGACTTTTGAGTGCTATGTTGATAAAATTATTTCCAAACGTTAAGGAGGGCGAAACGTTGCGTAAGAAAGTGTTTCAACTTTTAGTGGACAATACCTCCGGCGTCTTAAGCCGGATCTCAGGGCTCTTTTCCAGAAGGGGCTATAATATTGAAAGCATTACGGCAGGGGTAACCGCCGATTCCCGCTTTACCAGGATTACCATAGTGGCTTCCGGCGACGATGAGATTTTGGATCAGATTGAAAAGCAGGTGGCAAAGCTGGTGGACGTCAGAGATATCAAGGAACTGGCGCCGGATAACAGTGTTTACAGGGAACTGGCGCTGATCAAGGTGAGAACCAACCGGGAGCAGAGGCAGGGCGTGATCGCCGTAGCGGATATTTTCAGAGCGAAGATCATCGATGTGGCGTCGGACAGCCTGATCGTGGAGCTCACCGGAAATCAGGACAAAATAGATGCCTTTATCAATCTGTTAGAGGGATATGAAATTTTGGAGCTTGCAAGAACCGGAATTGCCGGGCTTGGAAGAGGGACGGAGAACGTTACTTATCTGTAAGAAGCAGTGGGTATAAATTTAATTCATAATAAGGGTAAAACCCGCTCGGGGCAGCGCCCCGTGGGAAAGGAGAAAAAATGGCAAATATTTATTATCAGGAGGATTGTAATCTGTCCTTACTGGAAGGTAAAACAATCGCGGTGATCGGTTACGGAAGCCAGGGACATGCACATGCCTTAAACGCAAAGGAATCAGGGTGTCATGTGATTATCGGACTGTATGAAGGATCAAAATCATGGGCAAAAGCCGAGGCACAGGGATTTGAGGTATATACGGCAGCTGAGGCGGCTAAGAAAGCAGACATCATCATGATTCTGATCAACGATGAATTACAGGCGGCTATGTATAAGAAAGACATTGAACCCAATCTGGAAGAGGGCAATATGCTGATGTTTGCCCACGGCTTTAACATCCATTTCGGACAGATCGTACCGCCTGCAAATGTGGACGTTACCATGATTGCACCCAAGGGACCTGGACATACGGTAAGAAGCGAGTATCAGGTTGGAAAGGGCGTTCCCTGTCTGGTTGCAGTCCATCAGGATGCTACCGGAAAAGCTTTGGATAAGGCGCTTGCCTATGCCCTTGCCATCGGCGGCGCAAGAGCAGGGGTGCTGGAGACTACCTTCAGAACAGAAACAGAAACCGACCTTTTCGGCGAGCAGGCAGTTCTCTGCGGCGGCGTATGCGCACTGATGCAGGCAGGCTTTGAGACGCTGACAGAAGCTGGCTACGACCCCAGGAATGCATATTTTGAGTGTATCCATGAGATGAAGCTGATCGTAGACCTGATCTACCAGTCAGGCTTTGAAGGAATGAGATATTCCATCTCCAATACGGCTGAGTACGGCGATTACATCACTGGTCCCAAGATCATCACAGAGGAGACCAAAAAGACCATGAAGAAGATCTTAAAGGATATCCAGGACGGCTCCTTTGCAAAGGACTTCCTGCTGGATATGTCACCGGCAGGCGGACAGGCTCACTTTAAGGCAATGAGAAAGCTTGCCGCAGAGCATCCCGCAGAGCAGGTTGGAAAAGAGATCCGCAAGCTGTACAGCTGGAACAATGAAAACGATAAGCTGATCAACAACTGATTTATATAAAAACGAAAAGACCGTTGGTTTGCTCCAATGGTCTTTTTCTGAAAGGGAGGATTAGGATCATGGGAATGACGATGACCCAGAAAATATTAGCGGCGCACGCAGGGCTTGACCATGTGGAAGCCGGACAGCTCATAGAAGCGGAACTGGATCTGGTGTTGGGCAACGATATCACCAGCCCGGTGGCGATCAGAGAAATGGAAAAAATGAAGGTAAACGGCGTCTTTGATAAAGACAAGATCGCTCTTGTGCCGGATCATTTTGTACCTAATAAGGATATTAAATCAGCGGAGCATTGCAAATGCGTCAGAGAGTTTGCGCGCCGCAATGAAATTACCAACTATTTTGAAGTGGGGGAGATGGGGATCGAACATGCTCTTCTTCCGGAAAAAGGGTTAACGGTTGCAGGAGACGTGATTATCGGCGCAGATTCCCATACCTGTACCTATGGCGCTTTGGGGGCGTTTTCCACAGGCGTGGGAAGCACTGATATGGCGGCGGGAATGGCTACCGGAAAAGCTTGGTTCAAGGTACCTGCCGCAATCAGGTTTAACCTGACGGGAAAGCCCTCTAAATGGGTGAGCGGAAAGGATGTAATCCTGCATATCATCGGAATGATCGGTGTGGACGGCGCGCTCTACAAATCCATGGAGTTTACCGGCGACGGCATTGCAAATCTGTCTATGGACGACCGCTTTACCATTGCCAATATGGCGATTGAAGCGGGCGGAAAGAACG
>CAMWCA010000002.1 GCA_947172705.1 uncultured Lachnospiraceae bacterium
CGAGATTATGTGCCGGGCTATGGAAGATATGAGGAATCAGACATTGAAAGAAGGAATGAAAGAAGTTGCATTCCGTATGTTGGCGGCTGGCAAATATGCTTTAGAGGAAATCGTTAATATTTCAGGACTTTCTCTTGAGGAAGTCAAACAACTGAAAGCTGATAGAAGCGCATAGGCAAAGTTATAGAGCCAGGAATCTAAAAAATAGGTTCTTGGCTCTTTTTTTGCTCTGAAATGTAAATTTTTTTGTGAACATGATTAAAAAGTCCTTTACAAAACGTCACTGGTAACATCAGAAAGAATATGATGCAACTTTGATGCATTGACCAAGTATAATGATGAAAAAGACGAAAACAGCCCTAAGGAGAGCATGGAGCAGTGCACAAGATAAAAAAATATTTTGAATTGGGCGGAGCATTAGCAATTTTTGTGATGGTATTATGGAGCATCTGTTCAATTAGCTTATATGCGGCAGAAAAAGATCCGAGCGATGAAATCCGAGCATATGAAGAATTTCTGGATGGAAATCGAAGGGTATTTTTTGAAAAAAGGGCAGAGGATCTTTTCAGGGGTAACAGCTTTTTGACAGATGGAATGCTGAAACATGGCGCATTGCTTGAGGATTTAATAAAGCAGATCGATGAATACTTTTGTGAGGATGATAAAATAGAAAGCTTTCAATTTGCATATATTGATTGCGGTAAAGATGGAAAATCGGAACTGGCAGTACAGTTTCCGATACCTCCAAAGAAAGGGGGTAAACTGGTTCTGGTTATCTTTTACGATAATGGAGAGTTGTTTTGTCGCTATGCGTTTGAGACATGGTCAAAATATGGCGTACATTTATATGAATATGGAATGGTTACATGGTGCGGCGAGGATGCAGGCAATCCGTTTTATGGGGAAGAGGTGCTGTCTTCAGATGGAAGCGTATGCTCTGTTTACAGCTATTCCACCAATTATTTAGATGAAGTGCAGGAAAAAATTAAAGAAAAGGTATTCGGTCAGAAGAATCTGTTTTTTTATACAGTGATATACAGGATTGAAGACAAAGAATATGTATTATTAAAAAACATGGATCAGGTAGATCCAAGGCAGTGGAGAAGACTTTGCAATTTATATGAGCAGGAGTATGGCAGCTTATACACAAAAGATGAGATAGATTATTTGATTCAGGAGTACAAGAAGGCAAGTGGAATTCAGGAAGAATGGTTTGAAAAAAAAGAACCGGACTGGCAGTTTTTAAGAGTTGTGGAAATGGAATAAAAAGACGGAATAAAGATTTTGAAAAAAATAAAAATGGGGATTGACAGGAATTGAAAAAAAGATTATCTTTAAAACAAGAAATGGGTTTTTACCGTACAGTGTTCCACTCAGGCGGGCTGCTCGTTTCTTTTTTAATTGCCAGAATATCATACAGATACTTCCTGCCATCATTCGCATGACGGACAAGCATACTTGCTGAATAGATATTATGTCTTGCTGTTTTCCCAGTTTTATCATCATATACAGGTAATGCAAATCTGATGTTGTAGCGATACCATCCATATACCGCATCTGTTTTGTGTTTTTCTTTTTGATTTGCTTCATGTTTTGGATTGGCAGCTATTCTTATTAGTTCTGGAATAGCCTGTGCCGCATTTGCTTTAGCCTTTGCCATTGCGCCTTTTAAGGTAATACGGCTTTCTGAACTTGCATATTCATCGGGGAAATCTGCCGAAATATATATGTTTTCAGAAGTTTCCTCAATTTTGTAAAAATCCCCGATATATGCTTTCAGGTATTTCTCGACAACTGTCCAGTCATTCCGCACTTTTGCCTTGAAACAGATATCGTTGATCAAGACCAATTTTTTACCATCGGTATCAGTAATGATATTTACATTCCGGTTTTCAATCAATGTTTTTGTACTCCTTTTTCTTTTCTCTTGATTTATGGACATTAAGCAGGTTCTCACACTTCTGGCTACGAAATTCATTTTCCTTTCTGCTTGTGACAAAGGCTTTTTGGCAATGTTTGCACATTATGCATGTTGCTGTTCTTATCCGTGAGCATGAAGGAAAGGAACATCTGCACCATGACAAGCAGGGAGTGGAAATCCCATACAATAACGAGCAAATCCTTTTTAAGCGAGAACTGGTAAGTTTGTGATATGCCGCCAAAAGTGAAAATGCCCTTACGGTCAGTCACAGGTGGTTCCGATTCTACGCCGTTTTTTCTGAAATCCAGTTTGTCATAAAGATTAAGATAAAAAAGAAGGAAGAGGCAGAAAATGAAGTATGGATAAAACAAAAATCCGGTTACTAAGTACTGATTATGTATCATCATATAAGAAAAAATGGTATAATTAATCTGTCCATTATCGTATAGGAGAAAAAAGAATCTACCATTGGAAGAAGATATGCTTTAATTGTTAAAAAGCGATTATCTATATGTGAGTACAATTTATGTGGAGATAAATTATACGATGCGCCCTGAATATGATGGTGTAAAATTTTATAGTGTTATGGCTGGTGTATTTAAAGAACATTTGGTTAAAGTAGCTGTTATTTTTGATCTATATGGGGATAATAAAAGGTATATTGATGCCAATGAAGTAATTAATTATATAATATTCAGGAATTGATTAATAGTAGAGTTAATCTTGAAGAATGGGATGAGGAAGACATTGCTTGTTATAAGAAGTTGTGCAGTTCTTTCATGAAAGCTTTTGGAAGATTCTTGGGGCAAATAAATGATACAAATTACAACCAGATTTGTCAATTTGTTTGTATTGGATATTTAGAAAATTTTTGGAAACTGTTTGTGAAATTTAAAATATATAAAAATGTTTCTGGTCAAATTTTATAGGAAAGAATTTGCAGAAATATTGCGCATTTCTGAACAAGCCCCACGTTTGATTATTGGTAAGTTTATACATAAACACGATTAGGAATGTTCATATAATTTTTCGAAAGAATTTTTCCCATCAGAATATGAGGGGGTGCTGAAATATATAAAGTTTGATACAACAAATTTGAATAATTTTCAACTATTGGCACATTTATAAAGTTTAAAAGAATGCCCGATTAATTATAAACTGAGATTATCTGCTATCCTACAATATTAAGTAATTTTCGCTGTATTTTTAAGCAATTTTGGTGATTGTTGTAGAAGCACTTTGATAGCAGTAATATGTACACAGCATGTATCCAGTAGATGAAAAAATTCAGGTTATGGATTATATGGTGCTATTAAAGATAATGGTTATTAAATTGGGTAGGAATTATGGATATGAAAGGATTGGCGAAAGATTTTAAGATATTTACTAATTTTCAAAGTCTAGATAAACCACATAAGGCTTTCAAATGGGCAGGCTCTCTACATTATCAGTACATTTATTAGAGAGTTATGATTTCCCTGAGAAAACATTATTCCTTTCCGTACTTCGTATAGCAATGGAGTTGGTTCCAGTGCAAGTAATCTTTACTCTCTTTATTCTTGTGGTTTGATGATGAAAGGTTTGCCATCGGAATTTCAAGGGAAACAATAGAAGAATGGATGAATAATATTAGTATTTCAAATCAGAGATGGAAATTTGAAAATCCTTCCTGGTAGTCATCTGTGAGAGATTAATGAAAATACACAAATTTTATGCATTGACCATGTATAATCATGGATTTCCAGTATGGCTATGCTGATTGGTCTGGATATTTTTATGGCTGCTTCTGAAAACTGATTGGTATATTTTTAAGAGAAGAAATTCTGGAAATCGGGTAAGGGGCATTTCGGACGATATGCTGCAATTTTATACCAGTGGGTATCGTCATGATGTTTGTTGTATATTTTCGGGGAATAGAATGCAGAAAAAAAGTATTTTAATAACGGTACTTCTACAGATAATATTGCTTGTTTCTTTGGCGTGGTTGCTACATTTCTTTGGATTGCCCTATGTGTGGTTTATATTTCCGATTACAGAAGCTATTGCACAATTGTTTCCGTATACCTTTATCGCAGAAATATGTATTTAATATCACGCTTTCTATCAACAGAGCAGGTGTGATTTGGAACGGAAAATTGTGACCCCTCTTTTGGGCGTTAAAAAGTCTGGGAAAGTATTGATAAAAGTATGTATGCATACTATAATAAGGTTTAGTATAATGAAACAGGAGGGGAATCATGCCTACAGATGAGCAGAAATTATGGGGAGTATGGGGACAGGCAAACGGGTTATATAGTGCTTGGGCAGCTTCAAAGAACATCAATTATTATCTGCTTTTTGTTTTGTATGCCCTGCAAGGACAAAAGGCAATGACACAGAAAAAAATCTGTGTCTGCACCGGACTGACAAAACAGACAGTTAACAGCGTGATCCGCTCTTTGAAGGAAGGTGGATATGTTGAGCTTGCCCCAGGCATTGAGGACCGCCGGGAAAAACAGGTTGCATTGACCGATAAGGGGATTGCTTATTCCAGCGAACTGTTAACACCTTTGCAAGAGTTGGAACATCGTGTGCTTCAGACCATGGGAAGCGACAGAGTGCAGAAAATGATAGACAATATTACATTGTATAATATGCTGTTTGAGAAAGAAATGGGGAAGGATATGTAAGGTTGGTACGGTATGGTTATATGACTTTTTAAATTGAATACTTTTATACATAGTATGTATGATACGCCGCAGACCATGTACTCCGGTGTATTTTTTATGCAGTAATACCTGTATGCCTGTATGGAGTTCTCAATTTTGTGTATGAAAATTTTCTTGACAATTAGTCCGTATGCGGACTATAATCAATATAGTACATGTACGGACTATATGGTTATGCCTGTTATGTTTTTAGCAAGGCGGGAAGGAGCAGAAAAACAAATGCGTGATGTAAAGACTTTCTTTAAATATGTAATACCTTCTGTATTATCCTTTGCATTGTCAGGGGTTTACACGATTGTGGATGGTTTCTTTGTTGGAAACAGTATCGGTGACCTGGGGCTTTCAGCCGTAAATATCGCTTATCCGATCGTGGCTGTCATCCAGGCGCTGGGGACCGGGATTGGCATGGGCGGTGCCATTTACTATTCCATTAATAAAGCGGAAAAGAAAGATGCCGAGGCAAAAGAGTTTACAGCGGGTGCAATGTGGCTTTTGGCAATTTTCAGTGTCATCCTGATATTTTTAATTTTTTTCCTGAACAGCCCCCTTTTAAGGCTGTTAGGGGCAAGCGGGCAGCTCCTTTCCTTAGGGGAGGAATATATTGCAGTGATTGCCATAGGGGCAGCCCTGCAGGTGATTGGTACGGGACTGGTTCCTTTTATCCGTAATCATGGCGGCTCTTTTTATGCAATGATTTCCATGATTGCAGGATTTGTTACCAATATCATCCTTGATTATGTGTTTGTCTGGGTGCTGGAACAGGGCGTTGCAGGTGCGGCATGGGCTACCATTATCGGGCAGGGTGTTACCATGTTGATTGCATTGGTTTATTTATTAAGGAAAAAGCAGTTTACACTTAGGATTCCTTTTTCAAAAATGGGAATGGTGTCAGCGTCTATTATTAAGATTGGGATTGCACCATTTGGGCTTGCCATGTCGCCCAATATATCCCTGATCATTATCAACCGTTTTTCGGTTTCCTATGGCGGAGAGCCTGCAATCGCCACTTATGCGTGTATTGCGTACGTCATCTGTATCATTTACCTGATTTTACAGGGTGTGGGGGATGGAAGCCAGCCGCTGATCAGCCAGTGTTACGGTGAGAAGAACTGGGATGACTTGAAATTTGTGCGGAAGTTAGCGTATGGGTTTGCGTTTGCCCTGTCTGTCGTTGGCTGTATTATTATGTATGTGACGAGAGGAAGCCTTGGCGTGCTGTTTGGGGCGTCTGGCGCAGTAAATAGGGAGATTGCCAAAATCATGCCTATATTTCTGGTTTCCGTACCTTTTGTTGCAATTCTCCGTATTACCACAGCAAGTTTTTATGCAACGGAAAAAAGCGCATTTTCTTATATACTGACCTTTATAGAGCCGATTTTTATGCTGGTACTGATGCTTATTTTGCCGCCTCTGTTCGGCGGGCAGATCATGATCTGGTGGAGCACGGTCTTTGCAAGGATTTTGTCCGCACTATTGGCTTTGGTTCTAAAGCAGCGTGCGGATAAGCAGGAAATGTCGTTGTGAAAGATAACAATGTTTTAATAGAGGAAGGACGGGATAAAGATGTCAGGATAAAGATGTCAAGTAATTTTGCTTGACATCTTTATTTCTTTGTAGTATCCTACTCTAGGTGATTGCAGATGGAGAAGATTGTCGAGCAGGGATTTTTATATGATTTTTATGGAGAACTGCTTACGGAGCATCAGAAAAAGATATATGAGGATGTGGTCTATCATGACCTTTCCCTTGCGGAAATAGCCAAGGAAAACGGCATCTCCCGTCAGGGTGTGCATGATCTGGTAAGACGCTGTGATTCCATTTTGCAGGACTATGAGGATAAGCTGCATTTAGTGGCGCGCTTTATGAAGGTGAAAGAGGATGTACTCCATCTTCAGGCGTTGAGCAATGACAAGGATATGACAAGGGAAGAACTGGTGGAAAAGATCAGGCTGCTTTCCCGTGAGATTTTAGAGGAGCTATAGTGCATGGCATTTGAGAGTTTAACCGATAAACTTCAGAATGTATTTAAAAATCTTCGCAGTAAGGGAAGGCTTACCGAGGAGGATGTGAAGGCGGCGCTTAAGGAAGTGAAGCTTGCCCTTTTGGAGGCGGACGTTAACTTCAAGGTGGTCAAACAGTTTATCAAGGCTGTGGAAGCGCGGGCAATCGGTTCCGATGTGATGAACGGTTTAAATCCGGGGCAGATGGTGATCAAGATCGTAAACGAGGAAATGATCGCCCTTATGGGTTCGGAGACTACTGAAATACAGATGCAGCCGGGAAAGTCCATTACCACCATCATGATGTGCGGTCTTCAGGGCGCCGGAAAAACCACCACCACAGCGAAAATTGCCGGAAAGCTGAAGCTAAAGGGGAAGAAACCCCTGCTGGCGGCATGTGACGTTTACAGACCGGCGGCAATCAAGCAGCTCCAGGTAAACGGTGAAAAGCAGCAGGTGGACGTGTTTTCCATGGGAGAGCATCAGAATCCTGTGGACATTGCCAAAGGCGCTATCGAACACGCCAGGAAAAACGGTCACAATGTGGTGATTTTAGATACGGCGGGACGGCTTCATATTGATGAGGATATGATGAGCGAACTGCAGAACATCAAAGAGCAGGTGGAAGTCCACCAGAGCCTTTTGGTGGTGGATGCCATGACCGGGCAGGATGCGGTTACGGTGGCAAAGGAGTTTGACGATAAGATCGGCATTGACGGGGTGGTGCTTTCCAAAATGGACGGCGATACCAGAGGCGGTGCGGCGCTTTCCGTCAAAGCGGTTACCGGAAAACCCATTTTGTATGTGGGTATGGGAGAGAAGCTTTCAGACCTGGAACAGTTTTATCCCGAGAGAATGGCAAGCCGTATTCTGGGCATGGGAGATGTGCTGTCCCTGATCGAAAAGGCGCAGGAAAATCTTTCCATAGATGAAGAGAAAGAAAAGGAAATGGCTGCCCGGATGAAGAAGGGCAAGTTTGACTTTGAAGATTACCTGGAAAGCATGAAACAGATGCGCAAGATGGGCGGGCTTACCAGTATTTTGGGTATGATGCCCGGCATGGGAAAACAGCTTGGGGATATTGAGTCCATGGTGGACGAAAAGCAGCTGGCAAGAACTGAGGCGATTATTTTGAGTATGACACCCCAGGAACGGAAGAATCCCAAGCTTTTGAATTTGAGCAGGAAAAGCAGAATTGCCCGAGGGGCAGGAGTGGACATGGCGGTGGTGAACCGTTTTGTGAAGCAGTTTGAACAGTCTCAGAAGATGATGAAGCAGATGCCCGGTCTGATGGGCGGAAAGCGCAGAGGCGGCTTTGGCGGTATGCGGTTCCCTTTTTAAAACGTTGAAAACAGAAACGGCTCCTAAGGAGAAACGGTTTCTTTTCAAAATATATTATAAATTACAATGCGGAGGTGAAAAACATGGCAGTAAAAATCAGATTAAGAAGAATGGGTCAGAAGAAAGCTCCTTTCTATAGAATCGTTGTTGCAGACTCCAGATCACCCAGAGATGGAAGATGTATCGAAGAGATCGGAACTTACAACCCCAACACAGACCCCAGTACCTTTCATGTAAATGAGGAACTGGCTAAGAAGTGGCTTGCAAACGGCGCGCAGCCTACAGAAGTTGTCAGCAAAATTTTCAAGCAGGCAGGCATTGAAAAATAACAGGTATCTGGCAACTCTCTTGGAGGTGGACAATGAAGGAATTAGTTGAAGTAATTGCAAAGGCGCTTGTGGAACATCCGGATGAGGTTGTTGTGACCCAGAAGGAAGAAGGGAAGCATATTACCCTTGAACTTCATGTGGCAGCATCCGATATGGGCAAGGTGATCGGAAAGCAGGGCAGAATTGCAAAGGCGATCCGCTCTGTTGTGAAAGCGGCATCATCCAAAGAAAATCAAAAAGTGGACGTGGAAATCGTCTAGGCGGAGGGCAGCATAGGATCTATCTGCGCTCATTAAAGGATGTTCTTCCTTTCAGGCAGGACATCCTTTTTTAAGAGGGAATGGAATGGAAAATTTATTACAGGTGGGGATCATATCTTCCACCCATGGCATCAGGGGAGAGGTAAAGGTATTTCCAACAACAGATGATGCCAAACGGTTTAAAAATTTGAAAGAGGTGCTGCTTGACACCGGAAAAGAGCAGCTTTGGCTGGAGATCGAGCAGGTGAAGTTTTTCAAGCAGTTTGCCATAATAAAATTTAAGGGCTATGACAACATCAATGATATTGAACTTTACAAAGGAAAAAGCCTGTTTGTAACCAGAGAAAATGCGGTGAAGCTGGAGAAAGACGAGTACTTTATTGCAGATCTCATTGGACTGGCTGTCTGCTCTGACGACGGCGAAGTGAAAGGGCAGCTGAAGGATGTGATTGAGACAGGTGCAAACGACGTTTATGTGATCAGTTTGGAGGATGGGAGAGAACTTCTGCTTCCGGCGATCAGGGAATGTGTTTTGGACGTAAATCTGGGAGAACAGAAAATGACAATACATGTATTGGACGGACTTCTGGATTAAGGGAAAAGAAAAGGAAAGCGATATGGTAAATTTTCATGTGCTCACGTTATTTCCCGAGATGGTCATGCAGGGGCTTGCCACCAGTATCATTGGCCGTGCCAGGGAGAAGGGCATTATCTCTCTTGAAGCTGTCAACATCAGAGACTATACGGTGAACAAGCATAAAAAAGTGGACGATTACCCTTATGGAGGCGGAGCGGGCATGCTGATGCAGGCGCAGCCGGTTTATGATGCCTGGAGGGCGGTGGAAGAGAAAATCGGCGCTGACAGGGAAGCCGGGGACAGAACAAGGGTCATTTACGTAACACCCGGAGGGCGCACCTTTCATCAGTCTATGGCGAAGGAACTGGCGAAGGAAGAGGAACTGATCTTTCTGTGTGGTCATTACGAGGGAATTGATGAGCGGGTTTTGGAGGAAATTGTCACAGATTACGTCTCCATAGGCGATTACGTGCTGACAGGAGGCGAACTGCCTGCAATGGTTATGATCGATGCCATAGCCAGAATGGTTCCCGGAGTGCTTGGAAATCAGGATTCAGGGGAAACGGAAAGCTTCAGCAATTATCTGCTGGAATATCCCCAGTATTCCAGACCGGAGAGCTGGCTGGACAAAAAGGTGCCGGAGGTGCTTCTGTCAGGGGATCATAAAAAGGTGGAGGAATGGCGGCTGGAGCAGTCCCTGGAACGGACGAAGAGATTAAGACCTGAGCTTTATGAAAAGTGGGCGGAAGAAAATCAGGACTATTTTATCAAGAAAGCAAAAAGAGAAGCGAGACAGCAGGCAAAGCAAGCAGGCAAGGCTGCTGGAAAGAAAAAGCTTGCATTTTAAAGGAAATTATGGTAAATTACTAATGTTGCGAAGTTGTGATGGTCCTCTGTTACATGGGTATTAAGAACATCTGATGAGTTACAGGATAAATGGAGGTTTAAAATGAACGAACTTATTAAAAGCATTGAAGACGAACAGCTTAAGGAAGTGGCACAGTTTAACGTAGGCGACACCGTTAAGGTGTACGGCAAGATCAAAGAGGGAAACCGCGAAAGAGTACAGGTATTTGAGGGCGTTGTGTTAAAGAGACAGGGAACCGGCGCAAGGGAAACCTTTACGGTAAGAAAGTCCTCTAACGGCGTAGGCGTTGAAAAGACATGGCCGGTATATTCTCCCAACGTTGAGAAGATCGAAGTGGTTCGCAGAGGTAAAGTCAGAAGAGCAAAACTGAACTACTTGAGACAGCGCGTAGGTAAGAAGGCAAAAGTAAAAGAGGCAGTGAAATAGTTATAAGAGCCAAAGGACAATTGGTGATCAGTTGTCCTTTTCTTATGTCAAAAAATATGATAAAATAAATCCAATGTGGTCAGTTTTGACAGAATTTTCAGATGAAATAGGGAACGGTTTTATGGCAAGACACAAAGGATTAAGCTTCTACGAAAAGAAAAAGCGAATCAGCAGAGAAATGATCAGGGAGATATTTGTAACCCTTTTTTATTGCTTTGCAGCAATTCTGGTTGCCTTCGTGTTGGTGTTTTCCGTGGGAATGAAGATCAGCGTGATCGGGGTTTCCATGGAGCCTGCGCTGTATAATGGACAGGAAGTGCTGGTCAACAGATTCAGCTACAAGATCCTGGCGCCCAAGCGGGGGGATGTAATTGCTTTTTTGCCCAACGGAAATACCAATTCCCATTATTATTTAAAGCGCGTGATTGCACTCCCTGGGGAGCGGATACAGATCATAGGAGGATATGTATACATCAACGGGGAACCTTTGGGGGAAGATGAGACATACGATAAGATAGCGGATGCAGGCATTGCAGGAACGGAGATCGTTCTGGGAAGTGATGAATATTTTGTCCTTGGTGATAACCGTAATTCCAGCGAGGACAGCCGTTCCGGAAATATCGGACCGGTAAAAAGAGAAACCATTACAGGAAAGGTTTGGTTTAAAATGCCCCGGGGAGATGATCCCATGGGTTTTGTAAAGTAGCATAAGGAGCAGACAGATGAACTATCAATGGTATCCCGGACATATGACAAAGGCAAGACGGATGATGGAGGAAGACATCAAACTGATCGATCTGATCATAGAATTAGTGGATGCACGCATTCCCATGAGCAGCCGAAATCCGGATATCGATGCCCTTGGCAGGAACAAATCAAGGATAATACTGCTGAATAAAGCGGATCTTGCAGATGAAAAATACAATAAGCTCTGGAAAGACTTTTTTGTGGAAAAAGGGCTTCATGTGTTGGAAATTAACGCAAGGTCAGGAGCAGGCATTAAAAATATACAGCCTTTGGTGCAGGAAGCATGCAAGGAGAAAATTGCCCGTGACAGAAAACGGGGGATTTTGAACAGACCCGTCCGCGCTATGGTAGCCGGGATTCCCAATGTGGGAAAATCCACTTTTATCAATTCTTTTGCAGGGCGGGCGTGTGCAAAAACAGGGAATAAGCCGGGGGTTACCAAGGGAAAGCAATGGATACGCCTGAATAAAAGTCTTGAACTGCTGGACACACCGGGGATTTTATGGCCTAAATTTGAAGATCAGAAGGTAGGAGAGCGGCTTGCCATGATCGGTTCCATGAATGATGAGGTGCTTCATGGGGAGGAGCTTGCAACGGCAGTGATCAATTATCTGCAGAAAGAATACCCTGGTTTTTTGCAGGAACGATATAAAATAAAAGAAACAGGAGACGCTTATCAGACATTAGAAGAGATCTGCATCAGCAGACGATGCTTCCAGAAGGGGGAGATACCCGATATGGCAAGAGCAGCGTCCATGGTGCTGGATGATTTCAGAAATGGCAAGCTCGGAAGAATAACCTTAGAGCGTCCAAAGGAGTGGCAGTGAAAAGTAAAATGAGAGAAATACTGAGCACAAGCCTGTATTTACTATTTGTGCTTGTGGTTACCTTCCTCGTAGTCACCTATGTGGGGCAGCGCACCCAGGTGATTGGAAGTTCCATGGAGCCTATGCTCAGCGATGGTGACAATTTGATCGTGGATAAGATTTCCTATCGGTTTCATGATCCCCAGCGGTTTGACATTATTGTTTTTCCTTTTCAATATGCTGAAAAAACCTATTATATTAAAAGAGTCATTGGGCTTCCGGGGGAAACTGTCTATATTGATGAAGATGGTTCTATTTATGTAAATGGAGAAGTCTTAAAGGAATCCTATGGAAAAGATGTTATTACAGATCCGGGACGCGCCTATGAACCCATTACCCTGGGGGAAGACGAATACTTTGTCATGGGGGATAACAGAAATAACAGTTCCGACAGCCGTGACCCGGTGGTGGGAAACATTCACAGGAAAGATCTGATCGGAAAGGCATGGATGCGGATCTGGCCCTTTGATAAAATGGGAATGATCAAGCATCAGTAACAGGCATAGAAAAGGCAGGGAAGATGGAACAAAAGACAGGTGAAATAAAAAAAATCATGCAGGCAGCCAAAGTCAATGAGCTGCCTGCCTTTATAACCGCTTACGGAACAGATACCCGGGCAGGTGTAAAAGAGCTTGTGAAAAAGGCACAGAAAAGAATCGATGACTACAACAGGGAACTGGAACGAACGGAGAAAATGAAAGAATTTGAGTACAAATACAGTTCCTTCTCTTATATATGCGGAATTGATGAAGTGGGAAGAGGCCCCCTTGCAGGTCCAGTGGTTGCCGGCGCGGTGATCCTTCCCAAAGATTGTGATATTCTGTATCTTAATGATTCCAAGCAACTATCCGAAAAAAAGAGAGAAGAGTTATACCATGAAATTATGGAGAAGGCAGTTGCCACAGGTTTGGGGTCGGTGTCCCCGGAGCGGATCGACGAGATCAATATCCTCCAGGCAACCTACGAGGCTATGAGGGAGGCAATTGGAAAACTTTCGCCTGCGCCGGATCTTCTTTTAAACGATGCGGTGACCATACCGGGCGTCTCCATAAAGCAGATACCGATTATAAAGGGAGATGCCAAAAGCATATCCATTGCGGCAGCAAGTATTATTGCCAAGGTTACCAGAGACAGGCTGATGGTGGAATATGATGCAGTGTATCCGGAATATGGATTTGCCGCAAACAAAGGGTATGGGGCAAAAAATCATATCGACGCTATTCGGGAATTTGGTCCCTGCCCTATTCATCGGAGAACCTTTATCAAAAATTTCATTTCATAAAAGTGGGGAAGGAGTAACATGAGGCTTTCATCTTATGTAAATCAGATCAATCAGGTTTTTACTGAAAACATGGGAACGGAAAATGCATCCTCTCTGGAGCAGGGGCTTAAAAACGGCATGGACGCCATACTGGGCAAGGTTCCCGGGCAGTCCATTACGGGAGAAGTCCTGCTAAAAGAGGGAAGCAATGTTCTGATTTCAATGGGAGATAATCAACTGCTCCAGGCGAAGCTGGAGGGCAGCATGTCCCCTCAGATCGGACAGCTTCTTACCTTTCAGATCAAAAATAACAGTGCAAATAAGGTGGTTTTAACGCCATTGTTTGAAAACCTGAGCCAGGACCCCAATGTATCCAAAGCGCTGCAGGCGGCAGGCATGCCGGAGAATAATGTGACAGCAGCAATGGTGAAAGCTATGATGCAGGAGGGGCTGCCCGTCAACAGACAATCCCTCTATCAGATGAACCGCATGCTGGGCGCCAATCCCCAGGTGGATGTGCAGACCCTTGCACAGATGCAGCGAATGAACCTGCCCATTACTCCTGAAAATATTTTTCAGTTTGAGGCATACAAAAATTATCAGCACCAGCTGGGAGAAAGCCTTTCTGACATTGCAGATGCTTTCACCCAGAGCTTTCAGGAAATGACAGGCAGCGGAGAGATCCGGCAGGGGCTTAATTTTTATAAGGAGGTGCTGGGCATACTGACAGAGGGCTTTGCAGAGCCGGAACTATCAGAGGAGGGAAGTGTGCCGAATCCGCCGGTGCAAAACGCTGGAGAAGAGGCAGGTGTCCTGCTTCCAAAGCCCACAGAGGAAGGCGTAAAAACGCCGACAGCGCTTTTGCCGGAGGCGTCTCAGGCAGGAACGGAACAGAAGGTGCAGGAGTCTCTCTTGCCTGAGAAGGAATTGCATGAGCTTGTAAGGCAGTTAAAGGATGCGGGAGTGCCGGAAAAGGTCATCGGAGAGGTGTCGCAAAACCGCATGAGCGGACAGGAGCTGCTCCATCAGGTGGAGAAGATGCTTTCCCAGGAGGACTTCCCGGACAGGGAAAAATTCTTTGATCTTTTGGAGAGCAGGGAATTTAAGCATGTACTGAAAAATGAAATGAACCGGCAGTGGCTGATGCTTCCGGAGGATGTGGGGAAGGAAAACAGCGTAGATAAGCTCTATGAACGTTTAAACAGCCAGATGAGCCGCCTCAATCAGGCGTTGTCCCAAACGGCAAAGGCGGATACGCCTCTTGCAAGAACGGTTGCCAATGTTACAGGTAACATTGATTTTATGAATCAGTTAAATCAGATGTTTACGTATGTGCAGATTCCCCTTAAGATGCAGGGAAGAGAAGCCAACGGAGAGCTTTTTGTATATACCAACAAGAAAAGCCTGGCAAAGAAAGACGGAAGCGTAAGCGCGCTGCTTCATCTGGATATGGAGTATTTAGGCGGGCTGGATGTGTATGTTGCCCTGAATGATAAGAAGGTTTCAACAAAATTTTATCTCCAGGATGACAGTGCGCTTGATTTGATTGCCCAGAATATTGAACTGTTAAACAGCAGGCTGAATGAGCGGGGCTACTCGGCAAGCGCAGAATTTATCAACAGAGACGGGAATACAAATGTGATGGAAGAAATGCTGAATCAGAACAAAAATATATCTGTGCTGTCAGGATATTCTTTTGACGCAAGAGCATAAAAATGGCAGTGTAAGGTGGGGATGATATGGAAGAAAAAAAGAAGGTAAAACAGGCGATCGCCCTTTCCTATGATCCGGACGACGCGGCGCCTAAGGTCATTGCCAGCGGCAAGGGCGCTCTGGCAGAGAGGATCATTGAGAGGGCACAGGAAGCGGCGGTTCCGGTACACCGGGACGATAAGCTGGCGGACACCTTATCAAGACTGGAGATTGGGGATATGATCCCTCCGGAGCTTTATGAGGTGGTTGCGGAGATATTGGTATTTGTGGATGCTATGGATAAGATCAAGGCAAAAATGGACCGGGCAAAATAGTCTTGCAGGGAGTGTGAATTGAATCGGAAGGAAACGGGGCAGGAAAATGAGGATAAAGCAGCCGCCTATCTTGCGGAAAGAGGATTTCAGCTGCTGGAAAGAAATTTCAGATGCAGGCAGGGGGAAGTGGATCTGATCGGATGTCATAATAACTGCCTTGTTTTTGTGGAAGTAAAATACCGGAAGAATCTTCTTTCCGGTGCGCCGGAGGAAGCGGTGAATGAAAGGAAGCAGTTGAAGATCTGCGCCGTTTCGGATTACTACAGAGTATCACATCCCAGAGAAGGAACCATGCAGGTGCGTTATGATGTGGTGGCGATCTGTGATGACAAAGTGATCTGGTATCAGAATGCTTTCCCCTATCAAAGAAAAAATAACCGCTGTTCCTGGTAAAGAATACCAAAAGCGGCGGACGGAGGTAACGATGCAGCTTATACGGAAAAAAAGTTATGAGCCTATGAAGGTTCGTCAATACCAGCAGATCAAATATCTGACCTTTCCCCTGTTGGAAGAAGCGGGAATGGTCAGACATTTATTTTCTACCAGAGAAGGAGGCGTCAGCCAGGGGATCTATGCATCCATGAATCTCAGCTATACCAGAGGGGATGAAAAAGAGGCGGTGGATGAAAATTTCAGGAGAATTGCAGAGATTTTTGAAACCACCCCTGACAGGATCGTCTGCTCAAAACAGACCCATACAACCAATGTGCGTCTGGTCACAGAGGAGGATTGTGGGAAGGGGGTGGTTCGTCCGGCGGATTATGAGGATGTGGATGGAATGATCACCAACGAGCCGGGGATTATTCTATGTACCGTCTATGCGGACTGTGTTCCCCTGTATTTTGTGGATGTGAAAAACCGGGGAATCGGGCTGGCTCACTCAGGCTGGAGGGGAACGGTGGGACGCATGGGAGAGGTAATGTTAAAGGAGATGAGGGATGCCTTTGGAACCATGCCGGAGGATGTGCTGGCGGCAGTAGGACCTTCTATCTGCAGGGAATGCTATGAAGTGGGAGAGGAAGTGGCGCAGGCTTTCCGGGAGAGCTTTCCCGGGGAGTGGGAGCAGTTTTTCACTGCCGGGAAGGAGAAAGGCAAGTATCAGCTGGATTTATGGGAGGCAAATAAAAGAATTCTGCTCCACGGAGGAGTTTTGCCCGAACATCTTGCCGTCACAGATTTGTGTACCTGCTGTAACAGCCAGTTCCTTTTTTCTCACCGGGCAAGTCAGGGAAAGAGGGGGAATCTGGGAGCCTTTCTGGAATTAAGAAAGTCTTAACTATTTTCCAAGGGAACCCTTAAAAAATATATGTTTTACTATTATTGTCAAACCATAAGACATTTGTTCTGACGCACAAATTTGCAGGTGTTGGCAGCACGGAGGAGTAATATGACCAATATTTTAGTATGCGATGATGATAAGGAAATCGTAGATGCCATTGAGATCTATCTGAACCAGGAAGGGTATCGGATCTACAAAGCATATGACGGGGAGCAGGCGCTTCAAAAGCTGAAGGAAGTGGACATTCAGCTTCTGATCATCGACATTATGATGCCTAAACTGGACGGCATTCATGCAACTTTAAAGATCAGGGAATACAGCAGCATCCCCATTATTTTTCTGTCAGCAAAGTCGGAGGATACGGACAAGATTCTGGGACTGAACATTGGAGCGGACGATTATGTGACCAAGCCCTTCAATCCCCTTGAGCTGGTGGCGAGAGTGAAGTCGAATCTTCGCAGATATACCCAGCTGGGCAACTTGAACGTGGAGAACAATGCCCTGTTTACAGTAGGCGGGCTTTGTATTAATGACGATACCAAAGAAGTGACGGTGGATGGAGAAAGCGTTAAGCTCACCCCCATTGAATACAATATTCTTCTTTTATTGGTAAAAAATCAGGGAAAAGTGTTTTCCATTGATCAGATATACGAAAATATCTGGAATGAAGAGGCAATCGGAGCGGACAATACGGTGGCGGTTCATATCAGGCATATCAGGGAGAAGATCGAAATCAATCCCAAAGAACCGCGGTATCTGAAGGTGGTGTGGGGCGTAGGCTACAAGATTGAAAAACAATAGGGGTGAAAAGATGGATCACACAAGGGAACAGGAAAAGAAAGAAAAAAAGAGAAAAAAGAAAAAAGGCAGGTTGGGAATGTGGACGCTTCACATTCTGCAGCATGCTTTCCTTGTAACAGCGGTGGTTCTTGTGGTAATTGTCCTCCTGGGGTCTTATGTTGCTGTGGATACAGTGAAGGGAACAGCGGCATATCAGCTTATGGGGGTGGAGCAGGATGTACCCTTTGAAGAGTCCGATGTATTTAACACCCTTTTGGGAAACAGCGCTTCCGACTTGATCTGCTATGGAACCATCAGAGGGCAGCTGGAGACGGAGGGGCAGCTGGATATTAAAAAGGAAGTGGATGTAACGGCATTTGCAGGCAGATACGGCGGCATGGAACCGGAGTACATCACAGCCCGTTATTATCTGGACGATCTGTTAAAATGGGCGCAGGCAGGCTTTTCCTACGAAGAGGTGGCAATGAGTGGGGAGGATGTGGATCGGTTTTTGAGCAGAAGCCGGACAGTGACCAGAATTAACCTGGAGGACTATGACGGCGGCAGGGTCAGCTATTTGAATTCCGATCTTTCCAATGCCACTACCAGGGTAGATGTGTCCGGAAATCTGCTGGAAGAAGGGATTACGGACAGAGACCCGGTGAATGCAACTGTGCTCAATAACAGATATTACACAGTAGATGGAAAAAGAATTGAAAACCATGTTTCCACCTGGGAAGAATATTATGAACTGTGCAGAAATGTACAGAAAGCGGCGGAAGATCTGAACACCAATTATAATGAATATCTGAAATACAAAGAGTACTATGATCCGGAAAATACAAATGTGGTTTATTTCATCAGAAAAACCATAGGGGATCAAGTACAGGTATTTGGCAATATGGAGACCCAGACAGAGTCTTTAGCCGGATTGAAAAAGGAACTGAAAGAACAATGCGGTAAGTACCTTTATTATAATGCCGGAGAGATGGAATATGAGACCAATACCCGGATTGAGGAAGGGACGATCCGATACATTATAAATGGCTATGAATATTCTTATCCCAAGGACACCCAGATTATGATAGGGGTGCGCTCAGACTACCGGGCGAGGGATTGTTTTTATCAGGCAAATGAGGGATTTCAAAGCTTTCTGCCGTATTTGTGGCAGTATTTGACAGGCGGAGCTGTGTGCGGAGGAATTTATCTGTTGCTGCTGATCCTTCTCACCATGAAGGAGGGCAGGGCGGAGCGGGCAGCCGATGGGGAACGGATCTTCCCGGGACAGCCCCAGGATCGCATTCCCATAGAGCCCATGCTGCTTGCAGGAGCAGGGATCGGTGCAGGATTTGTATTGGGCATAAAAATGCTGGTAAATCTCATGTGGCAGTGGGCGTCCGATTCCCTTATGATCGTTTTTGCCGGAACAGCGGCGCTCCTTGCCAGCTTGCTGTTTTCCTTCTTCTATTACAGCATTGTGCGGAGGATCAAGGCGGGAAGCATCTGGAAGGAAAGTCTCATAAGGAGACTTATCTTTGCGGTGGTGAAAGGGGTATCCTATGCCTATGACCAGTCAGATGTTCTTTTAAGAGTGTGGGGAACCTTTATCGGGTTGTGTCTGCTAAATATAGGAGGAGGCTTCCTTCTTGCTTATTTTGAGTATAATGGCGCTGTGAACAGGGTTCTTGAGCTGATTGTGGTCTTTGGAATATTTGGCGCAGACGGTATAGTGGGATATATGCTGTATCGTTCGGCGATGGCAAAGCAGGTAATTTTGAAGGGGATCGAACTGATTCGGGACGGTGATCTCACCCATAAGGTGCGGGAGGAAGGCATGCATGGTGAGGATCTTCATCTTGCCCAGGCGGTAAACAGCATTGGAGAGAGCGTGAGGACAGCAGTGGAAACCAGTATGAAGGACGAACGTCTGAAAGCAGATCTGATCACCAATGTATCCCACGATATTAAAACGCCATTGACCTCTATCATCAACTATGTGGATCTGATCAAACGGGAAAATGTGCAGGAGCCTAAAATCAGAGAGTATATAGAGGTGCTGGATGCCAAGTCCCAGCGGTTGAAGCAGCTTACAGACGACCTGGTAGAGGCATCTAAGATATCCTCGGGGAATATTGTCCTTCAGTGGGAAAAGATCAATCTGGTAGAGCTGTTAAACCAGACCATTGGGGAGTTCTCAGAAAGATTTGAGACAAAGGGGCTGCATCCGGTTTTGAATGCGCCCAAAGGTTCCGTCATGATAGAAGCGGACAGCAGAAGAATATGGAGGGTCATTGAGAATCTGTTCAATAACATTTTCAAATATGCCCTGCCCGGTACAAGAGTGTACATTGATCTGGAATTTTTGACGGAGGATGAAGCAGACAGGCAAATACAGCTTTCGGTAAAAAATATTTCGGCACAACCCCTGAAAGTAAATCCGGCGGAGTTGACGGAGCGGTTCATCAGGGGAGATGAGTCCAGAACAACAGAAGGAAGCGGACTGGGGCTGTCCATTGCGAAGAATCTGACGGAGGCGCAGAGAGGAAGGTTTGAGATCGTGGTGGACGGAGATCTGTTTAAGGTAAATCTGATTTTTCCGTTGATACAGGAATCTTAAGAAACAACAAGCGGGAGAAAGGCTGAAAACAGCCGGGCTCCCGCTTTTAATATTCCATTTGTATGTTTTATTCCGTTAAAGAAGAATACCCTGTCTCCCGGTTATTATAGCTTGCAAGAAATTCCCGTATTTTATCAGTCGGCGTGTAAACGTTTGCCATGGAGGAGTCATGATTCATAAAATCAATGATAGAAGCCATAAATTTGCTCATATCAGCCTCCACATAATAGGGACGGGATTTCAGTTCGGGGATCTGATAGGTGAGATTGGTAGTCACCACCTTGTCAAAATAGCATTTTTCGTATGCCTCGTCAAAGCGCTTCAGTCCATCCGTAAAAAGACCAAAGGTACAGCATATGTAAACCCGTTTGGCATTCATTGCTTTTAGCTGCTTTGCAGTATCGATCATGCTCCCGCCGGAGGAGATCATATCGTCAATGATGATAACGTCCTTTCCGTCAATGTTATCTCCCAAAAATTCATGGGCAACAATTGGATTTTTACCGTTTACAATGGTGGAATAATCACGGCGTTTATAAAACATACCCGTATCCACGCCCAAAACGTTGGCAAAGTAGACAGCGCGGTCTAAGGCGCCTTCATCAGGGCTGATCACGATCAGGTTATCCTTGTCAATGAGAAGACTGTCGTCGGTGGCAAGGAGCGCACGGATAAACTGATAAGGAGGCGTAAAATTGTCGAATCCACGCAAGGGCTCGGCGTTTTGAACCCTGGGATCATGGGCGTCAAAGGTGATGAAGTTGCTTACCCCCATTTTGCTTAATTCTTCAATGGCGTAGGCACAGTCCAGAGACTCACGGCCGGTTCTTTTGTGCTGCCTGCCTTCATATAAGAAAGGCATGATTACATTAATACGGTGTGCTTTGCCGTTGACAGCGGAAATGATTCTTTTCAGATCCTGATAATGGTCGTCGGGAGACTTATGATTGGTATAGCCATTCATTTTGTACGTAATACTATGATTGCAGACATCCACCAGAATGAACAGATCCTTGCCTCTGATGGATTCAGAGAGAACAGCTTTTCCTTCGCCGCTTCCAAAACGGTAGCAGGCTGCATCCAGAATGAAATTATCGGAAACATATCCTTCAAAAGCGGGATCGTTTTTGGCAATATTTTTTACATCTCTTCGGAAATTAACCAGATGATTGTTGACGCTGTGTCCAAGCATGGCGGCGGAATCCATGACGATCAGTTTCAGGGGAGCAACGGGAATCGCCGCTTCCAATTCATGTAAATTAGGCATGATGACCTCCAGAAAGTAAAGCAATATATAACATCACTTTATTTTATATCATTATGCTAGTGACACGTCAAGAAAATTCTAGTAGAATAGAAGGGTATGGAAAAGGAACGGTGGAAAGCAGTCATGGGAAACGGGCAATTAAAGGGGCATGTGATAAAGGAAATACAGCAGGGCAGTATTGCCATGGAATTGGACATAGAACCCGGGGATCGGCTTCTTGCCATTGACGGCAGGGAGATAGAGGATATTTTTGATTATCAATATTATGTGGAAAGCGAATACCTTGAAGTCTTGATTGAAAAGCCGGACGGAGAGCAATGGCTGCTGGAGGTGGACAAGGAGGAAGACGAGGATCTTGGTATTCTGTTTGAAAACGGATTGATGGATGGGTACCGCTCCTGTCATAATCAATGTATTTTCTGTTTTATTGATCAGATGCCAGGGGGCATGCGGGAAACCCTGTACTTTAAGGATGACGATTCCAGGCTTTCCTTTTTACAGGGGAATTATGTGACTCTTACCAACATGTCAGACCATGATCTGGATCGGATCATTCAGTATCGTCTGTCGCCCATCAATATTTCCTTTCAGACAATGAATCCGGAGCTTCGGTGTAAAATGCTGAACAATCGTTTTGCCGGAGAGGCGTTGAAAAAGGTGGACAGGCTTTATCAGGCAGGGATCGCCATGAACGGGCAGATCGTTCTCTGCAAAGGGATCAACGACGGGGAGGAGCTGGTTTTCAGCATCAGAAAGCTGATGGAATATATTCCGGTTTTGGAAAGCGTATCGGTGGTGCCGGTAGGCTTATCAAAATACAGGGAGGGATTATATCCGCTGGAGCCTTTTACGCCGGAAGATGCAGGGAAGGTGCTGGATCTGATCCACGGATTTCAGAAGGAGATCTACGAGCGGCATGGAATCCATTTTATTCATGCAAGCGACGAGTGGTATATTACGGCAGGCAGAGAACTTCCTTCGGAGGAGACTTATGACGGATATCTCCAGTTGGAAAACGGCGTGGGGATGCTGCGTCTTTTGCTGAATGAATTTCAACAGGGGCTTAAGATGCGGAGAGAGGAATACGCTGAAAAGGGCGTTTCCCCTGAGACACTCTCCCAATATGCAGGCGAGATCTCCATGGCAACAGGAAAGATCGCCTATCCCTATCTTCTGAAAATGGCGGAAGAGCTTATGAAGCTGTATCCCCAGATAATCATCCATGTTTATGAAATTACCAATTACTTTTTCGGTGAGATGATCACGGTTTCCGGATTGCTGACAGGACAGGACATTATGGCACAGCTTGCAGGTAAAGCGCTGGGAGAAAGACTGCTTCTGCCTGAGAATATGCTGAGAAGCGGGGAAGAGGTCTTTCTGGATGACGTGACGGTTTCTCAAATGGAAAAAGCTTTACAAGTAAAAATAGATATTGTAAAATCAAGCGGATATGATTTGATAGACGCTGTTTTAGGAGAAGGGATTTGATATGAATGAAAACAGAAAGCCGATTGTTGCCGTGGTGGGAAGACCTAATGTAGGGAAGTCCACATTGTTTAACGCATTGGCGGGACAGAAAATTTCAATTGTAAAAGATACGCCGGGAATTACCAGGGATCGGATCTATGCAGATGTGACCTGGCTGGATAAGTCTTTTACGCTGATCGACACCGGAGGGATCGAGCCGGACAGCCAGGACGTGATCCTCTCCCAGATGCGGGAACAGGCGCAGATTGCCATAGACACGGCGGACGTTATTCTCTTTATGGTGGACGTAAAGCAGGGGATGGTGGACGCGGACGCCAAGGTGGCGGATATGCTTCGCAGGTCTCATAAGCCGGTTATTCTGGTGGTCAATAAGGTGGATAATTTTGAAAAGTATATGCCGGATGTTTACGAATTTTATAATCTGGGAATAGGAGATCCCCATCCCGTTTCCTCCTCCAACCAGCTTGGAATCGGGGATATGCTGGATGAAGTGATCAAGTATTTTGACCATTGGGAGGAAAGCGATGAGGAGGATGAGCGGATCAGGGTTGCCATTGTAGGAAAGCCCAATGTGGGGAAATCCTCTCTGATCAATAAGCTGATCGGAGAAAACAGGCTGATCGTTTCAGACATTGCCGGAACCACCAGGGATGCAGTGGATACCTCTGTTATCCATAACGGAAAAGAATATATTTTGATTGACACGGCGGGGCTTCGGCGTAAAAATAAGATAAAGGAAGAGTTAGAGCGCTATATGATCATCCGCACCGTAAGCGCGGTGGAAAGAGCCGATATTGTGGTTCTGGTGATTGATGCCGCAGAGGGCGTAACGGAGCAGGATGCAAAGATTGCAGGGATTGCCCATGACAGGGGAAAAGCAGTGATCATTGCCGTCAATAAATGGGATGTGATCGAGAAGGATAACAAGACAGTCAATCAATATACCGCAAGGGTGAGAGAGATCCTCTCCTTTATGCCTTATGCTGAGATTATTTTTATTTCAGCGGTGACGGGACAGAGACTGCCAAAGCTGTATGATCTGATCGATATGGTCAGTGAAAATCATTCCATGCGGATTTCCACAGGCGTGTTAAATGAGATCATGAGCGAGGCGGTAGCGCTGCAGCAGCCTCCTTCCGATAAAGGAAAGCGGTTAAAGCTTTACTATATTACACAGGCGGCGGTGAAGCCTCCTACTTTTGTGATTTTTGTCAATGATAAAGAATTGATGCATTTTTCCTATACCAGATATATTGAAAACAAAATAAGGGAGGCATTTGGATTTAAGGGTACGCCTCTTAAATTTATCATCAGAGAGAGAAAGGAAAAGAAATAAAGTGGAACGGTTGGTTTGTATTGGAATTGGCTATGTTTTTGGATTGTTTCAGACGGCATTTATTTACGGGCGGCTTCACGGAATCGACATCAGGGAGCATGGAAGCGGAAATGCAGGGACTACCAATACGCTGCGGGTTTTAGGCACTAAGGCGGGACTGATCGTATTGGCGGGAGATATTCTGAAATGTATCCTGGCGATCGTGATCTGCGGCGCGCTGTTTGGGAAGACCCATCCCCAGGAAGTATATCTTCTAAAGCTGTATGCCGCAGCAGGGGCTATTTTAGGGCACAATTTTCCCTTCTATCTGCATTTTAAAGGAGGAAAAGGAATCGCGGCAACAGCAGGGCTGATCCTGTCTTTTCATCCGGCATTTGTGCCCATGGGAGTGATCGTGTTTTTTGGCATCTTTTTCCTTACTCATTATGTGTCTCTTGGCTCTCTTCTTGTATATGCAGGGCTGATGGCTGAGATGGTGATCGTAGGGCAGCTGGGGATGTTTCATGCCCCTCAGGCGGTTTTGTATGAAATGTATGGGATTACGGCGGCGCTTACCGTGCTTGCTTATTATAAGCACCGGGAAAATATTATGCGCCTTATAAAGGGCGAGGAGCGGAAGACCTATCTCACCAAGAAAAATAAACAGTAGCGACAGGGGGAAGAAAATCAATGGCAAAAGTAGGAATTATAGGGGCAGGCAGCTGGGGATGCGCCCTTGCCGTTCTTTTGGGGAACAATGGCAATACGCTTACCATGTGGTCGGTGATCGAAGATGAGATCCGGATGCTGCAGGAGACTCATGAACACAAGGATAAGCTTCCGGGAGTTATTCTTCCGGAAACAATGGAATTTACCACGGATCTGGAGAAGGCAGTGGTTGGAATGGACGTGCTTGTGCTTGCTGTACCCTCTCCCTTTACCAGAAGCACCTGTACGAAAATGGCGGCTTATGTAAAGGAGGGGCAAAAAATCGTCAATGTGGCGAAGGGAATAGAAGAGAGTACCCTTATGACCCTTTCTGAGATCATAGAACAGGAGATTCCCGCTGCAAATGTAGCAGTGCTTTCGGGACCTTCCCACGCGGAGGAGGTAGGAAAGGGAATTCCAACCACCATTGTAGTGGGGGCAAAGGATAAGGAGACTGCCGAATATTTGCAGAATCTGTTTATGAGCAGGGTATTCCGGGTATATATCAGCTCGGATGTACTGGGAATTGAACTGGGAGCGGCGCTTAAAAATGTGGTTGCGCTTGCCGCCGGCATGGCGGACGGCTTAGGCTATGGAGATAATACCAAGGCGGCGCTGATCACCAGGGGGATTGCAGAGATCGCCCGGCTGGGCATCAGTATGGGAGGAAGGATCGAGACCTTTTATGGGCTCACAGGCATCGGTGATCTGATCGTTACCTGCGCCTCCATGCACTCCAGAAACCGGCGCGCCGGTATCCTGATCGGAAAGGGAGCCACCATGGAAGAGGCAATGAAAGAGGTAAAAATGGTGGTGGAAGGGGTATATTCCGCAAAGGCAGGCTATGCGCTGGCACAGAAATACGGCGTCAATGTTCCCATCATAGAGCAGGTAAATAAAATACTGTTTGAGGGAAAACCGGCAAAGGATGCAGTGGGAGAGCTGATGGTCCGGGATAAAAAGGTAGAGAATATTGATTTAAGACAGCTGTATCAAAACAGTGTGGAAATACCATGGTAGGAACCGCTTTACATTCATAAGTTTACAGGCACAAAAGTGCAGAAATGAGGTTATCATGAGCGAGCAATTTAGCAGTACCAAGGAATATGTGGCGTCAGAGCAGCTTATGGCAGGCGTCAATGTGGCAATCGCCCTTCAGAAACCCCTGCTGATCAAGGGAGAGCCGGGAACCGGAAAGACCATGCTTGCCCAGGCAGTTGCAAGATCACTGGGGAAAAAGCTGATCATCTGGAACATTAAGTCAACCACCAAGGCGCAGGACGGCTTGTATATGTACGACACCATTCAAAGACTCTATGACGGGCAGTTTGGAGAAGAGGGTGTAGACGACATTGCCCACTACATTAAACTGGGCAAGCTGGGGGAAGCCTTTGAGTCAGAGGAGCAGGTAATCCTTCTGATCGATGAGATCGACAAGGCGGATCTGGAGTTCCCCAACGATCTGCTGTGGGAGCTGGATCAGATGGAGTTTTATATACATGAAACCAAGCGCACCGTAAAGGCAAAGCAGCGTCCCATTGTGATCATTACCTCCAATGCGGAAAAGGAGCTTCCTGATGCCTTTTTGAGAAGGTGTATTTTCCATTACATTGATTTTCCGGATGAGACATTGATGGAGGAGATCGTAAGAACCCATTATCCGGATGTGGAGGAGAAGCTTCTGAAAAATGCCATGGATGTGTTTTACCGAATAAGAGATCTGCGGGACATTCGTAAAAAACCCAGCACTTCCGAGCTGATCGACTGGATCAACGCGCTGCAGATCGGCGGCATTTCCGCCGATGAGATCAGGGCAAAGCTTCCTTTTATCGGTGTTGTGGTGAAAAAGGACGAAGATCTGGAAACGGTAAGGCAGAAGCTGGATTAACCAGACCCCTGAAATGAGGTGGCAATATGTTTTCAACTTTTTTTTACACCTGCAAGGCAAAAGGGCTGCAGGTTACCCTGAGCGAATGGCTGACTTTGCAGGAAGCGCTGGATAAGGGGCTGTGTAACAGCAGCCTGACGGAGTTTTATTATCTGGCAAGGATGATCCTGGTGAAAAGCGAAACGGACTTTGATAAATTTGACATGGCGTTTGAGGAGGCTTTCAAGGGGATTCAGTCAGAGAATGAGATCTCCAAGAATATGATGAAATGGCTGGATAAATCCGAGCTCATCGATATGGTGGACGAGGAAGAGCGATACCGTATGAACGAGCAGGACGGCATGCAGTTTATCGATAAGGACGAGGTGGAGGCAAAGTTTAAAGAACGGCTGCGGGATCAGGACAGCGAGCACAACGGCGGCAGCTTTTGGATCGGCAGTATGGGAAAAACCGCTTTCGGCAATATGGGCGGCTTTATGGGAGGCATACGGGTAGGCGGCGCCACCGGCTACCAAAGCGCTTTCCAGGTGATCGGCGCCCGCAAGTACAGAGACTTCCGGGACGACAGGATGCTGGATAACCGCCAGTTTCAGCTTGCCTTTCGGAAGCTTCGCCAGTTTTCCACTAAACTGGATATTCCCAAGACGGAGCTTGACATAGACGGAACCATAGATAAAACCTGCAACAATGGAGGGTACCTTCAGATCGTGATGGATAAACCCCGGAAGAATGCCGTGAAGCTGCTGCTTCTTATGGATTCGGGAGGAACCATGATTCCTTTTAGTTCCCTGCTCAACGAGCTGTTCCAGGCGGTACACAAATCCAATCACTATAAAGACGTTAAGACCTACTATTTTCACAACTGCATTTATTCAAAGCTGTACAAAACCCCTGAATGCGAAAACGGCGATTGGATCGATACGGAGTGGATGTTCCGGAATCTGGACAGCGATTATAAAGTGATCGTGGTGGGGGATGCGGCGATGGCGCCGGAGGAGCTGTATTCCGACAGCGGTAATTACAGAGGACCAAACGGCGGTCTTTCCGGCTGGGAATGGCTTCAGCTTTTAAAAAGGCATTACAAAAAGGTAGTGTGGCTGAATCCCAAAATGGCGCCCGGGCATGCCCCTTGGCGGGAGGCGGAGACGGCGATCAAGGGGCTGTTTCCCATGTATAAGCTGACCGTAGAGGGATTAAATCAGGCGATGATCAAGCTGATGGTGAATAAATAAAGAAAAACGGAGAAAGAACATGACGATTTTTGATGAATTAAAAGCAAGAGGTCTTCTGGCACAGTTGACCGATGAAGAAGAGATTAAAGAACTGATCAACAACGGGAAAGCGACTTTTTACATTGGTTTTGACCCTACGGCGGATTCCCTCCATGTAGGGCATTTTATGGCGCTTTGCCTTATGAAAAGACTGCAGATGGCAGGAAATAAACCCATTGCCCTGATCGGCGGCGGCACCGGTATGGTGGGAGACCCTTCCGGAAGGAGCGATATGCGTTCCATGATGACCAAAGAAACCATCGACCATAACTGTGAGTGCTTTAAAAAGCAGATGAGCCGTTTTATCGACTTTTCCGAGGGGAAGGCGCTTATGGTTAACAATGCGGAGTGGCTTCTGGATTTGAACTATATTGAATTCCTACGGGAGATCGGGCCTCACTTTTCTGTGAACAGGATGCTCACGGCAGAGTGCTATAAACAAAGAATGGAAAAGGGCTTAAGCTTTCTGGAATTTAATTATATGCTGATGCAGAGCTATGATTTTTACGAGCTGTTCCAGCGGTACGGCTGTAACATGCAGTTTGGCGGCGATGACCAGTGGAGCAATATGCTGGGAGGAACGGAGCTGATCAGAAGAAAGCTGGGTAAAGATGCCTATGCCATGACCATCACCCTTCTTCTCAATTCCGAGGGAAAGAAAATGGGAAAGACCCAGAAGGGCGCCGTGTGGCTTGACCCCAATAAAACCACGCCTTTTGAGTTTTATCAGTACTGGCGGAATGTGGCGGATGCAGATGTGCTGAAATGTATCAGAATGCTCACCTTCCTGCCTCTTGAGCAGATAGAGGAGATGGATCGGTGGGAAGGCAGCCAGTTGAACCAGGCGAAAGAAATCCTTGCCTTTGAGCTGACCAAACTGGTGCATGGGGAGGAAGAAGCGTCAAAGTCTCAGGAAAGCGCAAGGGCATTATTCAGCACGGGAAGCGCAGCGCAAATGCCCACTACAGAGCTTACAGAGGAAGATTTTGCAGAGGGCACCATCGATATGATCTCCGTACTGTGCAAGGCTGGGCTGGTGCAGAGCCGTTCAGAGGGAAGGCGCGCCATCGAACAGGGAGGCGTTACCCTGGAATCAGAAAAGATCACAGATGTGAAAGCCGCTTTTGGCAAGGATACCTTTGCCGGAGAAGGGGTTGTGGTAAAACGAGGAAAGAAGAATTTCCGCAGGGTTATTTTAAAATGAGTTCAGGAGAAAAGCCGCTTTCACAGCTCAGGCTGGAAAGCGGCGATATATTATACTATTTAGGCGAAAAAAGAACTTTGACGGTGATACGGGAGCCAAGAAGCCGTGCCAGGGTCAAAGCTGTGATGGACCGCCTGCTGATGTTTGTTCCCTATGAGGCGGATTATGAGTGGAGACGAAAGCAGCTGGAAAAATGGTACCGCAGGGAAGCACAGACGGTTTTTGCTCAAAAGGCGGGGGAATATGCAGCGCTTTTGAGGGTGCATTTTCAGGAGATACGGATCAAAGATCAAAAAAGCCGCTGGGGAAGCTGCAGCAGTATGGGAAACCTGAATTTCAACTGGCGGCTTCTGATGGCGCCGGAACCGGTCTGCGATTATGTGATCATTCATGAACTGTGCCATTTGATTCATATGGATCATTCTCCTGATTTTTGGCGGGAAGTGGAAAGACTCTGCCCGGCGCATAAGGAATACCGGAAATGGCTTCGGGAACAGGGAAAGCTTCTTTATATTTTCTGAATTTAAAGCAGTAATAATTTAATGCCCCTTCACATACATTTAACTAAGTATGGAAGGGGTAATTGTATGGAACTAAATGTAAAGAAAGAATATGATTTATACAAGGATATCCAATTAAGATGCGGCGGAGAAATTTACATAGGCGTTGTGGGACCGGTGAGAACCGGTAAATCCACTTTCATTAAGCGATTTATGGATCTGATGGTCCTGCCCAATATGACAGAATCCTATGAAAAGGAGCGGGTGGTGGATGAACTGCCCCAAAGCGCGGGAGGAAAGACCATAACCACCACAGAACCCAAATTTATTCCAAAGGAAGCGGCAAAGCTTACCTTAGGAGAGGGGATCGAGGCGAGGGTAAGGCTGATCGACTGTGTGGGCTATATGGTAGAGGGCGCCAGCGGACACATGGAAAATGATGCTGAGCGGATGGTAAAGACCCCCTGGTCTTCGGAGGAGATTCCCTTTACCCAGGCGGCGGAGATCGGTACCAGAAAGGTCATTAACGACCATTCCACCATTGGAATTGTGATCACCTGCGACGGCAGCTTTGGGGATATTCCCAGGGAAAATTATAAAGCGGCTGAGGAGCGTACCATCAGAGAACTGAAAAAACTGAAAAAACCTTTTGTAGTGCTTTTGAATACGGCGAAGCCCTATGGAGAAGAGGCAGCCAGGCTTGCGGAGGAGATCGGCAGTCAGTACGAAGTATCTGTTATGCCGGTAAACTGCGAACAGCTAAAGAAAGAGGACATCAATCATATCCTTGAAAATATATTGTATGAATTTCCTCTTACCATGATCGAATTTTATATGCCGAAATGGGTGGAGATGCTTCCTGCAAACCATAAGATGAAGATCGACCTGATCGAGAGGGTTAAGGAACTTATGAAGCAGTACAGCAGCATCCGGGATGTAAAAAATCATCCGATCATGCTGGAGGGAGCCTTTGTCAAAAAATGTAAAATGGATGGCATTGACATGGCGGACGGATGCGTCCGGGTATGGCTGGAGGTGGACGACGCCTACTATTATGAAATGCTCAGTGATATGGTAGGTGAGAACATCGACAATGAGTATCACCTTTTATCTGTGCTAAAGGAAATGGCAAAGATGAAAAAGGAATATGTCAAGGTTCTTCATGCGGTTGACTCGGTCAGACAAAAAGGCTATGGGGTGGTAACGCCGGAACGGAGCGAGATCAGGCTGGATAAGCCGGAGGTGATCCGGCACGGCAATAAGTTCGGCGTAAAGATCAGGGCGGAGAGCCCCAGCATCCATATGATACGGGCAAACATTGAGACGGAGATCTCACCTATTGTAGGTTCCGAGGAACAGGCTCAGGATCTGATCCGGTTTATCACCGATTCCAGCCAAAGCGAGGCGGGCATCTGGGAGACGAACATTTTTGGAAAATCTGTGGAGCAGCTGGTAAACGATGGGATTACCAGTAAACTTACCATGATAGGGGATGAAAGTCAGTTGAAGCTTCAGGAGACCATGCAGAAGATCGTAAACGACTCCAATGGAGGGATGGTCTGCATTATCATATAAGTTTCATGCCGGAAGTCACTTTGTGCAAAATGCATAAAGGGCTTCCGGTTTTTTCGTTGCGGTTGTGACAATTATATGATATCATTATAAAATAGTGATTTACAAAAATTGCCGTAAGATGTAGGAGGATATGGAATGAATCAGGTGTATGATAAGGTAGTAAAATGTTATGAGAGCATAAAGGACAGGCTGCCCTTTCAGCCCAGAGTTGCTCTGGTTTTAGGTTCCGGGCTTGGAAATTATGCGGACACCATGGAGGTAAAGGGAGAGATCGACTACAGTGAAATTGAAGATTTCCCTGTTTCCACGGTTCCGGGGCATGCCGGAAAGTTTATTTTTGGATATATCAAGGATGTGCCCGTGGTCTGCATGAAGGGCAGAGTGCATTATTACGAAGGGTATCCGGTTACGGATGTGGTGCTGCCTACCAGACTGATGAAGCTGATGGGCGCCGAGATCTTATTCCTCACCAACGCTTCCGGAGGCATAAATCCCTCTTTTCATGCAGGCTGCTTCATGTTGATTCGGGATCATGTTTCCTGTTTTGCCCCCAATCCCCTGATCGGTGCCAATATAGACGAATTTGGATGCCGTTTTCCGGATATGAGTACGGTTTACGATCCCAGGCTGCAGCAGATTATCAGAGAAAAAGCAAAGGCGTGTGACATTCCTTTGAAGGAAGGCGTTTATGTACAGCTCACAGGTCCCTCCTTTGAATCTCCGGCGGAAATTAAAATGCTTCACAGTCTAGGCGCAGATGCGGTGGGAATGAGCACGGTGGTGGAAGCCATCGCTGCAAATCATATGGGAATGCGGATCTGCGGAATTTCCTGTGTGGCGAATCTTGCCGCAGGCATGACCGACCAGCCTCTCACCCATGAGGAGGTACAGGAGGCGGCAAACCAGGCGGCGCCTATGTTTACCCGGCTGGTGACAGAAGCGATTGCTGCTTTTTAAAAAGGCTTTACGGACGGAAGGGTTAAATTTATGAATATAAGGCTTTACAATGCAAGAATTCTTACAATGGCGGAAGGACAGGAGCTGTTTGAAGGAGAAATATGGGTGCAGGGGGACAGGATCATATATGTGGGAGAAACGATCGGAGCCGATGAGGTTTATGAAAAGCTTCCCGCAAAATGTATCATATGGGACAGAGAAATAGACTGTCAGGGAAATTTGCTGATGCCGGGCTTCAAAAACGCCCATACCCATTCGGGAATGACCCTCCTCCGCTCTTATGCGGACGATCTCCCTTTGGATCAGTGGCTGAACCATAAGATCTTTCCGGTGGAAGCGCGGATGACGGGGGAGGATATTGCAGAGCTGTCCAAGCTTGCTATTCTGGAATACCTTACCGGGGGCGTTACCGCCGTATTTGATATGTATCTCACACCAGAGACCATAGCGGAAGCTTTTGACCAGATGGGAATGCGGTGTGTGCAGGTGGGAGCGGTGAACAATTTCAGCCAGTCTCCCGGGCTGGTGGAAGAGATGTATCAAAAGTTGAACCATGCAGGTCCTCTTTTGTCCTACATCATTGGTTTCCATGCGGAATATACCTGCTCCAGGGAGCTTCTTGAGGAGATAGCAGGGATTGCACATAAGTACAAAACGCCGGTTTTTACCCATCTGGCGGAGACGGAAAAGGAAGTGGCGGAGTGCAGGGAACGGTATGGTATGACGCCTCTTGCCTTTTTGGATTCCCTGGGCATGTTTGACTATGGCGGCGGCGGTTATCACTGTGTGCATATGACCCCGGAGGACATTGCCATTATGAAGAAAAGGGGATTGTATGCAGTGACAAATCCCGGCTCCAATGCCAAGCTTGCCAGCGGGATCGCACCTGTTACAGATTTCTTAAAGGCAGGAGTTCCGGTGGCGATCGGTACCGATGGACCGGCAAGCAACAATTGTCTTGACATGTTCCGGGAAATGTTTCTGGTGACCGGGCTGGCAAAGCTGAGAGACAGGGACGCGGCGGCGGTAGATGCCCTTGAAGTGCTGAAAATGGCAACGGTAAACGGCGCCCACGCAATGGGGCTTAGGGATGCGGATGTGCTGAAGGAAGGAAAGCTGGCGGATCTCATTATGATCGACTTAAATCAGCCCAATATGCAGCCCCTGAACAATATTCCCAAAAACCTGGTTTACAGTGGAAGCAAGGAAAATGTGATCATGACTATGGTGGGCGGAAATATTCTCTATGAAAAAGGAAATTTCCATACCAAGGACAGCCCTGAGGAGATCTATAGAAGAGTGGAAAAAATCAAAAAGAGAATATGTTAGCTTTTTCTGAGGAAAAGTGATAGAATCAATTAAACAGATTATTTTTTTATGAAATGGGGGAACATAATGGAAAAGAAAAATAAAGTATCGGTTTTAAGCTCTATTAAAACGAAGATCGTACTGCTGATTGTGTTGACGGTGCTTGCCACCACGACACTTTGTATGATTACGGTGACATCTTCCGTTAAGGAAAGTCAGACCACGTTGATCAAAAGCTATATGAAAGATATCGTGCTTACGGCAGGAAAGGGAATTGACAGAGAGATTGCCATTGCAGAGGATGTGCAGAGCGTACTGACGGCGGAGGAATTAAAGAAAACCGTGGGCGGCATATGTGTGGAGGGAATGGAATCAAGCTACGCTTATGTGGTTTCTCCTGACGGAACCATGTTATATCATCCAACTGCCGATAAAATTGGACAACCTGTTGAAAATGACGCGGTTAAGCAGCTTCTGGACACAATTGCCAAGGGAAGCAGACCTGAGACTGACGTTATTATTTATGATTTTAAAGGCGCTACAAAATATGCATCTTACTACATAGGAAGCAATATGGAGTTTATTGCAGTGGTTTCTGCAGATGAGGACGAGGCGCTTGAGAGTATTAATGCCATTATCAGGGTAAGCGCGATTGGCTCGTTAATTATTTTAATTCTATGTTCTCTGGTAGGTCTGGTTGTGGCGTATAAAATGATCAGACCCATCGAGAAGATCACCGATATGGTAATAAAGCTTTCCGGGCTGGATCTTACGCAAAGCAGCCTGCAGGCTTCCGTGAATAAGAGAAAAGATGAAACAGGCATGATGGGAAGATCTATCGATGTTCTCCGCAGGGAATTGAACGATATCATTCATGCCCTTACAGGGCATAGCAGTAATTTGTTTGAGGCCTCTACCACCATGAACACCAGTGCAGAGGAGACTGCCCTTGCGGTAGACCAGGTGGAAAAAGCAATCGCTGAAATTGCACAGGGAGCTACGGCGCAGGCTCAGGAGACCCAGACTGCAACGGAAAACGTTATTTTGATGGGTAATATGATCGAAGAAACCAATGAGGAAGTAGAACTCCTGCGGGCAAATGCAAGAAAAATGCGCGATGCCGGAAATCAGGCGATTGATATTATAGCTGCATTGAATGATGTCAACTTAAAAACCAAAGACGCCATTCAGATCATTTATGATCAAACCAATACCACAAATATATCTGCAATGAAGATCAGGGAAGCCACCGACATGATCACAGATATTGCAGAGGAAACCAATCTGTTATCCTTAAACGCTTCTATTGAGGCGGCAAGAGCAGGCGAGCAGGGAAGAGGCTTTGCCGTTGTTGCAGCGCAGATTCAAAAGCTTGCAGAGCAGTCCAATGAATCCGCACGGCAGATCGACGGAATTATCAATTCCCTGATTTCTGATTCGGAAAAATCTGTGGAAACCATGGAAGAGGTTAAGACTGTTATTGAACAACAGAATGAAAATGTGGCAAATACGGAAAATGCCTTCCGCAATGTAAAGGATGGCATCGACAAATCTATTGAGGGTATCCGCGCCATTGCAGCGAGAACCCAAAAGCTGGATGATGCAAGAGTAAAGGTGGTTGATGTGGTACAGAACTTAACTGCAATTGCCGAGGAAAATGCGGCAAGCACGGAGGAAACTTCCGCTTCCGCCGCTGAGGTAGGCTCCATTATTGCAACCATCGCGGAGAACACCAAACAGCTGAATGAGATTGCAAGCGAAATGGAAGAATGTATTAAAAAGTTTGTTTCGGAGTAAAAAAGATGGAATATATAATTTTTGCGGCAGTAATGGCAGGATTTATTCTGATAGTGATGCTGAAAGGGTTTTATGACAACAAAAAATCAGAAAAAGAATTTGTACAAAGACTGTACAGTGACTACGGTGTGCTGCCGCAAAGAGAGTATAAACCAGGTCAGCTGGAAACCATTTCCCATTATTTTTTAAAGCATAAAGACGGGTTTTGTATTGACGATATTACCTGGAACGACCTGAATATGGATGAAATCTTTAAGAAGATGAATTATACCTATTCGGCGGCAGGGGAGGAGCATTTGTATGATCTTCTGCGAAGACCCTGCATGGAGGAAGCACAGCTCCGGAACCGGGAAAAAATCATAACTTATTTCAGGGAACATCCGGATGACAGAGTCGCTTATCAGATGATTTTCCGTAAGCTGGGATATACCGGAAAATTTTCCATTTATGACTATTTAGACTACCTGGATCAGCTGGGAGAACGCAAAAACGGCAGGCATTACCTGGCGCTGCTGTTGCTTCTTGCCTGTATTGGAAGCTTGTTTGTAAGTTTTTCCATGGGGCTGGTGGCGTTGGTCTGTATTTTGGTTTATAACAATGTGACCTATTTTAAAGAGAAAGAACAGATCGATCCTTATATTGTCAGCTTTGCATATGTATTCCGGCTTCTTGACGCTGTGAAGAGTATCAAATCTCATAAGCTTGGGATTCTGGAGGAAGAGTTTGAAACTCTTTACAAATGCAGCGCTTCCATGAATGGCTTTCGGCGGGGTTCTTTTCTTGTCATGTCAGGAAACAGAATGTCAGGCTCAGGGAATCCGCTGGACATGGTACTGGATTTTGTGAGAATGGGGCTGCATTTGGATCTGATCAAATTTAATCAAATGCTTGGGGAAGTGCGGAAACACATTGATGATATCGACCAGCTTCTGGAGGTAATGGGAAAGATAGAGGCAATGATCGCAATTGGCGCATACAGGGGATCTCTTGGCTCCTGGTGTGTTCCCAAGCTTACTGAAAACTTTTCGGAAAAAACGGAAATCAATGCGGAAGGCTTATACCATCCTTTGATTGAAGAACCTGTTAAAAATGAAATTCATACGAAGACAAGTGTGTTGATAACCGGGTCAAATGCTTCCGGGAAATCCACTTTTTTGAAAACAATGGCGATCAACAGTATTTTTGCACAGACGATCCATACCTGTCTTGCAGATTCCTATCAGGGAGGGCTATTCCGGATCGTATCCTCCATGAGCCTCAGGGATGATGTACAGGGGGGAGAAAGCTATTATATGGTGGAGATCAGGGCGATTAAAAGAATCCTTGACCTGACTGCATCGGAAGGAATGCCGGTTTTGTGCTTTGTAGATGAGGTGCTTCGGGGAACCAATACGGTAGAGCGGATCGCCGCATCCACCCAGATCCTGAGAAGTATGGTAGGAGGCAGGTGTATGTGCTTTGCCGCCACTCATGATATTGAGCTGACTCATTTACTGGAAGGGGATTACAGCAATTATCACTTTTCAGAGGAGATCGATGGCAGTGATATATCCTTTACCTATAAGATCATGGAGGGAAGGGCGACTACCAGAAATGCCATCAGATTGTTGGGCATTATAGGATATGAGCCTGTAATTATAGAAGAAGCGGAAAAAATGGCCTCAGATTTTCTTTCCTCAGGTGTGTGGCACAGGCTTGACTATGGAAAGCTGCAATGATATGATAAATCAGTGAATAACCAGAAAGGACCGGTGGAAAATGGAAAAATTAATTTTATTTTTGAATTCCTTTTTATCTTATTTTTTGCTTATGGCAGTGATTGTGGTTTTGGCAGGAGTTGCCATTTTTATTGGTATTAAAATGCGCAAGCGTAAGAATCAACAGGCGGAAAACGAAAGCGCCGCCGCAGATGTATCATAGATGCCGAAAGGCAGTTTTCCTATTTTATGAAATTTTATAGGGAAAAGGAGCGCAAAGCCTGCTTTGCGCTTTTTATATCACTAAAATTACAAAAGAGGCAGGAGGAAGCTTATGGGAAAATATGAGATTTTACTGTGGGATGTGGATCAGACACTGCTTGACTTTGAAAAATCTCAGGAATATGCTTTGTTTGAATGCTTTAAACAATATGGCAGAAGGGCGGATCAGAAAATTTTATCCCTTTATGGGGAGATTAACACTTCTTTCTGGAAACGCTATGAGCTGGGGGAAGTGACGAAAGCAGAGCTGCTCACCGGAAGATTTGCCGCGCTTTTTTCCCGGCTTGGAATAGAAGACCTTTCTCCAAAGGATTTTCAACAGACGTATCAGAAAGAGCTGGGATCCGTTTTTTATTTCAGGGATAATGCGGATCAACTGTGCAGCAAGCTAAAGGGAGTTGTGCGGCAATATGCGGTGACCAATGGGGTTTCATCCACTCAGCGGAATAAGCTGCATCTGTCAGGTCTGGATCAGATTTTGGATGATATATTTATTTCCGAAGAAATAGGGGCGCCCAAACCACAGCTGCAATATTTTGAGGCTTGCTTTCAGAAAATTCCTGACTTCCGAAAGGATAAGGCTCTGATCATAGGAGATTCCCTTTCCAGCGATATGCAGGGAGGAAATGCTGCTGGGATTGCATGCTGCTGGTACAATCCGGAAGGAAAGGAAAATCATACAGAGCTTAAAATTGATTATGAAATCCGAAATCTTTGGGAAGTGGAGGAACTGCTTTCATGGCAAAAAGCGCCAACCAGAAATTGAAGCTGTTATACATATTAAAAATTTTGGCGGAAAAGACGGATGAATCACATTGTCTTTCGGCGCAGGAGATCATTGCACAGCTGGCATCTTACGGCATCAGTGCCGAGCGCAAAAGCATTTACGATGATATTGAATGTCTGAACTTATATGGGTATGACATTATCAATGTGAAGACAAGAAAGGGAGGCGGCTACTATCTGGCAAGCAGGGAATTTGAATTGCCGGAGTTGAAGCTTCTGGTAGACGCAGTACAGGCATCCCGTTTTATTACACAGAAAAAATCCCGGGAACTGATCTCCAAGATCGAGAAACTGGCGGGACCCTACGAGGGAAAACAACTGCAAAGGCAGGTGTTTGTTGCCGGCAGAGTGAAAACGGAAAATGAAAGCATTTATTATAATGTAGACCGTATTCACAAAGCGATACAGGATAATGCACCTGTCACCTTTATCTATCTTGCGTGGGACATTCAGAAAAAGCTTACGCCAAGGCGTGAGGGGAAAATATACCGGATCAGCCCCTGGGCGCTGACCTGGCAGGACGAAAACTATTATCTGATTGCCTTTGATGATGAGGAGGAGCGCATCAAGCATTTCAGGGTAGATAAGATGAGCCGGATTACGGAACTTTCCGGAGAGACCCGAAAGGGTATGGAGGCATTTCGGGAGTTTGATATTGCCGAGTATACCAACAGAACCTTTGGCATGTTCGGCGGCGAAACGGAGCTGGTTACGCTGCAATTGCCGGAGCATATGATCGGCATTATTTTTGATCGGTTTGGAAAGGACATTGATATACGGAAATTACAGGAAGGAACTGTCAGCGTAAGGGTAAAAGCGGCGGTGAGTGGTCAGTTTTACGGGTGGCTGACAGGGCTTGGAACGGATGTGCTGGTTACAGGTCCGGAGCATGTAAAAAACGAATATGTTGCCTTTTTAAATAAAATTATGGAAAATTATGGAGCTCCTGACACAGGAACTCCAGAATAAGCGTAAAGCGCTTCGGGATGGAAGAAGGCTGAATACGCTTTGAGACGGAGGTAAAAATGAAATTACAGGCATCAGAGAGAATGAAGGAGTTTGAAGAAGGTATTTTCCAACTGTTAAATGAGAAAAAGGAAGAGGTAGAAAGAACGGGTAGAAGGGTGTACAACTTGTCTGTAGGCACACCTGATTTTCCCACCGAACCTCATATTATGGAAGCCGTGGTGGAGGCGGCAAAGAATCCGGCAAATTACAAATATGCTTTGAAAATGCTTCCGGAGCTTTCAGAGGCAGTGATCCGGCGGTTTTGGGAGCGCTATCATGTGAAGCTTACCGAAAAGGAGATTACCGATGTGTATGGTTCCCAGGAGGGGATCTCCCATATTGGTCTTACCCTTTGTGATCCGGGGGATGTGGTGTTGGTGCCAGATCCGGGGTATCCGATTTTTTCCATTGGTCCTTCCCTTGCCATGGCGGATGTGAGGACTTATGAACTCAGCGCTGAAAAGGATTATCTGCCGGATCTGGATGCCATTGATGATGAAACTGCTTTGAAAACGAAATTTATGATCGTATCTTATCCCTTAAATCCGGTCTGCAAAATCGCGCCGGACAGCTTTTATGAGCGGCTGATTCCCTGGGCAAAGGAAAGAAATATTATTATCATTCATGACAATGCCTATTCGGACATTATTTATGATGGCCATGTGGGGAAATCTATTTTACAGTTTGAAGGGGCAAAGGAAAATTGCATAGAATTTTATTCCCTGTCAAAGAGCTATAATTATACAGGGGCAAGGGTGGGATTCCTGGTGGGAAACGAATACTTGGTACAGAATTTTAAAAAGCTTCGATCTCAGATCGATTACGGAACCTTTCTTCCGGTTCAGTATGGCGCGATCGCGGCGCTGAAGGGCTCTGACAATGGAATTAAGGAAAGATGTGCGGAATATCAGAGAAGGAGAGATGCCCTCTGCGGAGGCTTACGCGCCATTGGATGGAATGTCCCGGACAGTGAGGGAACCATGTTTGCATGGGGAAAAATTCCCGATGGATATTCAGACGATGTTACTTTTGTAATGGAGCTTCTTGAAAGATCCGGTGTTCTCTGCACGCCTGGAAGCAGTTTTGGAAAATTAGGAAAAGGGCATGTGCGGTTTGCGCTGACCATGCCTGTGGAAGAAATCAAATGTGCAGTGGCGGCTGTGGAGGCTTCCGGGATGATAAGTAAATCATAATCTGGCGGCGTCCGTTTAATTCGTATTTTCAAGTTGACATCCGGATATGCTTTCATTATACTAGATAATAGTACAATATCTTGGGCGGTATGGAGCAAATATACTATATTTTGTGTTTTGGGGATGCAGCGCAGGGGGAAAACGGAGGGAAAGTAATGAGTGAAAATCAGGAAAGCACCACAGAATACGGCGATTTATTTCAGCCGATGAAGGTGGTTAAGGTCATCAAAAAGGATGGCAGTCTGGAAGCTTTCAATGTGCAGAAGGTAATTGATGCTGTGGGGAAAAGCGCTTACAGAGCGCTTACGAAATTTACTGATGAGGAAAAGCAGCATATATGTCAGTATGTAGTTGATAAGGTAAATGAACTGGAGGAGGATCAGATTCCAATTCCTATTATGCATAATATTGTGGAGAGCGCCCTTGAGGACGTGAAGCCCATTGTGGCAAAAAGCTATCGGGATTACCGCAATTATAAGCAGGATTTTGTGCGCATGATGGATGATGTTTACAAGAAAAGCCAGTCTATCATGTATGTGGGGGATAAGGAAAATGCCAATACGGACAGTGCCCTTGTCTCCACCAAGAGAAGTCTGATCTTTAATCAGTTTAACAAGGAATTGTATCAGAAATTTTTTATGACCACAGAAGAAATTCAGGCGTGCAGGGACGGATATATTTATGTGCATGATATGTCTGCAAGGCGGGATACTATGAACTGTTGTCTTTTTGATGTTTCCAGCGTATTGACCGGCGGCTTTGAGATGGGGAATATCTGGTATAACGAGCCGAAAACGTTGGATGTTGCCTTTGATGTGATCGGCGATATCGTGTTGAGTGCGGCGAGCCAGCAGTACGGCGGTTTTACGGTGCCTGAAGTGGACAAGATCCTGGAGCCTTATGCGGAAAAAACCTATCAAAGGGGATTGAAACGATATTTAAATCTTGGTATTGACCGGGAAACTGCTGAAGCGGAGGCATATGCCGATGTGAAGCGGGAGTTTGAGCAGGGGTTTCAGGGCTGGGAATATAAATTCAATACCGTTGCCTCCAGCCGTGGAGACTATCCCTTTATTACCGTGACGACAGGAATTGGAACCGGTCGGTTTGCCCAGCTTGCAAGTATTTCTCTTTTAAATGTAAGAAGAAGAGGACAGGGGAAAAAGGACTGCAAAAAGCCGGTGCTCTTCCCCAAGATCGTATTTTTATATGATGAGAACCTTCATGGACCCGGGAAAGAACTGGAAGCTGTGTTTGAAGCAGGGGTAAAATGTTCGGCAAAGACCATGTACCCTGACTGGCTTTCCCTGACGGGCAAAGGTTATATTGCAAGTATGTATAAACAGTATGGCAAGGTGATCTCCCCTATGGGCTGCCGTGCATTTCTCTCACCCTGGTATGAAAGAGGCGGTATGCATCCGGCGGACGATCAGGATTCGCCGATATTTGTGGGACGCTTTAATATCGGAGCGGTGTCCCTTCATCTGCCCATGATTCTTGCAAAAGCAAGGCAGGAGAGCAGAGATTTTTACGAGGTACTGGATTATTACTTAAATTTGATCCGCCAATTACACATCAGAACCTATGCTTATTTGGGTGAAATGCGTGCCTCTACCAATCCCCTTGCTTACTGTGAAGGCGGATTCCTGGGCGGTCATTTGAAGCTTTCGGATAAAATCAAGCCCATCTTGAAAAGCGCTACGGCCAGCTTTGGAATTACGGCGTTTAATGAGCTGCAGGAGTTGTATAACGGAAAGTCCCTGGTGGAGGACGGCGCTTTCGCACTGGAGGTATTGGAGCATATCAATCAGAAGGTCAATGAGTTTAAGGAAGAAGACGGAAATCTTTATGCCATTTACGGGACGCCGGCAGAAAGCCTTTGCGGTCTTCAGGTGAAACAGTTCCGCGCCAAATATGGAATCGTGGAAGGGGTTTCGGACAGAGAATATGTGTCTAACAGCTTCCATTGCCATGTTTCCGAGGATATTACGCCTATTGAAAAGCAGGATCTGGAATACCGCTTCTGGGAGCTTTCCAACGGCGGCAAAATACAGTATGTGAAATATCCCATTGATTACAATGTGGAGGCAATTAAAACCTTAATACGCAGAGCCATGGATATGGGCTTTTACGAAGGGGTAAATTTGTCTCTTGCCTACTGTGACGACTGTGGACATCAGGAATTGGAAATGGATGTATGTCCCGTATGCGGAAGCAAAAATCTGACCAAGATCGAGCGTATGAACGGATATCTTTCCTATTCAAGAGTGCATGGGGATACCCGTTTGAATGAGGCGAAAATGGCAGAAATTGCAGAAAGGAAGAGCATGTGAGTAAATGAGATATCACAATATTACAAAGGACGATATGTTAAACGGTGACGGGCTGCGTGTTGTTTTGTGGGTTGCCGGCTGTTCTCATTGCTGCAAGGAATGCCATAATCCCATTACATGGGACCCGGCAGGAGGGCTTTTATTTGACGATAAGGCAAAAAAGGAAATATTTGAACAGTTGGAGAAGCCCTATATTTCCGGCATCACCTTTTCGGGAGGCGATCCCCTGCATGCGGCGAACCGGCTGGATGTGAGAAATTTTATGGCGGAGATCAAAGAGAAATATCCTGGAAAAACCATATGGCTTTATACAGGCGACAGCTGGGAAAATATTTTGCACTATTCCATTATGCAGTATATAGATGTACTGGTTGACGGTGAATTTCAGATCGATAAAAAGGACAATAAACTTTTGTGGAAGGGAAGCAGCAATCAGCGGGTGATCGATGTACCCCAATCCCTTGCCCAGACAGATCCGGTAACGCCGGTTCTGCACTGTGGAGATTATGCCTGAAGCTTGTGGACAGAAAGGATTTTCTGATTATGGAAACCATTAAAATTAAGTATTTTACTGATAAAATAGAAAAGCTTGCCTATATTGATGGGAAGTCGGATTGGATCGACCTGCGCGCCGCAGAGGATGTGGACCTGAAAAAAGGGGAGTTTCGGCTGATTCCCCTGGGAGTGGCAATGGAACTTCCCAAAGGTTATGAAGCCCATATTGTTCCAAGAAGTTCTACTTTTAAGAACTTTGGCATTATCCAGACAAATCATCAGGGAGTTGTGGACTGCTCCTACTGTGGAGACAACGACCAGTGGTTTATGCCGGTATATGCAGTGAGAGACACCCATATTTCCTGTAACGACAGGATCTGTCAGTTTAGAATTATGGAAAATCAGCCTCAGATCGTATTTCAGGAAACCGATGTTTTAGGTCAAAGAGACAGAGGCGGATTTGGAAGTACGGGAAAGCAGTAGAAATCCATTTGAATTGTATAAAATAACTCCTTTTGCCACATAATGCTAAGAGAATGCATTGGTGTGCGGAAGGAGTTTTTTATGGATAACAAAAAGATGAGTGCCTCACTTTCAGAAAATATGAAATATTTGAATCAGTATCTTGCTGTGGATACAAGCTTTGATATTGTCTACCGGGTGATCCAGATCGGCGGCAGGCAGGCATGTATGTATTTTATTGACGGATTTTGTAAGGATGAACTGATGCAGAAAATGCTGCAGTATTTTCTGGATATAAAAGAAGATGAAATGCCGGCGGATGCCCATGAAATGTCCAAGACCAGCCTGCCCTATGTGGAGGTGGATCTGCAGGATGATTGGGAAAAAATTTCTTACTTTATTATGTCCGGTGTTTTTGCGCTGTTCATTGACGGATACGACAGGTGTCTTTTAATTGATTCCAGAACCTATCCGGCAAGGAGCGTGTCGGAGCCGGAGAAGGACAAGGTGCTTCGGGGCTCCAAGGATGGATTTGTAGAGACCATCGTATTCAACACGGCGTTGATCCGCCGGAGAATCCGCAGCCCCCAGCTCCGCATGGAGATGCTTCATGCGGGAAACAGCTCTCAGACAGATATTGTCCTCTGCTATATGAATGACCGGGTGGATCATGCCTTTTTGGATAAGATCAAAGAGCGTATCGGGCAAATACAGGTGGATGCCCTTACCATGAATCAGGAAAGCCTTGCCGAATGCCTGTACAAAAAGAAATGGTACAATCCTTTCCCTAAATTCAAGTTTACGGAAAGACCGGATACGGCGGCGGCGCAGGTGCTGGAAGGAGATATTATTATTTTGGTGGACAATTCTCCTTCGGCAATGATTACGCCAACCTCCATTTTTGATATCGTGGAGGAGGCGGATGATTATTATTTTCCGCCGATTACGGGAACCTACCTGCGGCTATCCAGATTTTTGATCGCCATTTTAACTTATTTTATGACGCCCACCTTTTTGCTTCTGATGCAGAGACCGGAGTGGATTCCTTCCGGATTTGAATTTATCATGGTAAAAGAACCGACCAATATCCCATTGATCTGGCAATTTTTACTTTTGGAGCTTGCCATTGACGGGCTTAGGCTTGCAGCAGTGAATACCCCCAATATGCTGAGCACGCCTTTAAGCGTCATGGCGGCGCTGGTGCTGGGAGAATTTTCCGTAAACAGCGGCTGGTTCAACGCGGAGGTGATGCTGTATATGGCGTTTGTGGCAATTGCAAATTATACCCAGGCGAGCTATGAACTGAGCTATGCGATTAAGTTTATGCGTATTATCAATTTGATTCTCACGGCGATCTTCGGCATATGGGGCTATATCGGGGCGGTGGTGCTGCTTGTCCTTGCTATCGTGACAAACAGAACCGTATCGGGAAAAAGCTATATTTATCCATTGCTTCCATTCAATTTAAAGCAGCTTTCCAAGAGGCTGTTCCGGTACAGGCTGCCCGGTTCCCGGGAGTAATGATTCAAAATAAAATATTTTTTTAAATGCACAGGCGCTGGAAATACAGGTTTCAGGCGCCTGTTTTAAATTAATTTGTAAAATGGAGGTAAAAATGTTAAAATACAGAAGTTACTGAATGTGTAAATAAGGGAGGATAAAAATGGAAGGGTTTAAGATCATTACAAATACGACAGCGGATTTGCCTGTGGATTATATACAGGAAAATCAGCTGGGACTTGTTTATTTCAATTATATTATGGATGGAATTTCCTACGGAAAAGAGAAAGAGCTTGATTGGAAAGAATTTTACCGATTGATGAGGGAAGAGGGGAAGATGCCCACCACTTCACAGGTGAATCCTGAGGAATACAAGGAATATTTCAGAGAATATTTGAAGGAAAACAGAAAGCTTCTTTATATATCCTTTTCTTCGGGGTTAAGCGGTTCCTGCGGCAATGCGATGCTTGCCGCGGAAGAATTGATGGAAGAGGAGACGGACTGCCGTATTATTGTGGTGGATTCCAAGTGTGCCTCCATGGGAGAGGGATTGTTTGTGTATAAAGCGGTTCAAATGCAAAAACAGGGGAGAACTCTGGAGGAGACTGCCAATTATCTGGCTGCACTGGTACCTCATCTCACCCATGTGTTTACAGTAGACGATTTAAATCATTTGTACCGCGGGGGACGGGTCAGCAAGGCAACTGCAATTGTAGGAACCATCGCAGGCATTAAGCCTATTTTGCATGTGGACGACGAGGGGCATTTAATTCCTTTAAGCAAAGTGCGGGGGCGTAAAAAATCTTTAAATGCCCTGGTGGATTACATGGAAGAAAAAATAGAAGGGGGATACCTTGAAAGAAACGATATTGTTTTTATCAGTCATGGGGATGCCCTGGAGGATGCTGAGTACGTAAAGAATGAAATTGAAAAGCGCTTTGGCATTACGGAGTTTAAGATCAACCACATTGGACCTACCATAGGCGCCCATTCCGGACCGGGTACGATCGCCCTGTTCTTTGAGGGAAATTCAAGATAATACAGTATGTTTGGAAATATAAAAAACAGGAGACAAGCGCTGATGCCTGTCTCCTTTCCATTAATTTTCTATCAGTTGCAGTATGTTTTGCAAATCTGCAATCAGGTCTCTGGAGTAAACCTCCGCATTATGGTAGATCTGTTCCGCCTTTGCATAATTTTCGTCCTTTAATGCGGAAATAACCTCACCTCCGAATCGATGGAAGCGTTGATGCTTATCCCCAAGGGTAGTCCAGATCTGGCGGACAGCAGGTGTTCTGGGCGTCATGGAATAGTAGAAATGACCAAATCCGCATTTGGAGGAATCCAGCTGCAACGGAATGATCGTTTTTTCATCCACCATTTTCCGGAGATTCTTCAGCCATGACTGGTGTGCCGTGATGGCATTACTTACATGCTTGCCAAATTCTGCATTTTCCAGATGGAAAAAAGCATCCTCTGTCATGGTTCCCATCTGTTTTACCGTATCATCCAGCGTCTTTTCGATTTCTACAACCGGCTGGGTTGCTTTTTTCAGTTCCTGGCTGACATTTAACATGAAATCGGTGCTGTTCCTTAGCTGATTTTCCATTTCATTCATTGAACTGCTAAGCTCTTCACTGACAGCAGCAATGGAACTGATGGAATCATTTACCTTCGAAACATGCATTTGGTTTTCACTGTTCAGTTTCCATACATTTTCTATTTTTTCCGTCATGGATTTGAGCGCCATAATGGTTCCTTCAGCGCTTTCAACACTCTGCTGCGAGGCGGCTTTGATTTCTTCTACAAACTCACTCATATTTCCAGTGAGATTTTGCGTTTCTTCAGCAAGCTGGCGGATCTCAGTGGCAACTACGGCGAATCCCCGCCCTGCTTCTCCGGCTCTTGCCGCTTCAATAGAGGCATTAAGCGCCAGCAGATTTGTCTGCATGGAGATGGTGCCGATGCCTGCGATCACATCGTTCATGTAATTGATAACTTCAAGGAGATTATCCATATCCTTCTGCATTTGGTGAGAAGTGTCGATGGTTTGGCTGGAAAGCTCCTTGATGGAGGTCAGTTCGCTTTGACAAGAATCGATCTTGCTGTAGACCTCCTCAGTTTCCGATGAAACCTGAATGATGGTATTGGTCAGCTGTTCGTGCTGACTGTCTGCATGTTCTGCAGATGATCCGAAGATGGATTCAGTTGCTCTTGCCACATTACGGGAAATATCCACGATCTTTTGTGTCTCGTATTGCATTGTAAGGTCAAGGGAACTGATCTGCATGACTGCCTTGATGTTCATTTCAAAAATTTCTGCAAATTGTTGTCTTGCGTGGACAAGCCGCTGGTAAATACCGTTTAACGCCGGCTCTTTGGAATAGTCGGCGGATTTCAGTTCTGAAACAGCTTTCATGAGTACCGCCTTCTTTTTGGTTCCTGCCATTTAGCACCTCTTTTCATTTGATCTTAGTTTTATGTATATATAGTTTTATAATAAAAAAAATTGTGCACATTTGCAACCTTTTTATCGAATATTTTTCAAACTGTATTTTATTCCAAAATATGGGATTCACATCCCAAAATTCCAGTACTCATTAAAGCTAATTTATTCTAAAGATGTGCCAAGCGGGGTGAAATCGTGGTCAAACAGCAGTTCGTTGACTTCATGAATATTTTTTTGCCGATTCAGGGCAAATAAAATTAGCGCATCCCGCTTGTCCCTTGCATATAATTCTCTATTGCCTGAATATTTCAGCATTTTTTGGGCTTCTTCATCGGAAAGGTGCATACCGAACGCCATGGCGATCAATTTATCCCGGGAAGGCGTTCTTTTTCCGGAAAATATTTGATATACGTAGACCCGGTCTAACAGAGAATCCCGGACAACATCCGCCCGGCTGATCTTTTTTTGCTGCAATAAGCCAGAAAGATATTCTGTAAAATGCGGAGTTAACAAATTGTTTTGATTTGTGGTCAGATAGTCTTCTATATCCGTTGCTGTCTTGATTTCATTGACAAGTTCTTCCGTTGTCTTAATATTCATGTTGCATCTCCTTAATTGTATTGCTATAATTATACGAAATCAGTCAAAAATTGACAAGGGGGGGACAAAATTTGGAATATGAAGAGATAAAGCTGTTAAAGCAGAGTGAAAAAAGTACGGTGCATTTGGTACGTGAAAAGGACAGCGGGCGGACTCTGATACGAAAAAAGCTGTCAGGAGACAGGACATACCCTGTTTACAGGAAGCTGAGGGAATGCCAGCATCCTTATCTGCCCAAACTGATGGAAGTTACATATACAGATCATTGTACTACGATTTTTGAAGAATACATAGAGGGGGAGACCATTGGCAGTGTGGAATTGTCTGAAAAACAGTTTGCAAGTGTGGCAAAGGAGCTGTGCGCCGTTCTGGAATTCATTCACGGCAAGGGAATAATTCACCGGGATATTAAACCCTCCAATGTGATTCTTGCAAAGGACGGACACATCCGGCTGATCGATTTCGATATAGCGCGTATCGGCAAGGAAGAGGCGGAGCAGGACACGAAAATTCTTGGCACGCGGGGATATGCGCCGCCGGAGCAATATGGATTTTCACAGACTGACGAGAGAGCGGATATATATTCCCTGGGCGTTACCTTAAATCAGATTTCCATAGGCGGTGAAAAGAAAATAAAGAAGCGTTATCAAAAGATCATAAAGAAGTGTATGAATCTGAATCCGGATAAACGCTATCAATCTGCAGGGCAGGTGAAGCAGGCTTTTTTCCTTTCAAAATGGAAATTCCTGTACTGTGTTCCGGTATTTCTTCTGTTGATTCTCATATGGAGTTATGGGATTTCTCCAAAAATGGAGGGGTTAGGAAATGGAGAACCGGAAACTGCCCGGATAACAGAACTGTCTGCACCGGCTGATCCTCACTGGAAAGAGGGTACGGGAATTGCGCTTTGGGGTACGGTATCTGAATCAGGCGTTCCGGGCGAGCAGAGCTACCATTACAGGCTGTACCGGATGGATACGGAACTTTCTCCAGATCCTGCTGTGGACGAATGTATTTATGAAAATAGCATTCTGACCAATACAACTAATGAATTTATGGAATTTGCTTTTGCAACTAAATTTGAAGGAAATGGATATTACTATTTTGATGTTTGCGCTGAGGGAGATGGAACTTCTTATTCAAACAGTTCCTATGTGATGTCGGATGCTTTTGAATACACAGGCGAATCGGCGCCTCCATTGCCTTCGCCCACAGAACTTGCATGGAAGCTTGTTCAGCCGAATGGTGATTCGCGTTTATATTATGCTACCTGGAGCAATCTGGATGATTATGAAGACGATGACCGATTTAATGTGGTCGTTGTAGATAAAGACGACAATTATGTCATGAATAATATTTGGTCAAAAAAGAGAATTATGGAAGATGGGTATGATGGAGTCAAGATCAGACCGGAATTTTTGTCAGAATCCGAAGGACCATACCGCTTTGCTGTCCAGGCTTTATCTTCCCGACCCAATGAATATTCGTCGAGCTTTTGGCCTGAAATTATGACAGACGAATACTTTAGTCCATGGTTTAGCAATTAATTTAAAGTGCGAAACGGTTCTTTTTTTCATTTGTATGCTGACGGCATACCTTTTCTGCATTTAAAACGGTTACAATGTCAAAAGAAGCGTTAAAACCAAAGAAAGAAGGAAGGAAAAGGATATGAAAAGAAAAGGGCTTTTGAAAAAAATGATCGGGGCACTATGTGTAGGCGCGATTATAAGTATGCCGGTAACTGTAAGTGCGGCTGAAAAGGAAGATGTACTGGGAACCTGGAATGGTGGATGGCAAACTTTCATTTTTTATGAGAACGGGGAAGCACACCACGAAATTTCAGGACTCGGTGGTAATGACAGCGAATATCATATGGAATCTGGTTCCCTTACAGGAAAGGATGACTCAGGAGCTACAGTAACAGTGGACTATGATTTATGGAGAGGAGATCGGATAAACGGTGTTTCTACGGATGCGGAGGAGAATGCAGTAATATACAAGATAATTGGCTCCGGCAGGATGCAAGCATGGAATGTTTGTAAAAACGCAGGCAGCGATGAGTGGAAAATTAACGATCCTTCTACCTTCACCAAAGCGGGAACCGCTGATTCGACCAGTGCTGCCCCTGTTAGTTCAGGCAATGGATGTAATCATTCTTATGAGTGGAGTGTAACAACAGATCCTACGGAAACAACGGACGGTGAATGTTCTTATATATGCACGTCCTGTGGCGACATCAAAGCAAGACAGCCAGTCAGCGCATATGTTGTCATCAAAGATAAGCTTTTGGCATCCATTAAGAATGCAGAAGCGGGAACTACTGTAACCTTCGACAATCATTCATGGCTCTGCTATCCACAGTATGTGCTTGATGCTTTAAAAGAAAAAGGCGATGTATCCTTAAAAACTGATTTTACCTATGGAGGGAATAACTACAGCTTTACAATTCCCGCCGGAAGTGATTACACGAATCTGGAACAGGCTGATTTCTATGGATTTATGTACCTGCTTGGCGCATATAACGGGACTATAGTTGAATAATGGGAATGTAGATCATTTCCATCATAATATCGGAAGGGTTTTCTGTGATGAAGGTAAATCATGGGAGACCCTTTTGCTATAGGTAAAAATGAAAGCATTACCATCGGTACGGAAGTATGCGTAAAGAATGTAGTTAAAAAATATATAATATCACATTCCAAAGCGTCGGAGTTTGGTGTAAAATAAATTATAAGGATTTGAATTTAAGAAAATTATTTTGAAGTTGAGAGGGCATATGTATAATTTCACGATAATGCATAAGAATGACATGGTAGCAAGGGTTTTTGTTTCAGATAATCATAAAGAAGTTAAAATTGAAAAGTTGGTTCCTGACTCAATTATTCAGCCCTTTGGCGGGAATGATTTATCAATAAACCGCGTATATTCTTTTTTGAAAAGCAGATGTTACGAGGACGGAAGAGCGGATCTTCAGGAAATTTTAAAGAAAGCAAACTTATCGTCAAACAACCCATGGGAATGGAATAAGATAACCCATGGGGTTATGTGGGAGGATCATCTGTGGATTAAATTTGAGGGAGAAGAATTATGCTGGGAGGACGTCAGATGGAGAAAATAATCAATTATAGGCTGTCGCCGGAAGCGATGGTGATGGTATCGGGAAGCAGTATAGGAACCCAAAAAAAGTATTATGAAAATGGCTATTGGTACAAGCAGGATCGAGTAGGCTATGAGGGGACAGCAGAATATTTGTCTTCGCTGGTGCTTTCGTGCTCTAATGTGAAAGAATATGCCAAATATGAAAAATGTCAGATAAATGGAATATTCGGCTGCCGTAGTGCTAATTTTTTGAAATCTGGGGAATCGTATATCAGCTTACAGAGACTGTATGACACATATTCAGGAGGACAGCTATCGGAACAAATGCGTTTACTAAATACTGTTGCGGAGAGAGTAGATTATGTAGTTGGATATGTAAGAGAAGTAATTGACCTTGATATAAAAGAACAATTAGGAAAACTTCTCACATTTGATATGCTGGTTTTGAATACGGACAGACATTTCAATAATATAGGTATTATTGCGGACATTGAGCATGGAACTTATCGGAATGCGCCCATATTTGACAATGGGAATGCATTATTAAGCAATGTTGGGGAATTTCCCTATGATGATCCTTTTGAAAACTTTATAGAAAAAGTTATTGGTCAGCCCTTTTCAGCAAATTTGGAAAGACAAGCCTGGGAAGTGGGGTATGGGCTAAAAATCAATTATCATAAGCTGGACGATTTATTGAACAATGAGCCTGAAACAAGAGCGGTTGCGGTATTGAAATATCAGTTAAATCGTTATGAAAAAATATTGAATGATGATTCTCTTTTAGTTTAAGATAATATATTGATGTGAGGAGCGATGTGAATATGAATGAAAGTCAACAAATCACATATATGCAGGCAAGGCTTTTAAGGCTTGCATCAGAAGAATGGAATATGCCGATTCAGGAAGTAGCGTCGCTGTTTTCTGAATATAAGGTTTTGCAATTTATCAGAGAATGCTTTGGGATTTTCCATGTAGAGGGCGATTATGCTGTGTTTGACGATATTGTAGATTATCTCAATAATAAGGGGGTTAACGTGGATGCAGGAGTTGGCTGATGGAATGATTCTTTATCATGGAAGCTATTGTGAAGTAGGACAACCAAAGCTCCAACGGGGGGCAAGGTATAAAGATTTTGGGCAGGGATTTTATCTTACATCATCAAAAGAGCAAGCGGAAAAATTTATAAGAATTTCTGTAAGAAAGGCTATGCTTAGTGGAAAGGTGGATGATAAACAAAGTTTTGGGTTTGTTTCTGTATTTCAATTTTCTATGAAAGAATCGCTTAATATATTTGTTTATCCGGAGGCGGATATTGAATGGCTTCATTGCGTCGTTGCTCATAGAAGAAAGAATACATTTCCAGAGATTGTCGATAAAATGAAGAAATATGATATTATTGTGGGGAAAATAGCAAATGATAATACAAATGCTACGATTGCAGCATACATGGCAATGGCATATGGAGAGATAGGGACAAAGATAGCTGATGATATGTGTGTTAAATTGTTGTTACCAGAGAGATTGCAGGATCAATTTTGTTTCAGAACTGATAGGGCATTGGAAAGTCTGAGATTTGTAGAAAGTGAGAAAATATGGCTGTAGAAAAGGAAATCGCAAAGGAAACAAAAAATAATGTTATAGACATGTTGCTTACTTTAATTGTTGAAGAATTGTCGAAGGATCTGAACATGGATCCTGATGAAACATTTTCAAGATTCATTTCATCCAAGACAGGAAAATTATTTTATGATGATGAGTCCAGGCTTTGGTGGAACGGACCGTCATATATTGCAGAAATGTATAAAAATGAAGTGAAAGAGACGAGGGTATAAAAGGCTGATAGAAAAGAGATTATCAATGAACACAGTATACTTTTCTGGAAAATTGAAAAAGAAATATAAAGCGATTGACGTACAGAATTTAATTTGTACATTTGCTAAAGAGCGTGATATTGCCGTTCAATGTCTTGACGAGAGCCAAACCTTCGTTGATTTTGGAATTAAAAGTGAGGGCTTTTGCTTTTCAGTGGAAAATGGCTGGCTGGCGGAACAGCTTATAAAGCACGAAGTGGATGATGCAGGAAAATTCTGGCGCATTTATGAATTGCTGTATGAGTTCCGCAGTTTATTTACAGTATATAAAGTAGATGATGATTTCGGGATATGGGCAGATTACTGTTATCAGAAAGAGCCGGTAGTGATTGAATTGCGGGAGTTAACTGAGGAGGAAGCGGAAATACGGAAACATCTGAATCTTTCTCGTTGTACGGATTCCTGCCAGATATTGCTTGGAATTATTGAGTTATTTATGTGGGACAAAGGTCCTTTCAAAGATGAAGTTTTGGGCGACTGGTTCACCATGATACAGAAAATTCGGGATGAATGGCAGCGTGTAGTCCCTGTTTGGCTATATGGGATCGTAGATACCTGGATTTATTATTGTATGGACTTCCGCGGGAAACCCGTCAGTGAATATCCTGAGAATAATAGAAAACTTGAAGCTGCAATGCGGGCAGCCAGCTGTGGATTTACGGCGAATATCCTCCATTTATGGGGTGGATGCTCAGGAAAATTGGAGAAAGATATTACCGTATTTTTTGAATACGAGAGTCAGAAATGCAAACGACAGACAGGTTATGAACTGGATCAGTCCTTTGACGGCGTATATCGGTATGTTCTTTCCTCGCTGGATTATCTTGGATTTCGTATACGGCAACAGCCCAATTACCCATCTGAAATATTGGATGCATCTTGCTTTGACTACAATTCGCTGGTATAAGGGTAAACGGTACAGTTTCAAACTGCAATGTATTTTTACATTATCATATTATTTGTGCGTTTGCTAATTCCGTAAACAAGAATAAATCCCGTTATGATATTAACAGCAATACCTGATACTATTATTTTACCCGTCAATTCCATTCCGTTATATCCGGAAAAAGCATACAGATAATACATAAAATTTATAAACAATAGGTAATTGCCAAAAAACTGGCTCAATAAATTATTGACTAATAAAATGATCAGGGAAGCGCACATCATATTGGAAATATTTGGCATATACAAGGATAAAAGCACTAAAAACAGAACCATTGTTGTCTGCGGAAAAGTTAATAACAGCATTTGTAATAAATATTCCTGTGCATGGTCGAAGATATGACCGCCCCATAAAAAGTAACCTGTTACAATACTGACGATTACTACAAATAAAAAACATATTAGCGCAACTGTGAAAATGCTGACAGTTTTTGAGATTAAAAGCTGCTTTTTGGAAACGCCGTTCAACAGAGGCTGCCTGAACATACCGCTTGCCCTTTCCCCACAAATCAACACCGCGCTGATAAAGCCAAGGAATAGAGGACCGATAATATCAATATAGGACTGCATACACATTGTTGGGAATTTTCCGCCTGCATAATATCCTGCGGCAAATTCCGCCGTATTTTTATCTCCAGAATTGCCTGCACACCCCAGCGCATTGGAGACGATAATTGCCGCCATTACGGCAAAAAATAAATATAGTATTTTTTGTCTTTTCAGTCGTGTAAATTGTATGTGTAATAATCTTGTGATCATTTTGGCTCCTTTCTGTCTGTTTCAGCAGACGTTAAAAATCCATTTTTTGTGTTCTCCAAAGAGATATTTTGAAAAAGGCAATTCCGTACAGTATCATAATGGACATTCCCATAAGAAGCCTGTTAAGGGGTATATTCTGGTACTCATATGTAAATGTCCATAGATTAAGGTAATATCCAACCCATATCTTTTGTAATAATGCAACATTGGAGCTGTAAATAAATTGATCGATCAACAGATAAATAACCACAGAAAATATGGTTTTCCATGCGCTGCGGGTACAGATACAAAGCGCAACGATTCCCAACGTTATAACCGACATATAGATACCCGATAACATATATTTCATAAGGGTTCTGATACAGGCATCCTGTTGAAAAATTTCATAGCCCCAACGCATAAAGGCTGTTAAGTAATTTATGAAGGCTGTCAGCAGGACAAAAATCATTGACATACCGACGGCAACACAGACCTTTGACCGTATCATTCTGCTGCGGGTTTCCCCGTGCAATAAAGGCTGATAAAGCATTCGGCTTCTGTCTTCTTCACAAATAAACAGTGACAATAGAAATGCATTGAAAAGAATGCCCACTGTTCCCACATAAAATCTCATCATAAATTCGGGGAAATTTTTACCACCGACAACTCCAATATCAATATTCAGCATTTCCTCCATTTGTGGCGTTGAAATCAGAAAAGCATAGAAGAAAGAAGCCGTAAAAAAGCAGGCAAAGAAAATGTAAATCAATTTTTGTCTGTATATTTTTCTTGCATATAATTTCGTTAATGGACGCATGGATTAAGCACCCCCTGTTAATTTCAGAAAAAGATCCTGCAATGAATATTTCCGCATGGAAAGATAGCGGATATACAGATGGTTTGCAATAAGTTTTTTAATAAATTCGTCAAAGCAGACGGTTTCAAGCCTGATTGTAAACAGATTTCCTTTTTGTGAAACCAAGCTTATTCCCTGACACCTGGACAGGAGAGTTTCGGCAGTTTTTGATTCTTCCAGTATGCAGTCAACAATATTTGTGGTTTCAGATAAAATTTCTTCCGTTTTCCCCTGTAAGATACTTTTCCCTTTATCTAAAATCAGAATATCGGTACAGAATTTTTCCATATCATGCAGTTGATGTGATGAAACAATAAAGGTCGTGTTTCGTTCTTTCGCCATATCACAAATCAGACGGTACAGATCGATCTGTCCCTGAGGGTCTAATCCGTTTGCAGGCTCATCTAAAATAATTAACTTGGGCTGTCCCAGCATAGCCCTTGCCAGGGCAAGTCTTTGCTTCATTCCAAGAGAAAACTGTTTTACTTTCTTTTCAGCCTGGTTTTTCAGCCCGACATAATCCAGTAATTCCATGACCTGCCCGTCGGGGATATTTTTATATAGATGTGCAAAGCATTCTATATTTTCTTTTGCGGTCAGTTCCTGATAAAAACTGGGTGTGTCAAGCGCAGCGCCAACCTTTGACAGTGCCAGCCCGGGATTCTCGTCTAATGATACGTTATCTATGACGATTTTTCCCTTATCTTTAGAGCACAGGTTGGTAATCATCTTTAAAGTCGTAGTTTTACCGGCTCCGTTTGTCCCCAATAGTCCCATGATACTCTGGGGGGTAAGCTCAAAGCATACGTTATCCACGGCGGTTTCTGAATTAAGTTTGTTTGATTTTTTATAGGTTTTCCTCAGATTTTTTACACTGATTATTTTCTCCATTTTTTCCCTCCATTTTTGCGTCCTATAACCATTAGTCTTCTTTAAGTGGGATTTGTTACAAATATTTTTATTTTTTGTGTTATGGCAATATCCTGCGGAGATAATAGAGACGGAAATTTTTTCAGTATTTTTTGTAAATCAGATTTGGAGATTATGTTTAAGGATTCATTGATTTTATGGTCAGAAACAGATATACTATATGTATTAGTGAAGAAATAATTTTAATAATAAATTGAATTTATGCTTATATTTCAGATATATTGAAGGTTATATTAAATTTACAGGGAGGAAGGATATATGTATAAGGAAATATACACGCCCCTGCAAATTCAGTCACTTTTGCAGCCAGTGTTTGCAGATTATAAAATAAAAAAAGCGACTCTGTTTGGGTCATATGCGAAAGGGCTTGCAGAAAAGCAGAGTGATATTGATATTCTCGTTGACAGTGGTCTTAAAGGACTTGCCTTTTTTGGTTTGCTTGAAGATGTAGTTACAGTGCTTGGAAAAGAGGTTGACCTGCTTGATGTATCGCAGATTACATCGAATTCGCAGGTTGATGAAGAAATTAAGAGAAGCGGGGTGGTGATTTATGAACAATAAAGATAGACAGGTATTGGAGAAAATTTATAATCACGTTATTTCGGTGCTTAAATATTGTGAAAAGTGTAAAGTGCTTGATGAGTTTCAAGCTGATTCAATGAGGGTTGATGCCTGTGTATTTAATCTTATGCAGATTGGTGAACTTGCAAAAAACTCCTTAACGGATGAGTTTAAGGAAGCGGTTACAACAATTCCATGGAAGCAGCTTTATGGTATGAGAAATCGGATTGTTCATGGATATTCCGGCGTAGATATGAGTATAGTATGGGATACTATTTATGAGGACTTACCATTACTAAAAATTGAGATGGAAAACTATCTGGATCTTTCAGTTTAGAGCAAGCGAAGTATTAAGTATTTTGTATTTTTTAGATTTATCCATAGGCATTATATCTTGTCAATTTCCTCCCATGCTTCATCAATCGTATAAACATTGCCTTTTTTAAGACTATTTATTCCCTTGGAGAGTTCATCATATAATGCGTCTATGGCAGCTTTTTCGGAATATTCAGTTTTTAGGATTTCCTGATTTTTAATTGCCTGTGCTGTAGGTTCCATAGTATCACTTACTTTCGATTGATAATTTTATTATACGGTATTTAATATTAGCTTATCAACAGATTTTAATTATTTTTTTAACATCTGCATAGCTTGTTTGGATGAAAATTATGGTGGTTTTTTTAGATTTCTAATGTTATATTTTAATTATAGTCAAGCGTTTGCAAAGTCGTGGGTAATTGTAACCCGAGTAAACTGGCAAGGTGTTTGGCTTTGCTTTTTGGCTATAATATGTATTTCTGATTGATTATATTTACCCATGTAAGTTTTCTGGTTATCCCTATCATCATAATTTAAATCTTGTCGGATTGAAAAGATATAGTTGACTTTTTGATTTTCTAATGTTACATTCTGCTTATGGCTGGAAGTTATTAACGCCTTGGACAATTGGAGTCCTATGACACGGGATAACATTTCAGCTTTTTTGTTTTCAATCTATAAGTACTGCTGTCTCTTTTTTTAACAGTTGAATCAGAATATATCTGGCTGAAAATCATACTTGACTTTTTTACTCTGTAATGCTATATTCTGATCATAGTTGGAAGCTGCCAACGCCATGGGCAATTGGAGCCCTAAGACCCGGGGTAGCATTCCAGCTTTTTATTTATTGCAATCTTCCAATTTGCTCCATCGAAATGCTGGAAATGAACAATTTCGTGGGCACATAGGAAGCACCCCGCCTGCCAAAACAGGTCAGATTCCAATGGTATGATCCACATAATAACTTCTTTTTGTTTGCCATAATTTAAGGTCTCCTATGATTTAGATTTTATCATAGAAGACCTTATCCTTATAAATTATTTACAGACTTTTTACTGTCTCCACAGATAATTTTTCATCTGTTTTGCAACATTCCCTTTTTGAATGAAGGTGAAGAAGATTAAGATTTACATCTGTCAAATTCAGGATTGAATGCATAGAAGTTTTTGGAGTCCAGTTTATCCTGAACAATACGGAGAGCTTCACCGAACCGCTGGAAGTGAACGATTTCACGGGCACGCAGGAAGCGGATGGGATCGCATACGTCGCTGTCGTGTACCAGACGCAGAATGTTGTCATAGGTGGTACGGGCCTTTTGCTCCGCCGCCATATCCTCAAACAAATCTGTAATGGCATCTCCCTTAGACTGGAATTCGCAGCTGTTAAATGGTATTCCTCCTGCCGCCATAGGCCAGATCCCGACGGTATGATCCACGTAATAGTTTGCAAATCCGGATTCTTCGATCTCTTCCATGGAAAGATCCCTGGTCAGTTGGTGGACAATGGTAGATACCATTTCAAGATGGGCAAGTTCTTCTGTACCGATATCCGTCAAAATCGCTGCCACCTCATTATATGGCATGGAATACCGCTGGGAAATATATCTCATGGAAGCCCCCAGCTCGCCGTCCGGCCCGCCGTACTGAGACATGATCACCTGGGCGATTTTGGCGTTGGGTTCCTTGATATTTACCGGAAACTGTAATCTTTTTTCATAACTCCACATAAATTAACATCCTCCTTCCCATGGCCAGGGCTGTGTTGCCCATTTCCATTCGCCTTCGTTGCAGTTGTCTGCATCGGAAATCCTGAGGGGACCATATTTGGCAGCGTATTCGCGCATTGCCTGATTTTTCATGCGTACATAATGACTGAGATATTCAATCGCTTCTTTATCGGTGGGATGGGTGTCCAGATATTCGTTCATTTCAACGATCACGAAATCGATTACGCCGATATCGTGAAAAAGTCTGCTTCGATCACTTTTATTTTGAGGTGTCATTTCACGCATCTCCTTCCTGTAAAAGGTTTTTCCAGTTCAGGGAATATTGTGCCGGCTTTGTATGCCTCGTCGAGGTTTTCAAACACATTGGTCAGATGCTGCCAGGGGACATATGCCATTGCAAGGGGAAAGCGGTCAAAATATTCATTATAATTATAATCCTGCATAATTCTCCTATCATAAAATGGAAAGTAATTTAATATTATAGTATGATGGGAAAAAGAGCAGGTTCCCTTGAAACACAAATTTTTCACACTTTCTTTTAATTTCAAACACAATTTGGAGTTAAATTAGAGGGAGTGATTGGAAGTATCATGCTTAAAGGAGGAAATAATTTTGATAGAGGTTGAAGGTCTTGTAAAAAAGTATGGCGGGCATCTGGCTGTGGATCATCTTACATTCCAGGTGAGACCGGGAAAGATTTACGGCTTTTTAGGTCCCAACGGCGCGGGAAAAAGCACTACAATGAATATTATGACCGGTTACATAGCGGCGACAGGAGGAAGCGTAAAAATTAATGGACATGATATCGTAAAAGAGCCGGAGGAAGCGAAAAGGTGCATTGGTTATCTGCCTGAGATACCGCCTTTATATCAGGATATGACCGTAAAGGAATATCTGAATTTTGTGGCGGAGTTGAAAAAGATCCCCAGGCAGGAGGCAAAAAAGCAGATAACAGAGGTTATGGAGCTTACCATGATTACAGAGATGCAGGAACGCCTGATCCGGAATTTATCCAAAGGTTACAAACAACGGGTGGGGCTGGCGCAGGCGGTTTTAGGATATCCGGAAGTGATCATTTTGGATGAGCCTACGGTAGGGCTTGATCCGAAGCAGATCATAGAGATCAGAGATCTGATCAAAAAACTGGGGCAAAAGCATACAGTGATCCTCAGTTCCCATATATTATCGGAGGTGCAGGCGGTCTGCGACGAGATCCTGATCATTTCAAAGGGTAAGCTGGTGGCGTGGGATACGCCGGAGGGGCTTACCGGTCTTATAAATCAAAATATGCAGCTGGATCTCAATATTCTTGGAGCAAAGGATAAGGTTGAAGAAATTATAAAAGGAATCAGCGGGGTGGAGAGATACAGTTTTGAAGCTTGCCCGGAAGAGGGGCAGGTCAGAGTGCTTTTGGAGACGGATAAAAAGGAGGACATTCGGGAAAGGCTGTTTTATGCCCTGGCGGAAAAAATGCTGCCGATTATGTCCATGAGCCGGGTAGAAAAATCACTGGAATCGGTATTCCTTGAATTAACAGGCGAAGAGGGAGAATCGGAAGAAGAAGTATCGGCGGAAGGAGGAAAGAGCGATGAAAGCGATTTATAAAAGAGAGGTAAAGGCTTATTTCCATTCCTTTTTGGGAACGCTGTTTATTGGCGTAATACTTTTTCTCATGGGAATTTATTTTTCCGTATACAATCTTTTTATGGGATATCCTTATATAGGTTATGCTCTGTCGGCGATTGTGTTCTTATTTTTAATTGGTATTCCCATATTATCCATGCGTATATTGGCGGAGGAACGCCATCAAAAGACGGATCAGCTGATTCTTACGGCTCCTGTATCTGTAAGCGGTATTGTGATGGGTAAATTTCTGGCGCTGGCAACCGTATTTGCCATTCCGGTTGCAGTCATCAGTATTTATCCGTTGATTTTAAGTTTGTTTGGCACGGTTCCGTTTGGAGAGACTTATCTTGCCCTTCTGGGATTTTTCCTCTATGGGCTTGCCTGTATTGCCATTGGGATTTTTATTTCCTCTCTGACGGAAAGTCAGGTGATCGCGGCGGTGATTACCTTTGGGGTTTTATTTCTTGGGTATGTGATGTCGGGAATATGCAACATGATTTCCACCACCGGGAATCTGCTCACAGAGATCCTGAGCACCTTTGACATGATCAGCAGGTTTGACGGATTTTTTAACGGCTCCATGCAGTTATCCGGCATACTGTATTTCCTGACCATTATCGTATTGTTTTTGGTGTTTACCGTGCAGTCCATTCAGAAAAGGCGTTATCATATTTCAAGTAAGAGCCTGAGCATGAGCGCTTACAGTTCCGCCATGGTGGTAATCAGCGCTGTGGTTGCCGTATTGCTCAATGTTATAATAGGGGAACTGCCCACAAGGTTTACCGTATTTGACGTTACCTCCAACCAGCTTTATTCCCTCACTGATGAGACGAAGACACTGCTTTCTTCTTTGGATGAGGATATTCAGATCTATGTGCTTGCAAATGAAAATCAGGCAAATGAAGAACTGGACACGATGCTTCAAAACTATAAAGGACAGAATTCTCATATTCAGGTTTCCTATGTAGATCCTGCGGTGAACCCGAAATTTTTTACCCAGTATACCGACTCGCCCGTATCTTCCAACAGTATGATCGTAGAGGGACGTATGAGAAGCAAGGTGATCGATTACAGTGAGATCTACCAGCAGGAGATAGACTATACCACTTATTCCTCTACCATCACCGGTTTTGACGGGGAGGGGCAGCTGACAAGTGCTATCGCCTATGTGACTTCCGCAGATATGCCCAAAGTATATATGGTGGAGGGACATGGAGAACTGCCCTTTGATACAGAATTTACAGGAGCCATTGAGAAGGAAAACGTGGATTATGAAACCATCAACCTGATGGATTACGATGAGATTCCGGGGGACGCCCAGTGTGTGATCGTCCAGGCGCCTACAGAGGATTTCTCTGCGGACGACACGGAAAAGATGCTGGAATACATGGAAGGCGGCGGAGATGTGCTGTTGATCACCACTTATACGGAAAATGAAATGACGAACTTCCATAAACTGTTGGATTTCTATGGCGTTGAAGTGACCAAAGGTCTGATTATTGAAGAAGATCCGGATCATTACTATCAGATTCCTTTTTACCTTCTGCCTCAGGTGGCTGCCACGGGAATTACCCAGGGAGCGTATGACAGCGGAAATTATGTATTTGTGCCCTATGCCCAGGGGCTTACGGTAGAGGAACAGGAGGGCGTCACTGCCACGGAGCTTCTTACCACCTCCGAGCATTGTTTTGCGAGGGATAAGGTGGAAAACAGCTCCAGCTATGAGAGAACAGAAGAAGATCAGGACGGTCCTTTCCTGCTGGGCGTAACTGTCGAAAAGGAAACGGGAGAGGAGAGCTCCAGAGGAGTTATTTATTCCAGTGAATATCTGTTCCAGAAAAACACCGATGAGATGGTAGCTGGGACGAATTTGAAGCTGTTTATCGGCACCCTTGGAAGCTTTGTGGAGCATACCGATACCATTGCCATACCGGTCAAAAGCTACGATAACAGCTATCTTACCATACCCCAGAAAACGATCGTATCGCTTGCCCTGATAACGGTAGTGGTAATTCCGCTGGCATTTTTGGTGTGCGGCTTTGTGATCTGGATCGGAAGAAGAAAACGCTGACATGGAGGGAAAATATGAATAAAAGCAGAAAAATACAGCTGACAGGGATGTGCCTTCTCTTGTTTTTAGTGCTTGCGGCTTTTGGGGCGTTGAAGGTTTATCAGTCTCATGCCGAGCAGGCGGAAGCGCAGACGGAAGGGGAAGAGACATACTCGGTAACCCAGATAGATCCTTCGAAGGTAAAAGAGATCGGCATAATTAACGATACAGAGACGGTCAACCTGATAAAAGAAGGCGGGGAATGGAAATGTGCGGATGATAAGACCCTCCAGATGGACGGCAGCGTGGTGGAGAGTTATCTGAATCAGGTGGCGGAGATCACCTCCGCCCTGAAGATCGAAGGGGTGGAAGACTTTTCTCAATATGGTTTGGATCAGCCACAGCTGAATATCACCCTGCAATGGGAAAACAACATGTATACTATTAAGATCGGCGATTATAACACGATTACAGGCAGTTATTATATCAGCGTAAACGAAGAAGATTCGGTCTATACGGTTGACAGTTCCCTTTTTTATGCATTGAATAAAGGTTTGGAGGATTTCAAACAGACGGAAAACGTGATACAATAAAGTCCATAAATATCTGTTTTGATATGGAGGACACATTGAAAAGAATCATACAAAGAGCGACGGCGGTTCTTTTACTGGCAATAAGCGTCTGTGGATGCGCCGCTCAGGAAGAGCCGGAAGAGTACAGATTGGATGAGGAGCAGAAGCTGATTGTTTATACCTCCCATAAAAAAGAAATATATGAACCGATCATCAAGGAATTTGAAGAGAGAAGCGGAATCTGGGTAGAAATTATTCCGGGCGGAACCAACGAATTACTGGAAAAAATTAAATTCGAAGAAAGCGGAAGCGGCGGGGATATTATGTTTGGCGGAGGAATCGACAGCCTGGAGGTATACAGCGGGGAGTTTGAATCCTACCGCCCGGCGCAGTACGAGCATTTGGATCATACCTATGCCTCGGCGACAGATGCCTACACGGTATTTTCCAGGCTCCCTGCCGTTTTAATTTATAATAAAAAGCTTGTAATTTCGCCAGGGGCGCCAAGAAATTGGGAGGAGCTGCTGAACAGCCGGTGGAAAGGGCATATTGCCTACGCAGACCCGGTTAAGTCAGGAAGCTCCTATACGTCGTTGCAGACGATGATACAGGTTTTAAGCGATCGATACAGTCTGGAAGATGTTCTGCGGAATTTCAGCGATAATCTGGAGCATGATATTGCCTCGGGTTCGGAGGAGGCGATTGAAAATGTGGTGACGGGAAAAAAGCTGATAGGCGTTACTTATGAGGAAGCGGCGTTAAAGCGAATAGCGGCAGGCGCGGACATTGGCGTAATTTATCCCGAACAGGGAACGACTGCGGTGCCGGACGGCTGCGCCATTATCAAAGATGCGCCCCATCAGGAGAATGCCCGTCTTTTTGTGGAATTTATTGTCAGCGAGGATGTGCAAAGGCTATTGGAAGATCAGTTATACCGCAGAAGCGTGCGGACGGATCTGACCAGTGCGGAGGCGATCAGGGAAATTCCCTATGACCTGGTTTATTCCGGAGAGCACAGAGAGGAGGTTCTTGCTTTATGGGAAGAACTGAATCCATAATCAGACGGTCTTTTAAAAGGGAGCTGTTTGTGTGCTTTGTACTTGTTGCCATGTTGCCCCTCTTAATTTCCGATTTTTCCCTGATCAGGGTATTCAAGGCTAAACTGTCCAGGGATTATGAAAAAGACGCCATGGAGCAGATGAATAAAATAGAGGAAGATATCGTTGATTTTCTGGATCGCATGGATATGACTCTGGAAAGCTTGGCGGAAAACGATACGATCCTTACGGGAATTACGGAAACGGACAGCTGGCTGCGAAGCAAAGCGTATAAGCAGTTATATGAGGAGACCCAAAGCTACAGGGATTATGCGCAATTCAATATTCTTAATGGGGAGGGGCAGTGCATATTTACCACCTCCTCTGCGAATCAGAAGACAGACCTTCCTCCTTACTGGGGAATTCTGAAGGTGGCGTATGCCCATCCTGACGATATGATCATTCGGAGGGCGGGCGACGGCGCCACTTCGTCTCTTCAATTGGCGAGAGCCATTATGGTGGATGAGGAATGTCAGGGATATGTTATGGCAGTTCTCGGAGAAGAACACTTTGAATCAATTTTGCACAGTTCCTATGACAATAAGAATGGAATTGCGATTTTGGATCGGTTTTGGGAAGACGTATACAGCACGAAAAATGCCAGGGATGAAAATCTTGGAAGGACGCTGAGACAAAGGCGCATGTCAGGAGAAAAGATCAAACAGACTACCGACGGTATCAGCTTTTATATTATGCCCATTGAAGACAGCGGGCTTTATCTCGTATTGGGAAAAGATGCGGTATTCACGGAAGGCATCACCCAAACCTTGATGGGCGTTATTTTGTCCATCGCAGTGCTGTGTATGCTTCTTTGCCTGTTTATGACAACTTTTATGAGCGAATATCTGACCACACCCATTAAAAAGCTTGCAAAAGCAATGAGCTGCGTGCAGAGCGGGAATCTTGACGTCCATGTGGACAGCAGACGGAAAGATGAATTAGGGCAGCTTTCCGCCAATTTTAATCAAATGACCGGAGAATTAAAGAGCTATATGGAACTGCAGGTGCGGCATCAGCAGGAGCTGAGCGACAGTAATATCGCTATGATGCAGGCGCAGCTGAATCCTCATTTCCTATACAATACCCTGGATACGATGAAATGGGTGGGGAAGGTCAATCATATACCGGAAATAGCGGTTTTATCCTCTGATCTTGCCAAAATTCTCAGGATGAGTATTTCGGAGGAAAAATTTGTACACCTTTCGGAGGAGATCCGGCTGGTCAATTACTATATGGAAATTCAACAGATCCGGTTTAATGGGAGCTTTAGCTTTGATGTGGAAGTGCCCATGGAACTGGAAGACTGCATGGTTCCCAAGCTGATCATTCAGCCTATTGTGGAGAATGCCATTATTCACGGGCTGAAAGAGCAGGAAGAAGGGCATGTTTTTGTGAATGTATACGCAAAGCAGGAGAAGCTTTACATAGAAGTGACAGACAATGGAGCCGGGATGAGCGAGGAGATGATCAGGCTTTTAAACAGCAGAGACAGGGAAGCGTTAAAGGGACATATCGGCTTTTATAATGTAGCTACGATCCTTCGTCTGCATTACGGAGAAGAATACGGCGTGTATGCAGATGCGGGAAATGATGGAGGAACAAGAGTGGTATTGATTCTTCCAGTGGACTTAAGGGAGGAGGCGCCGGATGCTGAAGGTATTAGTGGTTGATGATGAAATTCTTGTGCGCAAGGGGATCGTCATGGAAACGGACTGGAACGCCCTGGGGTGTATGGTGGTTGCGGAGGCGGCGAATGGATTGGAAGGTCTGGAAGCGGCAAGAAAATACGAGCCTGATATTATTGTATGCGATATCCGTATGCCCAAAATGGACGGCTTGGAAATGATGAATCAACTGCGGGAAGAGGGAAACAAGGCTTATGTGGTATTCCTTACGGCGTACAGTGATTTTTCTTACGCAAGGTGTGCCATCAAACTGGCGGCGGCGGATTACCTGCTAAAACCTGTGGGAGAGGGAGAACTGGAAATGACAATTACGGGTATCCGCGGAAAAATTGTGGAAAAACAGCAGGAGTCAAAGGGGGACCATCAGAGGGAGATCCTTTCCCACGCCCAGCTGAAACGAAGCGATAAGAGTAAATATGTTATGGAGGCTTTGAACTATATCAATGCCCATTACAGCGACCCGGAATTGGGCGTCTGCGAGATTGCCCAAACCATTGGCTTGAGCGATAGCCATTTAAGCCACGTTTTCAAGAAAGAAACGGATTATACGGTGAATGCCTATATTACAAGGTATCGGATCTCGGCGGCGATGAAGCTGCTCAATGACTGCCGCTACAAGGTGTATGAGGTGGCGGAAATGGTAGGCTATAAAGATACCACTTATTTTTCTACGATTTTTAAAAAAGTAACGGGCTTGAATCCGTCGGAATATCAGAACAGGGTCCACAATGAGCAATAGCTTGTTGTGGATCTTTTGTATAATACAAGCTTATGCACAAGTAAAACTCTTGTACAAAATGTCAAAAGAAAAAGGGATTGTTTCAAAATTTTGGTGAATATTAACAGAAATTTTAAAGAAACAACAGTTTTCTCCCGTTTTCTTTTGGCATTCTGTATTTATAATTAAATTATGAAAAAGAAATAGAAAGAAGGAGGATAAAACAGTATGAAAAAGAAAGCATTATCATTGTTACTTGTAGGCTGTATCGTGATAGGAAGCCTGGTTGGATGCGGCGGAGGCGGTAATCAGCAGACATCATCAGGCGCAGGGGATACGGGTACGGCTGAAGCGCCGGCAGCGGATACGTCCGATGCAGGAGATGCAGGCGAAGCCGAAGCGCCTGAAGTGGCTGAAGCGGATCTCACAGAAGTGCAGAAGATCATCAAAGAGGCTGAGGGGATGTCCATGGAAGAGCTGGCAAAGAAAGCCATCGAGGAATCAAATGGAAAGACCTTCTACGGCGTGGGAAATTCCAGCCGAGGCAAGGCAGCCCTTCCTTTATTTATCGAATACCTGCAGACTATAGATCCCTCTTACACCATGGAATTCGAGTGGCAGCAGCCTAAAAACAATAAGATCTTCGAACAGCTGTCAGCCGATTCTTTGAAAGATCAGGGAACCTTCGCTATGACACTGATCCAGGACGGAAATCAGATCGAATCCAAGATGGTTCAGACTGGTATCCTGGATACTTATATTCCCAAAGAGTGGGCGGAGGCTAACGGAACGACCCCTGACGCGGTTACCGGCTATCTGCCTTTGCAGACACTGAATAAAGTATTTGAGTACAACTGCACGGGAAGTAAGGAATATAAGAACTGCTGGGATTTTGTTGCAGAAGGAACACACGCTCTTTTCATGGACATCGATTCGGAAGTTGTGGGAAAGAATTTCCTGTATATGCTGACGGAAGATAAGTATGCAGCATGGTTAAAAGAAGCTTTTGAGGCGCTGGATGCTGACAGCCAGGCACAATTCCAGCCGGTTATCAATGAAATGGAATCCGAAGCGGCAGACCTTGGTCTTGGAGCTGACGGAAAATATGCGCTGGCATGGATCAAATTGTGGGTTGAGAGCTACAATGCTCAGACAGACGATGGTCCTATCTGTAATACCCTTGTAACAGATTCCGCAACTGATCAGGCAGGGCTTCTTGTATATTCCAAGCTTCGTTCCGTTGAAGAATCCGCTACCGTATCCGTAAATAACGTAAAAGTTGCAGCTTATCAGGACGGATATAAAGGAATCGGCGGCTACGGCTATTGCCATTACCTGTTCCTGACAGATAATTCTCCTCTTCCCTGGACGGCATGTGCGTTTATCGCTTATATGACATGTACCGAGGACGGCTTCAGCGCATGGGGCAAGGATATGGGCGGTTATTCATCCAATCCGGATGTTGCAGCGGCAACAGAAGCTACTTATGGACATAGCAAGGGCGGATGCGATGAATCCGGAAATGTAGTATTTGACTGTAAGAACGACAGAGGATATGACTGGTGGACCACAGACGGCGAACTGGTTCTTGAAGATCCTGAATATTGCGCGTCGGTTTCCTTTACAGTAGGCAGCTGGATCGAACTTCTGACCAAATACAGTGATGCTGCAGAAGAGTAATTTTCAGATATAATGACAAAGTAGCTCATAGATAAGCTTCAAAGGCGGTCAGACGCCTTTGAAGCATTTTAAGGAGAAGCTTATGGGAGAGACAGCAAAAAAGCAATCGTTTGCCATTTTTAAAAATAAAATAAAAACTTATTTTATGAAGCCTCAGAACGTAATTCTTCTACTGTTTGGCATCCTGCTGACATTTACCACCATCGCTCCGATCGTTGCGATTGTAGAAGATACGCTGAAGATTCATCCCGGAACCATCGATCAGCATCTGACCGGTCGGGCATCCGGATACTCCGTTGTAAATTATACGGATCTGTTTACCAGCCGATTGGCGAAGACCAACCTGTGGACACCGGTGTGGAACACGGTGCTGCTTGCCGTGTTTACCTGCCTGATCTCTATTTTGTTCGGCGGAGTGTTTGCCTTTCTTGTGACAAGGACAAATTTGAAATTCAAAAAATATTTAAGCTCTATTTTTATATTCCCGTATATTATGCCTCAGTGGACCCTGGCGGTTGTGTGGCAGAATCTGTTTAATTCAAATGCGGTAACGGGAACTGCCAATGGACTGCTGGTATCCTTATTTGGTATTACAATGCCCAAATGGTGGTGTCTGGGGCTTTTCCCCTCATCCATTGTACTGGGACTGCATTATGCGCCCTTTGCCTATATTATGATCGGCGGAATATTCCGGAACATGGATGCCAATCTGGAGGAGGCGGCAACGATCCTGGATACGCCGAAGTGGAAGATTATGAGCCGGGTTACGCTGCCAATGGTCAAGCCGGCGATCCTTTCCACGATCCTGCTGGTGTTTGGAAGCGCAATGGGAAGCTATCCGGTACCTCACTATCTGGGACTGACAACGTTGTCTACCAAATATGTGTCAATGAATTCAAAGTATACCGGAGAAGCAAGTATCCTGGCAATCATTATGATGATATTCGGTATCCTGATACTGGGCATTAATCAGGCAAGCTTAAAGAGCCGCAAAAGCTACACCACAGTTACCGGAAAATCGGGGCAGATATCCAAGATCAATCTGGGCAAAATCGGCAAGTATGTAATAGGTATTCTGTTTATCTTTATTACATTCTTTACCAGTATATTTCCCATTTTGTCCTTTGCCATCGAGACTTTCCTTCCCAATCCGGGAGATTACAGCTTCCTGTATACAGGCGACCTGAGCCATCTGACCACGAAGTGGTGGCTGACAAGAGGCAATCAGGCAGGCGCATTATACGGGCAACAGGGAATCCTTTTTAACGGCATGATCTGGAAAGCGCTGAAGGGAACGCTGCTGGTGGCGGTTGCCTGCGCGCTGATTGCAGGAACGATTGGAACCCTGATCGGATATGCGGTATCAAAGAACAGAAGAAGCAAATGGGCGAACTATGTGAATAATATGGCGTTTTTACCCTATTTGATGCCTTCCCTCGCCGTAGGGGCAGCGTTCTTTATTCTCTTTTCCAATGAGAGAATTAATCTGTTTAATACTTATGCGCTGCTGATCATAGCAGGTACCGTGAAATATATTCCGTTTGCCAGCAGGAGCGCGTTAAACTCCATGCTGCAGCTTTCCGGGGAAATAGAGGAGGCGGCAATTATACAGGATCTGCCCTGGTTCAAGAGGATGTTCCGTATTATTGTGCCCATTCAAAAATCTTCCATTATCAGCGGTTTTATGCTTCCTTTTATGACCTGCTTGAGAGAATTATCCCTGTTTTTGCTGTTATGTACCCAGGGATTTATCTTATCTACCACATTGGATTATTTTGACGAGATGGGGCTGTACGCATTCTCAAGTGCGATTAACCTGATTTTGATCGTGTTAATTCTTGTATTCAACACACTTGTAAATAAACTTACCGGCGCAAGCCTGGACGAAGGTATTGGAGGGAATTGATATGCCAGAAATTAAATTGACAAATGTAACCAAACGTTGGGGAAAATTTTTTGCGGTGGATCATTTGGATTTGGATATTGAAGACAATGCGTTCATCACATTGCTGGGACCGTCCGGCTGCGGTAAAACCACTACTCTGCGTATGATCGCAGGGTTGGAGACCCCTACCAGCGGACAGATTAAAATAGGCGACCGCGTTGTATTTGACAGCGATGCGGGAATCAATATTCCGGCAAATAAAAGAAAGGTGGGCTTCCTTTTTCAGAATTATGCCCTATGGCCGAATATGACGGTATACCAGAATATATCCTTTGGTCTCAGCAACATAAAAGAGGAGATGCCTGTCTATGATTTCAATGCAAAAAAGTGTGCAGATCTTATAGAAGCGCTGAAAAACCCCAGGGAAATAGCAAAAATAATAGAGGAATGCAAAGATAAAACGGGGAAACTGGAGACGGAGAAGGTGTATCTTAAATTAATCGATACATATACCATATCCCGTTACACGGCAAAAGAATTGTTTGCAATGGGACTGCATGAATCGGGGGATATTGTAAAAGCGGCAAAGCAGAAAACAGAGAGCCTGGAGCAGGAATTGAAAGCGATTAAGGATTCCCACGAAGCAAAAGGTGAGAAACTGAATGAAGACTATGCTGTGGTAAAGAACGGCAAGGTAGTGACAAGCGTCCGAAAACTGACAAAAGAGGAAGTGGATCTGTCTGTAAGGCGGGTTTCCAGGATCGTTAAGATCGGCATGTTTATGGACCGTTATCCGGCGGAATTGTCCGGCGGTCAGCAGCAAAGGGTTGCCATTGCCAGGACGCTGGCGCCGGAACCTCAGGTGCTTTTCATGGATGAACCTTTGTCCAATTTGGATGCAAAGCTCCGGCTGGAAATGAGATATGAGCTCCAGAGACTTCACCTGGAAACGGGAAGCACTTTCGTATATGTGACTCATGACCAGATGGAGGCTATGACTCTGGCAACGAAGATCTGCCTGATCAATAACGGAGTGCTGCAGCAGTACGATCAGCCCCTTACGGTATATAATCGTCCCAATAATTTATTTGTAGCAGATTTTGTGGGAAATCCTTCCATTAATTTTATGGAGGCAAAAGGAACCCAGCGCCCTGACGGTAATTTGGAGTTGGAGGTTCTTTGCGGCGATTATAAGGTTGTCTTTACGCCCAATGAAAAATTTGACCTGAATAGATGGTTCGCAGAACGAGAGACGGCGGAGCAAAAGAAGACAAAGGAACTGGAAGCGATAAGGGCGGACAAAAAGGCGGTTGAAAAGGGCAATAAAGACGAGGCTTTTCGTTACCATATTGATAAAGTAGTAGAGGATGATTTTGGCGTACATGAGGAACCGGTGATCACCAACGAGGATTTTGTTCTTGGAATTCGGCCGGAATGTATTAAAATCAAGGATAACGGCAGCATGGATGGGGAAATTTTTGGAGAAATGCCTACCGGTATGGAGTCCACTATCAAGATTGCAGTGGGAAATTTCCTTTTGACAGGGGTTGTATTCGGAAATACTCTTTATCAGATCGGAAGCAAAAAGAAGTTTGATATTGAAGGAAAGGATATTCTGCTTTTTGACCGGAAATCCGGCAGGTGCATCAGCGCCGGAAGCGTGGAAATCGCAAAAGCCAAATGAAGAAAACAACGCTGACGGACAGGGAATAAAGCTTGAAAACAGTGGATGAATGTGCTTTAATGTTATTGGTTGTTTGATCAAAGACAAAAGAGGATGATTACAATGTCACTGTTTGAAGGCGTGAAAGGAAATCAATATGAAATAAAGGGCCTGTATGTGGAGGAGGGAATTACCCGCCGCCTGCAGGCTCTTGGTTTAAATGACGGAACGGTCGTTACCGTTTTAAACAGAAAAAAGAATGGCGCGCTGATTATCCGTGTGCGAGGTACCAGACTTGCCATTGGAAAGCACATCAGTCTTGGAATTGAAGTGGAGGAGCAGGAAGGATGAAACAGGAAACCGTTCATGTAGCTTTCGTGGGAAATCCCAACTGCGGAAAGACCACGCTGTTCAATGCAATTACAGGCTCCAGGCTTAAGGTGGCAAACTGGCCTGGCGTAACAGTGGAAAAAATTGAGGGGGAAGCGGAATATCAGGATGTGCATATGACACTGGTGGATACCCCTGGTATTTATTCCCTTACCTGCTATACCATTGAGGAAAAGGTTACCCGAAGCTGCGTCATGGATGACGATATTGAAGTGATCGTAAATGTAGTGGATGCGTCCTCACTGGAGAGAAATCTGTATCTGACGCTGCAGCTTTTGGAGCTTGGAAAGCCGGTGGTGCTTGCCCTGAATATGATGGATATTGTGGAAGAGCGGGGGATGGAGATCGACCTGCACAGGCTGCCGGAGCTGCTGGGAGAGATTCCGGTGGTGCCGGTATCCGCCGCTAAAAGAAAAGGGCTGGATATACTGCTTCATGCGGTTATCCATCATTATGAAGAAGGCTCGAAAGGAGATGTGCTCCATTACAGCGAAAAAATTGAAGATAAAATTGAAAAGCTGTCGGTTATGATGCAGGCTCATTATCCCACCCATTCCTCTGTAAGATGGCATGCCATTAAGCTTTTGGAGGACGATGAGGATGTATGGAATGAGCATCCCATACAGACCGAAAACATTGTGGATCGAAGCTATGAAAAGGAGATCATCCAGACAAAATATTCCTATATTGAAAATATCGTAAAGGAAGTGCTGTTTTACAGAAAGAAAAATAAAGGAGGTACAGACCGGGCGGACAGGCTTTTGACCCATCCTGTCTGGGGCGTTCCCGTTTTCCTGTGCATTATGGCGTTTGTGTTTTTTTTGACCTTTGCCATAGGGGACTGGATGAAGGGATATTTTGAAGCGTTTCTGGATTTCTTTTCCGGTGGCCTTGGGGACTTCCTGAAAAGCATTCATGCAGCCCAGTGGCTGATTTCGCTGATCGTGGACGGTATTGTTGCAGGCGTAGGAGGGATTCTTACCTTTATTCCCAATATTGCCATTTTGTTCCTTGCCCTTGCCATTCTGGAGGACAGCGGTTATATGGCGAGAGTAGCATATGTGATGGACGGCATTATGGGAAAAGCAGGGCTTTCCGGCAAGGCGTTTCTGCCTATGATTTTAGGCTTTGGATGTACGGTTCCGGCAATTATGGCATCCCGGGCGCTGGAAACGGAGAAGGATCGGCGCAAGACCATGATCGTAACCCCTTTTATGTCCTGCTCTGCAAGACTGCCTGTGTATGTGCTTTTTTCGGGCATGTTTTTTGGAAAGTATGCCCACATAGCGGCATTTTCCATGTATGTGATCGGTATGCTCTGTGCCATTTTGATCGCCCGCGTCATGCATCTATGGGAGAAGGGAAAGACCAACGACAGTCTGCTGATTGAGATGCCGGAGTACAAACGTCCGAATGGAAGAACCATCCGCATCTATGTATGGAATAAACTGAAGGATTATCTTTCCAAGGCAGGCACCACCATTTTTATTGCTTCCATTATCATATGGGTGGTTCTTAATTTTGGAATGCATGGCATGGTAACAGATCCGGGGGACAGCTTTGGGGCGGCGCTGGGCAGATGGCTGGAGCCGGTTATGCGTCCGGCGGGGCTTGGCATGTGGCAGATCATTGTTTCCTTAATTGCAGGTATTTCGGCAAAGGAAGTGGTAGTATCAAGCTTTTCTGTCTTATTTGGAGTGGGAAATGCGGAATTGGCAGGGGGACTTAGCGCGGTGGCGGAAAATCTGAAAAACATAGATCCCTCTTTTGGACCATTAAACGCTTATTGTATGATGCTTTTTGTACTTTTATATGTGCCCTGTGCGGCGGCAATGGCAACCATACGCAAAGAAAGCGGCTCCACCGCTTTCGCATTAAAGCTTGCTGCCTTTCAGATCCTTCTTGCATGGCTTGTCTCAACCATCGTTTTCCAGATCGGAAGTCTTATATTGTAAAATTGATTTATACCTTGATTTCCTTGCAGGTTTGTGTAAAAATATACAGGTGAAACCTGCAAGGATTTTGTGTTGAACATAAGGATGCCGCGAGAAGCATCCGCTGTTTGAAAGAAAGGTTAAAAATATGAGAGGAATAGATACTCAGGTTCGCAAAAACAGAAGGCGCATCTTTAAGGAAGTTGCAAATCTTGCCTATACTTCTGAGAATTTAAAGGATGATATAGAAGCGCTGCCTTATAAGATCGTTGATTATGACGAATCGGAATATGAGAGTATATACAGGGAGCGTGCAATCGTAAGGGAACGCATTCGCCTTGCCATGGGCTTATCTCTTCGTCCTGAAAATATGCCGGTGCATCTGACCCAGGGACTTGAGGAGAGCAATATTGACGAGAAATATTATGAGCCGCCGTTGATGCAGGTGATTCCATCGGCATGCAATGCCTGCCCTGAAAATCGATATGAAGTAACCAATCAATGCATGGGCTGTGTGGCGCATCCCTGCCGGGAAGTATGCCCCAGGGGCGCAATCAGCATGGTAGGCGGGCATTCTGTAATTGATCAGGAGAAATGCATCAAGTGCGGTAAGTGCAAATCCGTATGCCCCTATGATGCCATTTCCCATCAGACGAGACCCTGCCTGGATCATTGCGGAGTCAATGCCATTAAAAGCGACAAGAAAGGCCGCGCCTACATTGACACGGAGCTTTGTGTTTCCTGCGGTCAGTGTATGGTAAGCTGTCCTTTTGGTGCCATTGCAGATAAATCACAGATCTTTCAACTGATACGCGCCATGCAGTCAGGAAGGAAGATCATTGCCCAGGTAGCGCCTGCCTTTGTAGGGCAGTTTGGCAAAGATGCAACGCCGGATAAGATCAAAGCAGCGTTAAAGGAACTTGGCTTTTATGATGTATATGAGACGGCAATAGGGGCGGATATGGGGGCTATGGCGGAGGCTGAGCATTATGTGGAAGAGGTGGCAACAGGGAAGCTTCCTTTCCTGTTAACTTCCTGCTGTCCTTCCTGGTCGGTTCTTGCCAAGAAATTTTTCCCTGAAACCATAGATAAAATATCAAATGCGCTGACCCCTATGGTTGCCACTGCAAGGAAGATCAAGGAAGATCATTCCGATGCAAGCGTGGTGTTTATTGGTCCCTGCGCGTCCAAAAAGCTGGAGGCATCCCGCAGGACCATCCGTTCGGATGTGGATTTTGTCATCACCTTTGAGGAATTGGCGGGAATGTTTGAAGCCAGAGGTCTTCTTCCGGAAGCTGTATCTTCAGAGGATAAAATGAATGATGCTACCGGAGCTGGAAGAGGCTATGGCGTTGCCGGAGGCGTGGCAAACGCCATTGAGGAATGTATCAGGGAGTACTATCCGGATGTGGATGTGAATATAGAACATGCCGAGAGCCTGACAGAGTGTAAAAAGATGCTGATGCTTGCCAAGGCAGGAAAGAAAAATGGCTGTCTGATTGAAGGAATGGCGTGTCCTGGAGGCTGCGTTGCAGGGGCAGGTACCAATATCCCTATTCCTCAGGCAATGAAAGAGGTAGCAGGCTTTAAGGCGCAGGCTGACAGGAAGATACCCGGTCTGGAAGGGGAATAAGAAAGGAAAAGGAAGAAGAAATGACGAAAATAAGAACAAGATTTGCACCCAGTCCTACCGGGCGTATGCATGTAGGTAATCTGCGGACGGCGCTTTATGCTTATCTGATCGCCAGGCATGAGGACGGCGAGTTTATATTGAGAATAGAAGATACGGATCAGGAGCGTTATGTGGAGGGGGCTGTTGACATTATTTACCGCACCCTGGCAAAAACCGGGCTGGTTCATGATGAAGGACCTGACAAGGACGGCGGCGTTGGTCCCTATGTACAGTCTGAAAGACAGAAATCAGGGATCTATCTGGAATACGCTAAGAAGCTGATAGAAAAGGGAGAGGCATATTATTGCTTTTGCGATAAGGAGCGTCTTGCAGGCTTAAAATCACAGATCGTTGAGGGTAAGGAGATCACAGTGTATGATAAACACTGCCTTTCTCTTTCTCCTGAGGAAGTGGAAGAGAAGTTGAAAGCAGGTATTCCTTATGTGATCAGGCAGAACAATCCCACAGAAGGAACTACTACTTTCCATGATGAAATATATGGAGATATTACGGTAGATAATGCTGAGTTAGATGATATGATTCTGATCAAATCCGACGGCTATCCCACTTATAATTTTGCAAATGTGGTGGATGACCATTTAATGGGCATTACCCATGTGGTGAGAGGAAATGAATACCTCTCTTCATCCCCCAAGTATAATCGTCTTTATGAGGCTTTTGGATGGGAGGTTCCGGTATATGTGCACTGCCCGTTGATTACAGATGAGGAGCATCACAAGCTGAGTAAGCGCTGTGGACATTCTTCCTATGAGGATTTGATCGAACAGGGATTTTTAACGGAAGCAGTGGTAAATTTTGTGGCATTGCTTGGCTGGAGCCCTTCTGAAAGCAATGAGGAGATTTTCTCCCTGGAGGAGCTTACAAAGGTTTTTGACTATCATCATATGTCCAAGTCTCCGGCAGTATTTGATTATACAAAGCTGAAATGGATGAACGGTGAATACATCAAGGCAATGGGGGAGGATGCTTTTTATGAAAAGGCGGAGCCATATTTAAAGCAGACGATTACAAGGGATATGGATCTGCATAAGCTTGCCGCCATGGTGAAGACAAGAATAGAAATTTTCCCCGATATTCCTGCTATGGTTGATTTCCTCCAGGAGCTGCCGGAATATGACCCTTCCATGTATACCCATAAAAAAATGAAAACTACGGAGGATTCTTCTTTGGAAGTTTTAAAGGAACTGCTTCCCATTTTGGAGAAACAGGAAGATTACTCCAATGATGCGCTTTACCAGACACTGATTTCTTATGTGGAGGAAAAGGGCTGTAAGAACGGTTATGTCCTCTGGCCGGTGAGAACTGCAGTTTCCGGTAAACAGATGACGCCTGCAGGAGCCACAGAGATCATGGAGCTTCTTGGGAAGGAAGAATCTCTGGCAAGAATAAAGAAAGGCATTGAACTGCTTGAAAAGACCAAATAAATCACAGGAACAGGCAATTGTCCATTTGACGGGACCGGCACAGATCATAGCCGGTCCCGGAAGTGGAAAAACCTTTACCATCATTCAACATATCTTATATCTGATTCAACATTATCATATCGATCCACACCAAATTCTGGTCATTACCTATACCAATGCAGCAGCAAAAGAAATGAAACAACGCTATGAAACAGCGATGCCCACAGTAAAGGGCGTTTGTTTTGGAACCTTTCATGGCATCTGCTATCAAATTTTAAGACGATCCGGCGGTTCCTGTACCCTGATCCGGGAGCAGGACAAAAGAAAGCTTTTTCAGACCATTTTAGGGAATCTGGGAAAAGGGGAGAAGTGCACCTATGACCGGATTACGGATCTGGAAATTTTAGTAAGCCGTATGAAGAATGTGCCGGAGGAAATCTGTCGGGAACAGGCGGCGTTCTCCAGGGAGGAACTTCTGAAAATCAGGGCGGAATACGATCATTATCTGCGAGAACAGGAACTGCTGGATTTTGACGATATGATCGTGGAATGTCTGAAACTTTTGAAGAGCTCAGCGCCTGTTCTTGAAAGATACCGTCAGATGTTTTCCTATGTTTTAACCGATGAATTTCAGGATGTGAATTCCCTTCAATATGAGATTCTAAAACTGCTTACTCTCCCTGCCGGAAACCTGTTTGTGGTGGGAGACGATGATCAGGCAATTTATGGATTCAGGGGTGCGGCGCCAGGCATTATGAGACAATTTACAGAAGATTTCAAGGAGGCGGAGCAGATCTGGCTGACGGATAATTACCGCAGCGGTTCGGCAATTGTGAATCTGGCAGGGCGGGTAATTTCCCGAAACCGGAATCGCTTTGAAAAGGAGTTCTGCCCTACAAAGGAGGGTGGGAAAATTACGGTGTCATGTTTTGACACCCGCATGGAAGAGGAGCGGATGCTGGTATCCTGCCTTTCCTCTTTCAGCAGAAATGAAAAACTGGAAACGGCAATTATTTTAAGAACCAACAGAGAGGTTATGCAATACACAGAACTTTTGCGGAAGGAAGGAATTGAGGTGAAAGGGAAATGTAATAATAAAGGAGATTTATTTCACCGCTTTATGATGGAGGACATAACGGCTTTCCTGGGTTATCTTTATGAGGGAAAAAAGAGGAAGGATTTTATCGGGTTTATGAATAAACCCAATCGATTTCTTACCCGGAGTGCGCTCTTCTCGGAAAAGGTGAAGTTGGAAGAACTGGAGCGTTATTACGGGAAAAATCCGTCCATGCTGGCACAGATCCGGCAGCTTTTCAGACAATTGGAGATTGCGGGCGGGCTTTCCCCCTTTCTTGCCGTAGCTTTTTTTCGGAAAACCATGAAATATGATGCTTATCTTCGGGAGAAAGCGGAGAATGAAAGGCAGTATCAGGTGCTTATGCGCCAATGCGATGAACTGCAGGGGTGTTTTAAGAATTACCATGGAGGAGGTTCGGTGAGAAACTTTCTGGAGCTATGGATCTCCGGAAGGGGAAAGGACATATCTCAGGACCAGGAGGGTGTCAGTGTTATCACCATGCATGGAGCGAAGGGGCTGGAATTTGACAGGGTATTTCTGCCGGATGTCAATGAGGGTATCATACCGGAAAAAAGCTGTCTTACGGAAAACGCCCTTGAGGAAGAGAGAAGGCTCCTGTATGTTGCCATAACAAGAGCCAAAAATGAACTGTACATTTATTACACGAAAGAACGGGGAAGAAAGCTGTCCTCTTTTCTGGAAGGACTTATTCCTCCTCATCTATAAGCTCATCAAATTCTACTTGATCAAGATATTCGTCAAAAGCGTCAGATACGAGTTCATATTCTTCATCATCCTCAATATATTCCAACAGGGGTTCTGCGTTGGGATCTTCTTCGGATTCGGAATAGCGGTAAAACCATACCGTCCCATCATGATTTTCTCCGTCCTCCTCCAAAGGAAGCAATACAATGTAATCTTTTTTAACTACCGTCAGAATTGTGACCACGGTGCAGGTAACAGTGGTTCCGTCCATAAGATCCAGAGTGACGGTCATTTCCTCGTCGTTTCCCTCCGGCTGCCCTGCGGGGGTGTTGAAAGTGTCGTTGTTTGATTGTCTGCTCATAAGCTCTCCTTTGCGTTGGGGTTAATGGATATTATTATTTTACTAGCAGTTTGCTGGTAACGCAATACAACAATGAATTATTTTGCACAGAAACGCTTTTTATGGTATGATATAAAAAGCGTATTAGGCTTAATTTTTTGGTACAGGAGGCGCGCATGAAAATTAACTGGAATATATCCTATTTTAAACCGGACAAACAGGGCGTATTTTTAACAGAAAATAGTGTTAAATTTGCAGCATATTTACATACAGATCAGGAGTGCGGTGTTATCCTGTATGATCAGCGGGGGGAAACCCAGCGTATCCCCTTTCTTCCGGAAAAGCGCAGGGGAACTCTTTACGGTCTTAAGCTTGAAGGGGAAGGGCTTGCCTCTTACAGGTATAATTTTTATGTGGGGGATCAGATTCTTACGGACCCTTATGCCTGTGAAATCCATGGATTGGAGAAATGGGGCGGCGGGAAGGAAAAGGAGCGTAAAACTTACGGTTCTCTCGCTTTTCATGAATTTGACTGGCAGGAGGATGAACCTCTTATGATTCCTCTGGAGGACAGTATTTTGTATGGAGTAAATGTGCGCGGATTTACTATGCACAAAAGTTCAGGGGTAAGAAACAGGGGAACTTTTGAAGGGATAATTGAAAAAATTCCTTATTTAAAGGAACTTGGCGTGACGGGTATTGTATTGATGCCCTGCTACGAATATGAGGAACGGATGGTTTTGGAGAGACCGGTATTAGATCCCTATTCGGTGAAAGCCTCCGGAGAGATGACGGCGGTGCAGAGCAACGCAGAAAGGAAGAAGGTGAACTGCTGGGGATTTCAAAATGGTTTCTATTTTGCCCCTAAATCTGCATACAGCGCAAAAGGCGCCCCGGTTGTTTCCTTTAAGGAACTGGTTCGGGAATTCCATAAAAACGGTCTGGAAGTGCTGATGCATTTTTATTTTCCGCCGGAGATCAGGCAGCTTTATATGCTGGATGTGATCAAATACTGGGTTACGGAATACCACATTGACGGTGTCCGGCTTGGAGGTTTTCATATTCCCTTCAGGCTTTTGGCGGAAGAGCCAATTTTAAAAAACACAAAGATCTGGTGTACCTATCTGCCGGAAGAGGATCTGCCGGTCATAAGGAATCCTCTTTACAGGAATTTTATTTCAGATAACGGCAATTTCCGTTATGACATGAGACGGTTCCTGAAGGGGGATGAGGGGCTTTTATACCAGGCAATTTCTTACCAGCGGCGCAATCCCCGGGAATACGGGGTGATCAATTATCTGGCGGATTATGACGGCTTTTCCCTTTATGACTGTGTTTCCTATGAGCGGAAACACAATGAAGCCAATGGAGAAAACAACCGGGATGGAAATGATATAAATGCCACCTGGAACTGTGGCGTTGAAGGGGATACCAGACGAAAATCCATACAGGAGCTTCGCTTAAGGCAGATTAAAAATGCGCTTTCCTTTGTGTTCCTTTCCCAGGGAATTCCATTTCTTTTCAGTGGGGATGAGTTTGCCTGCTCTCGTGGGGGGAATAATAATTGCTATTGTCAGGATAATGAGACTGGTTGGATTAACTGGAAAAATAATCTTTTTTCAAGGGAAGTGCTGGAGTATGCCAAATTTTTGACCAGGCTTCGCAGGGAACATCCAATCTTACACATGAAGGAAGAACTACGGGTTATGGATTATAAAGGCTGTGGATGCCCGGACATTTCCTATCATGGGGCGGAGGCATGGCGGCCCGACTTGAGCCATATTGGCAGATTGATCGGTATTGTGTTGAGCGGGCAGTATGCGCCGGACGAGGAGGATACCTCTTTCTATATTGCGTATAATATGCATTGGGAGTCGCATAAGCTGGCGCTGCCCAAGCTGGCTAAGGGAGAAGAATGGATCAAACTTTCCGATACTGGGTGCAAAGCGGCTTATGAGGAGGGCGAAGGAGAGCCTTTTGGGGAAGAACATCCTATCATAACAGTCAGCGCTCGAAGCGTTGCCGTATTTATGACAAAGAAATGTGTGTTACCTGTCCCGGGTAAAAAGAAAAAGAAGAGTTCAGAGAAGAAAGACGGCATGGTATGATGAAAATCTGGAAGCATTTCAAGACGATTACCTATCATAAATATCTTGTAATGAAGGGATGTTTTAAGGTGGGGTTGTACCGGCAGGGCATACTCCATGATCTGTCAAAATACAGCCCCAGCGAATTTTTGGTTGGAGCCAAATATTATCAGGGAGACAGAAGCCCTAACAATGCAGAGCGGGAGGCGTTGGGATATTCCTCCGCCTGGCTGCACCACAAGGGGAGAAATAAGCACCACTATGAGTATTGGATCGACTACAGTACCAGAGAAGTTCCCGGAGGCATGGCGCCTGCGCCCATGCCGGTAAAATATGTGGTGGAGATGTTCATGGATCGGATCGCCGCCTCCAAGGTATATAACAAAGAACGCTATACAGATTCCTCGCCCTGGGAATATTATGTTAAGGGGAAAGAAAAAGCCCCTCTGCATCCAAAGACAAAAGCGCTTTTGGAGAGACTGCTTCGCATGCTCTCGGAGAAGGGGGAAGCAGCAACCTTTGCCTATATTCGCAAAAAGCTTCTTTAACCATTTTTATCACTGCTGCATATGATAAAGCATATGAATAAGGAGTGATAAAAAATATGAATTGTTTGATTTGGGTATTGTTACTTTTATGTTGTGGAAACAACACAGGCTGTTGTAATGACCATAATGATGGCTGCGGCGGCAGAAACCAGCGCAGAAGCGCCGTGACAAATCATGATTGCGGATGCGGAAATGACGGCTTCAGAGGCAGAAATGAGCATCAGGAGGATCATGACTGTGGATGCAGAACAGAGTTTCGTTCAGAGCCTCGTTTTGAGCAGAGACCTTTTACCTTCAATCAGAATGCAGGCTGTGGATGCGAAGAACAGCCCGGCAGTTGCGACCGCTGACAAAACGGGGAGCCCGTAAGATGTGCAGGATATCCCGTACATTTTAAAGGAACCTGTGTGAAAAAAATAAAATTTGTTTTTAAAAATCAGAATGTCATGTTATAATACTTTTGTATGCGCATGGCATTCTTTTTATGTAGGATACTGATTACAATGCCGCATATGCGGCAGAATGAGAGGAAGCATGAAAAATTTAATCAACCAGATTCTTAAATTCGGTATTGTAGGATTCTTTTGTTTCATAATTGATTTTGGAATCACAACAGGTTTGGCTAATTTCCTTGGAGTTCATTATCTGATCTCCAAATTTTTAGGTTTTGTGATCTCGGCAGTGGTGAATTATCTTTTAAGTATTAAGTTTGTATTTACCCAAAAGAAAGAAATGGACAAGAAAAAAGAATTTTCCATCTTCCTGATCCTTTCGGCAATTGGGCTTGTGATCAATGAGATCGTTATGTATGTGTGCATTGACGGTATTTACATGCACAACGCTCCTTTGCAGGGGCTGCTTACCAGCGAGACAATGGTTTCTGTCAGCGCCATTATTGCCACCGGAGTGGTGATGGTCTACAACTTTATATCCAGAAAGCTTTTCCTGGAAAGAAAATAGTCATGAATGGAGAACGTTTTTTGGAAATCAAAGACCGTATTGTGGGATCGGCGAGAGAACGATACGGCATCGGAACTTTGCAGGAGAAGACGGTTCATGCAGTTTTGAAGGATTATTATGCGCCGGATAAGGCCATGGAGGAGATCCCTGTGGACGGCTATGTGGCGGATATTTTTACTGGAGAGGAAATCATTGAAATCCAAACAGGGAATTTCAATAAGATGAGAAATAAGCTGGAATGCTTTCTTCGGAATTATCCGGTTACCATTGTTTACCCTGTTCCCCGGATTAAATATTTGTGCTGGCTGGATGAGGAAACGGGAGAATGCTCCAAACCCAGAAAAAGTACTGTCAAAGGCTCTGTTTACAGAGCTTTTTATGAGTTATACAAAATTAAACCTTACTTAAGGCATCCCAATCTACATTTGTGTTTTCCCCTTTTAGAGGTGGAAGAATATAGGCTGTTAAATGGTTGGAGCAGGGATAAAAAGAGAGGTTCCTGCCGGTATGACAGAATTCCTCTTGCGCTTTTAGATGAGGTGCGGTTTGACCGGATAGAGGATTATGTACAGCTGATTCCTTATGAACTGCCGGAACCCTTTACGGCACGGGAATTTGGAAAGGCAATCAGGGAGAGAAACGAGACCGCGGCAAGGGTGCTTCATATTCTGAATTACCTGCAAGTGGTGGAACGATGTGAAAACAAGGGACATGCTTATACCTACCGGGTAGTGGAAAGAGGATAAACAGTTTATGAGAACGACCGTAAAATATGCAGGGGATCAGGAAGAGATCCGTCAGATCAGTTACATAGAAAAGGCAAGGAAGCATGTGGAAGCGCTGGAAGAGAAGCTGGGGCGGAAACCGGCATGCTGTGTTACCACCTTTGGGTGTCAGATGAACGCCCGGGATTCTGAAAAGCTTACGGGAATTTTAGAGCAGGCAGGCTATGTGCTTACAGAGGAAGAAAACGCCGATTTTGTAATCTTTAATACCTGTACCGTAAGAGATAATGCCAATCAGAGAGTTTACGGACGGCTGGGACATTTAAACAGCCTGAAAAAGAAGAATCCCCATATGAAGATCGCTCTGTGCGGATGCATGATGCAGGAAAAGACTGTCATTGAAAAGATTCAAAAAAGCTATGGCTTTGTGGATCTGATCTTCGGCACCCATAATATTTACAAATTTGCAGAGCTTTTGGTTCAAATGTTTGAATCTGACCAAATGGTGATAGATATTTGGGAGGATACAGATCAGATTGTTGAAAATCTGCCCATCCAGCGGAAATATCCCTTTAAATCCGGCATTAATATTATGTTTGGCTGTAACAATTTCTGCAGCTACTGTATTGTTCCCTATGTAAGGGGAAGAGAGCGGAGCCGAAATCCGGAGGATATTATAAGGGAGATCCGGAAATTGGCAGAGGAGGGCGTGGTGGAAGTGATGCTGTTGGGACAGAATGTAAATTCCTATGGCAAGAATCTGGAAAAACCCATGTCTTTTGCCCAGCTTTTGGGTGAAGTGGAAAAGATCCAAGGCATAAAGCGGATTCGGTTTATGACCTCTCATCCCAAGGATCTTTCCGACGAACTGATTCAGGTAATGAAGGAATCCAAAAAAATATGCAGACACCTCCACCTGCCCCTGCAGTCAGGTTCCACCAGAATCCTGCAGGCGATGAACAGACGATATACCAAGGAGCAATACCTGGCGCTGGCGGAAAAAATCAGAAAAGAAATACCGGATATTGCCATCACCACAGATATTATCGTAGGGTTTCCGGGGGAGGAGCCCGGAGATGTGGATGAAACCATTGACGTGGTGAAAAAAGTACAGTATGATAACGCTTTTACCTTTATTTATTCCAAGCGTACCGGAACACCTGCCGCGGCAATGGAAAATCAGGTGCCCCAGGAGATTGTAAAGGAGGGCTTTGACAGATTGCTGAAGGTGGTGCAGGACACGGCAAGGCAAAGGGTAAGCCTTCTGGAGGGGCAGGTGCAGGAAGCATTGGTGGAGGAAGTAAATGAGCAGGAAGAAGGGCTTGTGACAGGAAGGCTTTCCAATAATACCATTGTACACTTCCCGGGGGATGCAGGGCTGATCGGTGAGATCGTACCGGTGTATCTGGAAAAGTGCCAGGGGTTTTACTATATTGGAAAGCGCTGGGAGCCTTAATGGAGGAAAAAATGGCGGAAATGACACCAATGATGAAACAGTATCTGGAAACCAAGAAAGCGTATCCGGACTGCATCCTTTTTTATAGATTAGGGGATTTTTATGAAATGTTCTTCGAGGATGCCCTTACGGCATCCAGGGAGCTGGAGATCACCCTTACCGGCAAAAACTGCGGTTTGGAGGAACGGGCTCCCATGTGCGGCATTCCTTACCATGCAGTGGAAGGCTATTTGAATAAACTGGTTTCCAAAGGTTACAAGGTGGCGATCTGTGAACAGATGGAAGATCCCAAGCTTGCCAAAGGGCTGGTAAAAAGGGATGTGACCAGAATTGTTACACCGGGTACCAATTTAAACGTCCAGGGAATAGAAGAGGGACGGAACAATTTTATTATGAGCATTGCTTACTTTCAGGGGAAAACCGGTATCTCCATTGCGGATGTAACCACCGGCGATTACTATCTCACAGAGGCGGAGGATAGCAGAAAGCTCCTGGATGAGATCAACAAGTATGGTCCCAGTGAAATTATTTGTAATGACGCTTTTCTGGTAAGCGGTATTGACATAGAGGACTTAAAGGGGCGGCTTCACATTGCGGTATATCCCCTGGAACCACATTTTTTTGACGAGGATCGATGCCGGAAAAGCCTCCTGAAGCACTTTCATGTAACCACCCTTCAGGGAATGGGAATAGAGGAGTTTCCGGCAGGGCTTATTGCGGCGGGGAGCATGATGCTTTATCTGACGGATACCCAGAAAACTTCCTTAGCGCATTTTACCCACTTGTATCCTTACATTACCAGCAGGTATATGTTTTTGGACAGCTCTACAAGAAGAAATCTGGAGCTTACGGAAACCCTGCGGGAAAAGCAAAAGAGAGGCTCTCTTTTGTGGGTGCTGGATAAAACCAAGACGGCAATGGGCGCCAGGTGCCTGCGTCAGTATATCGAACAGCCCCTTATCGACAAGGAGGAAATTGAGGGACGTCTGGACGGGGTTGAAGCCCTGTCGCGTTCCCCCATAAGCAGGGATGAGATCAGAGAGTATTTGAATCCGGTTTATGATCTGGAGCGGCTGCTTGGAAAGGTCAGCTACAAGACGGCAAATCCCAGGGATCTGATTGCCTTTCGGAACTCCCTTCAGATGCTTCCCCATATCAAAACCCTTTTAGCCGATTATGAGGAAAAGCTCCTGGTGCAGGTCAGGGAGGAAATAGACGATCTGACGGATATCTGCACCCTGATCGAAAATGCAATTGAAGACGAGCCGCCTGTTGCCATTAAGGAAGGGGGCATTATCAAAGGCGGATTTGATCAGGTGATCGACAGCCTGCGCAGCGCTAAAACAGAGGGGAAGGACTGGCTGGCGAAGCTGGAGGAAGAAGACCGGGAGCGGACAGGAATTAAAAACCTCAGAATTCGATATAATAAAGTCTTTGGATATTATTATGAGGTAACCAACTCCTACAAGGAGCTGGTGCCGGAAGATTATATCAGAAAACAGACCCTTGCCAATGCAGAGCGTTATACCAATGCCCGGCTGAAGGAGTTGGAGGACACGATTTTAAATGCGGAGGATAAGCTGTACACTCTGGAATATGACCTGTTTTGCCAGATCAGGGACGCCATTGCAGGGGAAATGGAGCGGATTCAGCGGACGGCAAAGGCGGTGGCAAAGCTGGATGTGCTTGCCTCTCTGTCTTTTGTAGCGGAAAGAAATCATTTTGTCCGCCCCGGCATCAATCAAAAGGGTGTGATCGACATCAAGGCAGGCAGGCATCCGGTAGTGGAGCAGATGATGTCTGACGATATGTTTATCCCCAATGATACTTATCTGGACAATCATAAATACTGTGTATCCGTTATTACAGGTCCCAATATGGCGGGGAAATCCACTTATATGCGGCAGACGGCATTGATCGTGCTGATGGCGCAGATCGGTTCCTTTGTTCCCGCGTCCAGCGCCAATATTGGTCTGGTGGACCGCATCTTTACCAGAGTGGGCGCTTCCGATGATCTGGCAAGCGGGCAGAGCACTTTTATGGTGGAGATGAATGAAGTGGCAAATATATTAAGGAACGCCACCTCAGACAGTCTGCTTATTTTGGATGAGATCGGGCGGGGAACTTCCACTTTTGACGGTCTGGGCATTGCCTGGGCAGTGATCGAGCATATCAGCAACAAAAAGCTGCTGGGAGCCAAGACCTTGTTTGCAACCCACTACCATGAGCTTACAGAGCTGGAAGGTAAAATGAGCAATGTAAATAACTATTGTATTGCGGTGAAGGAAAAAGGGGATGATATTGTCTTTTTGCGCAAGATCATCAAAGGAGGGGCGGATAAGAGCTACGGTATTCAGGTGGCAAAGCTTGCAGGGGTGCCGGACATGGTCACAGACCGCGCCAAAGAAATCGTCGCCCAGCTTTGCGACAATGACATTCTGGAGAAGGTACAGAGCATTGCCGTGGATCAGAAGGAAGGAAAGCATAAGACGATCCAGTACGATGAGGTGGATCTAAGTCAGATGTCCTTGTTTGACACAGTTACCGATGAGGATGTGATCAATGAATTAAAGGAGATCGATGTTTCCAACCTGACGCCTCTGGACGCCTTAAATACCCTGTACCGCCTTCAAAATAAGCTGAAGAACAGATGGTGATTTACGCCGCAGGCGCGGCAGAATGAGAGGAATATATGCCGGTTATCAATTTACTGGAACAAAGCACAATCGATCAGATCGCGGCAGGAGAAGTGGTGGAACGTCCCTTAAGCGTGGTAAAGGAGCTTACGGAAAACGCCATGGATGCCGGGGCAACGGCAATCACAGTGGAGATCAGGGAGGGAGGCATTTCTCTGATCAGGGTGACAGATAACGGATGCGGGATAGAGAAGGAACAGATCAGGAAAGCGTTTCTCCGTCATGCCACCAGCAAGATATCTTCCATTGAGGATCTCCATTGTGTGGAAAGCCTTGGATTTCGGGGAGAGGCGCTTTCCAGCATTGCGGCAGTGGCACAGGTGGAAGTGATTACAAAGACCAAGGAAGAGCTGACGGGAGTGCGTTTTCAGATTGCAGGGGGCGGAGAGGAAGCTCTGGAGGAGATCGGCGCGCCGGTGGGAACCACCTTTTTCGTTCGTAATTTATTTTACAATACGCCGGTGCGCAGAAAATTTTTGAAGCAGCCGCAGACGGAGGGAAGCTATGTGGCGGATATGATGGAACACCTGGCACTGTCTCATCCCCATATCTCCATTAAGTTTCTTCAAAACGGACAGATCCGGTTTCACACATCGGGAAATGGGGATCTGAAGGAGATTATTTACCGAATCTATGGCAGGGATATAGCGGATGCGCTGATGCCCTTCCGGTTGGAGCAGGAAGGATTTTCCGTGCAGGGATTTCTGGGAAGACCGGAGTTGAACCGATCCAACAGAAATTTTGAGACCTGCTTTGTAAACGGAAGATATGTAAAAAACGAAGTGATCACCAGGGCAATGGAGGAAGGCTACAGATCCTGCCTTATGCAGCATAAATTTCCGTTTTTTGTCCTGCATTTCACAATGGAGCCGGATACCATTGATGTAAACGTTCATCCGGCAAAAATGGAAATACGGCTGATTCATGGAAAGGAGCTGTATGAGCAGCTTTCCGGGGCTGTTCAAAATCGCCTGCATGAAATAGAACTGATACCCCAGGTGCGTCTTACGGAGGAAAAGAAAGAACCTCAGAAAGTTGAAAAAGGACCTGAGCCTTTTGAGACAAATCGGACGCAGATGTTGAGGGAAAGAGAAGGGACGTATTGCGCTGCCGCAAAGGTAGAACAGCCTAAAGAACCCAAAGTACAGGATTTCCTGCAAAAAATAGCGCAAAATAAGATTATTGGCAACGAAAATGCAGGTGATCAATATACCGATGAAAGAATTCATGCAAATGTGATCAAAGCCGGAGAACATATTCTGGTGGAGAAACCTGCTCAGATGAATCTGTTTGAGGATAAATTTCTCACAAAAGACGCCAGAGAGGAATACCGGATCATGGGGCAGATCTTTGACACTTATTGGCTGGTCGCCTTTCGGGATAAGCTGTTTATCATCGATCAGCATGCCGCCCATGAGAAGGTAAAATATGAACGGCTTGTGAAAGAGCTTGAAACAAAACAGATTTCTTCCCAGCTTTTGAACCCGCCGGTGATCCTTGCTCTTTCCGCAAGGGAGGAAGCGCTGCTAAAGGAATATCAGCCTTTTTTTGAACAGCTGGGGTTTGAGTTGGAGGATTTTGGAGGATCTTCCGTGGCAATTAGAAGCATGCCGGTTGATTTATACGGCTGCAATGAAAAAGAATTCTTTCAGGATATTCTGGATGAGCTTACGGATAGTGAGGTGAAAGGGAAACCTGAGGTGGTGCTCCATAAGCTTGCCTCTATGGCATGCAAGTCGGCGGTGAAAGGAAATCATTTGCTGGATCAAAAAGAGATGGAGGCATTGGTGGAGGAGCTGCTTGCCCTTGAAAATCCCTATCACTGTCCTCATGGACGTCCCACCATTATATCCATGAGCAAATATGAGATCGAAAAGAAATTTAAGCGAGTTACCTAGTGAAAGAGGAACCACATGCAATCAAAAAATAAGCTTCTGATACTCACCGGTCCGACGGCGGTGGGAAAAACAGCACTGTCCCTCCGCCTGGCAAAAGAGATAGGGGGAGAGATCATTTCAGCGGATTCCATGCAGATTTATAAGTACATGGATATAGGCTCCGCTAAAATCATGCCGGAAGAGATGGAAGGCGTTCCCCATCATCTGGTGGATGTTTTAGATCCCCGGGAGGAATTTAATGTATTCCGTTTTCAGGAAATGGCAAAGGAAGCAATGAGGGGGATCTACGGTCGGGGGCATGTTCCCATTGTGGTGGGAGGAACCGGTTTTTACATTCAGGCGCTTTTGTATGACATTGATTTTACAAGGCAGGAGGATCAGGGGGCGCTTCGCCAAAGATGGGAGGAAGCGGCAAGGGAAAAAGGCAGTGAATTTCTTCACCGGGAGTTGGAAAAGATAGATCCTGTTTCGGCGGCATTGATCCATCCAAACAATCAGAAGCGTATCATCAGGGCATTGGAATTTTATGATCTGAACGGCGTTCCTATTTCGGCACATAACCAGGAGCAGCGCCAAAAGGAATCCCCATATTCCTATCGCTATTTTGTGCTGAACGAGGACAGAACGCTGCTCTATCAGAAAATTGACCGGCGGGTGGACACTATGGTGGAAATGGGGCTGGTGGAGGAAGTGCAGAGATTAAAGGAAATGGGGTATCAAAAGAATATGGTGTCCATGCAGGGACTGGGATATAAAGAGATACTTGCTTATTTAGAAGGCGAATGTACCCTGGAGGAGGCAGTTTTTCTGATCAAGCGGGATACCCGGCATTTTGCCAAAAGACAGTTGACCTGGTTCCGCAGGGAACGGGATGTGATCTGGCTTGAAAAAAAGGAGTTTGGTTATGATCCTGATAAAATATTAAAATTTATGAGGAAAGAATTTGATAAGCTGTAATGGAAACAGAAGGAGCAGAGTATGAGTTGTTTGGAAATAGAATCTATCCCAGCCATGTATCGGGAAATGGGAATCAGTGAAAAGGTCTATGCTTACGGGGAGGCGGTATGGCGTTCTTTAAAGGACAGATGGGAAGCGGTTGATGCGCTTTCGGAATATAACCAGCTGAAGGTCATACAGGCGATGCAGAAGAACAGAGTCAGCGAGGCGTGCCTTCTGGGAACCACCGGATATGGCTATAACGATTTGGGAAGAGAGACCCTTGAGCGGGTGTATGCAGATGTTTTTCATACGGAGGATGCCCTGGTGCGTCCCCAGATCACCTGTGGAACCCACGCCCTTGCCCTCGCCCTTATGAGCAATTTAAGACCCGGAGACGAGCTTCTTTCTCCTGTGGGCAAGCCCTATGATACCCTGGAGGAGGTGATCGGCATCCGCCCGTCAAAAGGCTCCCTGAAGGAGTATGGCATTGATTACAGACAGGTGGATCTGCTTGAGGACGGGAGCTTTGACTATGAGGGCATCCGCCGTGCCGTAAACAGCAAGACCCGGCTGGTCACCATCCAGCGTTCCAAAGGATATCAGACCCGGCCTACCCTGTCGGTAAAACAAATCGGAGAATTGATCGCCTTCATAAAGAACCTGAAGCCTGATGTGATCTGTATGGTGGACAATTGTTACGGAGAATTTACGGAAACCGTAGAACCTTCCCACGCAGGGGCGGATCTGGTGGTGGGTTCCCTGATCAAAAACCCGGGCGGCGGTCTTGCGCCTATCGGAGGGTATCTTGCAGGAAAAAAAGAATGCATTGAAAATGCAGCATACCGGCTGACTTCGCCTGGGCTTGGAAGAGAGGTTGGGGCGTCTTTAAATGCCCTTGGAGCTTTTTATCAGGGGTTGTTTCTTGCACCTTCGGTAACGGCAAACGCATTGAAATCGGCAATTTTTGCTGCAAATCTTTATGAAAAGCTGGGCTTTGCCGTAGTGCCCAATGGCAGGGAAAGCCGGCATGACATTATTCAGGCTGTGACCTTTGGCGATCCCGAAGGGGTGATCGCCTTTTGCCAGGGAATCCAGCAGGCGGCGCCGGTGGACGGCTATGTGACGCCCGAGCCATGGGACATGCCCGGCTATGACAGCCCTGTGATCATGGCGGCAGGCGCCTTTGTTTCGGGTTCCTCCATAGAATTAAGCGCAGACGGTCCCATAAAGCCTCCCTATGCCGTTTATTTTCAAGGGGGACTGACCTGGCAGCATGGAAAGCTTGGGATTTTGAAAACATTACAAAATTTAGTGGAAAAAGAAATTATTATGAAGGATTTTGACAAACGAAACTTATAAAAAATCCATGAAATCAGTATACATAAATTTCCAACTGTGTTAATATAAATGATGGTTATGGATAAAATTCCATCCATTCAAAAGATATTTCGGAGGTACAGAATGCGTAAAAATAATTGGGCATGCTTTTTGCTCATTTTGGCAGGAATTGTCATTGGAGGCTTTATCGGGAATTTATTTCCCAGCACATGGCTGAACTACGGACAAACCTTTGGACTTTCCACGCCCATTGTTTTTGACATAGGTATTATGTGTATTACCTTTGGGCTTACCATTAAGATCACGGTGGCAAGCATTATCGGCATTGTGATCGGGGTGCTCATATATCGGGTTATCTGATGATTCCTTTTCGTTTTTGCTGAGAGAAGAGACCGGAAAGGATTAAAATGACATATGTATGTCCTCAAAAGGAGGAACTTCCTTATGAGAAATTCTTAAGACTTGGAGCGGCTGCCCTGACGGAAGCGGAGCTTCTTGCAGTTATTCTGAGAACAGGAACCAGAAATTGTTCGGCATTAGAGCTTGCCAGAAAGGTTCTATCCCTTACAGGCGGGAGAGCCGGAAAATTAAATTCACTCCATCATCTGTCTGTAAAAGAGCTTATGGAAATTCCCGGAATAGGAGAGGTAAAGGCGGTCAAGATCAAATGCCTTTCGGAGCTTGCGGTGAGAATGGCAAGGGAAAAAGCCGCGGATGCCCTTCGCTTTGACGCTCCGGAAACCGTGGCGGATTATTACATGGAAAAAATGCGCCACCAGGAAAAAGAAATTATATTATTGCTGTTATTGGATAATAAATTGAAGTTGATTGAAGAATATATGATATCACAGGGAACGGTAAACGCGTCCTTATTGTCGAGCAGGGAAGTATTTATTCATGCCCTGCGGTGCAGAGCGTGCCATCTGATGCTTTTGCACAACCATCCCAGTGGAGATCCCAGACCCAGCTGTCAGGACATTCAGGTTACACAAAAGATAAAAGAAGCAGGAGAACTGATGGACATACCGCTTGTAGACCATATCGTATTGGGCGACGGCTGTTACGTCAGTTTGAAAGAAGAAGACTTATTATAGAAAGGGGTATTTATTTTGTCTTACAATGCATTTGGTATTGATTTAGGAACCAGCAACATAAAAATTTACACACGGGCGGACGATAAGATCCTTGTAGAAAAGAACATGATCGCCATCGAAAAAAAGAACACCTTGTTTGCTTATGGTGATTCCGCTTTTGAAATGTATGAGAAAGCGCCGGGAAATATTCACATTTCCTATCCTCTTTCCAATGGTGTAATTGCAGATATCAATAATATGGAACTTTTGGTGAAATATTTTATCAATGATCTTACCAGAAGCAACATCAAGCCGGGAGACTATTATATCGCTATCCCCACAGATATCACAGGGGTGGAAAAGAGAGCCTTTTATGAACTGATTCAGGATGCAGGTCTGAAAGCGAGAAGAATACTTGGCGTGGAAAAAGCAGTGGCGGACGGGCTGGGACTTGATATTGATGTGAAAAATTCCCAGGGCGTATTGATTGTAAACGTAGGTTTTGATACTACGGAGATCTCCATTCTTTCCCTGGGAGGGATCGTGCTGAGCCGTCTGATCAAGGTGGGCGGGCAGAAATTTGACGATGCCATACGCTCGGCAGTGAGACGGGAATTCAGTCTGATCATCGGTGGAAAAACTGCAGAAAATGTAAAAATGTCCTTAAGAGATCTGGAGAAAGCAGGCAGAGGCGCCGTGGTATACGGAAGGGATATTGTAACAGGGCTTCCGGTAGAGCGGGAACTGCCGACAAAGCTCATCGACGAATCCCTGACAGAACATTTTTATACCATTATCGACAACATAAAGGTAATTTTGGAGAGAACCCCTCCGGAACTGGCGGCGGACATTTACCGTCATGGTATTTATCTTACCGGAGGTGCTTCCCAGGTAAACCATTTTGCCGAATTGATTCAAAAGGGAACGGGGCTTAAAGTAAATGTAGCCGAAAATCCCACTACCAGCGTTGCTCTGGGACTTGCCAAAATTATTAAGGATGATAACTATAAATCGGTTGCCTACGCAATTGAAGGAATGAGCAGATGAGTCCAATTATAAAGAAAAAAGGAGAAAAGTTTACATTACCGGGTAAATATCTCCTTTTTATTTTAACATTATTATGTACGGGTCTGATCGTGATCACTTTTAATACGAATTTCTTAAGCGCCCCTTTAAGTGCTGTGGGCGGTTCTGTTATTGTGCCTCTCCAGGAGGGCATCAGTAAAGCCGGAAGCTGGCTTTCTACCAGATCGGAGGAATTGGTACAGATCCGATCCCTGATCAGTGAAAATGAAGCCCTGAAAGCGGAGATCGATGAGCTTACCATGGAAAATATCAGATTACAGCAGGATCGGTATGAGCTTACCAATTTAAGGGAACTGTATGACCTTGATGCACAGTATGATGAGTATGAAAAGATCGGCGCGCGTATTATTGCAAAGGATTCCGGGAACTGGTTTCACTCCTTTGTGATCAATAAGGGGGCTGAGGATGGGCTGCAGATCGACATGAACGTTATGGCAGGAAGCGGTCTTGTGGGAAGAATCGTGGATGTGGGACCCAATTGGTCCAAGGTCATGTCCATCATCGACGACAATTCCAATACCGGAGGAATGGTGCTTTCCACCTCTGATAACCTGATCGTATGCGGTGATCTGGAGCTGTATGCTGACGGACTGATCCGTTTTGAAAAGCTGATCGACAGCGCTGACCGGGTGGTGGAGGGAGACAAGATCGTTACCTCCAATGTCAGCGATAAATATCTGCCGGGAATTTTAGTGGGATATATTTTCAATATCACGGTAGATTCCAACAACCTGACGAAATCGGGACAGATTACGCCGGCGGTGGATTTTGAGCATTTGGAAGAGGTTTTGGTGATTACCCAGACCAAGCAGGCGGTAGGCGACGCTACGGGAGATTCATAAGTGAAACGCTTTTTTGTAACCATTATTTTGATCATTATGTGCTTTTTACTGCAAACCACTGTTTTCAAGGGGCTTGCTTTTGGCGGTATTGTGCCTAATCTGTTGATTATTCTCACGGCTTCCCTGGGGTTTATGCGGGGGGAGAGAACCGGGGTGATCATCGGTTTTTTCTGCGGTTTTCTGGGGGATATTTTTTTCGGGAATGTGCTGGGATTAAACGCTATGATTTACATGTACATAGGATATGCAAACGGCAAATTCAACCGGATCTTTTTTCCGGAGGATATTAAGCTGCCGCTGGGTTTGATTCTGGTCAGTGATCTTGTCTATGGGTTTTCCTATTATATTACCCTGTTTTTGATGAGGGCACGTTTCCACATTGGCTATTATTTTGTCCATATTATATTTCCCGAAATGGTTTATACCATATTGATAACTTTGTTTTTATATCCTTTGATTCTGTGGATTAACAAGAAATTAGAGGATTCTGAAAAAAGGGGTGCACGAAAGTTTGTTTGAGCAGTTTAAAGAAAATTTTTTAAATATGGTGACCTCAAGAGTTTTTGTCCTGATTTTGGTTATGCTTGGCATCGGCGGCGTTATGATCAATCGTATTTTTGATTTGCAGATCGTCCACGGGGAAGAATATCTGGATTCCTTTCAAATGAAGATCATGAAGGAGCAGACCATCAAAGGAAGCCGTGGATGTATTTATGACAGAAACGGCAATCTCCTTGCGTACAATGAACTTGCACATTCTGTGACTATAGAGGATGTTTACGAAAGCGGAAAAATGAAGGACTTTCGCTTGAATCAGACCATTTATAAGCTGATCCGCATAATCGAGGGGAACGGAGATTCCATTGTCAGCGATTTTAAGATCGTTCTGGATAAAAACGGGCGGTTTGCCTACACCGTAGAAGGGACGCAGCTGTATCGTTTCCTGGCGGATGTGTACGGGCATTTGACCATTGATGATCTGGAGGAACGGGAACGGACAGCAACAGCCCAGGAGGTAGTGGATTATCTTTGCAGCTGGGAAAGGTTCAGAATTGGCGAGTACACTTCGGAGGACAATAAAAACTCCTTTATTCCGGGAAATGGATATACCAAAGACGAGGTTTTGAAGATCCTGACCATCCGTTATGATATGAATAACAACAGCTATCAGAAATTTATACCCACTACCGTGGCAACGGATGTAAGTGAAGAGACGGTTGTAGTAGTAATGGAAAATAATACGGAACTGGAAGGGGTTTCCATTGTGGAGGATACCATCCGCAAATATGTTGACAGCGTTTATTTTTCCCATATTCTTGGTTATACAGGCAAGGTGTCCCAGGAGGAGCTGACGACCCTTGTTGCCGAAAACGGAGAAAATTCTTATGATTTGAACGATACGGTAGGCAAGCTTGGAATTGAAAAATCCATGGAAACCCAGCTTCAGGGGATAAAGGGAAGCCGGACCATCTTTGTTGACAGTCTTGGAAAGGTAACGGATATTACAAATTATGTGGAGGCAGTTGCAGGGAATAATGTCTATCTGACCATTGACAGAGATCTTCAGATTGCCGCATACAAGATTCTGGAGGAAAAACTGGCAAGTATTTTATATACCAATATTATCAATGCCAGGGAGTTCGACACTGCAGATGTAAGCAGCAGTAAAATTAAAATTCCCATTTATGACGTTTATTTTGCCCTGATCAATAATAACGTGATAGACATCGATCATTTTAAAGAAAGAGATGCCAAGGAAAATGAAAGAACAGTCTACGCAAGCTATCTGGAAAGAAAAGCAGCCGTTTTTGAGGATCTGCGCAGGGAACTGACAGAAACCCAGACGGTCTATGAAAACCTGGATATGGAATATCAGGTTTATGAAAGCTACATTGCAGAAATGCTTTATAATAACGGTATTATTGTAAGAGACCGTGTGGATGTGAAGGATGCCACCTATATTGCATGGACCATTGATGAGGTAATCAGTCTGAGAGAATTTTTAAATTACTGCATTGCAATGAACTGGATCGATGTGACCCGGCTGGAACTGGATACCCAGTATTCGGACTCCGAAGCGATTTATGGGAGAATCGTAGACTATATTTTTGAACAATTAGATGAGGATGTGGATTTTACCAAAAAGGTATACCGTTTTATGATCAAAAAGGATATTATATCCGGCATGCAGATCTGCCATATTCTCCTGGAGCAGGAACTGGTTGAAATTCCCCAGGAGGAGCAGGCGCAGTTTGACCAGGGAAAGGTTTCCGCATATGCTTTTATGATGAACCGCATTCAGCATCTGGATATTACGCCGGCACAGCTTGCCCTGGACCCTCACTCAGCATCCATGGTGATCACGGATGTGAATACAGGGGATGTGCTTGCATTGGTTTCTTATCCGGGGTATGACAATAACAAAATGGCTAACGGGGTCAATGCGGGGTATTATGCCCAGCTCTTGGATGACCAGTCCACGCCGCTGATTAATTATGCCACAAGACAGATGACGGCGCCTGGTTCCACCTTTAAGATGGTTTCCGCCACTGCAGGGCTGCTGGAAGGAATTGTAACCCCTCATACCACTTATACCTGTAACGGCATATTTGAGAATATTGCGCCGCCCCCTGTGTGCTGGATCTATCCAAGGGGACGGCATGGCGCCCTGAATTTATCCGGGGGCATCAGAAATTCCTGCAATGTTTATTTTTATGAGATGGCATATCGGCTGGGAACGCTGGGAGATACCTATTCCCCTGAACTGGGACTTAAAAAGCTGGAAACCTATGCGGATATGTATGGTCTCACAGAAACTTCGGGAATTGAAATAGAAGAATCCTCCCCCCAGTTTGCAGATCTGGACGCTGTCCGTGCAGCCATCGGACAGGATACCAACAACTATTCCACGGCGGGGCTTGCCAGATACGTGACCACCGTTGCCAACAGCGGAACCTGTTATGATCTCACATTGATTGATAAAATTACCGATCACAGTGGTATTTTACTGGAGGATCGCCATGCAAATATTCGCAATACCATAGAGATGGATTCATCTTATTGGGATGCAATCCATACAGGCATGCGTCAGGTGATTGAGGATAAGTCCTATTTTAAGGATGTTACCGTCAGCGTTGCCGGGAAGACCGGTACCGCAGAGGAAGTTAAAAGCCGTCCCAATCATGCCCTGTTTGTCTGCTATGCGCCCTATGAGGAGCCTGAAATTGCCATTGCCACAAGAATTGCCTACGGTTATACATCAAACTATGCGGCACAGACTACCAAGGAGGTTATCAAGTATTACTTTGACCTGGTTGATGAAGAAGACCTGATTACAGGAGTAGCATCACAAATGAGCGGAAGCACCGCCGTTACCGATTAATTCTTGAAAGGGGTAGAATATTTTGAAAAATTCAGTCATCATTAAGAGCTTTCCAAGCGGAATTGTACTGCATCTTGATCCGGAACTGCCTTTTGATGCCCTTCTGGTCGATGTGGAAGATAAATTCAGAGAGTCCAGCGGCTTTTTTAAGGATGCAAAAATGGCGCTTTCCATCAGAGGAAGAAGCTTAAGCGATGAGGAGGAAGGGCAGATTCTGGATGCCATTTCAGCCAATTCAAAGCTTCGTATTATCTGTCTGGTAGGAGAGGATGACGCCACCAACCAGCATTTTGTAAAAGCCCTTCAACAGGCTGATTTTTCAGATGGAACAGGTCTGGGAAGCGAAGGGCAGTTTTATCGCGGAACGCTGAAAAACGGCCAGGTTCTGGAAACCGAATCCAGTATCGTAATCCTTGGCGATGTGTATCCGGGTTCGGCAATCATCTCCGCAAGAGATATTATCATTCTCGGCGGCTTATACGGGGAAGCTTATGCCGGGGGAAACGGCAGCAATGGTCATTATGTGGCAGCGCTTGAAATGTCACCGGAAAGATTAAAAATCGGTGATTTCAAATATAAATCAAAAGAAAAAAATTCTAAATGGTCGATCAAGCCTAAGGTACAGCCGAAAATTGCATATGTCAGGGACAACAAGGTTGTTCTGGAATCTCTCACAAAAGAATTACTGAGTGAATTACCTGTTTAGAACGGAAATTTCTCAGGGGACGATTAATTCATTAAATGGAAGAACCGCCATGCGGTGAAACGGAGGTAAACATGAGTGAAGTAATTGTCGTCACATCCGGGAAAGGCGGTGTGGGAAAGACCACCACATCAGCAAACATAGGAACAGGTCTTGCAGCAATGGGAAAACGCGTGGTACTTATCGACACCGATATAGGACTGCGCAACCTTGACGTAGTGATGGGATTGGAAAACAGAATTGTATACAATCTTGTAGATGTAGTGGAAGGAAAATGCCGTATTAAGCAGGCGCTGATCAAGGACAAGCGTCATCCAAACCTGTATCTGATGCCATCGGCACAGACCAAGGATAAAACGGCTGTGAATCCGGAACAGATGGTAAAGATGATCAATCAGCTGCGGGAGCAGTTTGATTACATTATTCTGGATTGTCCCGCAGGAATAGAGCAGGGATTTAAAAATGCCATTGCAGGCGCTGACAGAGCGCTGGTGGTGACCACGCCTGAGGTATCGGCAATCAGAGATGCAGACCGGATTATTGGTCTTCTGGAGGCAAACGATTTCAGTAAGATCGATCTGATCATTAACAGGCTGAAGGTGGATATGGTAAGGCGCGGGGATATGATGAGCGCTGCCGATGTGGTGGACATTCTTGCGATCAGTTTGATCGGTATTGTTCCGGATGATGAAAATGTGGTCATTGCAACCAACCAGGGCGAGCCTCTCGTGGGAAACAGCACACTTGCCGGAAAAGCATATCAAAATATATGCTATCGGGTAACCGGAAAGGAAATTCCTTTTTTAGAGTTTGAAAAGGGTGTCTCTTTCTGGACCAGAGTGTCTGGTATTTTCCATAAAAATTAGGAGGTGGCGGTATGGGAATCAGGAATTTTTTGAGCAGAAGAAAATCCAGGGAAATTGCAAAGGATCGTTTAAAGATACTGCTTATTTCCGACAGAGTAAACTGCTCGCCGGAAATGATGGAAATGATAAAAACAGATATTGCCAAGGTAATATCAAAGTACATGAAGATCGATACACAGAGTATGGAGATCCAGATCAGCAAAACGGACAGCAAAGGACGGGACAAGACCCCCACCTTATATGCTAATATTCCCATTCTGGACTTACATAAAAATGTGAATTGAACGCTGAAAGGTGAATTGGAATGCTGAAACATTATAAAATACGCTACTACGATTTTAAGCTGGCAATATTGGTGATCGCCCTTGCCGTGATCGGCATCATCGCCGTAGGCAGCGCGGAGCCATCCCTCCAAAACAGACAGATCGCAGGCTTTGCCTTCGGTCTGTTCCTGATGCTGGTGATCTCTCTGTTTGACTATTCGGTATTGCTGAAGCTGTACTGGCTGATGTACGCTTTTAATCTTGGGCTGCTGATCCTGGTTATTGTTATGGGAGACGATTCAAACGGCTCCCAAAGATGGCTTGAGATCGTAGGTATTCGGTTTCAGCCCTCGGAGCTTGCAAAGATTCTGTTGATTCTGTTTTTTGCCCAGTTTATCTACAAACATAAAGATGAATTGAATACCTTTAAGTATATTTCTTTGAGTGTGATTTTATTTGCCATGCCGGCGCTGCTGGTGGGATATCAGCCGGATTTGTCTACCACCATTGTGATCTGCCTGATTTTCTGTGTGATCATGTTTATGGGAGGATTAAGCTGGAAGGTGATCGGGGGCACTCTTGCTGTGGTGATTCCCGCCTTTCTGATCTTTATGTATCTGATTCTCCAGCCGGATCAGAAGATCATACCCGAAAAGCATATGTATCAGTTAAACAGAATTATCTCCTTTTTTAACAAAGAAGAGTTTGCAAATTCTCTGGGGTATCAACAGGAATACTCGGTTATGGCTATCGGATCAGGTCAGCTTACCGGAAAAGGATATAAGAATAATGAAATCAGTTCCGTAAAAAATGCGGATTTTATTGCAGAACAGCAGACGGATTTTATTTTTGCAGTGATTGGAGAGGAGTTTGGGTTTGTGGGAACCTGTACGGTAATTGTGCTGGTTCTTCTGATCAGTATAGAATGCCTGTTGATCGCCCGGCGTGCCAAGGATCTTGCAGGTACGATTATCGCCGCGGGGATTGGGACTATGATAGGCTTACAGGCGTTTATCAACATAGGCGTTGTGACTTATCTGCTGCCCAATACAGGCTTGCCGCTTCCCTTTGTCAGTTATGGGCTGACTTCTTTAGTAAGCTGCTTCATCGGAATCGGATTTGTTTTAAATGTGGGGTTACAATGCAGGCAAAAATGATGTATAATGTATAATATGCGGGAATAATTATGACACATCGGGAGGGGTTTAAATGAATATAGCATTAATCGCACACGATGCGAAGAAAAAATTAATGCAGAATTTTTGTATCGCTTACAGAGGAATCCTGAGCAAAAACGAACTGTTTGCAACGGGTACCACAGGGCGGTTAATAGAAGAGGTTACAAATTTAAGCATCCATAAATTTCTTGCAGGTCATCTTGGCGGTGAACAGCAGATCGGGGCACAGATCGAACACAATGAAATGGATCTGGTGATTTTTTTCAGAGATCCGCTGACCTCCAAAAAGCATGAACCGGATGTGAATAACATTGTAAAGCTTTGCGATATGTATAATATTCCGCTGGCAACCAATATTGCCACAGCGGAATTAATGGTCAAGGCTCTGGAAAGAGGAGATTTAGAGTGGCGTGAAATGTACAAATAAGAGAAAAAGTTTCGTATCTGTCATACTTCTTTTTGTGATGCTGTCATTTACCGGCTGTGGGCAGGTGCAGTTTGATATGCCCTATACTGCCGATTCCGAAGTCAGCAGTTTTCGAGTAGTCAGTCTGGAGGAAGAGCGGGGAACAGCGGTTCCTTTTGCATCGGAGCTTTGTGTTGCAGAAGGCAATATTATGCCGGGAGATGTGGATATGAACGCCGCATCAGGCGCGGGGCTTTTTGATATGAATCATTGTACGACGCTTTATGCCAAAAACATTCACGAAAAGCTGTACCCTGCAAGCCTGACCAAAGTGATGACGGCTTTGGTAGCGCTTAAGCATGGTTCAAACGATATGATGCTGACGGCATCGGCGAATGTAAAAATCCAGGAATCAGGCGCTTCTGTGTGCGGTATCAAGGCAGGGGACCAGATGACGCTGGATCAGGCGTTGCATCTCTTGCTGATAAATTCTGCTAACGATGCGGCGATTATGATCGCGGAAGGAGTTGCAGGATCGGTAGAAGCTTTTTCTGAAATGATGAATCAGGAGGCGCTGGCGTTGGGGGCTACCAATACGCATTTTGTCAATCCCCATGGCCTTCCGGATGATAATCACTATACGACCGTTTATGACATGTACCTGATCATGAATGAGGCAGTGAATTATACGGCTTTCAATGAGATCATTCATATGGATTCCTATACCACCGTATATACCGATTCTAACGGCGCTTCAAAGGAGATCACGGTTGGCAATACCAACCTGTATATGCAGGGAACCCAGCAGGCGCCCAGCGGGATCACCATAATGGGCGGAAAAACAGGTACGACCAATGCGGCGGGGCATTGTCTCGTCCTTCTCGCAAGAGATTCCTCCAGCAATCCATATATTTCCATTATTATGCGTGCGGAAAGCAGGGATCTGCTGTATTCTCAGATGACAGATTTATTGGAGGAAATAAACAATTAACTGTTGTGTTTTACCACCCAATCACTTATAATAAATTTAGGCTTTATGTGCAGCCAATATACTTCAGGAGGGATTTTACCAATGGTTCAATTAATAGTTGGAAATAAGGGAAAAGGCAAGACCAAACATTTATTAGATAAGGTGAATACGGAAGTACAGACCGCATCCGGCAATATCGTATATCTGGACAAGAGCACGAAGCACATGTATGAATTGAATAATAAGATCAGACTGATCGATGTATCTGCATATCTGATTACCAATTCAGATGAATTCATTGGCTTTATCAGCGGGATTATTTCTCAGGATCATGATTTACAGCAGATGTATTTTGACAGTTTTTTAAAGATTGCATGTCTGCAGGATAATAATTTAGATCCAATTCTTCAAAAACTCGAAAAAATCAGCAAGGCGTTTAACATAGACTTTATCATAAGCGTTTCAGTGGATGAGGCGGATGTTTCCGAAGCTCATAAAGATAAGATTATTGTTTCTTTATAAATTACATACCCCCGGAGCCATCCGGGGGATTTTTCTGCAAATATAGTCGATAAATGGTATTTAAAGAAAGACCATCGGTTTAAGGAGCTGTAAGGTGGAAGACAATAGAAATAATAAGGTTGTGAAATACAGGAAGCCGCTGCATGTTAACATTGGCATGGTTATTTTTGCGGTTATTTTTGTGTATATTGTGATCTGCATTTTTATGTATTTCGGTCAGAAGCATATAGAGGGGCATCAAGTTGTCATGGGCGCTTTGTCCTCTAACAATATCTATAAAGGAATTGCGCTTCGTAAAGAAGAGATCGTACATGCCGACAAGGCAGGATATGTGAATTACTATGCAAGAGAAGGGGAGAGGGTAGGAACCGGAAACCTGGTATATACGCTGGACGAATCTGGAAAATTAGCTGATTATATCAATGCGGAGACCACGGACAGCACATTGACCTCCCGGGATCTTTCAGAATTAAGATCGGAAATTTTAGGCTTTAAGAACAACTTTGACCCCACCTATTTTTCTTCCGTATATGATTTTAAATACAGCGTTAAAGGGACCGTTTTAAAGCTTGCCAATGCAAATATTCTTGAAAATGTGGATAAGATCAATGCTTCCGGCATGTCGGAACTGATTTCTTTTTGCCGTGCGCCGGCGACGGGGATTTTGATCTATTCTGTTGACGGTTATGAGGAGCTTACGCTGGAGCAGTTTACAAAAGATCTTTTTGACCAAAAAAATTACGAAAAAACACAGTTGATCAGTAATGAACTGGTGGAAGCAGGGCAGCCTGTTTATAAGATATCCGAGGATGAGGACTGGTCTATTGTGATCCAGACAGATCAGGCGAAGGCGGACGAGCTTTTGGAAGCTGAGTTCGTGAAAGTGAAGTTCCTGAAAAATCAGGACACTTCATGGGGGGAGGTTTCCTCCTTTACCAATGCCGAGGGGGATATTTTTATAAAACTGACCTTCACCAATTCCATGATCACCTTTTGTACCGACCGGTTTATCGACATTGAGCTAATACTGGAGGAGGATACAGGGCTTAAAATTCCCAATTCTTCTATTGTGGAAAAAGAGTTTTTTATTGTTCCCAAGGATTATGTGACCCAGGGGGGGAACAGCAGCAATTACGGAGTTATGCGCGAGTCTTATACGGAAGACGGAACGCCCACCTCAGAATTTATCGAAACCACAATCTATGGTGAAACAGAAACAGAATATTATCTGGATGATATGGTCTTGAGAATTGGGGAATATATTCTGAAACCTGATTCCACTGAAAAGTACGCAGTGAGCAAAAGAGGAAGCCTGAAGGGTGTTTATAATATTAATAAGGGCTACGCAGATTTTAAACAGATCAATATTTTGTATCAAAACGATGAGTATTCTATTGTGAAATCAAACACCCAGTATGGACTGAATGTATACGACTATATTGTACTGGACGCCGCAGCAGTGGAGGATAATGAGTTTATTTACTAAACAGGGGAGGATAGGCATGATAAAAGAAAATCTTGAGCTGGTATGGAAAAATATGCAGGAAGCATGTCAAAATGCCCAAAGAACTCCGGAAGAGGTTTCGCTGATTGCAGTGAGTAAAACCAAGCCAGTATCCATGCTTATGGAAGCATATGGGCAAGGGTGCAGGAGGTTTGGTGAAAACAAGGTACAGGAGCTGGTTGACAAGTATGAAGCCATGCCAAAGGATATCCAGTGGCATATGATCGGACATCTGCAGAGAAACAAGGTGAAATACATTGTAGATAAGGTTGCATTAATTCATAGTGTGGATTCGCTAAAACTTGCACAGGAGATCAGCAGAGAAGCTGTGAAAAAGCAGGTGCAGGTTTCCATACTGATAGAAGTGAATATTGCCGGTGAGGATACCAAATTCGGCGTTTCAAAAGAGGAAGCGGAACAACTGATCTGCCAGATCGCACCTCTACCGGGAATTCACATTAAAGGGCTTATGACGATTGCGCCCTATGTTGTGAACCCGGAAGAAAATCGACAATATTTTGCACAACTAAAACAATTATCTGTTGACATAAAACAGAAAAACATCGATAATGTTAGTATGAATGTTCTGTCCATGGGAATGACAGGCGACTATAGGGTTGCCATTGAAGAAGGTGCCACCTGCGTCCGCGTGGGGACAGGCATTTTCGGAGAAAGGCAATATCCGGTTTAGTAAGGAGTGTTAAAAATGGGAGTAATGGATAAATTCCTCAATTACATGAAGCTCAATGAAGAAGAAGACGATTTTTATGATGATGACTATTACGATGAAGGACCTGTGGAAGAGAAGCCCAAAAAGCTTTCACCGGTAAAAGAAGACATTGTTTTAGATGATGATAAAACGCCTAAAAAAACAACTCCAAAAGTAACACCTATGCGCCAGACAAAGAAAACAGGAACCGGCATGGAGGTATGCGTGATCAAGCCCACTTCCATAGAAGACGCCAGGGAGATTACAGAAACCCTCCTTGCAAACAGGACGGTGGTTCTCAATCTGGAAGGACTGGATGTGGACATTGCGCAGCGGATCATTGACTTTACATCCGGCTCCTGCTTTGCAATCAGCGGCAATCTGCAGAAGATTTCTCATTACATATTTATTATTACACCTGCAATTGTTGACATATCAGGTGATTTTCAGGAAATATTATCAGGATCTTTTGATGTGCCGATTAACAACGGTATTTAAATTTGAATTATCAGCTTAAAGCTTCCTGTTTCAGACAGGAAGTTTTTTTACAATAAGCTGACAACAATAGATTACGATGCTAGTTTAGAAAGGATGAATAGAGAATGAACAGCCGGCTTACAATCATGTGTGAAAAAAAACCTTCCTATGACATTATTTTTTCTCAGGATTTTCAGGATCTGATTCCGGAACTGCAGACGCTCTCAGTAGAGAGCAGAAGAGTTTGCGTGGTGACAGATTCCAATGTTGCCTCTCTGTATGGACAGGAGCTTATGACACTTTTAGAGGGGCATTGCAGGAAAAATGTTTTATATACCTTTGAAGCAGGGGAGGAACATAAAACCCTGTCTACCGTAAAGGGAATTTATGAATTCCTGATCAGGGAGCAGTTTGACAGGAAGGATCTTCTCATTGCTCTTGGAGGAGGTGTGACAGGCGACATTACAGGGTTTACGGCGGCAACCTATCTGAGAGGAATTGAGTTTGTGCAGATTCCGACGACGCTGCTGGCACAGGCGGATTCCAGCATTGGAGGGAAGACGGGCGTTGATTTTGACGGGTATAAAAACATGGTGGGGGCGTTTTATATGCCTAAATTGGTATATATGAATGCGGCGCTGCTGAAAACCCTGGATGACCGTCAGTTTTTCAGTGGATTTGCTGAAATTATGAAACATGGCCTGATCAAGGACAGCCTCTTTTATGAATGGCTTTTGGATCACATGTATGAGATCTGCGACAGAGATACGGATACGCTTCTGGAAATGGTGGAGCGGAGCTGTAAAATCAAAAAGCTGGTGGTGGAAAAGGACCCCACGGAAAAAGGAGACCGCGCCCTGCTGAATTTTGGACACACAATCGGACATGCCATTGAAAAGTATAAAAACTTTACTTTAACACACGGAGAGAGCGTTGCCCTGGGAATGACGGCAGCCGCCTTTATTTCGTGGAAGCATGAATGGCTTTCCATGGAGGAATATTACGAGATCAGAGATATGTTTGTTCCCTTCCAGCTTCCCATTACCGTTGAGGACATTGATCCTGAGGAAATTTTAAGATTGACCAAGTCAGACAAGAAAAAAGAAGGCGACCATATCAAATTTGTGCTTCTGAAAAAAGTTGGTAAAGCGTTGATCGACCAAACCGTTACGGATGAAGATATTATGAATGCAATTCATGAAATACATTATATAGAGGATTGTGAGTAGGAGCCGTTATGAGTAAACGTAAAGTTATATCCCTTATACTTGATTTTCTTTTTTTAGTATTGCTTGTTTTTGGGGATCAGTTAACAAAGTATATAGCAGTGTTAAAGTTGAAGGATGGACCTGCTTTCAGCATTATTGACGGCATTTTGGAATTTAATTATCTTGAAAACCGCGGGGCTGCGTTTGGAATGCTGCAGAATCAAAAGGTATTTTTTGTTTTTGTTGCCGCTATTTTTTTATGTGTTATTATTTATGTTCTTGTAAAAGCCCCCGATGAGAAGAAGTATACCAGGCTTCATGTGCTGTTGGTAATGATTGCGGGAGGCGCCATCGGCAATATGATCGACCGTCTGCGCCTGGATTATGTGGTGGATTTTATTTATATTGTGTTGATCAATTTTCCCATATTTAATGTGGCGGACATGTATGTTACTTTTTCAACGGCTATATTAGTTGTGAATGTGCTTTTTATCTATAAAGAAAACGATTTTAACTTTTTATCTTTTAACAAGAAAAAGGTCAGGGAATTAAAATAAGATGATCCGGGAAAATGATAGAGAAATTGGATTTATCAAATATCAATTTGTGATAACAGAAGAACAGGAGGGGGAACGGATAGACAAGTGCCTAAACGGTCTGATAGAGGGTTTATCCCGTTCCTACATTCAAAAGCTTTTGAGTAACGGAGAAATTACGGTAAACGGTATTGCCATTAAAGCCAGCTACCGCGTCAGTGCCGACGACCTGATCCAGGTCAGCCTTCCTCCGGCGGTTACCCCGGATATCCTTCCGGAGAATATCCCTCTTGATATCTTGTATGAAGATGCAGATGTGATTGTTGTGAATAAACCTAAAGGGATGGTGGTACACCCGGCGCCGGGACATTACAGCGGAACCCTTGTAAACGCGCTTTTGTACCATTGTGAAGGGGAATTAAGCGGCATTAACGGTGTTTTAAGACCGGGGATTGTCCATCGGATCGATCAGGATACTACCGGTTCTGTTATTGCCTGTAAGAATGACAAGGCTCATGCCTGCATTGCCAGGCAGTTAAAAGAGCATACCATTGTCAGAAGATATTATGCCATTGTGCATGGCATTGTGGAAAGGGAGGAAGGGGTGGTTCATACCCAGATTGGAAGGCATCCCACAGACCGTAAAAAGATGGCTGTGTTGGACAGCGGGGGAAAAGAAGCCGTTACCCACTATAAGGTTCTTTCACATTTGCAAAAGAGCACCTATGTGGAATGTATGCTTGAGACTGGACGGACCCATCAGATCAGGGTACATATGGCCCATATAGGGCATCCTTTGCTTGGGGATCGGGTATATGGTCCTAAAAACGATCCTTTTCATTTAAACGGGCAGACTCTGCATGCAGGCGTGCTGGGCTTTCTACATCCCTCCACAGGCAGGTATGTGGAAACAAAGGCGCCTTTGCCGGCGTATTTTGTGAAGCTTTTAGATCAATTGTCATAATTTCCTGAAAAAACTGACTATTTTGCATTTTGATTGTGCAATGAGGCAAATTTGTGTATAATAAATTTATAAAGATTTATATTTTAGACAGACAGGAGGTCCTTATATGAATACAGTTATTACAATTGGCCGTCAGTTTGGCTCTGCCGGCCGGGAGATCGGAGAGAAGGTTGCAGAATATTTTAATATTAAGTGCTATGACAAGGAATTACTCAGCCGGGCGGCAAAGGAAAGCGGGTTTTGCCAGGAGATGCTTGAAAATCATGATGAGAGACCGACCAGTTCTTTTTTATATAATCTGGTTATGGATACTTATTCTTTTGGGTACAATGCATCCCATTTTGTGGATATGCCCATCAGCCATAAGGTTTTTCTTGCACAGTTTGACGCCATCAAAAACCTTGCGAAGGAAGGTCCCTGTGTGATCGTGGGACGTTGTGCTGATTACGCTTTAAGTGAAATGAAAAACTGTGTCCATGTCTTTATTTATGCAGATGAAGAAACAAAGACAAAACGAATTATGGAAAAATATAATTTGGATGCGGCGAAGGCAAAGGATATGTGCGTTAAAAAAGATAAGCAGCGTCAAAGCTATTATAACTATTATTCCCCAAAAAAGTGGGGACGCGCTGACAGCTATGATTTTTGCATCAACAGCAGTATCCTGGGGGTTGATGGAACCGTTAAGCTGCTGACGCAGTATATTGAGGATTTTGAGGCGATGAGCCGTTAAAAACATTGTATATACAAATACTGTGCATATGATAAATCAATTTATAATTTCTGTTCTGATATAGCTGAATATGAAAACACCACCTGTAAATCAACAGGTATCTGTAAAAACGGGTATATTTGATGTAAGGGTGGTGTTCTTTCTCATCCATACAACTATTCGCAAAACACAAGTTTAACGAATAGTTCACGGGAGACGTGGGATAATTGGAAGAAAAAGATATGGAATCGTCCCTGTGAACTATTCGTTAAACTTGGAGGGGATACAAAGGGACTTTTTTAGAGCGGTTTACATAAAAATATTATGTTGACTTATGGATGATACAATAATATATAGATTTAAAAATGCAAGGGGTTAAAATTGAAGTTTTTTGGGGTGAGGGGTTTGTTTGGCATCGGTTTTGGGGGCTGTGTTTTCTTTAATGAACTCTTCTCTCTCAATGTAGTCTACGGGACTATTGTATTTTGTGAGGTATTGGATCTGGGCGTCGTTTGGCTGGGATGGTTTCGATTCCTTTTTTTTCAGGTAGTTTTGGCGAAAATCGGCAACGGTATCGATTTGTTTTCTTCTTTTGTATTTGATAAAGGTATAAGTATATAAAATAATTAAAAATGCAATTACAGGGATTATTAATAGTTTCATATAAAGTTCCTTTCTATGCTCTGCATATTTCTTCAGAGTCTAAAATGACGGTAAAAGGACCGCTGTTTGTGAGGGATACATCCATATGTGCGCCAAAACAGCCATGTGCTACATGGGAGACTTCCTGAGCGCATTTTTGCAGAATGTATTCGTATAGTTCATTGGCAAATTCAGGCTTCCCGGCGTTTGTAAAGGAAGGTCTGTTGCCTTTTCGGCAGTCTGCATATAATGTAAATTGTGAAATAATTAACAATTCGCCATTTACACTTTTCAGATCCAGGTTTGTTTTTCCGTCTTCGTCGGAAAAGATTCTTAAATGAAGTAATTTATGGATCATTTTATCGGCAATTTCATAAGTGTCAGTATCACATACGCCAACCAGGACCACAAATCCCTTTTTTATGGTTCCAACAAGCTTTTGGTCTACGGAAACACATGCCTGATCTACTCTCTGTATCACAAATTTCATGACTCACTGCACTCTCCTGCTTTTCTGTTTTTTCTTTTTTATCCATTGATTGTTCATTGGTTTACATAATTATTTTATGTAAACCAACGAACGAGCCTATTCACTTTTGGTGTTTTTTTCGTTGGCATTTTCTGTTTCAGAAATTGCCTTGGAATTACGGCCAGGTTTTTTTCTGCCAATCTTAAAGAAGGTGCTTTTTTTATCTTCTGTGTGGGAAATAAATACAGCATCCTCGTTAATATAGTCCAGATTCTGATACTGTGTGGTTTCCTGCGGCAGTCCTCTCCTCTTGAGCATACGATTGATTCTCCGCCGGGCAAGAGCGTATAAAACAGCAAAAAATGGCACGCCTATGATCATTCCGGGAATTCCCATAATGCCGCCAAAGACCGTAATGGAAAAAATCACCCAAAATCCGGATAAGCCTGTAGACTGCCCGAGAATTTTGGGACCGATAAAGTTACCGTCTACCTGCTGCAGAATCAATATGAAAATAATAAAATAGATACATTTCAGTGGATTGACCATTAAAATGAGAATCGCACTGGGAATGGCTCCTAAATAGGGACCAAAAAAAGGAATTACATTTGTTACCCCTACAATTACGCTGACCAGCAAAGCATAAGGCATTTGCATAATGCTGGTGCAGGCAAAGCAGATCACGCCGATGATAATGGAATCCACAATTTTTCCACTGATAAAGCCGATGAAGGTATCGCTTGCAAAACGAATATCTTTGATCAGCTGGTTTGCTGTTTTTGTCTGAAAGACTGCAAATACAACCTTTTTTCCCTGTCCTGCAAACAGCTCTTTGCTGTAGAGCACGTAAATGGAAATGACCATGCCGATAATAAAATTCCATAAAACCTTTAATACGCCGATTAAGCTTACGGATACCTGCTTTACCAGCGTCTCCATTTGGGGAACAATACTGTTATTTAAATAACTCATAAACTCTTCCGAGTAAGTGTCAAGAAACTGGATGACCAGTTTTTCAATGTCAGGATTGTCTTCCAAAAATTTGGCTGACCAATTTGTCAGGTTCTGCACGTAATATGGAAACTGATAGGATATGCTTCTGACGCTTTGGATAATATTCGGTATTAAAATGGAAAAAAAGCCATAGATCAGAAAACACACGATCAAAAGGGTTAGAAAAATGGAAAGAATCCTTAAATGCTTTTTACGCTTTTCTGTGATTTCACATCCAACCTGTTTTAAGATCGGCACCAAAAGATAGCGTTCAATGGAATTGATCATTGGCGTCATCAGATAGGCAAAAACAATGCCATACAACACCGGATTAATGACTTTAAAAAAGGCGCTTACCTGTGCTGAAAACCGGTCTCCATGGAAAACAAGATAATAGAAACAAATAGATGCCGCTATAACACAAAAGGCGGTAATTGCAATGCGAAGATAACGTTTGTTGAATTGTAATTTCATATATTGTGGGTAATTCCCATACCTCCCTGTCCAGTTTACTTCTGCTTACACTCAATATACCAAGTATAACATTTTTTTGTAAAAGATACTATGGCTTAATTCTGAAATATGATAGAATACTTAGAGAAAAGAGAGAAAGATTAAATCATAAAAAACATGGAATTGGAGAAACTATGACGCTGCAAAAGGTACTGAGCTATATACGTCGTGCTGTGGATGATTATAAAATGATAGAACCGGAGGATCGCATTGCCGTGGGAATTTCCGGGGGAAAAGACAGCTTAACCCTTCTTTACGGGCTGCATGGGTTGATGCGTTTCTATCCCATTCCTTTTCAAATTCATGCAGTTACGGTGGATCTGGGTTTTGATAATTTAAACTTAGAAAAAATACAAGAGCTGTGCAGGCAGCTGCAAGTACCCTATACCATCGTTAAAACGGATATTGCCAATATTATATTTCAGGAGAGAAAGGAATCAAATCCCTGTTCTCTGTGCGCTAAAATGAGAAAAGGCGCGTTAAACGAAGCCATCAAAAAGGCAGGCTGCAATAAGGTTGCCTATGCGCACCATAAGGACGATGTGGTGGAAACCATGCTCATGTCGTTGATCTATGAGGGCAGATTCCATACCTTCCGTCCGGTTACATATCTGGACCGTATGGATCTTACGGTAATCAGACCGCTTATGTATATGAGTGAAGCGGATGTGGCAGGTTTTGTCAACAAATTTCAGGTTCCTGTGGTAAAAAGTCCATGTCCGGCAGATGGTCATACCAAGCGGGAATATGTGAAGGAACTGTTAAAAAAATTAAATCAGGAAAACCCTGGCGTAAAGGAACGCATGTTTACGGCAATTCAAAAGGGGAATATGGAAGGCTGGCGTGATTATTATGGAAAATAGCAGGAATTATCATGATGAACAAAACAATCTGAATACGATAAAAATGCGGCAGGTGGTATCCACTCTGCCCTCTTTCTGTAAACAGTTTTTCAGAGGGATACAGGAATACACATCCTCCCGTACCCGCCTTGCCTATGCATATGACCTGCGGGTCTTTTTTGAATTCATGCACACAAATAACGGTGTCTGTTCCCGGATGGAAATTAAAGACTTTCCCCTGTCTGTTCTGGATCAGATTTCACGGGAGGACATTGAAGAATACTTGGATTATATTACTTATTATAAAAAGGATGGAAAGGAATATTCCAATAATGAAAGAGGCAAAAAAAGAAAGCTTTCAGCGTTAAAAAGTTTTTATAACTACTACTTCTGTGCAGAAATGATTAAAACAAACCCGGCGGCTTTGGTTCCCCTGCCAAAACAGCATGAAAAAGAAATTATCCGGCTTGACGCGGATGAGGTGGCGATTTTGCTGGATCAGGTTGAGGAGGGGGAACACCTTACAAAAAATCAGTTGAAATACCATAATAAAACCAAAATAAGGGATATTGCGCTGCTTACGTTGCTTCTGGGGACGGGAATTCGGGTTTCAGAGTGCGTTGGGCTTGATCTCCAGGATGTGGATTTTAAAAATAATGGAATTAAAATAAGGCGAAAAGGCGGTTATGAAGCGGTTATTTATTTTGGGGAAGAAGTTGCAGAGGCGCTCCATGATTATTTGGAGAAACGATATCACGTAATTCCAATGGAAGGGCATGAAAATGCATTGTTTTTGTCTATGCAAAATCGAAGAATTACGGTACGGGCGGTAGAAAATCTGGTAAAAAAATATACCTCCAATGTAACGGGGCTTAAAAAGATCACGCCCCATAAGCTTCGCAGTACTTATGGCACTGCCCTCTACCGTGAAACAGGGGATATTTACCTTGTTGCGGATGTTCTGGGGCATAAGGATGTAAATACCACCAGGAAGCATTATGCGGCGCTTGAAGACAATCGCAGGCGAATGGCGGCAAATGCAGTTCATCTGCGTGAAAAATAATATCTAGATCTATTATGGTTAAAGGCTCAGCTGACAAATTCTGCACTGTAATAAGGAAGGATCAGATGCTGTCCACAGGTGATCTGTGTTTCTGACATGGAATTAATATGGAGAACTTCCTGAATATAGGTATCCGGACTGTCATAATACTGATTCAGGGCATATTCACAGGCATAAGCCCAAAGAGTGTCGCCCTCTTCCACTACAACGCTTTTGTAATATTTGTACAAGCGTTCCTCCTGACCCTGTGCCTTGGATCTGAAACCGAAAAACACAGATGAAAAGCCAATAACCAGCATCATAGTAAGGATACCCATCATAAAATGATGGCGAAGCTCCCTTTGCCTTCTGATTCGATTGTTTCTGATTCTTCTTTCACTTACCTGGGTGCTCATCCTGTGTACCTCCACGACGACAAATCATTGATCGAACAAACGTTGCAAACATCTGTTCTTATAACTGCATTATACCGAACATATTTTCTTGTGTCAATAGATTTTACCATAAAAATCGAACAAATTTTTGGAATATATGTTTGCCTTTCGGCGTTTTGTATGATATAATTTATTAAAATCAAGGTTTTTCAAAGGAGGATGTTCATGGGATACGGAAAAATCAGCAGCAAACAGCAGGAAATTTTAGATTATATTAAAGAAGAAATTTTAAAAAGAGGTTATCCCCCGGCAGTGCGGGAAATTTGTGAAGCAGTTCATTTAAAGTCCACCTCTTCTGTTCACGCCCACCTGGAAACCCTTGAAAAGAACGGATATATCCGCAGAGACCCTACGAAACCAAGGGCGATTGAAATATGTGATGATAATTTTCAAATGGTTCGAAAAGAGATGGTCAGTATTCCTGTAGTCGGACGGGTTGCCGCAGGCATGCCTATTTTGGCGGAAGAAAACATTGAAAGCTATTTCCCTATTCCTGCTGAATTGGTTCCCCATGGAGAATCCTTTATTTTAAATGTAAAAGGCGATTCTATGATCAATGCAGGTATTTTCAGCGGCGATCAAATTTTTGTCAATGCATGTAATACCGCCAGAAACGGAGAAATGGTGGTTGCATTAATCGATGATTCCGCCACTGTCAAGACTTTTTACAGGGAAGACGGGCATGTTCGCCTTCAGCCTGAAAATGATACGATGGACCCGATTATTGTGGATGACTGTCAGATCCTGGGAAAGGTTTTTGGCGTGTTCAGAATACTGCGCTAAATTTATATGAATGCATAAAAGAAGCACTCTTCTATAGAAGATCAGTCAGGTGATTTCTATAGAGAGTGCTTTATGGCATTATAGCATGACAGGCTTTGTCTGCTACTCTTCTGCCTGTTTTCGGAATCTGACGGCGATATAGGAAATAATCTCTTCCACACATCTGTCATATCCCAGTTTAGAACTGTTAAGGCACAGGTCATAGTTCCTTGCATCTGTCCATTCTCTGCCGGTATAGTATTTATAATACTCCGCCCTGTGTTTATCCGTTTTCAGAATAAATTTCTCCAGTTCCCTGGATGGCATGCTGTGTTTTTTTGCTGCCTGTTCCATACAATATTCGTGGGGGGCATGAATGAAGACGCTGAGCACATTGTCATAGTCTTTTAAAATAAAATCGGCGCACCGCCCCACAATAACGCAGGATTCCTCCAGGGCAAGCTGTTTGATGATTTTTGCCTGATAGTTGAAAAGGTTCTGGGTAGAGACGAAATCATCACTTTCAGGGGGGATCAGTTCTCCGCGGTAAATGTTACTTGCCACCTTAAAGAGTCTTGTATTTTTAACAGTTTCATCGGCATTGGCAAAAAGCGCTTCGTTGATGCCGCTGTCCTCCGAGGCAAGTTTCATAAGCTCCTTATCATAAAAGTGAATTCCCATTTTTTCTGCAAGCATTTTTCCAATGGTGCGTCCGCCGCTGCCGTATTCTCTTGCAATTGTAATAACGATTTTTTCATTCTTATTCAACCTTACTACCTCCGTTTACCTGTTTTTATTCACCCAGATAGGCTTTCTTTATGGAATCGTTATTCAGAAGGTCATCTGCATTCCCCTCCAATACGATTTTCCCTGTTTCAAGCACATAGGCACGGTCTGAGATGGAAAGCGCTTTTTTGGCGTTTTGTTCCACCAATAATACAGTGGTTCCGCTGGCGCTTACTTTCTTTATAATATCAAAAATTTCATTTACAAAAATAGGGGACAGCCCCATGGAGGGCTCATCCATCAATATGATTCTGGGGTGAGACATAAGCGCTCTGCCCATGGCAAGCATCTGTTGTTCACCGCCGCTTAATGTACCGGCAAGCTGATTCTGCCGCTCTTCCAACCGGGGAAAACGCTTATAAACGGTTTTCAAAGCTTCTTCAATCTCATTTTTATCCTTGCGGGTATAAGCCCCCATCTTCAGATTCTGTAAAACAGAAAGATTGGCAAACACACGCCTTCCTTCCGGAACATGAGCCATTCCCATGGTTACGATCTTATGGGCAGGCGTTTTCGTGATGTCCTTTCCGTCAAACCATACAGAGCCCTCCTTCGCCTCAAGGAGCCCGGTGATGGTGTGCAGGATGGTGGTCTTCCCGGCGCCGTTTGCACCGATCAGTGCGATAACCTCTCCTTCGTTTACCTCAAAGGAAACTCCTTTGATCGCCTGAATCATCCCGTAGTATACTTTCAAATCCTTTATTGCAAGCATTGCCATAGCTTAATTTCCTCCGTTCTTTCTTTATTCGCCCAGATATGCCGTAATAACCTGTGGATCGTTGAGCACGCCGGCAGTTTCACCCTGTGCCAGAATACGCCCGAAGTTCAGCACTGTAAGCTCTTCACATATGCCCGAAACCAGTTTCATATCATGTTCGATCAAAAGAATGGTCATATCAAAGTTATCTCTTACAAAACGGATGGTTTCCATAAGCTCCATGGTTTCATTGGGATTCATGCCGGCGGCAGGTTCATCCAGCAGAAGAAGCTTTGGTTCAGTTGCAAGTGCCCTGGCGATCTCAAGCTTGCGCTGCTTTCCATAGGGAAGATTTGCCGCAAGGTAATTTGCTTCCTCATCCAATTCGAAGACCTTTAAAAGTTCCATTGCCCGCTCGGTCATTGCCTTTTCCGTTTTAAAATAGCTGGGCAGCCTTAAAATACCCTCCAGAGTACTATATTTATAATGATTGTGAAGCCCTGCTTTTACATTATCAATTACACTTAACTCTTTAAACAGCCGGATATTTTGAAAGGTTCTTGCAATTCCGGCTTTATTGATTTCAATGGTCTTTAGTCCGGTAATATTTTCGCCGTCCAGCATAATGACTCCTTCACTGGGCTTATATACGCCTGTGAGAAGATTGAATATGGTGGTTTTTCCGGCGCCGTTTGGACCGATCAGACCGTAAAGCTGCCCTTTCTGAATGGATATTTCAAAATCGTCTACAGCCCGAAGACCGCCAAAGGAAATGCCCAAATTTTTAACTTCCAATAATGCTGCCATACTACTGCACCTCCCTGGTTTTCTTGAAGAGTCTCTTAAAAGAATATTTTTCCCGAAGGTTTATGAGCTTAGGGCTCCAGTTAAAGAGCATCATGATGATCAAAATAACAGAATAGATCAACATCCGGTAATTGCTTAAGCCTCTGAGAAGTTCCGGAAGCAGGGTCAGGATCACTGCGGAGATAATGGACCCCCGGATATTGCCAATTCCGCCCAGAACAACAAAAACAAGAATCATAATGGACATGTTATAGCCGAAGTTTTTGGGAGTTGCCATAAGGCTGCTCAGGTTGTGGGCATATAGCACGCCTGCCATGCCTGCAAGGGCGGCGGAAATGGAAAATGCCATTAATTTGTACTTGGTGATATTGATGCCAATGGATTCCGCGGCAATCAGGTTATCCCGGATGGACATAATGGCACGGCCGTCCCGGGAATGGATCAGGTTTAACACAATGACCAGGGTCAGAATAATTAAAATAATGCCGATGGTAAATGTGGCGTCCTTGGGCGTTCCCGTAATACCCTGGGCGCCGTTGATAATGACCTCACCGCCTTCTCCTAAGCCCAGAGAAAGAGAATCCTTTAAGGAAAAATGAAATCCACTGCTGTCTTTTCCTATGTATAATACATTGATGATATTTTTGATGATTTCGCCAAAGGCAAGGGTTACAATGGCAAGATAGTCGCCCCGCAGCCTTAAAACAGGCATGCCAATTAAAAAGCCGATGATGCCTGCTGCAACAGCTCCAATGATGATTGCCAGAATAAAACGAAGCAGGTCAACAGGAATCACGCCCTGGGTGCATTTGGAAAAGAAAGCCCCTGCAAAAGCGCCAACACACATAAAACCCGCATGTCCCAGGCTCAGTTCTCCCAGAATGCCTACCGTTAAATTAAGCGATACGGCAAGGATTACATAAACGCACAAAGGAACCAGAAGCCCCTGCATCAGACTGGAAATATGCCCTGTATTGATTAAAAGCTCCATCACAATATATGCCGCAATGATAATGCCGTATGTGATGATATTATCTTTCGTATTCTTATTGATTGTCAATTTTTTCACTGTACTGCCCTCCTTATACCTTTTCCTGAATTTTCTTGCCCAGAATACCCGTGGGTTTTACAAGAAGGACAATGATCAGCACCATAAATACGATTGCATCCGCCAATTGAGAGGAAATGTATGCTTTGCTGAGGATCTCGATAATGCCAAGAACAATACCGCCGATCAGGGCGCCGGGAATGGAACCGATTCCTCCAAAAACCGCCGCAACAAACGCCTTGATGCCGGGCATGGAGCCGGTATAAGGGGTTAAGGAAGGATATGCGGAACAAAGAAGCATGCCTGCAATCGCCGCAAGCGCCGAGCCAATGGCAAAGGTAAGGGATATGGTACCGTTTACATTGATACCCATAAGCTGTGCTGCCCCTTTATCCTCTGAAACGGCAAGCATAGCCTGTCCTGCCTTGGTTTTATTGATAAAAAGGGTGAGCCCTGTCATGATGATGATGCAGGAAACAATGGTGACAATGGTTTCGCCTGAGATCATGATCTGTCCTCCTGCAAGTTTGATTGCCGGCAGTGTCACAACAGATGTAAATGCCTTTGTATTTGCGCCAAAAATGAGAAGCGCCATATTCTGAAGGAAATAGCTGACGCCGATTGCCGTAATCAAAACGGCAAGGGAGGATGCCGCCTGCCTCAGTGGCCTGTATGCAATGTATTCAATGGTAATGCCAAGAAGGGTACACAGTACCACCGAAAGGATAATTCCTGCGGCTGTGGGCAGTCCCTGCATGCTGACTGCAAAAAACACCGTAAATCCGCCTACCATGATAACGTCGCCATGGGCAAAATTCAACATCTTGGCTATGCCGTATACCATGGTATAGCCAAGGGCTATGATGGCATATACACTGCCTAAGCTGATTCCGTTGATTAAATAAGATATAAAACTCATAAGAACACCTCTGTTAAAATTTATTAGTTTTTAGTATAGCAGATGTTGCAGTCAGATGGCAAGTTTTGCGCCATGTATTTTTGCATTTTTAAGTAAAAAGAGGGCTGCCTCTGCAGCCCTCTCCGGCATAATCTTTACTGAATTAAGGAATAGTTACCGTTTACAATTTCCATAGCCTTAGGAGCTTTGTTTACTGCTCCGTCAGAATCCCATGACATTGCTTCTCCGGTAAGCCCGTCAACTGAAATTTCAGCCATAGCGCCCTTTAACAGTTCGCAAAGGTCAGAAACACTTGCATCGGGTGTTGCGCCGCTCTTTTCAATGGCTGCTTTCAGGATGTAAACCGCATCATAGGCATCTGCTGCGAACTGGTTGGGTGTATCGCCATAGGCAGCCTGGTATGCGCTTACAAAAGCCTTGGTTGCATCGTCTTCTGCATCTGCTGCAAAAGGAGTAAGAAGCATAACGCCCTCGGCTAATGCTGTATCAAAGTTTTCTACATTTAAAATACCGTCAAGACCATCACAGCCGAAGAACTTGGGTGCATAGTCCATAGCGGCAGCCTGGGTTAAGATCAGGGACGCTTCCGTATAGTAGATAGGCAGGAAGACAAGCTCTGCGCCTGTGTCCTTTGCCTTCTGAAGCTGTACGGAAAAATCTGTCTTATTGTCAGCTGTAAAGGCTTCTGCAGATACGATCTCAAAAGGCTGGTTTGCTGCTTCCTGAACAAATTTCTCATAAATACCTGAAGAATATACATCAGAGCTGTCATAAATAACAGCAACCTTCTGTGCTACGGCATTCTCGCCGATGTACTGTGCCGCGCCGACTCCCTGGTTAGGGTCTGTAAAGCATACCTGGAACACATTATCATTGTTGCTGATACAGTCTACAGAAGAACCTGAAGGAGTGATCTGGAACAGATTGTCATTTGCTGATTCTGCTGCAACTGCAATACAGCATCCGCTGGTTGTGGAACCTACCAGCATCTGCATGCCCCAGTCCTTTAAGGTGTTGTAAGCGTTGATTGATTTCTCATTGTCACATTCATCATCCTGGAAGTTATATTCAATGAGAGTTCCATTGATGCCGCCTGCTGCATTGATCTCCTTAACAGCAAGGTCAGCGCCATTCTGAACGGCAAGGCCATAAACGGCTGCACCTCCTGTGGAAGGCCCGATGGCACCGATTTTAAATACTGCGCCGTCTGCTGTGGCAGCATCGCCTGCTTCGGCGGGCTCATTTGATGAACTGTTGTCTGCGCTGTTGGTTGAGCTGCTGCAGCCTGCAAGTGTGAGCATTGCGGCAACAAGCAAAAGGCTCATTCCTTTTTTAAATTTCTTCATAATGATTCCTCCTCGAAAAATTATTTCATGTGCAATCATACCTTAAATGTGTTTCATTGTCAACTTTATCCTGCTTTTTGATTAATATAAATCAATTTTTATCCGAATAAAATGAGAATTTATACATTTTTCATGTCATTATATTCAAAAAAATGGAATGATTTAATCTGTGTATATAAATCAGCTTACAGGAAAGAATAAATGTGAAAGCCTGAAATGAGTGCTTAAAAAATGATGGAGGTATGCAGAAATGAATAATAAATGTCTTGATTGTATCGCACTGACGATTGCGATCATAGGCGCAGTCAACTGGGGACTTCTGGGATTTTTCCATTTTGACCTTGTAGCGTTTATCTTTGGAAATATGTCATGGATATCCAGAATTATCTATGCCATCGTCGGAATCAGCGGTCTTTACCTGATTACCTTTTATATGTATGCCGGCGGCACTTCAAAGACCCGGGAATAGTCGCAGGTCTCTTAGCGGAAAAAGCTTTCAAAAAGGAATCGGATCAGGCATTTGCCATCAAAATCCGATTCCTTTTTTGTGTGTGCTTGCGGCACAGGTTTTATTCACTTTTTACAGCTTCCGGCAAAATCTGTTTTCCATCGTGCCAGATCCGTTCCAGGTCATAAAAGAGACGGTTTTCCTTGTCAAAAATATGAACCATAATATCTCCAAAATCAAGGAGAACCCAGTTTGCCGTATTATACCCCTCGATCTGTTTCATGGGATAGCCCGCTTTTCCAAGCTTCTCTTCTACTGCATCGGAAAGGGCCTGAATCTGATTTCGATTACTGCCGTTTGCAATGATAAAATAATCGGCGATCACGGATACATCGCTGATATCAATAATCCGAATGTCTTCAGCTTTTTTTTCTTCCAGCGCTTCTATTGCCTTTGCCGCCATTTCCTTTATCTGTTCTAAAGATAAATTTTCCATTATGCTCCTCTTTCTTTTCTTCTATTTTGAAAGGTTTTTATTTTTAAAATAATAATCGTAAGTCTGCTGGGTCAACAGATCCACAGGGCTGTCGATGTTCTTCAGATATTCCAGCGTATCCCGGAGAATGGTTAGAAGCGCATCATCCAGATCCTGAAAGGCAAGCTGACGAATCAGGGTCAGGTTTGGCGCCTGTTTTCTTCCCGGTTCAATGTAATCTGCAATATAGATGATCTTTTCCAGCTGGGACATGCCAGGACGTCCTGTGGTATGATTTAAAATTGCATTGAGAACATCCTGATCCTGAACATGATATTGCTTTTTTGCAACATGGCATCCTGCCTTGGCATGAAGCAGAAAAGGATTTTTCCTTTCGATGGGGGTAATGGGAATGTGATGCTTTTCACAGATGGCAAGTTTCTTTTCATTGCTCAGGCACTTTGCACAGTCATGTAACAGTCCGGCAAGATGTGCCTTCTCCAGGTCTTCCTGATATCGCATGGCAAGAGCGGATGCTGTATAAGCAACCCCCAGGGTATGCTCAAAACGTTTGGCATCCAGATCCTTTTCCAGTTGTTTTCTGACTTTTTTAAAATCCGCCTTCATTTCCCCTCCATCGCTTCCCGCACAGGATAGCAGGTCATAGATCCTGATACAATTTATGCTCTTCTATATATGCAAGTACCTTATCCGGAAGTAAATACCGCACAGATTTATGTTCCCGAATTCTTTTTCTGATCTCGGAAGAGGAAATATCCATGAATCTTGCAGGAAGAATTCTGATATCTCCGTGATATTCATAGATCAGATGAGATGCGATCTTTTTCATTTTCTCTTCTGTTCCGGTTCCCCGTACAGCAGCGGCAATGACGCAGTTCTGTAAAATAAATGCAGGCTCCTTCCATGTTTCCAGGGTGAGCAGGTTGTCTGCGCCTAAGATAAAATAATATCTGGCATCAGGCTCCTGGGCAATAAGCTGTGCAAGGGTATCCCGGGTATAGGTAGCGCCCTGACGCTCTGTTTCCAGCCTGGATAAAGAAAAACAGGGGTTTCCCTCCAATGCCAGCGCCGTCATATCTGCCCTGACCTCCCCTGAAGGGATGTCAGGATCTCTCTTCATATAGGAATTACCGCTGGGCATGAAAATGACTTCGTCCAATCCCAGATATTCTCTGGCATCTTCCGCCAGAATCAAATGACCGTTATGAACAGGATTAAATGTTCCGCCTAAAATTCCGATTTTTTTTGCCATGTCTGTAAATCCTTCCTTTTATTTGGGTGGAAGTTCTATTTTCTTATTATATTTACTTTCTTTATACAGGACGATCTTTTTCCCGATCACCTGTACCAGTTGGGAACCGGTTCTGTCTGCAAGGGCTTCCGCTATCTGTCTGGGATCTTCCAGGCAGTTTTTAAGCACTGTAATTTTTACCAGTTCCCGGGTATTAAAGGTTTCTCTTACTGCCTCTGTAACTTCCGGGCTGAGTCCGGACTTGCCGATCTGGAAAACCGGTTCAATATTCATTGCAAGCCCTTTTAAATATGCACGTTGTTTGCTTGTCATGAGTGCCTCCTATTTGTAGTAGTCGAAGGATAATCCATACATTCTGACGGTATCTCCCTCCTCGATGCCAAGTTCCTCCAGCTGGTCCAAAATACCGTTTGCTTTTAGAAACTTTTGAAAAAAGGTAAAGCCTTTTTCTGATTCCAAATTGGTATAGCCCAGCATTTTTTCGATTCTCGGTCCTTCTACCACATATTCATCTTCTTTTTCATTGTAAGTAACCGTATAGGGCTCATTTGCGTCAGGGAACATCAATTCCGGGAAAAACTCCTGTTCAAAAATGATCGGTTTGTCCTCTGTATGATCCAGCATATTGCGCACATGATACAAAAGCGCCTTTACGCCCTTCCCGCTGATTGCCGAGATGGGAAAAACCTGAATTCCCTTTGGTTCAAATTCATCCTTTAATTTTTGAACGGGATCTTCCGTCTCCGCTGCTGAAAAAATCATATCGGTTTTGTTGGCGGCAATTACCTGGGGGCGTTTGGCAATACCCGGATTATAGGTTTCCAGTTCCCGGTTGATGGCATAAATATCCTGGATAGGATCTCTTCCCTCGGTTCCTGCGGCATCTACAATATGGATGATGACCCGGGTGCGCTCAATATGGCGCAAAAATTCAAACCCCAGCCCTACGCCCTCTGATGCTCCTTCGATCAGCCCTGGAATATCCGCAATCACAAATCCCTTTGCATCCGGGAGATCCACTACGCCCAGATGGGGATTCAGGGTTGTAAAATGATAGTTGGCAATTTTAGGCCTTGCATTGGAGACCTGCGTGAGGAATGTGGATTTTCCTACGTTGGGAAATCCTACCAGCCCCACATCGGCAATTACCTTTAATTCCATAAGAAGCTCCAGTTCCTTTGCTGGCTGCCCTGGCTGGGCATATTTGGGCGCCTGCATGGTGCTGGTGGCATAGTGCTGGTTCCCATTGCCCCCATGGCCTCCCGGAAGAAGGACAAAGCGTCTGTTTTCACCGGACATATCGGCAATTACCTTGCCGCTTTCCGCTTCCTTTATTACAGTTCCCTCAGGAACTTTCAGGATGAGGTCATCGCCGTTCTTTCCCCGGCAGTTGCGTTTGCCTCCATTTTCACCGTCCTGGGCGTGATACCTGCGTACATGGCGGTAATCTGTGAGGGTATTTAAACCGTCGTCCACTTCCAGAATGATACTGCCGCCGCTGCCGCCGTCTCCGCCGTCAGGTCCTCCATTGGGCACATATTTCTCACGCCGGAAAGAAACATGACCGTCTCCGCCCTTTCCGCTTCTCACATAGATCCTGGCTCTGTCTGCAAACATCTCTTATTCCTTTCGATTTTGTTCAGATGCTTTTCGTTTAAAAAAGGCTTTAAACAAAACATGTTTTGTTTAAAGCCTGGCAAATTCGCATTATTTTTCTACAGGGTATACGGAAGCCTGCTTTTTATCTCTTCCTTTTCTTTCAAACCTGAGCACGCCGTCTACTAATGCAAACAATGTGTCATCACCGCCGCGTCCTACGTTGATACCGGGATGGATCTTTGTTCCCCGCTGTCTGTATAAAATATTTCCTGCTTTTACGAATTGTCCGTCAGCTCTCTTCGCACCCAATCTCTTGGATTCGGAATCTCTACCGTTCTTGGTAGAGCCAACACCCTTTTTATGAGCGAAAAATTGAAGGTTCAGCTTTAACATGATTTACACCTCCTTGAATTTGAGTTTTAAATACCTGTCGCCGTATTCTGATACGACGCTCTTTAGCCCAAGCACCATGGAATCAAGAAGGAGCGTCCCTTTTTCATCGGGAACCGCAGAAAAACTACAATCGATCAGTCCTTCTTCCTGATCGCTGCTTACAGCCATCCGGTTATCTGTTAACACATCAATTGAATTGATGGTATTGATCACCAGAATGGAAATGGCGCTGCACACAATATCGCTGCCTGCACTGCCAAAGCCTGCGTGCCCTTTACAGGTTACTCTCTTATATTCCCCGTTTTTGGATTTTATAATCGTAATGTCAGTCATACTCTTAAGCGTTGATCTTTTCGATCTTTACCTGTGTGTATGCTTGTCTGTGACCGTTTTTCTTATGATAACCGGTTTTTCTCTTATACTTGTAAACGATAACCTTGCGGTATTTGCCCTGTTCCAAAACAGTTGCAGTTACGTTGGCATTGGCTACATCACCGGCAACCTTAAGCTCTTTGTCGCTGACTGCGACAACCTGGTCGAATGTTACAGTTGCTCCGGGTTCAGCGTCCAGCTTTTCAACTTTGATCACATCCCCTTCGGAAACCTTATACTGCTTTCCGCCTGTTGCAATGATTGCGTACATAATGGCACCTCCTATACTAACCAGCAAAGCTGATTTTACTCGCTAACTATGGCGGCATTTCAAATGCGCTTAAGCCTCGTTATGCGGCATACTCATAAAATATAACATTCCGATTTTTTTTTGTCAAGGTTTTTTTTGAATCCTGTAAACGCGTACACCGCCCTGAGATTTATAATCGCCAGGTACCATCACCCGCAGGCATTTCATATACTTTGCTTCCACCGTCTGCACATCGCCGCTCCACAGATCTGTGACCTGAAAAAGCCCGTCCTCCTGAAAGCCCATTTCCTCCAAAGGTATCCGGAGGATGAATTCACAGTCTGCGGTTCTCTCGTTTCCGACTACCAATATTGCCGCTTTCCCAGGCTCATATCGTATATAGGGAACAGAGCCGCTTTTGGGAATACATTTTACAGGCAGGATGTTGGTGTCTTTTCTATTATAATGCAGAAGATCCGAATTGTCATTTCGAATTTTCAGGATTTTCCGGCAGTCCAGAAGCATTTCTCTGTGTCCTGGCTGTTCTGTTTCCTCCCAGCACAGCCGGTTGCCCAAAAGCCAGCCGCCTCCTTCGGTGTCCGGATTGTGATCATAAAAATCAATTTCCCGGCTGCTTTCAAAGCCTTCATAGATCTTTTTCTTCAGCGCGCTGACGCTGTGCACGTTTGCATCAAATTCTTCTCCAGCCATAAAAAGCGGAATGTTGCAGCCAAAAACGCCGCAGTATCCAAATTTAAATCTGCTCCCCCGGAGTACGTAATAATTGCCGGGTCCCATATTGATGCCTTCATCATGGCAGCTGATCTGCATGGTTGCAAACTCCGGACCAGGTAAAAAATCCCCAGCCATATCATGGGTAAAGGTGTCCCTGTCACATTGGCGTACATGGTATCGGCTGTTTTCACCAATTATGGCGATCTCATGCCCCTGCTCCAGACATCCCCAGGCAATATCATCCCATACGCCCAGAACATCCTCAAAGGAGGACACCCCATTGGGGCCGTCCAGACGATAGCCGTCAAAACCGAATTCCACGGTGTGCCTGATCCAAAGCCGTATCCACCATTCCCTGAAATCCTGATTGCCATAGTCAAAATCTGCCATTCCCCATTCGCTTCCCCGAAACCAGTCCGGATGAGCTTCTGTAAGAGGGCTGTCCATGGTTACGCCATGGGTCACCGCTTCCGCTATGATACGGATTTCCAGCCTGTGGGCTTCATCCACAAAGGCTTTCAGATCTTCGGGGCTTCCCAGCGCTTCATCCACTTTTTCAGGATCTTCCATGGCATATACGGTCCAGAAATCTGAAAAGTGCCTGGTTCCTTTGGTAAAGCCGGTCAGCCATATGGTGTTGATGCCCAATTCCTTTAAATAAGGAAGTTTTTCCATGGTACTGCGGAAGGTACCGCTTCCGGAGCCTTCTCCCTCGCCGGAAGGCGATGTGAAGGTTTTGGGGTTGAGTTCATAGATCACGGCATCCCTCAGCCATTTTGGCGGATTTGTGGGGTTCTTTGTTTTTACTTCAATATGCGCCATGTTATCTCTCCTTTTTCAGTTATTTTCATAAGGCGGGGGTGCTTTCCGGGCAGCTTCTGCATCTGTCGAACTCTTCCAGAATCTTCAGAGAACTGCTGGTGCCAATTCGTTCCGCACCTGCATCGATCATGGCGGCGCAGGATGCCCAGTTCCTGATTCCCCCTGCCGCTTTCACTTTTACCTGCTCTCCCACGGTTTGTTTCATGAGCCGTACCGTCTCCGCTACAGCGCCATGAGTGCCAAAGCCGGTGCTGGTTTTAATATAGTCCGGTAAAACCTTTCCGGCGATCTTAGCCAGATGGATGATCTCACGCTGGGAAAGATAGCAGATTTCAAATATGACCTTGGAAATGACCTGTTCCTGTCTGCATATTTTGACGATTCCGGACATCTCTCTTTCGATATAATCCCAGTTTCCGTTTTTGATTTCCCCCAGGTTTACCACATAATCAATTTCGTCGGCGCCATTTGCGATCGCCTGTTTTGTTACCGTTTCTTTCATTTCTATGGTTTCCTGACCAAGAGGAAAGCTGATAGCGGCGCCTACATGTACATCGCTTCCGGCAAGAAGCTGTTTGCAAAGGGACACAGGCGCAGGATTGATGGCAACCATGGCAAAATGATTTTCCCTTGCCTCCCTGCAAAGGGTTTCAAAATCCTCTTTTTGGGCATATGCTTTCAGATTGGTATGGTCAAACATCCTGCAAAGCTGGTCTCTTGTGATCTCGTTACTTTTCATCCTGATTCTCCTCCCTATACCCATTCCTGGTTTTCAGTGGTCATTGTGATACCTTCCTGCACACATTTTTCTGTAACAAAAGAAAGGTAGGTGTCCTGAAGCGCATCCTTCAGGGAAGAAAATTCTTCTCCCGTTTCAAGATACGCCTTCATTTTTACGAGGCATTGTGCCACTGCGATCTCATCGTCGTTCATGCGAATGTGGGGGAACGGATTCCTGTATATAAATCTGTCCTCAAACTGCATCCCTAAATGATACCAGCCGCTGTTCCCCAGGACGCCTCTGTCGATCCTGCGGATGGATGATTCCATCCCCTCATTTTGTTCATTCAGATAGCGCACCGTGAAATCATTGATTTCCCCACGCACTCCCTGAATATTAAGCCGTCTGGTGCGAATGACAGAATTATATTGTTCTCCCATAAAATCATAAATTGCCGTCTTGCCGTTTTCAAATTCCAGGGATGCCAATTCCCGCTGGGTGTGAAGTATCTCCCCATTATAATCAAATCCGGCGCGGTCTTCGGTCTTAGTAAAGCTTGTCCGGAAAGATTCCCCATGAATCTTACAATTTTCAAAACCAATGCCCATAATTTCTCGAAAAAGATTCATGGCGTGATAACCGTGAACGGTGGAGAGCATGGTCATCTGCACTTCGCCGATGAGCTGTTTTTGGATCAAATCGAGAATACCCGCATACAAAGGCCAGAAGATATACTGTTCGGCAATCTGTATCTTCAGGTTTTCTTTTTTTGCCAGCCGCCACAGACTGTTCAGATCTTCAATTGATTCAGCAGGAGGGGTTTCACAGAGCACAGGAACGCCCAGTCTGGCAAGCTGTTCCAGATAACCTTTTACAGCGTCTCTTGGTACGCACAGCACTGCAAAATCGGGCTTTGTTTTCAGCGCTTCTTCCAGATCCGTCACCCCGTTTTCCACCATTCCAGCTCTTTCTTTTGTTCGTACTACCTGGGCGGTTACTTCCAGCTGCTCCGGAAGCATTTGTGCCGCCCTGACATAAAAATCTGCACGCCAGCCATATCCAATTACAATATATTTGATTTTTTCTTTCATTTTAATTCCCTTTCTCAGTTTTAAAAAGAATGACGGTTTTAAGTCCCTGTCCGCTTGCCGCATAGCCCACAGCTTCCTCAAAATCCTGAATCTCAAATTTTTGAGAAATCAATCCTTTCAGGTCAAGTTTTCCTTCCCGCACCAGAGAAGCGATTTTCCTGCATTGCTGGGCATTACACCGGGTAGAGCCGCACACTTTTAATTCTTTATAATGAAGCAGATTAGAGTGCATTTGGATCAGATCCTTGCCGTTGGGAAGCCCTCCAAAAAACAGAATTCGCCCTTTCATATTCATCAGCGCAAAGGAAGTCTCCTGTACCGCCTTTGCGGCACATGCCGTAATGCACACATCCACGCCTTTTCCCCCTGTTTTTTCCATCACATCCTGTTCCAGGTTCTCCGCGTCAAGGGGAATGATGTCCGGCATAAGCTCTATGCATTTTTGTACACGCGCTTGAGAAAGATCGCTGAGAAAGATCCGTCCTGCCCCCTGAAGCCGGGCAAGCAGCCCATGGAGTATGCCGATGGGACCGGCGCCTATGATCAGAACATCTTCTCCTTTGTGGATTCCGATCTGTTCCTGTCCGTTTAAAACACAGGCGGCGGGTTCAAAAATTGCTGCTTCCTCAGCAGACACATTGTCGTCAATAAGTATCACATTGCCCTGTTCTAATGCCTTCTTTGGAACACGTATGTACTGGGCAAAGCCTCCGTCCATATTGATGCCCATCGCCTGATATTCTCCGCAGAGGTGATAATCGCCCTCCAGACAGTTCTTACAGTGTCCACATCCTATGTTTGGAGCAATGGCAACCCGGTCGCCTGCCTTGTAACCGGATACATTTTCTCCTGTTTTGGCGATAACGCCGCACATTTCATGGCCCAGAATGATCGGATGGGCTTCATCTATCCCGTGATATCCGTTTTCCATCATCCTAAGATCTGAGCCGCAGATGGCTGCAGCGGATGTTTTCACCAGTATTTCGTCCGGACTGATCTGCGGAATATCACACTCCACAATACGAATATCCTTTTTTCCATAAATTTTTACTGCCAACATTTTCTAACCCTCCTACATTGTAACAATTTTTCCGGTCGTTATGGATTCGTTTCCTGCATTTACCATTGCCACCGCTTTTAAGCCGTCTTCCCCGCCGGCAAGGGGTTTTTCACCTTCCAGAATACATTGGATAAATGCCTTATCCTCCTTTTCATAGGCTGTTTCAAAGAGATTTCTCCAGCTTTCCACGATATCGCTTTTCATGCCGCCGTCTTTGCTGCAGGTAACCACTGAATTTTTTTTCAAATCGCCTACCGTGATCATTCCTCTGGTTCCCAGTATCTCTACCCGGGCATCATACCCGTAGCCGACTCCCTGGGCGCCCTCTATGCATCCAATTATGCCGTTTTTCATGCGAATATTTAAAATCACTGTATCATAAAAATCAGGATACTGCTCCCGGGCTGCCTCGCACCGATAGTTTCCGCCCAGGGCATATATACTTTCCGGTTCGCTCTCCGAAAACCATCTGAGAGTATCCAGATCATGGCTGTTTACCTCTGCAAGAGGCCCGTTGCTTTTTTTGATATCATACATCCATTCATGGGGAGTGCTGGGACCTCTGGTAAGGGATTTGATCATCACGATCTCCCCGATCTCCCCGGAATATGCGATTTCCTTTGCCCTGGCAAAGTCTTCACTGAACCGTCTCATAAATCCGATCTGCAATATCACCTTGTTTTCTTCTGCCGCCTTTATCATTCTCTGACATTCAGGTACAGACATGGCCATGGGTTTTTCACAGAAAATATGAAGCCCGTTTTCAGCTGCATATACTGCGATCTCACAATGAAATTTTGTAGGGGTAGCAATAATAACTGCGTCTGCACCGCTTTCCCGTATTGCTTTCCTGTAATCAGTATACCATTTTTCAACTCCCAGTTCTCTGGCTGCTGCTTGTGCTCTTTCTGCATCTACATCTGATACTGCAGCCATCTCCCCGTCTTTTACATTCGTACAAAAATTTTCGGCGTGAATCATGCCGGCTCTTCCTGTACCGATGAGGCACAGTTTAACCTTAGCTCCCATACTTTTTCCTCCTGATTAAATAGAATCTATGTAATTCGTTTTCTGTTGAAAAAAATAATACAATTACAATTTTGTCATTGTTTGTTATTTTATTATTTTATTTGCTATCGTTTGTTAGAAAATATTGACGCTACTTCTAAAATATTCTATAATCAAATCATCAAACGTCTTAAAACGTTGGAACGTAAAATATACCGCATGGAGGTTGCCTCATGGAAAGTACATCCCCACCTCTTTTTGCAGAGGAAAGAAGAAGGTCAATTTTGAATCTTCTGGAAAAACAAAATAAAGTTTATGTCCCGGAGTTATGTGAGTTTTTTAATGTATCTCCCGCTACAATCCGTACAGACCTACGGGTTTTGGACAATGAAGGAGTTCTGAAGCGGACACATGGAGGCGCTGTTAATCTCAGCAAAGCTGCCTATGAGCCAACCTCTGATTTTAAGCTTTCTCAGAAAAACGCAGAAAAAAAGCGGATTGCTGAGTATGCCATAGAACTGATCAAAAATGGAGATACCATTACCCTGGATACCGGGACGACCACCCTGGAGCTGGCAAAGCTTCTGCCTTCCAGACATGATCTTACGGTTATCACCAATGATATTGCAATTGCAACCTATCTGGAGCATAATTCCAGTGCAAGCATTATCATACTTGGGGGAACCATGCGCAGAGGTTTCAACTGTACGGCAGGTTCCATGGCTGCAAAAATGATGGAACAGTTTAATGTGGATAAGGCTTTCATAGCCTCCAATGCATTTTCCTTCGAAACCGGCTTTTCAACCCCCAGTGAAGAACAGGCTGAGATCAAAAGAGCCATGATTCGCAGCGCTTCTACCGTAAACGTATTGATCGACAGTTCAAAATTTAACTCCAGCGCATTTTACAAGTTTGCTCAGCTGAAAGATATTGATCATCTGGTCACAGACAATCATCTTTCTTCCGAGGATGTAGGGCGGCTTCATTCGAGCCATGAAACCTTGAAGATTGCCATCGTTTAGTTTTTCATCCCATCTCTTTTTCCGGGACCGGCTGCAATATAGCCGATCCCGGCTGTTTTTAATATGCCATATGGCTTCCGTAAAAAGCCTCCAGCTTTTCAAGCAGGCGCAAATACCCCTCTGTCATTTTGGCGTATTCCACGCTGTTTTCTTTATTTGACCGGATGCATATTCCCTGGCATTTTTGTTCTGCTTTTTCTTCCTGTAAGATCCCCACCGCTTTTGCGGCAATTCGCGCTGTTCCCCGCAGGGCGGTATCCACTTCCTTACAGACGGATACATCCACTCCTAATACATCTGCTTTGATTTGCCCAAATAATCTGGATTTGGCGCCGCCTCCCATGGTGTACAGCTTTTGAAAGCCATACGCGGGATACATTTTTTTCAGAATTGACAGGTAAAAAGCATATTCATAAGCGATTCCCTCCAGAATGCTGCGATATAAATGTCCTCTGGTATGGTTCCAGCTTATTCCCGTAAAGCTGCCCCTGAGATCAGGGTGATAAGGTAAAACTCTGCCTGCAAAATGCGGGATGCAGTAGAGCCCGTCGCTGCCCGGAGGAACAACCGCTGCCTCCTTTTCCAGAGCCTCGTAGGTACTCCCTGACAACTGATCCCTGCCCCACCGTACGCACAGACCGCCGCCGTTGATGTATGCCATGGGATACCACTGCCTTTTTTCAGGAGCGCGCATCAAAGTAATCACCTGGTCTGTGGTATCCGGAGTGTATGTGTCTGCTTTGCTGCAGAGCACTGAGGCGGTGCCCGCACAATCCAGCAGGGCGCCTGTTTCCAGCACTTCCGCGCCGTAGATCGAAGCCGCCGTATCGCCGCAGCCTGCAATCACAGGCGTTCCCTGTACAAGACCTGAAACAGCGGCGAATGAGGAAGTGATTCCTCCCACCACTTCAAAAGGGGACAGAATCCGCGCCATTTTATTTTTTTCCACATCAAACCGGTCTAAAAGTGTATCAGACCATTCCAGCCTTAAATTGTCGCCAAAGCCGGAGTATTGCATACCCGTGTGGTCGAAAAAAAGCGCTTCGTCCTGCAGCCCGGTAATCCTGCCGGTGATATATGCCCCTATTGTTACAAATTTACATACTTTTTTATAAAGTTCAGGTTTTTCATGCTTCAGCCATAAAATTTTCGGACCGTGGGTGAAGGAGACCGGAGCCCCTGTAATCTGAGCTACTTTCTTACCGTCCTGCTCTTTCATATGTTCTACATAGGGGCTGCATCTGGTATCCAGCCAGGAATCGTACACTGTCACTGCTTCCCCTGCCGGATCAACGCCCATAATACCTGCCATTTGCCCATCTATGCCTACAACCGCGATCTTCTCCGGCGACACATCGGAATCAGCAAGCAGCTGCCGGATCGCTGTCAAAAATCCCTCATATATTTTTTCGGGTTCCTGCCATGCAACCCCAACCTTTGGGCTGCACACCTCAAGAGGGACAAAGGAGACTGCCGCTCTTTGCAGATTCTCATTGAATAATGCAGCCTTACATCCCTGGGTGCCGATATCTACGCTTACTATATATTCCGGCATTTGTCACCCCGCCTTTCTCCATAACAATCTGTAAAACAAGCTGTTTTTACCCTTGAACTTCCATCATAATTTCAAGAATTTCCTCGTCTGTGGAAAGCATGCCGTCTTTTGCCATTCTCCCCACGCTTTTTATGGTGTTGTCTGCACTGTCCATAACCAGTCCTTCTCCCGGCTGAAAAGCGAAGCCTTCTTTTGCCATTTCATATGCCAGGGTTGCCGCTTCAAGGGCTGTTGCGATCTTGGATGCACAGGAAGGTTTGGCGCCATCGCATACCATACCGCCAGCCGTGCAGATGGTGTTTACAATTGTTTTTTCAATCAGTTCATCATCTGCCCCCTCCAGCCATGCGATCCCGCTGACGGCGCCTGCGGCTGCCGAAACGGCGCCGCAATATGCCGACAGTCTTCCAATAAAGCTTTTCTGATAAATGGAAATCAAATTACTTAAAGCCAGCGCCCGGTATAACTGTTCTTTACTTGCTCCGATCTGTCTGGCGTATTCGATCACCGGTAAAGAGACGGTCATTCCCTGGTTGCCGCTGCCGGAATTGATCACTACCGGCATAGAACATCCGCTCATTCTGGCATCGGAACCCGCTGCCGCATAGGCAATGGCTCTGTGGCGGACATCGTTCCCAAAGCTTCTGAGAATGACTTTTCCCACATTGACACCGTAGCGGGTCTTTAACCCTTCTTCGGCAATGGAAAGATTGCAGGAGATCTGCTTGTCCAACAGATCTGCTATATCTGTGGTGTCTACTTCGCGCACAAACTGAAAAATATCTTCCAAATCCAAAAGCGCTTTATCCCAGCAGGTCTCATTTTCTTTCTTACATACTGTCTCCGGGTTTTCCCATATAAGCCTGTTATTTTTCTGAATTTTCACAACCTGGGTGTGCTTTCCGGAAACGGTTACCTCCGCGCTTTCTTCACCGCTTTGAACCCAAACACTGATATAAAGGTTGTCCACCTCCCGGGCCAGTTCGCATCGGATGATCTTTTGCTGAATCAGGCGCTTGGCGTTGTGAATATCTTCTTCCGTTACGTCATCCAGAATTTCCAGTTCTTTTGTATAATCCTCTGCGATAAGCCCCATGGCGGCAGCGGCTTCCATTCCCTTCATGCCGCCTGAACCCGGAACCGTGACGCCTTTCACGTTTTTTACAATATTTCCACTGCAGCTTACCCTGACCTGCTCCGGCATTTCACCCAGAACGCTGCGGGCGTAAGCCGCCGCATAGGCAATTGCAATAGGCTCTGTACATCCCAGCGCCGGGATCAGTTCTTCTTTTAGTATATGCAGATAGTTTTCATATAAATATCTGTCCATTTTTTCAGACCCTCTGTTTTATGCATAAAAATTTTTGCCTGCTGCAATTTCCTCCGCTATTTCGTCCATGACCTCGCCGATCAGATTAAATCTGTGCAACGCATCGTGGTTCCATCCGCATCCGCCTGAGAAAATAAACTTAGGTCCGGCTGCTTTCATGGCGGTTTCCAGTCTTTGACGAATGGTTTTCTTCACCTGTTCTCTGTCAGGACCCGATAAATCCGTACCGCTTTGTGCCACGGTTCCGTCTGTGCAGGACAGATAGCCGCTGGATTTCAAATCATGGTCCAGACCGCCTACCAGAACCTTATCTGTCACTTCACGCATTTCCTTTAAGCTTCTGTGTTCTATATGGGTGTCCGCCCAGTTGAATGCCTGTACCGGATAATCCAGGAACTGATCTGCGGAATTTCTGTCTCCATGGCACAGATGTGCAAGATTGAACCATGTCTTGTCTTTGATCGCATTGATATTCCTGAGATCATATTTTCCTGCACATTCCTCATAAAGCTCTTTTCCCATCTTCTCATACATACCCATCTGATATCCCAGGAAAAATCCGTCTGCACCTGCCTCCACAAACGCTTCCATAAGCCGCTCGTTGGTTTCTGCTACCACTTCCATGCCCATCAGCGCGTATTTTTTGGAATTTTGGAATTGGGATACGATCACCTCCTGATGGAAATGCCCTGCCGTCATCTCGCACATCCATACCACGTTGCTGAAAATGGTAGGCAGAACCGGAACTTCTCCTTTATAGTGATCACAAAGACGCTTTACCACTTCAATTTCTCTGGCAAGTGCCCCACTTTTCAGATCCGGCACCTTGATTTTTGCCCAGTCATGGGGATCATTGATGGCAAACTGAAGGGTATTCATCCAGGTGTCATCCAGATAGTGCATGGAGGGACGGATTACCTGTCCAAAGTCTTCCGTGAAATAAATGCCGTTGGGCATAACCTTGATAAAGTCAAAATTATAATTGTCCTGATATTGAATGGTCGCAAGGGTAAAATCCTTTACATTGCGGTCCTCCAGGTTAAAATGTGGTCCCCACATGGAATAGGGTGGTCTGTCAAGAACCTTTCCCTCCAGTGCAGCCTGTACTCTTTGTTTGTGTGTAATCATTCTCTGTTACCTCCTGTTTTTATTTTTATTTGTCTTTTTATGATGAAACCTCTACCCATGAACCTGTACGCCCTGATTTGGCTATGGCGTCCAGAACGCGCATACATCGTACGCCTTCCTGCGCCGTCACAAAAGCTTCTTTACCCTCTGTTATGCACTCCACAAAACGGTCAATAATCTCCGTGGCGCCTTCTGAGCCTTTCTTTGCCCATGGGCTCAGATCATAATATATTTTTTCCTGATTCTTTTTGTATACCGATACAGACCAGGGATCTTCAAACAGCTTCATTACGCCTTCTGTTCCAAAAATATGGGTTTCCCTGTCAGGACAGCCATAGGTGCACCATCCTGTGTACAGCATCCCCGAAAGCCCGCTTTCACACCGGAGCAACACCATTGCCGTATCCTCGTCCCGGATCAGCGTTCCATTGGATTTTCGCTTGTCCAGAGTAGGCAGGTACGCCATGACAGAAGTAATGCGCTCATCAAAAAGCCAGTCAATGAGATCGATCCTATGGCATCCCACCGAGAGCATGACCCCGCCGTTTCCCTCGAACCGGTCAAAAAATGCCCTGCGTTCTTCTTCACTGCAGCCCTGTTCCGGACCGCTGTGGGATAAAAACGTACGGAAAGACAATGGTTTTCCGATTGCCCCTTCCTTTAGAAGCTCCCGTGCCTTCCAATGAGGCTCATAGATCCGCTGATTATGGGAAATCATTAAAAGCTTTCCGCTTCTTTCCGCTTCCTCTTCCATCTCCTTAGCCTGCGCCCCGTTCATCGCCATGGGTTTTTCACATAGAACATGCTTTCCGCTGCGCAGGGCTGCGATCACAATATCGTGATGATACTGCTCAGGGGTGCAGACGCTTACGGCGTCCAATCCCGGATGGCGCAGCATCTGGTCCAGATCCTCATAGGGAGCGGCATGACAGTCTGCTGCAAGCTCCGCCGCCCGTCCTGGAACGGGATCATACAAAGCTGCCAGCTGAGTATGGGGATTTGCAAGATATGCAGGAATATGCCTGCCTCTGGCGATTCCTCCGCAACCGATAATTCCTACCTTCACCCTTCCACCTCCTTGTCTTAAAGTATTTCCACTTCCATTCCATAAACCCTTCCGATCTGCAGGATCAGGGGCGCCACATCTCCCTGGATCACAATGGCATGGTGAGAGGAAAGAGATTCCATTACCTTGTGACCGCTGTTGTGCTTATAGTGGATCAACGCCCCGTTTCTGCAGTCCGAACCAGGATATCCTACATATTCTTCAAGCTGCGCCTCGATCACGGTTATTTTTTTCAGATCTGCATGGATTTTGGCAAGAACTACGGGACCGCATGCCATTCTGCAGTCCACTGCAACCGCCTCTTCGTTTACGATTTCCAATACCTTGGGACGCAGCGTCCACTCTGTACAGAAGCTTTGAGGGGCAAAGCCAAAATAACCGCAATGCACGCCCAATGCATAATTATCAGAATCCGGAAGCTCCGGAAATTGTTCGATCTTTTCATGCTTTAATGCCGCCATTCCCATGAGAAAAGGATAAAGATTTGTCATCATAAGCGGCTTGCGAAGAGCACAGTAAAGCACTGTCTCACTCAAAAGGCTCACCAGATCTCCTTCACATGCCCAGAGTATATGATCATACTCAAAGAGCCAGTTCCAGGCAAGGCAGGGAGTGGTATCAGCGTAAAAAGATTCGTTCAGGCAATTGCTTCCTACCCCCAGAACATGTTCTTCACTGTTTACCATGTCCCGAATTGCCATATACAGTTTTACCGCACGTATCACCGCTTCTTCATTGGCTGTGCAGGGGAAACCGGATCTTTCGCCAAGCAGCTTCTGTGCCGAATTATGATCCATGCGTTTTGCCTTTTCGCTGACCTCCTTCCAGCTTCGGAAAATTACTTTCACACCAAAATTTTCCTCAATTTTTTGAATGCATTCCTTCTCCCACCAGAAAAACCTTTTAAATATTTCAGCCTGCATCCCCTCACCAGGGCTGTCCTGAAAGATCAGGAAGCTTCCCCCATCCTTCATGGTCTGCTTTGAAGCTATGGCGCGGAGGATTACTTTTGCCATTTGGGTGCTGTAAGGAGTGAATACATTGTCCATATGCAGGTTTTCGCGCATGTACGCCGCGATCTCCCAGTCCCACATTTCTACCGTTCCAAATTCAGAAGTCATGAGAATTACCGGCAGCTTGATAGCGGCAATTTCCGCCCCATGTCCAAACACAGCGCCGATCATCTGGGGAAAAAGTACTCCGTGAACCTTTTCCGGTATTTTCTCACCTACTGCAATTGGTTCCAGAAATTCGGCTTCCTCCCCATAAAGCGCTTTCAGACGGTCAAGCTGTTGTGCAAGTTCGCCCTGTTCCCTCTGGTTGATTTCCTTAAAACAGAGGGGCTGCAATATTGTTTTCATCGTGCATATGCTCCTTTCTTTCGTGTCCTGGGTTACAGCTTCCCTGCAAGCTCTTCCTGCCGCAGGCATGCCGTATAATGTCCGTTTCCCATATCCTTAAGCTGAGGTCTGGTCTGCCTGCAGGCTTCCGCCGCATAGGGACATCTTGTGTGAAAACGGCATCCCTCAGGGGGATCTACAGGGCTTGGCACATCGCCCTCCAGATAAATTTCATTTTTTACCACATCCACATCCGGTACAGGAATCGCGGACATAAGCGCTTGGGTGTAGGGATGGACAGGATTAGAAAACAGTTCCGCCTTGTCCGCCATCTCTACAATGCTTCCAAGATACATTACGGCAACTCTGTCGCTGATATGCTTTACCACGCTCAGATCGTGAGAAATAAACAGATAGGACAGGTTGTAGGTTTTCTGGATGTCCCGTATCAGATTCAGAACCTGGCTTCGTATGGAAACATCCAGTGCGGAAACCGGCTCGTCACATACAATAAATTCCGGATCAAGAACCAGCGCCCTGGCAATGACGATCCGCTGCCTCTGACCGCCTGAAAATTCATGGGGGTATCTGAGCATGTATTCTTCCCTGATTCCCACCACCTGGGCGATCTCCATTACCTTTTGTACCCGTTCCTGAGGACTTCCTATATGAAATACATCCAAAGGCGCTTTGATGATCTCCATAACGGTCATTCTGGGATTCAGGGAGGCATAAGGGTCCTGGAAAATCATTTGCAGACTGCGCCGCATTTTGCGCATGGACTCCCGGTCCAGCTCCAGCAGATTTTGACCTTTATAAAATACTTGCCCGCCGGTGGGCTCGATGAGCCTTAAAATACATCTTCCCAGAGTGGATTTGCCGCAGCCGCTTTCTCCCACCAGTCCAAGGGTTTCTCCTTTGCGGATCTCTAGGGAAACCTGATCCACTGCCTTCAGCTTTTTACCCTTGGAAAGAAATCCTTTTCCAACGTCAAATTCCTTTGACAAATTATCAATCCGAATGAGGCTTTCCTCTTTGTTCATCATGCATCCGCCTCCTTTCCTTCCTCATAAAGAAAGCATCGAACCTTCCGCCCGCCCCTGTCGCACAACCCGGGGTTTTTCTCCTTGCAGACAGCCATGGCGTTCTGACACCGGTCATAAAAACGGCATCCTTTTGGCATATTCTGCAGCCCGGGCACGACTCCTTCTATGGTATAAAGCCTGTCTACATCCTTATTTAAAGAAGGAATGGAAGCGAGAAGCCCTTTGGTGTACGGATGAAGGGGATTTTGGAACAAGTCTCTTTTAGACGCCTTTTCCACCACATTTCCTGCATACATCACCATGATCTCATCTGCCATTTCCGCCACAATTCCCATGTCATGGGTAATTAAGATAATCGCTGTGCCGGAAGTTTCCTGGAGCTGCTTCATAAGCCTTACGATCTGTGCCTGAATGGTAACATCCAGTGCCGTTGTAGGTTCATCCGCAATCAATACGTCAGGATTGCAGGAAAGCGCCATGGCGATCATCACTCTTTGCCGTTGCCCGCCGCTGAGCTGATGGGGAAACTGTTTCATTTTGATCTCAGGAGATGGTATGCCGACCTTCTTTAGCATTTCCAATGCCTTTTCCCTGGCCTGTTTCCGAGACAGCCCCTGGTGTACCATGAAAGGCTCCGCCATTTGTCTGCCAATGGTCATCACCGGATTTAAGGATGTCATAGAGTCCTGAAAGATCATTGCAATTTCATTGCCCCGTATTTTGCACATTTCTTTTTTACTTTTTCCAGTGAGTTCCTGTCCGTGCATTTTAACAGAAGATCCTTCATCCACCCGTGCGCTTTTTTCCGGAAGGAGTTTAAGCATGGACATACAGGTCACACTTTTTCCACAGCCGCTTTCTCCCACAATGCCCAGGGTCTTCCCGGGAGAAACGGAAAAGCTCACATCCTCAATCGCATTATAAAAGCCCTGCTTTGCATAAAAGCCTGTTTTTAAATTTGTCACTTCCAATATCGGTTCTGCCATATGTGTTCCTCCGGTTCCATATTTGCTTACAGTTTCATTTTGGGATCAAGGGCATCCCGCAGACCATCCCCAAAGAGATTGATACTCAATACCGTCACCAGCAGGCAGATTCCCGGCGGAACCCACATCCAGGGACGCATTGCGATCACAGAGACAGATTGCGCCGCATACAGCATATTCCCCCAGGATGCCTTGGGCACCTGAACACCCATTCCCAGGAAACTGAGTCCTGACTCCTGTAAAATCGCGTTTGCCACACCGAAGGTAAACGCAATCAGGATGGGCGCAAAGGAATTGGGCAGTATGTAGCGGATCATGATCGTAAGGTTTTTGGTGCCAACAGCCTTTGCCGCCTCCACATACTCCTTTTCTCTCACAGACAGCACGCTTCCATAAAGCTGCCTTGCAAAGCCGGGCCATCCCATGATTCCTATGACAATGGTTGCGGTGGACAGGGATGGACCCAGTACGGACACAAGCACCAGAATAAAAACCATGGACGGAAAAGACATGAATACATCCGCCATACGCATGATCACCGTCTCTACCGGACCTTTGTAATAGCCTGCCAGCATACCAAGGGGCACTCCGATGGCAAAGCTGATCAGGGTGGAAACCAATCCTACATAAAGAGAAGTTCTTCCTCCATAAATCAATCTGGCAAACAGATCCCTTCCCGTATTGTCCGTTCCCAGAATATGCTCCTTACTGGGAAATGCTCCGAAACCGCTGTATATCTCATATGGTTTTAAATCCATCATCACCGGCAGGAGTAACAGAAGCAGAAGTTCCAGAATCAAAATACACATTCCCGCCATGGCAAGCTTATGGGTCTTGAATCTTCCCACCACATCCCTGAAATAAGAACTGCGTTTCATGAACATCACCTCCTTTATTTTCTCGATACTCTGGGATCAAGCACTCCGTAGAGCAGATCTATGACAATATTTCCAATCAGCACAAAGCTTGCGATTAAAACGGTTATGCCCATGATCGTTGGATAATCCCTGTAATTAATAGACTGTACCATTAGCGTTCCCATGCCCGGCCAGCTGAATACCTGTTCTGTGATGATGGCGCCTCCGATCAAAGCCGAAAGGGATAAACCGACCTGAGTTACCAGAGGAATCAGGGCATTGCGAAAAGCATGAATAAAGACAACAGCCCGTTCTCTGAGTCCTTTTGCCCGTGCCGTTCTTACAAAATCATCCCCCAGAACTTCCAACATACTGCTTCGCATATGCCTGGTATAAATGCCTACATATTGCAGCATCAGGGTAATCACCGGAAGGATCATATGCTTCAGCAGCATGGAAAAGGACTCGCCTGTTCCAGTGTCATACATTCCGCTTGCAGGCAGAATGCCAAGTTTGATACTAAAAAGATATACCAGTATCATCGCTGCAAAGAAATTCGGCATAGCCGCCCCTATGAAGGAAAATACAGAGGAAGCATAATCCCATGGGGAATAGGGTCTGTATGCCGCCACGATCCCCAGCGGCACTGCGATCAGTATCGCCAGAATCAGCGCCGTCACTGTGAGCATCAGCGTAGGTCCGATTCTTTCTCCAAGCATTTCCGTTACCGGGCGCATGGTACGGTAAGATACCCCCAGATTTCCATGCAGGACATTTTTAAGCCAAATGATATATTGCACATAGACGGGCTGATCCAGTCCCATCTGCGCTTCCATCCTCGCCACATCTTCCTGAGTCAGATTGCTGGTGCCCGCCAGAATCATTTCAACCGGGCTGCCCGGCGCCAAAGAAGCCAGAATATAAACGAGTACTGTTATGCCCAAAAAGGTTACCGCCGCTATAAGCAGGCGTTTTATGATGTACTTTCCCAAGTGTGCAGACTCCTTTCGCTCCTGTTTTTTAAAAAAACGGCACACCGCCCACTTTGAATCAGTTTGGCAGTGTGCCGCCGGGTTTTTAATCTACTTTCCAATTCCAGTAGTCAAATACTGACATCGACATATCTTCTGTTTTCATATTGCTGAGTCTGTTGTTGTAGATCACCGTTATATCAGGGGAATACAGGAAATAATAGCATTCCGCCTCTGCATGCCACAACTGCAGCTGGCTTGCATACTCTTTGATCTCCTCGTCTGTCAGCGCTGTCATGATCTTGCTGAACAGATCCTGTCCTGTAGGGTCTGTCACATGGGACAGATTATACATACCGCCTATGGTAAAGAAATCCTGATTTTCCAGCGGATTTGCGCCATCGCTGGAAGTCTTCATAATACCGAAGTCCGCCTGCTTGTCGCGCATCATCTGCATCATGGTGGAAAGATCTGCCGACTGTACATTAACGGTTACGCCGATATTTGCCATATCCCTCTGGAATAAGGTTGCTGTCTGCTCTCTCAGAGAGTCTCCGGCTACTGTCACAATCAGAAGCTCCTGGCTAAAGTCAAAATTATTTTCCTCAAGAATCTTCTTGGCATTTTCAGGGTCATACTTATTACTGAAGCTTACCTGTGAAATAGCGGGATCATAGTACAGGTTGTTGCTGGCATACATGCCTTCACGTACGGTACCTTTGCCTCCCACCAGCTCTTTCACCATTTCTTCCCGGTTGATCGCCATATCAAATGCCTGTCTGGTCTTTACGTCAAACTTTTCGTTGTCTACGATCAGCCATACATGACCGGGAGACTGAAGAGATTCAACCACCAGGTTGTCCTGCGCTTCCGCCATGGGCACATCTGTAATGGGGAAAGAAACGCGGCTTCCGGGAATCAGGTCAACTTCCCCGCTCATCAGGGATGACAGAAGGTTTGCGGATGCAATGCTTCGAATTACAAGCTTGTCAAATCCGATTTCTCCCATGTAGTAATCCTTGTTCACGGTGTATACAACTCTCTCTCCGGGTACTGTGCTTTCATATTTGAAAGGACCGTTCCCCACAGGGTTGTTCCAGAAATCTGATTCCATAAATTCCGCAGGAGTCACATCCTTTAACAGATGCTCCGGAAGAACAAAGAAAAAGCTTGCCTGTTTCAGGAACATAGATCCTGACATGGGTTTTTTCATGTTCATCTTTACGGTCAGATCATCGATCTTTTCTACTTCTACGCTGTCTGTGGATAATTCCACGCCGCTGTCGTCGGTTCCGGCTACATTCTGCATCAGCTGGCGTCTGCTGGTTACGATGTCTCCCTTTGTAATCAGTTTGCAGGTAAACACCACATCATCCGCCGTAACCGGCTCTCCGTCGTGCCACTTGGCATTGCCATTCAGATGGAAGGTAATGGACAAATTGTCATCGGACACTTCCCATTTCTCCGCCAGGCGGGGATAAACGCTTCCGGACATTCCCTGTGCAATCAGATTGTCGTAGATCTGGTTGCAGACCGTATCACCCATAACGCCTGTGGATGAATAGGGATTTAAACTGTTCCAGGTCTGGTCATAGGCGATGGTGACAATTTTTTCTTCTGTACTTTCCTTGCTGTCTGCTGTTTCTGTGTCACCGCTGTCATTGGATACCTGTTCGTTTGTGCTGCCGCCCTGAGGCTGGCTGTCCGCCGCGGGACTATCCTGCGCAGATCCGCCGCACGCACATAGCGTAAGTCCCAGAATGGCTGCTGTTACTAGTGCTAATCCTTTTTTGTACTTCATCATATTCCTCCTTTTTATTTTCATATCTTGCGATATGGTATTTTATGGTTATATATGTTTTTGTTTCCTTTCGTTTTTTATTATTATATGATTTTCGTTTCTTGTTGTCAATAGTTATTTTGGTATTCTCTGTTAAGATTAACATTCAATTTTATATGAAATAAAAACAAAAAAAATTAAGCCACAAATTTAATTTTGTGACTTAATACTAAATTTTACTATTTAATTCCATAATCTAGTTATTATTATCGTTTATTATTGCTACCTTCCCATTTTCTCCATTGTCCTCTCCTCCAGGTCAGGCTCTGTATTTACATCCTCCAAAAGCCCTTCAAAAAGCGCATCCAGAAAGGCGAAGGAATAAAACATCCCCGGAATTTCCCATTTTTCATTCGGGGTAATGGACATATTGGAATCATTGACGGTAAAGCCCTCTCCGTCCTCTTCCCTGAAAAGTTCGTTGACGGACGCGGTTATGTAGCGGACATATTCCTGAATATTGTCCTCTTCCTCAAATCCACACCCGATAAATTCCGCCTGAATATGGTCGGTCACTTTTAACCCTGCGCATCCATGAACGGAAAATTCCGGGTCATAATCCGGAAAAATATGCCAGTTAAAAGAATACAGGAACACCTCTCCGGAACGCCCTTCCTGATCCTCCATAAGATAATGATTAAATTCCAGACCGGATATCTTCTGAGGATAATTTTTCTCTGCATGTGCGGCGATTTTTTCCTGACACTTTTCCCAATCCTTAAGGCTTTGAACCGTCTCCCGTTTCTTATCCTGTATCAGGCAGAAGATCATCTTTCCACTGCCATCCGCCAAGACGAAATTTCCCCCTGCGCCTCCTATATCGCCTGTTCTCACCGTCCAGCCGAAAGGCTGGTCCATAGCGTAATCTCCCATCTGAATACCGCCGTATTTCATGGCGCTGTGGTCTCTTACAATATAGGATCTCCGGGAGACGTCAAGAAGCATCCCCGGATGGATTAAGTCAGGATCGGTTATCAGCGCCTGGTTATTCTGAATCAGCTCCGTATAATATGCACCGCTGCCCCAAAGAGCTTTGGCGATGCTCCAGAGGCAGTCTCCCTGTTTCACTTCATAACGGCTCTCGCCTTCGGTGAGAATCAGACAGTTTTCCTCCTCCCCCAAAGGAATATCAGCGGTAAGAGGATATCTTTCACTGGAAAAAGCCTTCGCGCTGCTTCCCAGGAATACAAAGACCACAATTCCCGCACCCAATAAAAAGCGGATTCTTTTATTTAATATTCCCAATTCCATACGCTTGCGTTTTCTCCTAACCAGATATTTTCCTTTTTATCTTCACAGGGAAGAACTTCCCCTGCGGCAACGGATTTTTCATATTTATTCCAAAATTCACTTTCCTTCTTAAAAGGCTCCAGTTCCTCCGGTGTAAGTTCCGCATAGTAGCTTCTGTTTAAAGGTTCTCCGGTATAGGCGTATTCCAGTATGGGGTCCAGGGAAACGCCGATCACAAAGTTTTTATCCTCTGTCACATAGAAGAAGGGATTGCACACATATTTCTCATTGATATCCTCATTATTTTGCAAAAACCATGATAAAACATATTCCAGCATTTCATCATCCGCATATTCTTCCCCCAGCTCGTCGCTCATGGATCTGTCCCACTGGGCAATTAGTTCTTTGTTGACTTCCAGAATATCTGATAATTCATAGCACTCTCCCGTCATAAGATCCAAAGTGAGGGCGCGCTCCGTTCCATTGGTCATCCATACAGGGTTGCCTGCCGAATAATACTCCTTAAAATCTGCACATAAAAGATACTGGCTGTGAAAAGGAATATCGCAGTTTACATCGCTGGCAAAAATGCTGAAATGTTCCTCCTGAAATCCCTTCACCTCATCAGAAGGAGACAAATGCCAATAGGTGACCCGATCCATCGCCGTATCGTACATCAGCTGGTTTAACGGTGTCTGCACCTCCTGATCGATTCCTGAAAGCACAGGATACTCTACTGTGATCACATCCCAATAGTCATACTCTTCCGAGTATTCCACATAATACTGCTCCTTTTGAACCGTATATTCCTCATAACCCTTCTCTGGAAGATTTCTGAATACAAAGACGGCGGCGCCGCAGCAAATAAGAAGCAGCGCTAAAATAGCGGTTCCAATCAGGATGCCCTTCTTTTTTCCTCTTTTTGGCGCTTCCCTTCCCTCCTCTGAGCGCTGTTCCTCTGTTATGGTCTGCATTTCTCTTTCGTTCATAATCCCCCGCCTTTCCCAATGGTTAAAAATTTTACCTGTTCTGTTATTTCTTTTCATTATACCTGAGAAATGCATCAAAACTGCATCATAACTGTATCATATTTGCATGATCTAAAAATTCTTTGAGAGGTTTGTTCACCTTTTTCCTGGTGATCTCCACCACACCCAGCTTTGTCATATCTACAAGTCTTGTGGGAGTCTTATCTTTCCGCAGATATCCGTCCAGGGTATCCAACAGCTTCCGGTTATCCTCATCAGACTCCATATTGATAAAATCCACCATGATCATACCGGAATAATTTCTGATACGAAGCTGCCTCGCCACTTCCTTTGCCGCCTCCAGATTCACCTTTAAATAGTAATCTCTGCTGTTTTTATGCTTTCCTTCGGTCTTACCGGAATTCACGTCGATCACTACCATGGCCTCGGTAGGCTCGATCACCAGATAACCGCCGCAGCTCAGCCACACCTTTTTTCCAAGGGCTTCCTTAAGGTGGGTATCTATGCTGTATAATGCCGAAAGGGAAAGAAGCTGATCTTCATAAAAACGAATCCTTCTATCGGGAAAAGTTTCTGAAAGAAGCTCCCAAACCTCCCGCTGGTCCGTTACGATCTCCTCATAATCGGTAAAGGCGATATTCCGGATCTGACTGATCAAAGGAGATTCCTTCCGGTAAAAGCAGGTATAACAGGTGCGATGGCGGTAAGTATCCATGACAGACTTTAAAATGCCGGAAAGAAGCGCAAGTTCCTGCAGAAGCGGTGCAGGATCTTCCAGCTTTCCGGCATTGGTGCGAATCGTAAAACGGAAGCCTCCGGGATCCTTTATTTTTGCGTCTGTAAGCGCCTGCCTGATCCGCTCTTTTTCTTCCGAATTCAGTTTTTTAGAATAATGAACGCCATGCCCCGAGTTGCTGCAGACACAGTAGCTTCCGGTGAGAGTAAGGGTACAGGATGCAGTGGGCGGTTTGGTTTTCAGCGCTTCCCCGGTGATCTGTACTACCACCTCATCTCCTGCTTTCAGAGTTTCCCCTTCCCCAAGGACTCTGTTTGATACCAGCGCTTCTTTGCATTCTGAAAGGGAAAGATAGACCCGCCGGTTTCCCTCAATGGTTAAAAAGGCGCTGTTCATTCCCGGCACAAGATCGTTCACTTTAGCAAGATAAATATTTCCCAAAATACTTTTTTCCGTCAAAAGAGGAACAGCTTCTATGACAGTGGGCTTTTTCCCTTCAAACAGGAAAAGCAATAACACATTTTCTCTTCTGGTGATGATCAATTTTCCCATGGCTTACCTCAAATCAACGGTGCAAGACGTCCGTCCTCTCCTTTTAAATATGTTTCCTGTCTGTGTATTTGAAAAGGATATTCAGGGAGAGGGATACCCTCTCTTTCAAAGAAGGTCTCCAGCACAAAGCCTGGCTTTATGTTGCTTCCGCTTCCGGCGTCCAGAAGCAGGCAGATCCCCCCATCCCGAATCTCAAGCCTATAAATGCCTTCTTTCAGATCTATTTCCTTTTCTCCTTTTTTTGTCTTTTTCTGCACCAGGATGGAAGGCTGATCATAAAAAGCAAGAAGCCGCTCCTTCCAGTCCCCGGGCAGCGCCCTTTTGTCCCTGAAGGTTACCAGATAATCCGCCGCAGCTACCTGCGCCATGGCGTTGCCTGCCCCTTCTTCCAGAACCGCTGCATCTAAAATACGGATTCCTTCCACCATAACGTCATTCAGGCGGCGGATCAGTTCTTCCTTATCCGGAACGGAATGAAGTTCAACGTCAAAATATTCCCCACTGCTGGTATGCCCTACAGACAAAGGAGAGGCAAAAGACATGATCTGATGGGGTGAAAAGCCGGAAGAATAAGCGATATCAATGTCGGCTCTTCGGATGGCTTTCTGAAAATAGCGCATCACATCCAAATGACCAATGAATTTCACAGGTTCTTCTTTTGAAAATTTAATTCTTACTTTCATGACCTCTGTTCCTCCCTTTTTTCCATGCATACGCCAGTCTGATAGCGTGCTGCGCCGCAGCCGCTGCATTGTCTGCGGCAGTTGGGAGTAACCGATTCTTCTTTTGCCTTGTGCCATTCCCTCAGGAGAAATTCTTTGGTAACGCCGCAGTCCAGAAAATCCCAGGGGAAAATCTCGTCCTCTCTCCGCTCTCTTGTGGTGTAAAAATCCGGATCTATCCCGCATTCCTCAAAAGCGGAAAGCCATAGATCATGTTTATAGTATTCGCTCCAGGCGTCATAAAAACATCCTTTTTGATAGGCTTTTAAAATCACCTGATTCAGACGTCTGTCCCCTCGCGCCATAATGCCTTCAAGGACGCTTACATCCGCCTCATGCCAGTTATATTTAATGCTTTTCTGATTCAGCTGCTCCCGGATCGCCCCTCTGGTAAGGTATGCCTTTTCCAGAAATTCTTCCTTTGTACATTGTGCCGCCCATTGAAAGGGGGTAAAAGGCTTGGGAATAAAAAAGGAGGTGCTTGCAACGATCTGTACCTTTTCCCGACGTTTTTCCTTGGGAACGGCGTCATAAAATTCCGCAGCGATCTTATTGCAAAGCTCTGCAATTGCCCTGATATCTTCTTCCGTCTCCATGGGAAGACCCAGCATGAAATATAATTTCACCCTGGTCCAGCCGCCCTCAAAAGCAAGCCGTGCGCCGCTCAGTATGACTTCCTCGGTCAATCCCTTGTTGATCACATTCCGCAGCCGCTGGCTTCCCGCTTCCGGAGCAAAGGTCAGGCTGCTCTTTTTTACATCCTGAACCTTATTCATGACCTCCAGGGAAAAAGCGTCTATCCTCAAAGAAGGCAGTGAAATATTGATTTTTTTCCTTTGGCAGTTTTCCATGAGAAAATCCAGCAGCTCCGGAAGCTGGGAATAATCGCTGGAGCTTAAGGAGCTTAAGGAGATTTCTTCGTGCCCTGTATTTTGAAGCATTTCCAGTGCATAATGCTTCAGCATGTCCACATTCCGTTCCCGTACAGGACGGTACAACTGCCCTGCCTGGCAAAATCTGCATCCCCGGATACAGCCTCTTTGGATCTCCAATACCACTCTGTCCTGGGTAACCTTGATAAAAGGAACCACCGGCTTGTCCGGGTAACAGGTTTCGGTTACATTCCTTACAAGCTCTTTATGAATGGTTTCCGGTATGCCCTCCGCCAGGGAAACTCTTTCCTGAATGGTGCCATCCTCATGGTATACCACCTGATACAGGGAGGGAACATAGATGCCGGGGATCGACGCCGCTTTTTCAAGAAAGCCTTTCCGTCCCACACCTTCCGTCCGGCAGCTTTTGTACAGATCAAGAAGCGCACGGTATTGGGTTTCCCCTTCGCCAATGTAGAAAAGATCAAAAAAGTCGCAGATCGGTTCCGGATTGTAGCTGCAGGGACCGCCGCCAATTACAATAGGACATTCCTCATCCCTCTGGCTTGCAAGCAGGGGGATCTCTGAGAGCTCCAGAACCTGGAGAATATTGGTATAGCACATTTCATATTGCAGGGTAATTCCCAGAAAGTCAAATTCCCTTATGGGGTCCTGGGATTCCAGTGCAAACAGCGGGATATGCTCTTTTTTCATAATGGCGTCCAGATCCACCCAGGGGGAATAGACTCTTTCGCACCAGACATCCTCAAATTGATTTAGCATATGGTAGAGAATCTGTATGCCCAAGTGAGACATTCCGATCTCGTACACATCCGGAAAGCACATGGCAAACCGAATCTGTATTTCAGATTTGTCTTTCATTACGGCATTGACCTCATTGCCAATGTACCTTGCAGGCTTCTCCACCCGCATCAGTATCTCATCCTTCAGCGCAAGTTTTCTCATAAATACCTGTCCTTATTTTATCATTAATGTTCGCTTAGGTTATTATACGTGGTTCCCGTCTTTCTTTGCAAGCACTATTTTATCAGCCCCTGCAGGTCTGTCAGATCCAGATTACTGGTAATTCGTCCAAAAAGAGAGTCGGCGTTTTCGCCCATGTAGCTTACCTGATTTACATCGCACAAAATATAAGCGCCAAGGAGAATGACGGCAATTACGAATCGTATTCTGAAGCTTCCATAAACCTTTCCCTTCTCCGGTGTCTGAGGCTTTTCTTCCGCCTCCAGGGCATAAAGCTCTCCTCTTTTCAGGATGGCTGGATCATCACCATATAAAAAGCCCTCCCGGCTGCGGAACAGTTGCCTGTTATATTGATCCTGCATTCGTATGGATTTTATCAATTCCAATTTTTTTTCCGTGTTTACTCTGCCCATGTTGTTTGCTCCGCCTGTAAAAGCGTTGTCCATCCTCTGGTTTTATAAAAAATATGCACTGCATAGGAAAATTATGCAGTGCACAGGCTTTATCTTTTATCCAGTTCTTCCGTGATTTCTTCCCAGCTTACCCCTTTTTCCACCATCAGTACCATCATGTGGTAAAGGAAATCGGCAATTTCATATTTGATTTCGTTGGCATTGGGATTCTTGGCGGCGATCACGATCTCGGTAGCTTCCTCTCCCAGCTTCTTTAAAATTTTATCAATGCCCTTGTCAAACAGATAATTGGTATAGGAACCCTCCTTGGGATGCACCTTCCTGTCTTTGATAACGCCCAGAACAGATTCGAAGACCATCAGCGGATTGGAGCTATCATATTCTTTCTTCATGATCTCATTGAAAAAGCAGCTGTAACTCCCTGTGTGGCATGCCGCGCCCACCTGGGCAACCTTTGCCAGAATGGTGTCCTTGTCGCAGTCAGCGACCATTTCTTTTACATACTGGAAATGTCCGCTGGTCTCTCCCTTAAGCCATTGCTCCTTCCGGCTTCTGCTGTAATAAGTCATCCGTCCGCTTTTCAGCGTATGTAAATAGGCAGCCTCATCCATATAGGCAACCATCAAGACCTCACGGGTCTTGTAATCCTGAACCACTACAGGCACCAGCCCTTCGGAATTTTTTTTCAGTTCCTGCCACTTCACCGAAGGTTCAAAGGTCTTCACCGAAACGCCCCCGCCGGCGCACAGCTCTTTGATATCGTTTAATTCTCTGGCATTGGCATTGATAGCGGGACCCGTCACGCCGGCAATGATCTCCACAGACAACAGTTCTATGATCTTGTCCAGAGATACCTCGGGCAGCGTTACCACTACCGGCAGCTTTGCCTGTTCTATTGCCTGTTTAATGGTTTTTTCGTTGATCAGGATCACTTCGCTGACATATTCCGTCAAAAGGGCTTCGTTGACTTCTATCTCAGACGCTTCTCCAATACAGGCGTTGATCTTGTCCCTGCCAAACTTAAGGGATACCTCTTTGGTGATCTCAAGATTGCTTTCCTTGGTGTAATTCAGCGCCGCTTTTGCACAGCCGGCATAGAGAAGCTTTTTCACATCCTCCATCCGTTTGATATTTCCGGCTCCGGTCACAGGAATCTGTGCTTCCCGGCAGATCAGCTTGATGACGTCAAGGGCTTCCTCATGGGACGCATCGTCCCCGGAAAGATCAAAAACGATCAGCTCATCCGCATTGTTTTCTCCGTAAAATCTGGCAAGAGACGCCGGATCTTCGCTTATCACGGCACTGTCTTTCAACCCGGCAACCGCTTTGCCGTTTAAAAGATAAATGCATGGTATAAATTTTTTGTAAGTACTCATCGCTGCCCCCTTATTCAAATCTAACTTTAATAGAGTTTGCGTGAGCAGTCAAGCCTTCTTTTTCGGCAAATAATTCTATATCTTCATGTACCTTCGAAAGAGCATCCTGAGAATAAGAGATAATGCTGGTCTTCTTCAGGAAATCATCCACGTTCAAAGGGGAAAAGAATCTTGCGGTCCCATTGGTAGGTAAAATATGGTTGGGACCTGCAAAATAGTCCCCTAATGGCTCCGATGCATATTCTCCCAGGAAAATAGCGCCTGCATTTCTGATTTTGGTCATAGTCTCAAAGGGGTTTGCCGTTAAGATCTCAAGGTGTTCCGAGGCAATTTCATTGGCGGCGGCAATTGCCTCCTCCATGGACTCCGCAACCAAAATATAACCATAATGTTCCAATGATTTTTCAATGATCTCTTTTCGGGACAGCTGTTGGGTAAAGGCATCTGCCTCCGCTGAAACCTGCCGGGCAAGGGCGGCGCTTGTGGTAATTAAAATGGCGCTTGCCATTTCATCGTGTTCCGCCTGAGACAAAAGATCCGCCGCAATATATCTTGGATTTGCCGTTTCATCTGCAAGTACCAGGATCTCGCTGGGGCCTGCAATGGAGTCAATGCTTACAAAGCCAAAACATGCCTTTTTCGCCAATGCAACGAAGATATTTCCCGGTCCCGTGATCTTATCTACCCGTGGAATGCTTTCCGTGCCGAAAGCCATAGCGGCGATCGCCTGTGCGCCTCCGGCTTTATAGATTTCCGTTACGCCTGCAATATCTGCGGCGACAAGGGTTCCGGGGTTGACTTTGCCGTCCGCTCCCGGCGGGGTGGCCATAATAATACGGGAAACTCCCGCCACCCGGGCAGGCAGTACGTTCATCAGTACGCTGGAAGGATATGCTGCCTTGCCTCCCGGTACATATACGCCGGAAATTGCAATGGGTGTGAGCTTCTGACCCAGAATAACGCCGTTCTCCTCTGACATAAACCAGCTGTTATGAAGCTGCTTTTCATGATATCTGATAATATTGGCAGCGGACTTTTTCATCACTGCCGTAAGTTCAGGGGAAACCAGCCCGTAGGCTTCCCGGATCTCCTCTTCGGTTACCCGGATGGTATCTTTGCTTATTTTGCAATGATCAAATTTTTCCGTATAGGAAAACAATGCCTGATCCCCTTTTTCCCTGACCTGGGTAATAATTTCATTGACGGTCTGCTCATATTCCCCATAGTTGTTAGGGCTCCTTTTGAGCAGATCTTCCAGCAGGCTGTTTTTGGTTTTATGGTTTAATTCTACAATACGCATGAATTTTCTCCTTCTGTTATGTCTTTTAAAGCAATTCCCTGATCTGAGCGATCAGATGCCTGATCCTTTCGGTTTCCATCTGCATACTGACCTGATTCACGATCATTCTTGCCGACAGGGGGCAGATCTCCTCCAATACCTGAAGACCGTTTTCTTTTAAGGTGGACCCGGTTTCCACAATGTCCACGATCACATCGGAAAGCCCTACAATAGGTCCTAGTTCCACGGAACCGTTCAGTTTGATAATATCCACCGTCTGATGCTTTTTATTGTAAAAATACTCCTTTGCAATAACGGGATATTTGGTTGCCACCCGGATTCGTTCATGATGAAGCAAAAGCTCTTTTGCGGATGCAGGACCGCATACGCACATACGGCATTTGCCAAAGCCCAGGTCAAGGACTTCATACACTCTTCTGTTTTCCTCCAGGATGGTATCTTTTCCAACGACGCCTATATCCGCTGCCCCATATTCCACATAGGTAGGCACATCAGGACCTTTGGAGAGAAAAAATCTGAGTTTCTTCTCTTCGTTGACAAAAATCAACCTGCGGGAATTTTTATCCTTCATCTCTTCACAGGTAATTCCAATTTCTTCCAGCAGGGCCAGCGTTTTTGTTGCAAGCCGCCCCTTTCCCAGCGCAAATGTCAAATATCTGTCCTCACTCATCTTCTTCCTCCATTTTTTCAGGAATCAAGGCAACCTTTTTCCCATTTTTTCTAAGTCCTCTTGCCCTGGAAAGAATACTTTCATAATCAGAGCTTCGATAAGTAAGATAAATCAACTCGTCCTCCGGTTCTTCTCCCGCCTTTTGCCTCCAAAGAGCGGACATAAGATCGTCTACCACCACCACAAAGCCGATTGCCGGCGCTTCCTTTCCAAAATACCCCAGAAGATGATCGTACCGACCGCCTTTCACAATGGGTTCTCCCACGCCGTAGGTGTAGGCTTTAAAGATAACGCCTGTATAATAATTATATTTGCTGAGCATGCCCAGATCAAAAGAAATATACTTATCCACTCCGTAAGCGCAAAGCACCTGGTAAAGCTTTTCCAGACGGTCAATGGCGGACAGGGAACGGGTGTTGCAGACCAATCTTTTTGCCTGCTCCAAAACCTCAACGGCGCCGAAATAATCCGTTACCTTCAGAAGCATATCACAGTAAGAGTCAGCAATTCCCCGCCCGGCAAGAAATTCCTGGGCGCCAAATATGTTTTTGGTGGAAATAAAGTCCCGCAGTTCACTTTCCGTCTGTTCATCCAGCCCCGCCTGGGCACAGATTCCCTTAAAATATTCTACCTGTCCAATGCTGACCTGGAAATTCTTTAAGCCGGAAGCAAGAAGCGCCTCCACCACCATGGCGATCATCTCTCCATCCGCCTCTACGCTGCCGTCTCCCATCAGCTCAGCGCCCATTTGGGTCACCTCCTTGAGCTTTCCCTGAAGACTGCTGGTGTTGGTAAAGGTATTTCCTGCGTAACAGAATCGGATGGGGACATTCTCATCCATAAAATATTTTGCAGCACATCTTGCCATGGAGGGGGTAAAATCCGGTCTCAGCACCAGGGTATTTCCTTCCTTGTCAAAGAACTTGTACAATTCTTTGGAGGGGGTGGTTCCGATATCCCGGGAAAATACATCAAAAAATTCAAAGGTAGGAGTTTGGATATCCTGGTATCCGTATAAATTCAGCTGCCGGTGGAGCAGATCCTCCGTGGCAAGCTTTCTGGCATATTCTTTTCCGTAAATATCCCGGACGCCCTCCGGGGTGTGAAGAAGTTGTCGGTTCATGGATCTCCTCATTTCTGCATATCATGCTTTTTTATAACACTTTATCAATTTAAAGTGCTAATTCGCTATCGTGGTAATATGTTAAAACAAAAATAGTATACAAAACGATGTTCCCTTTGTCAAATGTTTTCTCGCTCCTCCAGGTCCATGCGCAGCATGTCAAGGTATGGAACCAGTATTCCGTGCTTTTTGGGAAGAATGTATGCCGGATTTAGTTCCTCATAAAGGAAGCTTTTTCGTCCTCCGCTTTGGGATCTGTCCCAGAAAAACTTAAACAGTTCAAAAGGCAGATAATAAAAAGCGTCCCGGTGTGAAAAATAGATCAGAAAAAAAGCTACACCCCCCTGCTTTTCAAATTGTTCCATAAACTTCACCTGATGTTCATGGGTGTTTTGCAGGGAAAACCGATCCCCGGCACATTCCTTTGCGTCAAAACAGACTGGTATTCCCTGCACCGCACCGATATAATCTACCGTACTCTTCTGATCAAAATAGGCAAGGGTGATATGCCTGGTGGTTTTGTCGATGTTAATCGGGGTAATCGGGGTGGGAATTTTCTGTATTAAGGCAAGCCCGTTTTCCAGATATTTTTCATTTGTCCTGTTGATCATATCCTCCAGTGTTGAGCCCCGAAGCCCCCTGGAACTCCATGTTGCCATATGCTTTATCCTGCTTTCTATTTCATCAGTTTTTGAAACTCCTCCGGTAAGGAGATCTCCACGGTCCTTTCGTTCAGTGCTTCAAAGGGCGCCTCCATTTCAGGAAATACCAAACGGCAGGCACACAGAAGCTGGCTGTTGATCCCATATTGTTTTTGATACAGGTCATTCCATTTCCGGTCGCCGTATTTATAATCGCCCAGCAGAGGATGCCCGATGCTTGCCATATGAAGGCGGATCTGATGAGGCTTTCCGGTGACCAGTTCAGCCTCCACCAGGGTTCTATCCTCAAACTGCCGGATGGGATAATACCGGGTTTGAATATAACTGCCCGTTTCCCCCTTCCGGATCAGGCGAACCTTGTTGCTTTGCTCATCTTTCTGGAGAAAACCTTCCAGAGTCTCCTCCTTTGCAACCTGCCCTTTCACAAACAGCCGGTAAAACTTCCGTATGCCGCGGCTGCTGATCAGCTCCTGCATTTTCTGGCTCCCTGCAAGGGATTTTGCCCCGATCACAAGCCCCTGGGTATTCCGGTCCAGGCGGTTGCACACAGAGGGCTTGTAGGTGGCAAGCTGTTGGATGGAAACGGCTTTTTGCCGGAGCAGGTAACCGATCATCCATTCATTTAAGGACAATTCTCTTTCATCTGCTTTTTGGGAAAGAATGCCGGAGGGCTTATTCATAATCAAAATATGGCGGTCTTCGTAGACAACCCGGATTCCCTCCAGGCTGTCATAGGCTTTCTCATACTCCGCCGTTTTGATCTCCTTTTGGCGGAAACCTCCAATGGTTTCATCTGCCAGATAAAAAGAAACCACATCTCCTATGGAAAGGATCTCATTTCCCTGGGCTTTTTTCCCGTTCAGGGTGATGTTTTTCTTCCGCAGCATTTTATAAAAAAAGGAGACAGGCGCCAGAGGCATAAATTTGCGCAAAAATTTATCCATCCGCTGTCCGCCTTCATTTTCACCGATCCTGATTTCCTGCATAACGCCCCCTGCCTGACCTAAAGCGAGATATCATAAAGAATCACCCGGATCTCATCATCCCGCTCAGGGTCATTTTCCTGTTTCATATGATTCAGATTTTCCAGCTGTTTTCCATATTCTGAGAGGTCTCTTGAAATTTTGATGGTGATGTCCTTAAAGCCTCCCTGCTTCAGCATGGTTTTTAAATGCTCCTGGCAGGCGGCTAAATCACATTTTTCCTGTTCCGTGTATCCCAAAAGAATTTTCCCCTCTACGACCATATGGCTGATAGCAAAGTTATTCTGATAGGATGTAAAATACATATCATACATACCGATCAGCCTTCCCTCCAGAGGCATCAGAAAATCTTTTACCTTTTCACTGCATCCTGTGGCGCGGATCATCATAACCGCGTTCACAAGGCTTTTGCTTGCCGGCAGACAGCCTAACACCGCAACCACAGTAAGGAGGTTTTTTCTGGTTCCGGTGGTAAAATAACCGGCAAAAAAAATGGCAAGGGAAATTCCGAAATAAAGAATGGTTCTGATGATCACCTGCCGCCTTTTAGCGGAAATATATCCAAAGTTACCTTTTACTGCTTTCTTCAAATTGATAGTACCTCCCTGTCCATGGGTTTTATAGGGTGTTTCTCAGTTTTTCTTTTTGTGTACATTGCGAATGGTTTTCTTTTTGTGTTGACCGACTCGGTCACATTCCCCGGAGGCTGATTTTTTTCTTGCAGATTTACCGCCAAAATCGCCTTTTTTCGGTCTGATCAGACATTTGGAGTCGTAACCGATAAGATCTTCCCGTCCGGCTTTCTTCAGGGCTTCATATACCAGCTCGTAGTTTTTGGGGTTCCGATATTGGATCAGGGCACGCTGCATTGCCTTCTCATGGGGATTGCGGCACACATACACCGGCTCCTTGTTTCTGGGATCGATCCCTGTATAATACATGACCGTTGAAAGGGTGGAGGGCGTTGGATAAAAATCCTGCACCTGTTCCGGCATATACCCCAGCTCCCGCAGATATTCCGCAAGCTCTATGGCTTCTTTTAAGGTGGAACCGGGATGGGAGGACATCAAATAGGGAACCAAAAACTGTTTTTTGCCCAACTCCTGATTAAGCTGATGATATTTTTTTACAAATTTTTCATATACCTTTCTTTTGGGCTTTCCCATTTTTTGGAGAATCACATCTGAAATATGCTCCGGCGCCACCTTCAGCTGACCGCTGATGTGATGTTCCACCAGTTCTTTGAAAAAAAGCCCGCTTTCATCTTCCAGCAGATAATCAAAACGGATACCGGAACGAATAAATACTTTTTTCACCCCTGGAATTGCCCTCAGCTTTCGAAGGAGCAAAAGATAATCATTGTGATCCCCATTGATATTTTTACAGGGCGTTGGAAAAAGACACTGCCTGTCCCTGCACGCTCCGTATTTAAGCTGCTTTTCACAGGCGGGATGCCGGAAATTGGCGGTAGGACCGCCTACATCATGGATATATCCTTTAAAATCCGGTTCTTTCGCAATTTTCTCCCCTTCCGCCAGAATAGATTCATGGCTTCTCACCTGCACGATCCTCCCCTGATGAAAGGTCAGGGCGCAAAAGCTGCATCCGCCAAAGCATCCTCTGTTGCTGATCAGAGAAAACTTCACCTCTGCAATTGCAGGTACCCCGCCCAGAGGTTCATAAGAGGGATGATAGGTACGCATGTAAGGAAGCCCATAGACGTCGTCCATTTCATCTGTGGTAAGAGGTCTTTGGGGCGGATTTTGTACCACATAGATACCGCCCGGATATTCCTCCGCAAGCGTTCTTGCGGTAAAGGGATCTGTATTTTGGTATTGTATGCCAAAGCTTTCCGCATATTTTTCAGGCTGTTCTTTCATTTCCCTGTAAGAGGGAAGCATCAGGGCATTATCACGCGCTCTTTCGGCGCCTGTAATGCCCGAAAGATCTTTTGTCCGATAGACTGTTCCCGGAATAAAGGTGAGATCTTTTACCGAAATTCCGCTATCCAGCGCCTCCGCAATCTCTACAATGGAGCGTTCTCCCATGCCATAGGAGATCAGATCCGCCTGACTGTCCAGTAAAACAGAGCGTTTCAGAGAATTGCTCCAATAGTCATAATGGGCAAGGCGTCTTAAGCTTGCTTCTATCCCGCCGATGATGACCGGAACATCCTTATATCTCTGCCGGATCAGATTCCCATACACCACGGTGGCATAATCAGGGCGTTTCCCCATAATACCGCCGGGGGTGTAAGCATCGGCAGGGCGTTTTTTGCCGGACACAAAATAATGATTCACCATGGAATCCATGTTGCCTCCGGATATGAGAAAAGCAAGCCTGGGTCTTCCCAAAAGGGTAATGCTGTCAGGGTCACGCCAGTCGGGCTGGGAAATGATTCCCACCTTGTAGCCGTGGGCAGTAAGAACTCTGCTGATTATGGCATGACCGAAGGAGGGATGGTCTACATAAGCATCTCCGATCACATATACAAAATCCAGCTCCCTGATCCCCATTTCATTCATATCCTGTTTGGAAACAGGTAAAAATCCTTTATACACATCTGCCTCCCGGAAGGGTAAGCCCTTCCATGATCTCACGGTAGTCTTTTATGAAATAATCTGAAGCCGCCCGTTTCTCGGCATTTTGGTATTCCGAATAAGCGTCCCATACCGCACAGACTTTCATTCCCGCCGCCTTTCCGGCAAGAATTCCCGGTACGATATCTTCAAATACCAGGCATTTGTCAGGGCTTACGCCGCATACCCTTGCCGCCTCCAGGTAAACGTCCGGCGCAGGCTTTCCCTTCTCCACATCGCAGGCGGTTACAATTCCGTCAAAACAGTGGATCAACCCGTGAACTTCCATCACCTTTTCCACCAGGGTTCTGGAATTGCTTGAAGCAATCCCGAGCCGTATTCCATGGTTTCTGCAATAATGTATAAATTCGCCTGCACCGTCCTTTAAGGGAACCTGATGGGTATACTTGTCCCATGCCATGCGGTTCCAGGTTTCTTTAATCTCTTCCACCGAATCCGGTAATTGGAAGCGTTTCTTAAAATATTCCGCCGTTTCTGAAAAGCTCATTCCCTCAATATCCTCCTGAAGCCCCTCCGGTAGGGGAATTCCAAAGCTTCCAAGGTATGCAATATCAATATCCCGCCAAATCCACATGGAATCCACCAGGGACCCATCCAAATCAAAAAGTACCGCTTCTATATTTTGGAGCATAGATCCATAACCTCTTTCTTCGTCAGTTCTCTGATCTGTCCTTCTTTCAGCCCTTCATCTAGAGAAAGACTTCCCATGGACAGACGTTTTAAGTAAACCACCTCTGTACCCACTGCGTGGAACATGCGTTTCACCTGATGGTATTTTCCCTCTGTGATGGTAATGAGGCATTCCCGTTCCCCCAGCAGACGTACCTGTGCGGGACGTGTTTTTTCCCCTTTCCCTATCCATACCCCTTCTTCCAGGGAACGCATCATTTCTTCCGTCAGCGTATCCAGGGCTTTCACAAGGTATTCCTTGGGAACATGCTTCTTAGGGGAAAGAAGATTGTGCGCCAATTCCCCGTCATTGGTCAGTAAAAGAAGCCCTGCCGTGTCCTTATCCAGCCGTCCTACGGGGAAAATGCGATTTGGAGATTAAGAAACATGGGCTATAAGAAAGTGTCCTTATCCAGCCGTCCTACGGGGAAAATGTCCCGAAGGGGAACCCCCAGGGAGGTTTTTGACAGGCTTCCATCCGAAAGCCGCTCTTTCAGCAGATCCAACACGGTTTTATCCTTCCGGTCCACAGTTGCGGTAATGACCCCCGGGGGTTTGTTCAGCATAAAATAGACAAAGGGGCTGTAAACATATTCTTTTCCCTGGCAGGTAATCCGAACGGTTTTTTCGTCTACCCGTAGATCCGGCTTCTGAACGCTCTGTCCGTCCGCCAGAATCATCCCTTTTTTGATCAGCTCTTTTACCTGGCTTCTGGTACCCATATTCATTTCGCATAATAACCTGTCAATTCTCATAAACATTATCATAACACAAAAAGAGCCGTGGGACTATGACGAAACTGAAAATTTATCTCTACAGCTTTGGCGCCTTCCTGTTAACACTGGTCATTTTATCCTTTCCCGGTAACTGTCTTTTGCTGGCGTTAAACGGACTGAACCTTTGGTTTGAGAAGATGATTCCAACCCTTTTTCCTTTTATGGTGCTCTCCGGCATGATCATTCAAATGAATCTGACGGACTCCTTTGTAAAAGCGCTGAATCCTGTTTTGGGGCGGCTGTTTCATTTGAACAGCGCCTGTATTTACGGAATCATTGTGGGATTTTTATGCGGTTTTCCCATGGGCGCCCATGTTGCCGCCCGGCTTTATGAAGAAAAACAGATCACGAAGGAGGAAGCCTCTCTGCTTTTGGCTTTTTGCAACAATATAGGTCCGGTGTATTTTCTAAGCTTCGTACTGCCCACTCTTTCTCTTACCAAAAGACTTCCTTTTTTGCTGGGAATGTATGGGCTCCCCTTTCTTTACGGGCTTTTTCTGCGCTATGTAATATATGGCGGGCGTATTGCAATGAACGCCCAAAGGAACTCCCATGGAAACCAAACCGCCCCTTCTCTCCTTCAGGCACTGGACGATTCCATTTTCAGGGCATTGGGAAGTATTGCAAAACTGGGCGGTTATATGATTTTTTTCAACCTTTTGTTTATTCTCCCTGTTCTGGCAACAAGATTTCTTCCTGTAGGCGAGAAACTTTCCGGGCTGCTCACAGGGTTTGCAGGCTGCTTTCTTGAAATCACCGGAGGGATCGGTCTCTTGGGAGATAAAGCCCCTTTTTTTGTGCTGTGCATCCTTCCCTTCGGCGGCTTATCCTGTATCGCTCAGACTTACAGCATGATCAAGGATACGGATCTCTCAGTTTTGGAATATGTAATGCATAAACTGATCCTCACTGCCATTACCGTCTGTTTTTATCTTTTATCAGCAGATAGATGGTTTTAGCCAGAACCAGAGAAACAAAAAGCATACAGACCCCAATCCCTGCCAGGATCAGCAGAACCGGCATCACATCGGCGGAAGCGTCCTGTTCCTCCGGCGCACAGGTGATCTCTTTATAATTTTTCTGCGCTTCTCTTAAGATCGCCGCCTGCCGCTCTTCCTCCTCCCTGCGCAAACGCTCAGGGTCAGGAATGGGATCAAGGGCAATGGAATTGCTCTCCGCCCACACATCAAAACCGTTGCTTGCCTGGACGCAAAGAGACAGCCGTTGATCAAACGGAAGGGTGAGGGTAACGGAATTGCTTTTTGCCGACCGGTTCCACGCCTCCGGTCTTGGCCATTCCTCCGGAAGTGAAAAAGTATTTCCCCCGTCCAGGCTGTAGCGGTAATACAGAATATAGCTGTCTTTATCTTCAGCGTCTATGCGCACCGTTGCGTCTCCGGTTTCCTGATCGATTTCCATCACCTCTATATAGCACAGATCCGGCTCTGTTTTATCAGGTCTCACAAGTTGGGCTGGAACATCGGTTTCCGGTACCGGATAGCCGCTGTAATCCACCCCCAGAGTCTCCGACTTCAAGCCGAAATACTTGGCGGCGGCAGTGGCGTCCAATCGTCCCAGCTCCATCAGCTGCGCATCTCCCTGGCGGTAAAAGGGCTGATCCTTGGGATGATCCAAATGGCAATGTTCGATCAATACCGAGGGGATGCCTTCCTCCGTGCAATACCTGAGAATGCCGTAATAGTTCTCGTCACGGTCATTTAATCGTGTTTTAATTCCCCGGGAATACAGACCAAGGGCTGTAAATTCCTCCATTTGAAGAATTCCGAAGGAACGTCCTTTGGCGTAAAATTCCCCTCCCGCCGGCACCCATACCTCTGCCCCAAATAAATTGTGTTCCACAGAAGAATTAAAGTGGAGACAAAAAAGAAAATCCGCGTTCTTCTCTCCTGCAAAAACCGCTCTGTCTTTGATGCTCATATCTTGATCCACATCATGGGTCAGATAAACTTCAACGCCCTGATATTTCTCCAGCTCTGCCTTCATTGCCTTCGCTACAATCAGATTCATATCCTTCTCGGTATATTCCTCGTATTCGGCTCCCAGGTTTTCCCCGCCATGCCCCGGATCGATCACCAGTACCAGAGGCTCCGCTCCCTTCACCCTGGCGGAAACAAGAAAAAGAAGAACTCCAAAAAGAGCCGTCCGCAGAAGACCGCTATAGATTCTTTTTAATTTCAAATTCTGTTCTTCTCTCACGCTTTTAACTCCCGGTATTTTTATAACTGGTTTTTATGGCTTTAAAAAACCGGCTTACTTTCACAGGGTAAGCCGGTTTTTATTTTACTTACAATCAAAAATACTACAGCAGATCCAAATTCAAATTATCGCCGCTATCCTTTGGGCTTTCGGCGGAGCCGGTCAGGTCTTCTCCTATATACTCATCCGCCTCCGGAGGATTTAATTCCACCCGGTTTGCGTTCACCACATCGTTATAATGATTCAAGGCATTGATAAAGCTTTCATAGTGATCTGTGGTAGTTCTCATGGTCTGGGTCATAAGATTCTCCACGTTTGCAAGAATGTCGTCGGTATACTGCATTGCCGCCATACGCATATTATTCGCCTCTATGGTAGCGTTGTCCAAAATTTCCTGCGCCTGCTGGGTTGCCATTTTTACCACTTCATTTGCCTGTGCATAAGCCTGCTGCATGATCTCATGTTCGTTGATCAGCTCGTTGGTGTGAAGGGTCGCGTCATTGATCAATGCTTCCGCTTTTGCACGGGCATCGTTCAAAATTGCCTCCTTATTGCTGATGATCTTCTGATACCGCTTGATCTCGTCCGGCGTTTTCATACGAAGTTCCCGAAGAAGCTCATCAATTTCCTCTTTGTTTACTACGATCTTGGTATTGGAAAGAGGCTGGTATTTACAGCCGTCAATATATTCCTCGATCTCATCTATTAACTGTTCGATTCTGCTGCTCATGCGCTTTCCCCCGTTTATTCCTTCTCAAATCCATATTTCTGATATACAAGTCTTGCTACAAAGTCAGGAACGCACATTGAAATGTCACCGTTAAAGCTTGCGATTTCTTTTACGCTGGAAGAACTAAGATAAGCATACTCCAAACTGGTGGTGAGGAAAATGGTATCCAGCGCCCCGTTGGACAGCTTTACATTTGTCTGTGCATTTTGAAGCTCATATTCAAAGTCGGTAATGGCGCGCAGCCCCCTGATCACCACCTGAATATTCCTGGATTTTGCATAATCCACCAAAAGCCCGCTGAAGGATTCCACCTTCACATTGGGAATGTCCCTGACTGCTTCCTGTAATATCTTAACACGTTCTTCCACAGAAAACAATGGAGTCTTTAGTTTATTGTTTAAAACGCTGACCGTTAATTGGTCGAAAATCTGAGCGGCTCTTTTGATCACATCCAAATGACCGTAAGTGACCGGATCGAAGCTTCCCGGGTAAATTGCTGATTTCATGGTAATCCCTCTTTTCCCTGCAAAAAACGAAGTCTATTGCTTCGCTTTTTTTACAAAAATATGCTGATTCGTTCGGTATTGTTTTATCTTTATGATTTCATAGCCCATTTCCGTCAAAAAATCCGTTTTTTTCCCCGCTTCAGCCTCCAGAATAAGGAGCGTTCGTTCCGTTACATAAGGTTGGGATAACAGCATCTGAAACACTTTTTCCTCATAGCCGGCATGATAGGGAGGGTCCATAAAAATAATATCAGCTTCTTTCTCATGGATCATGGAAAGGGCGCTGAAAACCTCCTGTTTCAGAAGTGTAGCATCATTGGAAAATTTTGTAAAGGAGAGATTTTCCTGAATACAGGAAACCGCCTCTCTTGCATTTTCCACGAAATAGGCGTGGCTCGCGCCCCTGCTTAACGCTTCGATTCCGATGCCGCCGCTTCCTGCAAACAGATCGATAAAAATGCAGCCCGGAATTTCTCCCTGGATTATATTAAACAGGGTTTCCTTAATTCTGTCTGTGGTAGGTCTGGTGTCCAGCCCCTCCGGCGTTCTCAGTCTCAGGCTTCTCGCCCTGCCTGCAATTACCCTCATTGATTCCCTTTCCTTTCTGTGGCTATACTCTCACTTTTGTTCCCTTGCCGTCCCTTTTCGCTGTTTTCAGCCGGTTCAATTCAAAAGACTTGTCTTTGTATTCGATGGTTTTATCCACGCCGCTCTGGGTAAAATAAACGTTCTCCAGATAATCCTTTTCCCCCAGCTTCATCCCCCGCACGCCTACGGCGTTCTTCTTTTTCTCGGGAATTTCCTCTACCGGAAACTTCAGGAAAAAGCCCTCTGCACTCTGCAAAATAATATGCTTCTGGTCGGTAAGGGGGCATACGCACACCACCTGGTCGCCTTCCCCAAGCTTGGTGGCGGCAACAGTACGCTTTGCCACGTCAAACTCCCCGCCGTCCACGATCTTCATCATTGCCGAGCTGGTGACAAAGATCAGCCGGTACAGGTTCAGGCTGGTCTGGCTTGCCGCCGCGATCACCGTCTCTTTTTCGCCGTTAAAATTGCTCACATTGTCAATGGGTACCCCTTTATCTCTGAATTTTCCAAAGGGAAGATCCATGACCTTTATGGTGTGGAGCTGTCCCTTATCAGTAAAAAGACACACCCTGCCGGTATTCTTACAGGGAAATACATATTTATTTTCCGTATCCGCCGCCTCTTTGTTTCTCTCATAGGCGGCTTGATCTATGGTTCTGGCATAGCCGAATCTGTCCATCAGGAAGATCACTTCCATCTCTTCCACTTTCTTTTCCACATAGACAGCTTCCGCTGCATTTTCGATCATCGTTTTGCGGGGATGAGCGTATGCACTGCGAAGCGCCTCCAGCTCGTTGATGATCACCTGTGCCATGGAATCCCTGCGGTCTAAAATATCCTCATAGCGATAAATATTCGCCATGGTTTCCTCATGCTCGTTGATCAACGCTTCCAGTTCCAGACCAATAAGCTTGTAAAGACGCATCTCCAGTATGGCGTTTGCCTGCTTCTCCGTAAACATAAGCTGCGCCGCCATGATCTTGGATTCCTTGGAGCGGAATTTAATGCCGTCTACTTTCCCCTCCGTGAGACATGCCTTCGCCATGGCGCGGTCTTTTGACCCCCGCAGAATTTCAATGACAAGGTCGATCACATTGCATGCCTTGATCAGGCCCTCCTGAATTTCCTTCTTCTCCCGCTCCTTGGCAAGCAGGTTGGTGTATTTTCTGGTAGCGGTTTGAAATTGAAATTCAACATTATGCCTGATGATCTCCCTGAGCCCCATGACCTCCGGTCTGCCCTCTGCAATGGCGAGCATGTTTACCCCAAAGGTATCCTCAAGCCGGGTCTTTTTGTAAAGCATATTGATGAAATTGTCCACATCGGCATCTTTTTTCAGTTCTATGACGATACGAATGCCTTCCTTTGAGGACTGATTGGAGATGTCCACAATATCCTGGGTCTTTTTCGTCTCCGAAAGAGCCGCCACATCCATTAAAAACTTGGAAATGTTGGCGCCGATCATGGGATAGGGAATCTGGCTGATCACCACGTTGGTCTTGCCGGCTTTTCCCTTTTCCGTCTCCACTTTCCCCCGCACCCTGATTTTCCCTGTACCGGTTTCATAAATTTCCTGAAGTTCATCCTGATTGATCACAATGCCCCCGGTGGGGAAATCCGGTCCCTTTATATATTTCATAAGTCCCTGGGTGGTGATGGATTCATCCTGCATATATGCTTTAACCGCATCCAAAACCTCCCCTAAATTATGCGGGGGGATGCTGGTCGCCATGCCCACGGCAATGCCTTCTGAACCGTTTACCAGAAGGTTGGGAAATTTTACCGGCAAAACGGAAGGTTCTTTTTCCGTCTCGTCAAAGTTTGGGATAAAATCCACCACATCCTTGTCCAGATCGGATAAAAATCCCTCCTGGGTCACCTTCTCCAGTCTCGCCTCCGTGTAACGCATTGCCGCGGCGCCGTCTCCCTCTATATTGCCAAAGTTGCCGTGACCGTCGATCAGGGGAAGCCCCTTCTTAAATTCCTGGGTCATGACCACCAGCGCTTCATAGATGGAGCTGTCTCCGTGGGGATGATATTTACCCATGGTATCTCCCACAATACGGGCGCTTTTTCTGTAAGGCTTATCGTATTTGATCCCCAGCTCATGCATGTCGTAGAGAACTCTTCTCTGAACCGGCTTTAAACCGTCCCTGGCATCCGGCAGCGCTCTTGCAATAATAACGCTCATGGCGTAATCGATGTAAGATTTCTGCATCACCTCAGAATACTCTGTTTTTATGATCTTTTCTTCCATGTCCGTCCTCGTTTCTAAACATCCAGCTCTGCATCGGTTGCATGTTCATAGATAAATGCCTTCCTGGGAGGAACCTCTGTTCCCATAAGCATTTCCGTGACCTCTGACGCCATACGCGCATCCTCGATCTCAACCAGCTTTAAGATTCTGGTTTCAGGGTTTAAGGTGGTTTCCCAAAGCTGCTGGGCATCCATTTCTCCAAGCCCTTTATATCTTTGCAGGGTAAAAGGTCCTTTATGACGTTTCCGGTATTGCTCCAACGCCTTATCATCATAAAGATATTCTTCCGCACCCTTGCTTGGCATCGCTTTATAAAGAGGCGGCATGGCAATATACACATGTCCCTCATAGATCAGTTCCGGCATGAAGCGGTAAAACAAAGTCAGCAACAGCGTGGAAATATGGGCGCCGTCCACATCCGCATCCGCCATGATAATAATCTTGTCATAGCGCAGTTTGGTGATATCAAAATCGTTCCCATAGCCTTCTGAAAATCCGCATCCAAATGCATTGATCATAGTTTTGATCTCCGCATTTGCCAGCACCTTATCAATGCTTGCTTTTTCCACGTTCAGGATCTTTCCCCGGATGGGAAGGATTGCCTGAAATGCACGATTTCTTGCAGTCTTGGCGCTTCCTCCTGCAGAATCCCCCTCTACGATAAAAATTTCGCATTTTGAAGCGTCTTTTGACTCACAATTTGCAAGCTTGCCATTGGAATCAAAAGAGAACTTCTGTTTGGTGAGCATATTGGTTTTTGCTTTTTCCTCGGTTTTGCGGATCTTTGCCGCTTTCTCCGCACAGCCGATAATGTTCTTAAGCACCTCCAGATTACGGTCAAAATAACGGATCAGCTCATCTCCCGTCACTTTTGAAACCACTTTTGCAGCATCCTGATTATCCAATTTGGTTTTTGTCTGCCCCTCAAATCTGGGATCAGGGTGCTTGATAGAGATCACTGCGGTCATTCCGTTGCGCACATCGGCGCCGGTAAAATTGGCGTCTTTTTCCTTAAGAATATTCAGCTCCCGTGCATAGGTGTTGATAATATTGGTAAATGCCGTTTTAAACCCCGTGAGGTGAGTACCCCCTTCAGAATTGTAAATATTATTACAGAAGCCCAGCACATTTTCATGAAATTCATTGATATACTGAAAGGCGCCCTCAACGGAAATGCCCTCGCTTTCCCCCTTGAAGTAGACCACATCACAGACCGCTTCCGTGGACTTGTTCATATCCTTGATAAAGCCGATGATTCCGTCCGGCTCATGATAGACCACCTGCTCCGGCTCCGCCTTCCGCCTGTCCTCAAAGACAATGGTCAAAGCAGGATTCAGATATGCGGTTTCATGCATCCTGCTCTTGATCTCATCCTCTTTGAACCGTGTCTTATCAAAAATCGTATCATCAGGCATGAAGTTGATCTGGGTTCCGGTTCCTTTTGCCCTGCCCACTACAGGAAGCAGACCGTCTTTCAGCTCCACCACGGGGTTTCCCCGCTCATACCGGTCTTCATAAAGATATCCGCCGTTTTTGACTCTTACGGTCAAGTATGTAGAAAGGGCGTTGACAACAGAAGAACCCACACCGTGAAGCCCTCCGCTTGTCTTATACGCCGAATCGTCAAATTTCCCCCCTGCATGGAGGGTGGTAAAGACCAGCCTTTCCGCGCTGACGCCTTTTTCATGCATTCCCACCGGAATGCCTCTTCCGTTATCCTCAATGGTTGCGGAACCGTCCGCTTCAAGGGTTACGGAAATGGTATCACAATGTCCCGCCAAATGCTCATCCACTGCGTTATCCACGATCTCGTAAATCAAATGATTCAATCCTTTGGTAGAAACGCTGCCGATATACATTCCCGGTCTTCTTCTTACCGCTTCAAGCCCTTCCAGTACGGTAATACTGGAAGCGTCGTAAACTGCTGCTTTTGACATGGGTCACAAACCTCTTTCTATTGATTGTTAAGGAACATTACCGTATTTTCTTACAGCAGGCAACGGCAAGGGAACCTGGTCCTATATGGCAGGCAACGCTTAAGGAAAGGGGATTGATCACCATGTCAAATCCCGGAAATTCCTTTTGCAGCTCCTGTGCAAACTGCTCTGCCGCTTCCCGGTCCCTGGTGTACGCTACCTCCAGCCAGATATTGTCCGCCGAAACGCCGCCAAAACGGTTTTCCATATCATTTCTGATAGCATTGATCATAACGGACTTTCCCTGCCCTGCCGTTCTTGCCTTGGCAAAGGCATCCAGGCGTTCCCCCTGGATTTGGAGCACCGGCTTTAACCTGAGGATCGTTCCGATTGCCGCAGCGGCGGGGGTGATCCTGCCGCCTTTTTTCAAATAGTACAGCGTATCCAGCATAATATAAATACTGGAATTAAATTTATCTTTTTCAAGAAATTCCTTGATTTCAGGTGCATTCATACCTCTGCCGACAAGCATCAGCGCATCCAGCACAGACTGCCTCTGGGTAACGGAGATTCTCTGGTTATTGACCACCTGAACCTTCCCGTCAAAATCCTCTGCGAGCATCAGCGCGCTCTGACAGGAACCGGAAAGACCGCTGCTCATGGGAATATGCACGATCTCGTCATACTCTTTCAGCGTTTCCTTCCAAAGCGCAAGCACCGATTCCGGGGACGGCTGGCTGGTCACCATATCTGCTCCCCCTTCCAGTTTTTCATAAAATTCTTCCTGGGTCAAAGTGATATCTTCAAAATAGGTTTCTTCTCCTATCATAAACGGCATGGGGAGTACCTGAATTCCCAGTTCCTTTGCCTGAGCCTGGGTAATGCCGCTGTTTGAATCTGTAATAACCGCAACTTTTCCACTCAATTTCTTCACCAAACCTTCCCTCTAAAATACAATATATTGTGTTTTTTAAAAAAGCACATACAAATATATATTACTGTCAGATAGATCTAAAGTCAATAAATTTTCCGGCATTTTCATGCAAATATCCTCTGAGGGGCGCACATCTTTCCGTCTCCAGATTCGGATCTCCGGCAAGGAGCTCATCCACTGTCATACTGACCATTTTGAGAAGCTCTGCATCCTGATAAATATCCGCTATCTTAAATTCCATTGCCCCGCTTTGCCGCAGCCCGAAAAGATCTCCGGGACCTCTCAGTTTCAGATCCTCCTCCGCAATAAAAAAACCATCGTTAGAGCGGTTTAAGATGTCCAGCCTGTCCATGGACTTTTTCTGATCAGAGCCATTGATAAAGATACAGTAGGATTGTTTTTCCCCTCTCCCGATCCGTCCTCTCAACTGATGAAGCTGGGCAAGCCCAAACCGCTCTGCATTCTCAACCATCATCACGGTGGCGTTTGGCACGTTGATTCCCACCTCAATCACGGTAGTTGCCACCAGCACATGAATATGCCCTGCGCCAAAAGCATCCATAATTCGCTGTTTATCGGCGCTTTTCATTTTCCCGTGAAGGATTTCCACATGAATGTCCCGGGGTAACCGGGCGCGAAGCCTGTCCCCATAATCCGTTACATTTTCAAGCCCGTTTTCTTCCTCGCCTGCTTCTACCATGGGACAGATCACAAATGCCTGATTCCCCTTCCGAACTTCTTTTACAATGAACTCATAGGCTTTCGGACGATAGGAGGTTCCTACTACACAATTCTTTACAGGAAGTCTTTCGGCAGGCAGTTCATTCACCACAGACAGATGGAGATCTCCATACAAAATAATGGCAAGCGTTCTGGGAATTGGAGTCGCGCTCATCACAAGCACATGGGGCTCTCCTCCCTTTTGTCCTAAAAGTTCCCGTTGGCGCACTCCAAAGCGGTGCTGCTCATCGGTGATCACCAGGGCAAGGTTTGGGTAGCTTACCGCATCCTGAATCAGCGCATGGGTTCCAATGATAACATTCACTTCCCCTGCCTGAATTTGGCGGTAAATTTCTCTTTTCCCTGCAGCATTTACGGAACCGGTAAGGAGCACAGGCTGAAAGGGAAGATCATAGCGTCTGGTCAAATCCCTGATCTGCTCAAAATGCTGGGCGGCAAGAATTTCCGTAGGTGCCATGAGAGCGCCCTGATAGCCATTGCTTACCGTGAGCAAAAGAGCCAGAAATGCAAGGATCGTTTTTCCGGAACCAACATCCCCCTGTACCAGACGGTTCATACATTTTCCACTTGATAAATCCCGCTCTATTTCCTTCCATACTCTGCTTTGCGCCTTTGTAAGACGATAAGGGAGCGCCTCCTCGAAACGTTTCGTCCATGCAGTTTCTATCATAGGGTAGTCTGTGCCCAGTCCTTCATTATATTCCTTCATGCGCCTGACAGAAATTAAAAACAGAAAGAATTCGTCAAACACCAGTCTTTTGCGTGCCAATACCAGATCCTCCCAATCCTTGGGAAAATGAATCCGGTACAATGCTTCTTTTCCCGGCATCAATTCATAGGTTCTGACAATGTCTTTTGGAAGATATTCCTCCATGGATGCCCATTCTTCACAATTCAAGAGGGCTTGCTCCACCGCCTTGGTAACCGTTCTGTTGGTAAGCCCTGCCGTAAGGGAATAGGCAGGCTGAAGCTGTCCCATTTTTTCCTGATATTCTTCCCATGTATAGATTTTGGGCTGATCCATGTAATAACGTCCCTTTTCCAGCCGGATCTTTCCCCTGAAAAGATAAGCGCTGCCTCTGGTCAGCTTGTTTTTCAGGTAAGAAGCATTAAAATAAGTGATAAAAATTTGACTTTCACCATCGCTTCCCACCCCTGTTCCAATGGAACGGTTCCGTACTTTTTTCCACTGAAAGGCGGCGGGGAGAAAAAGCTCCAAAGTAACCGTTTCCCCATTGGAAGCCTCCGCCATTTTCACCGGAGGGGCAAAAACCTGATAATCTCTTGGATAATGGAAAATCAGATCCTCCACTGTGTAAATACCCATTCGATGAAAAAGCTTTGCGGTTTTTTCCCCGATACCTTTCAGCCTTATAATGTCATCTGAATATTTCATCAGGCTTTCCTCATAACCATAACATCTGGTTTTATTTTCTATATTTTTCGAGACGTAAAAAGGACGGAATCACCGTCCTTTTTAAATGATTGAAACCTCTATTCGGCAGATATAATATAATAATAGATTGGCTGCCCGCCATACTGCAATTCAATATCACAGGAAGGGAAAGCTTCTTCAATCCGTTCCTTCAGGCTTTGCGCAGCGTCTTCGGAGATCTCCTCTCCATAATAAATGCTGATCAGTTCCAGTTCCTCGTTCATCATTTCAGAAACCATACGGAAGGTTACATCAGAAACCTCTTCTCCCACCGACAAAATTCCCGAATCACCGATGCCCATGTAATCGCCCTGCTTGATCTCCTTGTCATCGATCACCGTATCTCTGACTGCATAGGTTACCTGCCCGGTTTTTACATTGCCGATCTCACCCTTCATGGTTTCGGTATTCTCTTCAACCGTCAAATCCGGCACGTAATTAATGATCGCCGTAATTCCCTGGGGTACCGTTTTGGTAGGCACTACAACAATATTCTTATCCTTTACCATCATCTGCGCCTGATTTGCCGCAAGAATGATATTTTTATTGTTGGGGAAGATGAAAATCGTATCCGCATTCACCTGATCAATGGCGTTGAGCATGTCTTCCGTGCTGGGATTCATGGTCTGTCCGCCTTCGATGATATGATCCACGCCCAGTCCCTTAAAGATTTCGTTAATACCCGCGCCTACAGACACGGCAATAAATCCCACTTCTTTATGGGGCATAGGCTCTTTGGCGCTTTCCTCCTGGGGAAGCTGCCCTGCCTTGAAAAGCTTTTCCTGATGTTCCAAACGCATATTGTCAATTTTTAAATTAGATAACGCACCATACTTCAACGCCTTCTGGATGGCAAGTCCCGGGTCATTGGTATGTACGTGTACCTTAACCACATCGTCATCCGCTACCACAACAATGGAATCTCCTATGGATTCCAGGTATTCTTTAAAATCCATTTCCGCTTTGATATTAAAGTTTCTGCTGAGCATAATGATAAATTCCGTACAATAGCCGAATTTGATCTCCATTTCAGCCTGGGCATTTGCATTTGCTTTGGGGGAAGAAGCGCTTGTGCTTTCACCGCCAATGGACAGATCCAGTTCCTTGCCCATAAATGCGTCATATGCACCCTTCAATACCTGCATCAGCCCCTGACCGCCGGAATCCACTACGCCTGCCTGCTTTAATACCGGCAGCATTTCCGGCGTCTGCTCTAACACTTCATCTCCGTGGCGGATCACTTCCTCAAAAAAGGCGCCCAGATCCTCACAGCCCTGGTTTGCAAGTTCCCTTGCCCTGACGGAAGCTCCCTTTGCCACTGTCAGAATCGTTCCTTCTTTGGGCTTCATAACCGCCTTGTATGCGGTTTCCACTGCTTTTTCAAAAGCATCTGCAAAAACCGGAATATCCAGTTCCTTTTTATCTCTGATGGATTTGGTAAATCCACGGAACAGCTGGGATAAAATCACGCCGGAATTCCCTCTTGCGCCTCTCAAAGAACCAGATGAGATCGCTTTGCAAAGGGACATCATATCCGGCTCTTCCATCGCCGCAACATCTCTTGCCGCAGACATAATGGTAAGGGTCATATTGGTTCCTGTATCACCGTCCGGTACAGGAAACACATTTAAATCATTGATCCATTCCTTTTTGGCTTCCAGATTTTTCGCTCCGGCTAAGAACATCTTTGCAAGTATCTTAGCGTCGATTGTATTAGTCACATCAAATCCTCCTCTTAATCAATCACTCTAACACCTTCAACAAAGATGTTTATTTTCTCAATTTCTATTCCGGTAAATTCCTCAACCTTATATTTCACATTGCTGATCAGATTATCGGAAACGGCAAGAATGCTTACTCCGTAAGCCACAATAATATGGAAATTCAAGGTCAGTTTATTGTTTTTGATGGATACGTTGATCCCTCTGGTCATGCTGTCCATTTTCAGCAGTTTCACAAGACCGTCTTTTACATTAATGCCTGCCATTCCCACAACACCAAAGCACTCCATCGCAACACTGCCGGCGTATTGGGCAATCACTTCATTGTCGATGGCAATACTGCCCATATGCGTATTCATGGAAGTTCCCTTAACGGAAGAATTTTTCATAGGCTGCCTCCTTATATTTTGAACATATATTATGTATTATAACCGTAAAATGGAAAAAAAGAAACAATAAATTTAATTTACAAAAAAAATGTTAAATTTCCGCTTGCATTCTCCCTTATTTTCTGCTATCATACAACTGTTGTGTACGTTTATTATGAATTGTTAGGAGGTGCGACGATGGCTAAATGTGATATTTGTGGTAAAGGCGTTCATTTCGGGAACAATGTAAGCCATTCTCATAGAAGATCTAACAGAATCTGGAAATCAAACATCAAGAATGTTAAGTGTAAAGTAAACGGAGCTTCCAAAAGAATGCACGTTTGTACAAATTGCTTAAAGTCCGGAAGAGTTGAACGAGCTTAATATGATTTAAAGAGCTGACCGCAATGCGGTCAGTTTTTTTATAACTAAGGACAGTTCGCGGCGCGTGCTGTCCTTATGCTATGCTCTTTTTCCCATCTCATAATCTTTTTTCAGTTCTTCATAAATGCTGTTGACCACCAAAACCATTTCATGGTCTCCCGCTATATTGTCAGGATGGAACATTTTGATCAGATCCTTGTATCTTTTTTTCAGGGCTAGCTGGCTTTTTACGCCCTGGAATAACATTTCCCCAAGTTCCATGTTCTTTTCCTGTCTTACGCTGCCTGCATGCACCTTCTTCTCCGTATCTAACTGAATTTTTTCCCGTTCCAGCTTTTTCCGCTCCTGATCCAGCTGCATAAAACCGCTTTTAAGGATGTCCATTTTTTTGTCAAAAAAAGATTCATCCTGTTTCATACGCTTTTTCTCAGCGGCAATATACCGGTCAAATGCCTCGGCATCTCTTTGAAACTGCTCTTTTTCCTTCTGCAGCCTGTCCCACTCATATTTCAGTTCGCCCTGTTCCATTTTCAGACGGACATTTTCTTTAAAAAGCCATAGCTTCAATTCGCTTAGCTCTGAGTCGGTACTTTCCTCCAGGGCTTTTTCAAATTTTTCCTCATCCATAGGTGTTGCAGAAGAATTCATCCTGTTCTCCCTTTCAATTTAAATAACAATTATATCCAATGACCAACAACAACGCAATGATCAAAAGGGCAATCAGATAATGGCGCACAAGAAAAAGCATAAGCAACATTCCTACGGCAATCCAAAATGCAATAAAACCGATCAGCTTTTTCATGCGTATCAACTCACCTATGCTTCTTTCTTTATCATATGCAGCTTAGTCGAAATTATTGCTTGTCATCCCCATCCTCCGGGAAAGCAATATCAACAGCATCGTCATCATCTATCATTTCTTCCTTAGGCGCTGTAAACTTATCTACAATGTCAGGTATCATATCCAGAACCTTGGTAACGGTATCCTGATTCTTGATGTTCACAAGCTTGGTACTGCCGTTCTTAATCACCAGCACTGCGCTGGGGGTCAGCTTTCCTGAAAATCCGCCGGCACCGCCGTTTTTCTTATCTCCAACACTGGCGCCTGCGCCTACGCCAAAGGTCACATCCACAAGGGGCAGGATTATGGTATCCCCTATCTTTGTCGCTTCTCCCACAACCGTCTTGGTGGAAAGAACGGTGTTCATCCCCTGCATAAGGGACTCGATTACTCCTGTAAAATTATTCTCTGCCATTTAAACTGCCTCCCTTTTCAATAATTGAATCAATCTGCGTAAATCCTTATTAAAATATACGATCCATGCCGTTTTCAAAGCCCTGAAAACAGTCATTCTCCCTTTTGCCAAAAGTTCTCCCTCCAGAACAGCCTGTTCAAAATCCGGAAGGATGTCTATATGATTGCCAATCAACGGATATAAAATACCGTAAAGAGATAAAATCTGCCCCGTACCGGCAGGATCGCCTGTTCCCACATGAAGCTGTCCTTCCAGCCTGCGGGGAAGAATGCTTTTCAGTAAGGCGATCACCTCTCCTCCGCATATGTGCCATACTCTTTGAAAGGTATCGCTTTGCAAAAGCTCCATGTAATAGCGGATATTCTTTACAATATGTTTTATCTTATCACATATTTTTGTGATTGTGTACTGAATATTTTTCAGGAAGGACCATATTTTATTCAGAAACGCAAAAAACTTGTTTTTCTTCTTTTCCTCCGGCTGTTTCTGATGAAGTTCCCCGCCTGCGTCCTCTTCCCCGGGAATCTCTTTTCTTTCCTTTTCCTTCCGGATTGGTTCTTCCGGCGGGGGAACTTCTTTCTTTTCTGGCGGCGTTTCATTCACTGTCTTTTCTGCCTGGGCATTTTTCTCTTTTTTTTCTTTTTTCTTTTCTGCGGAGGAATTCTTTTTGGCATGATCTGACCTGAAAATAGTAACTCCTAAAAGCCTGACCCTGAAAAAAGCTTCTTCTGGATAAGAAAAGGCTCCGCTTATCAAATGAAGCAGCCATGATAATCTGATTCTCACATGGACAAAAGAGGTGTCATCCGCCTTTCGCACAGCTTTTATGTCATACCTGACCGGTACAAACAGCACTGTGAGCAGAACAAACAATATGATTCCAAGCAAAACCAGCAAAATGATGCCCAGAATTTTTAAAATGGTCAGCAGCACTGCTATCATTATTCTTACTCCATGTTTTTCGTTTGCTTTGCCTTTTGCTTTAAGTATTCCTTCAAATTACAATTTCCGGTTGCATCCAGAGCTTCCCTGACGATTTTCATAATAATACCCACCGCCTCCTCGTAATTTGAGGCAATTCCAACGATCACAGGCGGATGATAACGGTAGTACCGCTGTTTCAGGTAGGCGCTGTGGAAAATTTCAAGCTGATCCGAGGAGGATGCAGTCGTGATCACATAAACCTGCACACCTGCATGCAGCTTTAGCTTCCGCTTCACTTTTTGGGGGTTGGTAACAGTATCGCCAATATAAAGATATTTATAAAATTTCATAGCTATACTCCGAAATATGCGTCAAAAATCCTTTTTGCAATAGGAACGGCATAGTCGCCTCCGGCGCCGGCGCCTTCAATGATAATGGTTACACAGACTTCAGGATCTTCCACCGGCGCAAACCCTGTAAACCACGCATGGCTCTCTCCCTTGACGGTTCCATACTCGGCGGACCCTGTCTTACCTGCCGCAGTGTAGGAAAGGTCTTTCAACCGGCTGGCAGTTCCAGTCTCCACCACCTGCCGCATCAGTTCCTTCAATGCATCTGCTTCTCCTTCTTCCATCAGTTTTCCATAATTCTCCGGGGAGAAAGCCTTTATTGTATTGCCGCTGCTGCTCTGTACGGAATCGATCAGGTAAGGTTCCGCCAAAACGCCTCCGTTGGCAATGGCGCAGGTGATCATATTCAATTCCAGGGGCGTAATGGATGTGGTTCCCTGTCCAATGGAGATCTGCATCATATCAGAATCAGAAGTTTCTTCTCCCACCTCCACCCGGCTGATCCCGGCGGGAAATACCACCGGAAGCTCCCGTCCGAAAAGAAGCTGGTCCAGCGTATCGGCAAAAGCTTTCCGATCAAGGCTAAGCCCAATATTGGCAAAAGATGTATTACAGGATTTTGCAAAGGAACGTTCAAATCCTACGCCCCCATGAACACTGCCATGATAGCACTGTATCCGATCCTCGCCTCTTTGGATGGAGCCGGTACAGTTATAGCTGTAGTTCTGCCAGGTGTCAGGGTTTTCTCTCATATACTCCAGCGCAGTTACGATCTTAAAGGTAGAGCCTGGAGGATACAGCCCCTGGGTGGCTCGATTCAGCAAAATGCTGCTCTCCTTATCCTCTATTAATTCCTCCCATATATCGGCAATCTCTTCCGGATTGAAATCCGGCTTGGAAACCATTGCAAGAATTCTTCCTGTTGACGGCTCTGTTACGATCACTGCTCCCTGATAGATCCCCAGGGCATTTGACGCTACCTGCTGCAGATCCACCTGTAACGTGGTATACACGTCATCTCCCGGATATTTTTCCCCCCTGACATCCAATGCTGCCTTCTGGGAAAGGGGCGCATTGGATTGGATCAGATAATAATTTGCCTGTGCCTCCACTCCCATTCTGCCGTTAGAGGCGTAGCCCACCACATGGGAAAATAAGTTCTGGTAAGGATATTCCCTCTTTTCCTTTCCTTCCTCATCCTCCCCCGTCCGGGCAAGAACCTGTCCATCGGCTGAAAAAATTCGGCCTCTGCTGTTTTGGGCAATGAGGATCTGTTGTCTTCCGTTGTAACTGTTATTGATCAGCTCCTGTTTGTGGGTTACAGAATAGGCGGTAATATAACCTGACATGCATAAAAAGAGCAGTGTAAAAACCCACATAACGCCCAGAATCTCTTTATTCTTTTTGATCTTTATCCTTTCGGTTCTATTCTTCCTCTTCAAACCCATCTCCTGCCGGATCTGCATCCCGGTACTCCGCCTCTTCCTGGTCTTCTATGGTTCTTTGGATATAAGCGGTTCTCTTTTTTCTTTTTCGGAGGGATTTTCTAAGCTGCTCCTTTTCCTCTTCCTGAATGATGTGCATTCCCTCCACAATTGCAAACATAACCAGTGTTGTAAGGACAGAACTTCCGCCATAACTGATCAGCGGCAAAGTAACCCCTGTCAGCGGAATAAATTTAGTTCCCCCTCCAATTGTTAGAAATACCTGAAAGATATAGGTAATGCCCAGCCCAAAGGTGACCAGCCTGTAAAAGCCATCCTGAAGACTTGCCGCGATGATCATAAACATCATAAAACTGCTGACACAGACAAGAATCAGACAAATTGCAAACAAAAGCCCCAGTTCCTCCGCAATGGCGGAAAAAATAAAATCCGCCTCCACAAAGGGAATAGACCCCGGCGTTCCCTGACACAGCCCCAGCCCAAACCAGCCTCCGCTGGAAATTCCAAACAAGGACTGGGTGATCTGATAGCCTGCCGAATCAATTACGCTCCAGGGATCTTTCCACGCCTGCACCCTTACCTGTACATGGGCAAATACCTGATAGGCGATATATGCCGCTGCCGCTCCGCCTGAAATGCCTGCCAGAAGATAAAAATAATTCCTTGTGGCAACAAAAACCATCAGCACATAGGCAATAAAAAAGATCAGCGCACTTCCCAGATCCTTTGAAATGACCAGCGTGATCACATGGGCGGCGGCAACCACCGCAGTGGTAAAAACCTCAAAAAAACCTGCTGCATCATACAACGCGCTTGCCACAAAAAAGACAAATAATATTTTTACAAATTCTGAGGGCTGAAAGGTAATGCCGGCAATGGAATAGGACAGTTTGCTTCCATAGGTGGTCTGCCCCAGAATCATAACCACCGAAAGCGCTCCTATGCCCACCATCCCATAGATCCATTTCAGATTTTTTAAAAATTTAAATTTATGGACGAAAAAGGGGATGATAAGCGCCGCCACCAGGGAACCTGTCACGATCACAAACTGCTTTACCGCTTTATTCATGTCAAGCCTGGTTAAAATCACAAATCCAACGCTCAGCAGCATACACATATTGTTCATCACAAGCCGGTTGGACTTGGGGTAAAGCATTTTACAGAGTACAACTGCCGCATACAATATAATTTGCTGAAAGGCGTAAAAAAGCAAATACGTAATGTCTCCCGTCTCAAAACAGATTACCAGAAAACAAATGAAATGAAAAGCAAACATTAAAATATTTTGTCTGGTATAAATGCCGTTTCTTCTTGACTCATTGTCATATCGAAACACCGCAAAGCTCTCGTAGGTGTATAAAACCATCAGCACTGCAATAATATATTTTGAAAACTCGCTGATATAAACCACCATTTATTCTACTCCTCGTTTATAGTGACCTGTGGTATATTCCTTATAAAAAGGCTCCCTGTACTCCTCCATAAGGCTGCTGAAATACGTTAGAAGCCGTTGGGTTTCACCGCCGCTCTCCACTGTAAAATCCAGTCTGAAATGATGAATCCCAGATACTCCCCCGGGAAAAAGCCTGTGAAGAGATAACGGAACGCTGTTGTATATTACATTGTAACAGCACAGACAATCCGTATAAACAGGGAAATCTTTCCCATATCGATCCTTCAGGGTGAGCAGCCCCGGCGTTTGATTGCATGCCTCAAAAGTTTTTTTCAGACAATTGGCAGTGACCATCATAGGAAGTCTGCCGTAAACAATTGCCGACGCCTGTATTTTCCGTTCCGGACATGCCGCCAAAAGCTCCTCCCACTCATATTGGTTGCATTCCAGAGGAAGAAAAAACTCCTGCGTCCGTTCTTCCCAAAACTGCAGGGCTTCTCGGTTCCAGACATACAAATTGGCATCCGGGATCAGTCTATGGGATAAGCCATCCCCGGCAAAAAAGTGAAAAGTTTCCAGATTCCGCACCAGTATTCCTTCTGCAATTCCGTCTTTCAGCGCTTCTTCCAACTTCCGCAAATATACATAATCCTTGTCCCGTACAATATAGGGCGACGCGAAATACAGCGCCGTTCCTTTTTCCTTCAAGTCGGAGGCAAGGAATTTCAGCTTTTCATGGTTTTCTCTTTCTAAAAAAGAGTAGTCCAGGTAAATCCGTCCGGGTAAAATGGAAAGGGCTGCTTCTAACTGCGCCCGGGTCTGCACCAGTACATGGAGATCCTTTGCTGTTTTCAGAATTGTATCTGCCTGCCGGGCTCCTTTGCTTTTGATCTTCTCCTGCCTGGGAACAACGGCTCTGCCCGAATAAGCCAAATGATTTTTACAGATTACGGCTTCTTCCAATGCCGTAACTGCATTTCTGCGCAGTTGATTTAGCGCGCTTACAGGTAAAAACACAGGCTCTGGGGTAAATACCTTTACCTGCTCCACTTTCACAAGGCTGTTGCCGGTTTTCTTAATCTGTTTTGCTATTTTTTCCGGTGATAAAGGCTGTTTTAACGCCTTCTGCACCACATCGCTTTCAACTGAAACGCTGACCTTATCTGCTCTTAGGACAAGAACCGCTTTCTGTTCCGGAATAAGGGTGATCTCCCCGTCTCCTTTTATAAAAGGCTCATCTGCCAAATATTTGCGTTGGATCTCTTCAAGTACTTCCTTGGGAGTTTCCAGATAGGCCGGAGAATGTATGCTGATCATTTCTTTCCCATTATGCCTCTTATAATAACCATCACCAATTTCGCTTCTGATATACAACTCCCTTAAAAGATCCATATCTTCTTTTGAAACCTGATAATTTTCCGGGCTTTTCTCATACAAATCCATATATTTACGATAGATCGCCGTTACCCCCGCCGCATAGGCAGGTTTCTTCATTCTTCCCTCTATTTTAAAGGAATCGATTCCCGCCTTCATCAGCCTGGGAAGCAGTTCAAGGGTACACATATCCCGCATACTTAAGGGATAGCACTGCGCTTTCCCCATTCCTTCATAGGGAAGGCGGCAGGGTTGTGCACATCTGCCCCGATTGCCGCTTCTTCCTCCCAGCATACTGCTTAAAAGGCATTGCCCGGAATAACAATAACACATGGCGCCGTGGATAAAAGCTTCTATTTCAACCCCTGTTTCTCTTTTGATTTTCTGGATTTCCTCCAGGGACAATTCCCTTGCAGGTACAATTCTGGTAATCCCCTCCTGCTGGACCAATGCGGCGCCCCCGCTCCCTGTAAGGGTCATCTGCGTACTTGCGTGCAAAGGAAGCTGCGGAAAATGCTTCCTAACATAGCGCAGAACGCCCAGATCCTGAATAATAGCGCCATCCAGCCCCTTCTCATAAAGAGGCTGCAAAAAATCATACAGCCCGTCCAGTTCCCGCTCTTTTACCAGCGTATTGACGGTAAGATAAACCTTTTTCCCAAATACGTGGGCAAAATGAATCCCGGCACAAAGCTCTTCCTGTGTAAAATTGTCGGCATATGCTCTGGCGCCATACGCCCCGCCCCCCAGATAAACGGCGTCGGCTCCTGCCTTTATGGCTCCTTTTAATGCCTGAAAATTTCCGGCAGGCGCCAATAATTCCACTTTCTTCATAGCCTTCCTTTTCTTTACTTATATTCGCACAAAAAGCTGTCTGATAGAGACAGCTTTTCATTCACATAAGGATGTCCTGTCAAGAGTACCATCCATGGTTTCTTATCCTTTGGCTTTTAATTCCGTTTCCAGTTTGACGATCTTTTTGGCATTTTCATTGATCTCATTTTGCAGAGATTTGATATTTTTCTCAGTGTTCTCCAGCTTGATCTGGGAAGCGATCAGTTCGTGTTTTAAATTGTACAGTTCCTTTTCTTTGGTCTGGATCTCCTCTTCCAACAGACTGATCTGTTTCTTTGCCTTAAAATAATCATCCGCTATGTTTAGCTGAAGTAAAACATTCTGTGTATCCAGAGGCTGTCTCTTAAAGGACTCTACTTTGCCGTACTCAGCCGTCTTGTTATTGATATAGGAGGCAACCTTCTGTAAATATTCTTCACTTTCATATCCGCTCAGTGTAAATACCTTACCACCGATGATTACTTCCGTATCTGTTTTCGCTGACATCAGGCTCACCCCTCTATACACAAAATATATAGCTTATCGAATGTAACTTATACAACATCTATTATAAGCAGATTATTCGGGAATTTCAAGCCCTAAATGCTGGTAAGCCAAATCTGTCGCCACCCTGCCTCTGGGCGTTCGGTTGATAAATCCGTTTTTCAGCAGATAGGGCTCGTACACATCCTCAATGGTTCCGGAATCCTCCCCTATGGCGGCAGCAAGGGTATCCAGTCCCACCGGGCCTCCCCCAAACTTCTGCATCATGGTAAACAGAATATTTCTGTCAATGTGATCCAGCCCCAGCCTGTCCACATCCATCAGATCCAGCGCTGTCACTGCGACCTCCTCCGTAATGATGCCGTCGTGTTTGACCTGGGCATAATCCCGCACCCTCTTTAAAATTCTGTTGGCAAGCCGTGGAGTCCCCCGGCTTCTTCTTGCCATTTCCATGGCGCCTGCCGGATCTACGGGAGCCTCCAATATTCTTGCGGAATGCATGATAATGGTCTGTAATTCTTCTACGGAATAAAATTCCAGCCGGTGTATAATGCCAAACCGATCCCGAAGGGGCGCAGTCAAAAGCCCTGCCCTGGTGGTTGCCCCAACCAGGGTAAAGTGAGGCAGATCCAGCCTGATAGATCTTGCGGTAGGTCCTTTTCCAATCATGATATCAATGGCAAAGTCCTCCATTGCCGGATATAACACCTCTTCCACCTGTCGGTTCAGCCTGTGGATTTCGTCTACAAAAAGCAGATCCCCTTCCTGGAGATTGTTCAAAATCGCCGCCATTTCTCCCGGCTTTTCAATTGCAGGTCCGCTGGTCACCTTCATATTTACGCCCATCTCGTTTGCAATGATTCCGGCAAGAGTGGTTTTTCCCAGACCGGGCGGTCCGTAAAAAAGCACATGATCCAGCGCGTCGTTCCTCTGCTTTGCCGCTTCTATGTAGATCGTCAGGCTTTCCTTGATTTTCGATTGACCAATATAGTCGGTAAGCTTCTGTGGACGCAGAGATCCTTCAATCCGTATATCTTCTTCCTGCAAATTGGTTTCTATCATTCTTTTTGCCATATGTTGTGCTCCCTTGATTGGTTCCTGCTAAAACATATTCTTAAGGGCAAGCTTTAAGATGGTTTCCACATCCATATCATCCTCGGCATGAACACCTTTTACCGCATGAAGTGCATCTGCCGGAGAATACCCCAATGCCGTGAGCGCCTCCACAGCCTCATTTTCAGCCCGATGCTCTGCTCCTGATGGTTTTTTCCCGGAATGCTGCATTTCTCTGTGGATCAGCGTATCTTCAAGGGAGATCTTATCCTTCAGATCAAGAATTACCCTTTCGGCAGTTTTCTTGCCGATGCCCGGCGCCTTGGAAATCGCCCCTGCATCACCAGAGATCACCGCAAACCGCAGATCGTCCGCACTCATAACAGAAAGAATTCCCAGACCGCCCTTTGGCCCGATACCGTTTACGGTAATCAGCTTTTTAAAAATTTCCA
>CAMWCA010000003.1 GCA_947172705.1 uncultured Lachnospiraceae bacterium
GCACAATTCCCAGCCTCATAGGCTATGCGCTATTGACCGTGCGCTGCCGTATCCTTCCTGCCTGACGCTGCATCCAAACCCTGACGCCAACGTAAAATATAACAGAAAGATCGCTCTGTCAGTTTCCCGCGCTTTCATACACATGAGTTCCTTTTTCAAAAACCGCATATGCAACGCACCAGAAAACACACGCAATTCCGCACTCGATTCCAATTATGCCCGAAGAAACTGTGCTTTTCAAAAAATAGCTTGCCGGCAAATACGCCACAAAAGCAAAGGGAACCACCCAGGTAATCAGGAACCTGACTCCCTTTGCATAAATTTCCGTGGGATACTTTGCAAAATCCGCCATTTCATACGCCAACTGCAGAAAAGGTCCGCTGGTTTTAATCCAAAAGGCAAAGGAGGCAAAAAACAGCTTGATAGAAGTATAGATCACCGCTCCCGCCAGAACAGACACCACAAATAAAACGCCGTGAGACAAATCCATAATCACGATCCCCTTTGCCATACAACGTGCCACCAGGAGGATTCCCACCAGCAGTTCACCAAGAGCGTCAGGCTGAAGCTTTTCCGACACCACCTGAAAAAGAATATTCATAGGGCGCAGCATGTAGCGGTCAAAATCTCCATTGATCACCTGCCTCCAGGCGATCAGCCATATATTATCGGTGAAAAGATGGTCGATCCCCCGGGGGATCTGGGCAAATCCATAAATAAAAATCAACTGATCCAGACTCCACCCCTTCAAAGACGGAATCTGCTCGAACACCAGATACAAAAAGGCGATCCCCAGAATCTGTTTCAGGAAAAACCCAAACAGCCCCATGAGAAAGTCCACCTTCGACTGCATAATCAATTTTAAAAACTGCGTGACCATAACTTTGTACAGACGCAGATAACGCTTCCATCTAAACATTTTCAACCTCCCAACACCACCAGCCGTTTTGTGACCTTTTTCCAGATCAGGCTTCCAATCCCATAAAGGATCGCCACCCATGCCGCCTGCCTGAGCAGTACAAAAGCAAGCTCCTCCCCGCTATACTTGCCCAGATAGATCATAACCGGCGTATAGATCATGGACGTAAAGGGTAAAAAGTCAAATATCCTCTGCAAAGCTTCCGGGAAAAAGCTGATGGGAATCAACTGCCCCGTCAGAAATCCCATCAATGCCTCCTGCACCATCATCAGCCCTAAAAGATAGGTGGTGAAAAACGCAACCATCCCAAAGCAAAAGTCAAACAGCACATAGATCAGAAAGCTCATGGCACAACTGAGTAAATATAATAAGACCCTGCCTGCCGTTACGGGCGCAAGCCCTAAAACAACCACTTTATAGACCTCTATGCCGATCCAAATTAAAACGCTGGGCGCTAAAAAACGATAAATCATATCTCCTGCCGCCCGGAAGATCAGGCTCATCCTGTAGTCAATAGGCTTGATCAGGTTCATTGCCACCGTCCCTTTTACCACGTCTTCGCTGACCCAGTCTGAGATAGATATTGTAATAAAAGACGTGACATACGCCATGAACACATAAACTACCATTTCCTTTTGAGACAATCCCCCCAGCACCTGCCGGTTCGTGCTTCCATACACTGCCATCCACAGATAATAGCTGATAAAAGAACTGAACAGGCTGATCAGAATAAATACATAAAACGCTCCCTTATACGCCAGCCTGCGCTTCAATTCATTGACGGTAAAAGGAAGATAAATTTTCAGACGCTTGATCATGATTTCTCCTCCACTATGCCATGGTTATAAATTTCCTTTACGATCTGCGCAAGCTCCGTCTCCTGTATCCGCACATCCTTGATTTCCATCTGCTCCATAACCGCCGCAAGGATCTGAGGAACCTGAAGCTTGTGCCGGTCAAAAGATACGTTTAAAATGCCGTTTTCCTGATCGACAACAGATACACAGTCCTCTTCCCTTACCCCCAATGCCCGGGCAAGCTGAATTCCCTTCGCCTTTTCCGGCTGCCGGATCTCCATGGACATGGTTCTTCTGCTCCCAAAGGTATCTTTCAGGCGGGCAAGGGAACCGTCGTAGATCTTATGCCCTTTGTCAATGATAATGATTCTGCTGCAAAGCTCCTCAATATCCCCGATATCATGGGTAGTCAAAATGACGGTAGTCTGATACTTTTCATTGATCTCCTTAATTGCCTCCCGGATGTTATCCTTTACCACCAGATCCAATCCGATAGTAGGCTCATCCAGATAAAGCACTTTAGGATTATGTAACAGCGCCGCTCCCAGGTCGGCACGCATACGCTGCCCCAGCGAGAGAGTACGCACAGGTCTGTCAAAAAACTCCTCCAACGCCAGCACCCGGTTTAAAAACGCCATCTGTCTCTGAAACTCCTGATCCGGCACATCATAAATTTCCTTCAATATGGTAAAGGACTCGCTTAAAGGAAGATCCCACCAAAGCTGTGTTCTCTGCCCGAATACCACGCCGATATTCTGGGCGTTTTCCCGCCGCCTTTTGCTGGGGTCGATTCCCGCCACCTGGCAGTTTCCCCTGGTAGGATTTAAGATCCCTGTCATCATTTTAATGGTGGTGGATTTTCCCGCGCCATTGCTGCCGATATAACCTACGATCTCGCCCTTATCAATGGTAAAGGAAATGTCGTCCACCGCGGTCTTTACGATCTTTTCATTGGAAAACAACCCTTTGACTGCCCCCTTAAGCCCCGGGTATTTCTTAGGTGATACAAACTCCTTGAAAATATGGTTTACCTCAATCATAAATCTTTTCCTTTCTGGCAAAATTTCAATGTCGTTTCTCATATTAACAGAATCCAGCCGTCTTTTCTTGTACAAAAACGACAGATCCTGCATTCCATTTAAAATTTTTAACAGAATATCATCAAATTGTTTCATTTACAATCATGGTTCTTTTGTTTGGTCGTTTTCATTATAGTATATGTCTGAAATCAAATTGAATTGGCATGATTTGGGCGGTATGATTACAGTATAAACAAGACAGTTGAAAAATAAGGAGGAGAAATATTATGATGAAACTTAGATTTTTATTGGTTCCCAATGCTGAAAGAATGATGGAAATGGTACGCCAGAGCCACGGGCAGATCTACATGTCCTGCTCCGCCCATCCCGCATACGATTTGAAAAACAACGCCGTCGCTCAGCAGTTTTTCAAGCAGGAAGCGGCAAAAGGACATGGGATCGATCTGTATCTCACTGACGAAAAGGATGCTTCCGATTTCATAAATCTGATGATGGAAACCGCGTAAAAAAGGACCCATACGGTCCTTTTTTACGTTAGTCTCAATATTCCGCCGGTCAGATGATTCCATTGAATGACAGGATCAATAAAATGCAGGTAATGACAATAACGCCAGAGACGATCCATAAGCCGATGGGCTTTTTGCTCTTCTGGGTACTTGTGGAATCCTCAAGATAACCTGCTTTACGAAGCGCCGTAGTAACCGGCTTATACAGAAGAAAGGTAAATCCTGCGTTTAGTCCCGCTTTCAGTAAATTGAAGGGCAGAAATGCCGGAATCAGCAGTTCCGCAACTGCCTGACGGGGGTACCCCATGTAAATAGGCGTAATCAGATAATTCCACAACAGCATCACCGCCGTCATGGCAAGGCTCCCTGCCACCAACCCTATCACCGCGCCTTTCAGGGTTCTCATCTTTTTATAAATGAATGCCGCCGTACAGGCAAAAGAGCAGGTAGACAGAATATTCATAATCAATCCAATGATGCCGTTGTCGCTGATGGTCACCATCTCGATCAGCGATACGATCACGGACACGATACAGGATGTAAGGGGCCCCCAGATCAGACCGCCCAGTGTAATGACAATATCCTTGGGGTCATATTTCAAGAATAGTACGACCGGGATACGTCCCACTACTACGACTACATAAGCTATGGCACAGAGCATAGCTGTGGTGGTGATTTGTTTCGTTTTTTTGTTCATAAGTCATTTCCTCCTGATTTCCAGAAAGGTTCTTCCAAGTAAAAAACCCCGAATGCTTTTCTTCAAACATTCGGGGCGTTTTGCACCTTGCACAGGACTGTTTTCTGCCATGCAAAAACAGCCTATTTCTTCTTTCATCCAGACTTTAACTGTTGGTTTTGGACTTTCACCAAATCAACCACTTGCCTTACCGTGCCGGGCACCATAAATGCGCGTGGGTCGCGGACTGTACCGCCAGTAGGGAATTACACCCTGCCCCGAAGAACTTTTCCATATTTATTTACGGGTAATAGAATATCACGAAAAAAATGTAAAATCAAGAGGCTGCGCTTATCTTTCAGTAAATTCGTAACAGTTCAGCCTGCCGCGAGGAGCAGAAGCGTATTGGCATCCTGGCTTTGCACCCGGGGATATACCTCCTTCCCAGACTTGTCTATGAATTGGATTTCACTAACAGAATGCAGAAAACTTTTCAGGCTGGTCGGGTCAGAGCCAGGATGCCAATACGCTTCTGCTCCTCGCGGCAGGCTGAACTATTACGTGAATTCAAATAAATATTTCTACAAAACCTATTACTAACAACTGCAACAAGAGTAATGCAGCAAATATCAAAAGGACAAAATTGCATATATTTTGTACCTTCCAGTTTTCTTCCTCCAAAAAAACTTTATTTGAGTTCGGTATAATTATAATTTGAATATCTCTATCAAGCTCGTATTTCCTTGCCGATTTTCCACTCGTTATAAATGTTTTATTCTTTTTTATATTATCTATCTCATACGCAACCTTCATAACATAAAAAGTCGGTCTTCCTGTAATCACCTTCCACGATATTACCTTAGCGTTAATGATTTCCCCGCTTTCTATTTTCATTTTTAATTTATTTTGGTTATTTCTAATTTGTATTGCAAGAAATATACAAATTATTGAAAGCACCAGTAAAGCAAACACATATACCGTCATCCATTTGTCCCCGCAGGATTGCTTAATTGTAGCACCCACTCCTAATAACTTTATCAAGCAATTGTTTTGCTTCATGATCCGTTCCCTCATCTCTTTCTCCCCACGTTGGGAATTGGGCAATACGCTCCAATGAAGATTTAAGCTTCAATAAATACTCTTTGTCCAGCAAGGGAAGAAGAACCTGAATAATAAAAGTTTTCCAATCACATTCCATCTGTTCTGGTCGTAAAGCCTCAATAATAGATGGAATAAGTACTTTGGGGTGGCTGGAAAGCAATGCCGGCATTTCCTTCGCAACTGGCCATGTCATATCTTTCATCCATTCCAGCAGATTTGGCAGAATAGATAGTATTTCTTCATCGGAAAGCTTCCTCAGTTCATCGATTCCGCTTAGGTCAAATTTATTTTTAGGTATCAATTCTTCTATGTGTTTCATATGTAAATAGCTCATTATTTTACAGCTTTCCATTCCCCATGACTATGCAGTCCATAAGCTCCTCAAAAATCCAAGTACAATTTATATTTTTCGCTATATGCCGCCTGACAATGCCTGTCCATATAAGATGTTATTTAGTATAATAAAAATACATCTTTCCATTATCTCTTCTTATCCTTATTATTATTTCTCCGCCGAATATCACATCCCCCTCTTGTTCAGGCATATAATGAACGACCCACTCGTATTTTTCCTCATCAAATGTGACTGTAATTTCATATTCTATACCTTCATCAATCCCTTTTACATATTCATCCAGCGTTTCAACTACTATCTGAGCCACTCTTGCGGCAGTCTCTTTATCCGGTATAATGTTTTTATCCTTTTCTATTTCATCTTCGTATACAGGTTTATACATTGAATTGGATTTTGTGATATGAATACATAATAAAATATTAATTATAATAAGAACAATAAGAAAAAAGTATCCAATTATAAAAATTTTCTTCATGACAATTCCTTTCTTTACCATGTAATATTTCAAAAATATAATCTATACCCGGACAAATCTGCCTAAATCAAGATGTCGTTTACATTCCTCCAATAAACTGCTCCCGAAAGCAGTTTTACTTTATCTATTCCTTCCTACACTTTAGTTGCATCTTGCAGACTTTCTATCAGTATTTTTCACAAGTAACAATCCTTCAAGTCCCATCTTCCGCAGTGAGAAAAAGGAAACCTTGTGAATGATGAGGTTTCCTTTTTCTTAACTCAATTTTGCAATTCTAAATAATCTTTTGGCAAAACCGCCTTTACTTCTGATGTTTTATAATCAGTTAAATTCCTCGTTACAATGTAGTCTGCATTATATGCCTTTGCACACTCCATTTGTAAGCAATCTTCAAAATCTGAAAAATTCTCATTTCCAAGTCCTAAAAGCAGCTTTGCTTTATCTATTCCTTCCACATCAAAAATGGAACATAAATTTAATAGAACTTCTCTTCGTTCCTTTGCGATATAATCTTTCCTTAATATAAAAAACATATTAGAAATAGAATGCGCTGCAATGCATCCCTTTATCCGTCCTTCTACACATGCATGGACAATCTTCTTAGCATCTTCATAGAACGGTTCTCTTGTCAGCAGATAATCAAGCAATACATTCGTATCAATCAGAATCCTATTTCCCATATTTTTCTTTCCTATAAGAAGCTAATTCCTCATCATAATCAGTCACAGTTCCTTTTCTTCGTAACTGCTCTAATCTTGAAAATGCTTCTTGCCTTTCCGCTTGATTGTCATAATACAAACCATTAACACCTTGCATAATCTGCAAAATAAAACTTATTTTATCTTCTGGTATCTTTTCTAATTCCCTTATCGCACTTTGCCTTAAAGCTGTCATAAAGCACCTCCCTACTAATCTAATCAATAATTCTCAAATGAAATCACACATATCTCTTTTTAGTATTTATCAGTTAGAATATCCTTGAGCAATGTTCTGATTGTTATATATATTATATCCCGACAATATCCCTGTAGCAAACAAAACTTTTTCCAAAAACATCAAAACAATCAATTAATGCAACCATCACGAGACTGATTATTTCGTTATGTACAAATTTATCCTCAATGCAGAATTAGCACTTTTAATGGGGAATCAAAAACCACTGCAAATACATCGGCATACTCTGTTATTGGTTTTACTTGGTGTATATCAGTTTCCGCCTATCAAAATGGTGAGAAGAAAATCATAAACGAAATGTGCAAGAATAGGATTCCATAGAGTTCTGGAATTTTTCAGTAACCAACAGGTTAATATCCCCCACAATAATGTTGAGAAGCTCTGTACAAGAATCCCCGCATAATCAAACGTACCAAACCTGAATAATTTAATAAAAAACGCAGACCAGTGAAGCAAGACAAACAACAATGTTGAAATTGCCACTGCTTTTCTGTTTGGCAGAGTTTTTGCAAGAGTGTTATATCCCCATCCTCTAAAAACAATTTCCTCCACACAGCCGACAACAAAATATCTCATAACCGTCAACAAGAAAGGAACCTCTTGGTTTATCCAAAGTTTCTTGTGTACTACAAGCATGGATATAAGGCAATACAAGAGAATAACCAACAAGACGACAATGAATTGACAGTTAAAGCGTGGACGAGAAAATAATTCTTTTCTATGCAGCAGTAGGCACTTGTCATTTGTAGCAATCAAAAAAAGCGCTGGTAGAACCCAGAAAAAACGGCTAATATACCCATAGAAGTAAGTTCCGTTATCTGACGGAAACAAGTATGAGGAATATCCCCATGCATCCGTCACAACCATCCACAAAAGGATAAAACCCAGAAGCGAAATTACAACACCCCGTGAGGTAATCTCTCTTTTCAAATTCAAATTTCCTCCGTAAATCCCAGTTTATATTATTGAATCATTTTATCATACACAGAGCACTCACACAATTCAAAGCATAAAACAGGTTTTCTTATTCAAGTTACTCTCAATGCGAAAGCGAAACTTTCAGTTACACTTTGGTTACACCTTGCAGATGATGTGTCGGAAATCCCCTTTCTATCAATATTTTTCACGAGTAACAATCCTTCAAGTCCCATCTTCCGCAGTCAGAAAAAGGAAACCTTGTGAATGATGGGGTTTCCTTTTATATTGCTTTTAAACTTGTGCCTTCTGTAGCTTTCTCTTTTCCATCTCCGCCAAAAAAGCTCTTCCACCTTCATTATAAAAATTGATTTTTTCCTGCGTTGTCATATCTTTTGTCAGTTCATAATGGTATTCCCTGATTTTATGAATATCTTCAATTGTAAAATCAGGACTGATATTCGGTTTCGTAATCATAATTATCCCTCGCTTTCCAATAATACAGAAGGATTCCATATCTCTATCATCTTATATCCTTCCAAGTTTGTAATTGCTCTTACGCCCCGGATTGTCTTTACATTTACAATATGTTTAAAATTCCATGAAATGATACAGTCGCATTCATTTATAATCGACACTCCTATATGTTGGCAATCATCAAAGCTCTTTTGTGTCAGTATTCCCATTTCAATAATCTTTTTTGCGACCTTCGTGACATCTTCTGTAATATCTAGTGTTGTAAACGGTATCTCATTCAGACAGTCAATAAGCTGTGTCTTTTTTGGCTCCGAACATTTCTCTATTTCCCTTAATGTAACAGTTGACAAATACACATCATATTTTCCATCCTTAAACATTTCCCATAATTGTCTGGTATCTGCCATTTTCTCCGGTACATCCTCTTGTAATAAATGGCTGATACCGATGTATCTAAGTATACTTTTAATTTCCGCATAAATCCTCCACAATGCAATTTACAAGTTTTCCTCTATATACATCATACCTTTTTCATGATTTACAATCAATATAAAACATTTTTTACTTTTATAAACATCTGATATATAAAATTCATTCTCAATACGAAGGCGGAACATTTAGTTACACTTTGGTTACACTACAAAGATGATGTGCCGGAAAGCCCCTTTCTATCAGTATTTTTAATAGTAACAATCCCTCAAGTTCCATCTTCCGCAGTAACAAATGAAACCTTGGAAGTGAATGTACCGAAGTTTCCTTTTTAATTATTTGGGGATAGGCGGTGTATCCATCATCTCAGGTACTCTTTTCAGAGTGTGTCGGGAACCATTTCCGACCTCAAAAATAATTATACTTATTATTATCATATTTTTTAATAAGTTCTAAACTTTTGCCCTGTTCATTTCTTACCTCATCAATCTTAATTTCATTACGGTCTGTTTATATATTTTATAACTTTCCATTCCCCATTCACTTTTTCTATTTTAAGAGAGCAACAATCTCTTGCCTCGTATACACGACCATCTTCCCATTCTCGCCTGTCAACGCAAGTCAGCCATATACGTCCCTGTTTTCCCCAGCACCACGTGAAATATCTTTTTATTTTATATGTTTTACGTGTCGATCTAACTTCAACCCTTAAAGGTCCTCTTCCCCTTCCAAACCTTGCAAGAGGATCTTTTGAAAAATAATCATAAACGATCTCTCCTTTTTCAATCTTTTTTAACGTCACCATAATATTGTGCGTATCAATTACAATATAGAAATAGTAGACTATAAAAAGACATATTAAGCCTAATATTGATAATTTAAGTACTTTACGCAACGTTATCCAGCCTTTCTGAGTCCAAAACAAACCCTCCACCAAACGATCTTCTCAAAAACCTACTTCCCACTGCTTCCTCAATTCACCAAAAGAGGCAGTGGGATAATAGAAATGTTTTATTCTTTTGTAGGCTCCCATTTTTCCCCATAAACTTGCTTACATTGTAACACCCACTCCTCATAACCTAATACAGTATCCATATAATTCTTAATCATCTCTTCTGCATTTTTTGCCTGCCAATACGACACGATTAAACCTAATACAGGATAATATACATACAATGGCTTACTGCACAGGCATGTGTCTTTACGGGTTTTATCATACCGCCATTGCCCGCCTATCCTGTTTATGATCAGATTTCCATATACTGCTGATAATTCTACCAACTTCTCCTGAGCCTGCTCATATGTCTTATCATAGCATTCTTCGAAATCTTTTTTCAACATGGGCAAAATATCTTTTTCCGACAATTGGCTGATATTACATTTTCTTAAATAATTCTGCGTTAAAATTTCCTGATCTTCATATAATTTTTGATACATTATATCCGTAGGATCATATCTTTTTACCGGCTTATTTCTTTTATTTAACTCAGCTATTCCATATTGAATTACAACATCTGCAATTTCATTAAGTACGGCTACGCGTTCATCATCATTTTTAAATTCAAAATAATCGCTGGTATATTTTCCATTGGTCAACTCTCGAACCCGCAAGCTTCGTCCAAGAGCAGATGCATATACTTCCAATATATAGGAACTATCTCCCCAAATATCCTTTTGGATCACAACCTTTTGTTTTATTCCTTCGATTTCACGGCTAAAAGTCCAACGACAGGCTTCATATTTTTCATACCTGAATCCATACTCCCCTAACCTTTTTTCCATGATTTTCACTACAATACTTCTGCTCATACAATCATCCTTCCTGTCAATATTTTCCACAAGTAATGTCCTTCAAATCAAAGCCTGGTTTATACCCCGCCGTATGCCGCCTGACATTTATCCCACTATGGAACGCATCAAATATGTAACCATACCATTATCACAAGCCCTTCCTTTGACTTATTAAAACATGACAACTCTATATTTTTCTAATTTTTGTTTCTATTGTCTTCCTTTTTAAGTGTAAATCATATCACTTTTATAGTCAATTAATTGATTCATTCATTGCCGGAATTTTAGTTTGTACGTTATTTGCAAATTTATATTGCACTTTCACCTCCGTGCAAATACCTTAATGTTTTTTCCTCTTTTTCTGCTTTATCTTCTTACAATTTTTTGATTTCTTTTCACTCCCTGCATCCTCAATGTTTTCTTCCGCCGATTCGTGTTCCTGTTCTATATCAAAATATTCCTGATTTTCTACTCCCGACTCTAATTCCTCCAGGCACTCTGCAATTGTCCGGTCTTGATTTTTTTCCGAATCCTTCATTTTTTCCATCTCTTCCTGCCCGGATACCACCATTTTATCCCCCGGAATACTTCCGGAGAGAATCAGCGCTAATTTAGCGCAGACCGGTCCTGCCATTTCATATAAAACGGATGAGGACAGAATAATGGTAAGCAGCAGCTTCCCTGTTGCTTCCGGCAGAAGCCGCTGCCCCAAAAAGGCAAGTCCGATTGCCACCCCTGCCTGGGGGATCAAAGCCAGACCCATGTAGTTCCTGATCTCCCTGCTTGTTCTGACAATCAGGCAGCTCACATAAGTCCCCGCATATTTGCCAATAATGCGCAGAAGAAAATAGCTTATACCAATTGCCCCTGCTGTCCCAAGAACGTTAAGATCCAGATTCATGCCGGAAACAATGAAAAAAATAGACATAATCGGCGGAGAAAAATTGTTTAATTGTCTGTAAAGCTTTTTGTCCTGAGTCAGGTTAATATATGATGCTCCAAAGACCATACAGGATAACAACGGAGATATGTCAAGCCATGCGCAAATGCCGGAAATTCCCACCAGCATGGCAATTGCCAGAATCAGCCGATTGTCCTTGCTTCTTGCCGGAATGAGAAGTCTGCTTAAGAAATAACCGCAGAAAAATCCAAAGACCAACGCCAAAATATTATAAATGACCGGCAAAATCACGTCTTTTACTGCAACCGTTCCCGCACCGTTACTTCCCGCAATCGCCGCCACGATGCTGAACGCCATCAGACAGACCACATCATCCAGGGCAACGATCTGCAAAAGAATATTGACAAATTCTCCCTTTGCTTTATACTGATTGATCGTCATCATAGTGCTCGCCGGCGCAGTGGCAGTGGCGATTGCCCCCAGAATCAATGCGAACTTAAAATCCAATCCAAAAATTACCGTTGCCGCAAAGGTGACAAGCACCCCCGCCGCCAGCGTCTCGAACAGGGTAATGATGATGATTCTGCTGCCGGTTTTCATCAGTACTTCTTTTTTAAAAAACTTTCCCACTCCAAAAGCAATAAATGCCAGCGCCACGTCGCTGACAAATCCCATATTTCCTACCATCTCCGCCGATATCAGATCAAGCCCGCAGGGTCCGATCAGGATACCCGCCAATATGTAGCCGCTGACCTTGGGGAGATTCAGCGTGTTGGTCAACCGAGTCATAATGAACCCCGCAAAGAGAATGATTGATAGCACCAGCAGAATCTGGGTTCCCTCACTTGCACTGTTTAAATATCCATTCAATTTTCATTCCCTCTTCCTCATGAAAGCGACAGCAGATGCACGCCAATTTCGTATGCCAGCCGAAGCGCCGTCTCAATAACCGCATCCGGCAGGCGGTTTAAATAGTTGTGGACTTCATAGCAGAAATCCCACTGATAATCCATTTCCTTAAGCGTCTGCATGACTTCTTTCCATGGAACGGTTCCCGTCATGGGCAGCACATGCATCAGCGTGTTATCGGTCTTACTGTAGGTATCCGACACATGGGTGGCAAAAAGAAGATCTCCAATATAATGCAGCGCTTCCCTCTGGTTCTGCCCCATAATATCCGCATGTTCAAAATCCCAGCAAACTCCGATCCGGTCGCTGCCAAAAGATTTTACAAAAGATACCAGTTCCTCCGGGTAAGCGCCAAATTTTCTCCTGGGGGCAATCCCATAATCACACATGTTCTCAAGGGCAAGCCGCATCCCCCAGCTTTCCATCTGTTCAACGACAGGCGCAAAGTGTTCCCGATTACCGGCAATGGAATTTTTTACAATATCCACACCTCCCCAGCTGGTTTCCGGATGGAGTACACAGGTATGGGCGCCCAAGCGCCTGCAGCAATCAAAAGATCTTTGCTGCAGACGCTTATGATACGCCTTCGTTTCTTCACTTAAGGTTTCGTCTAAAAAAGGATAAAAATAGGCATGGCACTGACCAAATGCAACCCCAAGCTTCGCCGCATGCTCCGCCACATCGTCGATCCACCATTCCCATCTGTCCGTCAAAAATTCCGTCCCTGGCAGAGACCAGTCATAAAAGTTCAGATCAAAAATCCGAAAACCAGCCGCTGACACCATCTCTAACGTTTTAGGCAGATCAAATCTTGTTCCGTCCGGTCTCAAATACAGAAGATTTGTCGAAGTCGCAAGCCTCATCCCATTCACCTCTCACAATTCTTTTTTCTCTTTGATAAACGCCCCGCCTGCCGCAAAGCTCCATGGTCCCAGGCATCCCCTGCAGTTCTTTTCCCCCAGCATGGCGCCCATATATCCGGCAAGGATACACACCGGCACATACTGTGTCAATGCCATTGCCGGCAGGAAATCCGCGGAAGGTACCCTGATACAGGGAACCGTTACCCCTAAATCTTCCTGCGTACCGTCTGTTATCACCAAAGTAGGGCGTCCCAGCCTCACACTGTACCCCACTGCCTCCCTGGTTCGCTCATACCCGGGGGCTTTCACAGATGCAAAGAAGACGGTTCCGCACTGATGGATGGCTTTCACGAAGTTGTTCATATGAAACCATTCTTCAGAATTGATCTGCATAGCAAAAGCTCCCGTGATCTCTAAAATCTTTGCATGGCTAAACCACGCGCTGCCATATTCCATGCCGCTTCCCACAAAATCAAAGCCTGTCATTTCTTTCCAGTCTTTCGCCAGCTGGAACAAAGGCTCTTCCCAGGTGGGCAAAAATTCCCTAAGCAGCTCTCCCTGCTTTTTGATCTCTTCGTAACAGAATCTGCTCCTTGCCTCGTCATGTACGCCCCTCGCCTCTCCCATGGCTATTCCAAACATCAAAAGGGCAAGCAGGCTTGAGAAATAAGTGCGGTTGCCGGGTCCTCCCTCAAAGGGCGACAAGGGAAGCAGCAGTACCCTTTTTGCCCTGTTTCCGATATCAGAGTCTTTATTTCTGGTGACGGCAAGGGTCATGGCGCCGCAGGCATTTGCCTTTTCCGTGATTTCCCTGATGCGGAACCCGTTTCCTGAAATACTCACCACGATCACCAAGGTCTTATCTGTCAGGCGCTTTTTCTCATAATATCGGCTAAGATCCATGGCGTTCACCAGCTCTACCGGTAAATCCGTTAATTCTTCCAAAGGATAGCGGAGGGCAAGACCTGCCCCATAGGAGTCGCCGCAGCCGGTAAGGATCAACCGTTCCGCCTGATCAAACATGCCATCCTCAAGCAATCTCTTTATCTGACCTTTTAAATCCTCAAACTGTTCCTTCAAAACAACGGGCAAATTGTAAGACTGACGCCTGAGGGAATTGTCCATGGCTGACCGCCATGCGTCCGCCCCCGTATATTTGTCCACCGCTTCCATCACCCCCAGATAGCATTTTTCCTTTGTCACATAGTCCGCGGCTTCCCTGGCGGCGGGCTGGGCATTGCCTACTGCCACGCCGATGCCTGCCGCCCTGATCATATTGACGTCATTCAAATCATCCCCCACAAACAGAATCTCATCCATGGACAGGTTCATCAATCTTGCCAGTTCACGGACACCGTTTTCCTTGGTCGCTTCCGCGCTTTGGATGTCGATCGCCTTGGTTCCATAGGGGATATACGCAATAGAGGGCGGCAATTCTTTACAAAGCTCTTCTATCATATGGATGCTTCCATCCCGGACCGCCGCCATGACGATCACCTTTTCCAGTTCCAGACTTTCCCACGTTTCTTCTGTAAAATCGGACTGTGTAAAATAGCGGTTATGGCTCGCCTGCTGGGAAAGGATATAGGGTGTTTCCCTGTAAGCATATTCCATCCCATTCACGCTGTAGATCACAGCCATTCCCATCTCGTCCGCCGTTTCAAATATCTTCCGTAAATGCTTAAGGGGGATGGTTCTCTTAGCGAGAACCTCTCCCTTTCTGACAACACTCCCTCCATTACAGGCAATATAGGGAACCTCTATTCCCAACTGCTCCACATAATCCTTTACCAGCCCGGCACACCTTCCTGTTGCGATGGTATAAGCAATCTGCTTTTCCTTAAGCTGCTTCACGTAGTCTGCCATCGCCTCATGTAAGATCTCGTCCTTTCCCACGATGGTTCCATCCACGTCCGTTACAATCATCTTAACCATAGTATGTCTGCCTTTCTTATCATCACGAAATACAATTATTCTGCATTTACCTTCACATAGTCAGCAAGTTTCTGATTGCATTTATTCACGATATTGTCATGAGTCGTCTGTTTATCCTGCTCCCCCTGTGCAAATGCCACCATCTCTTCATCTATGATGGAGTTGATATCGCCGGTCACAATATCGAAGGGTTCCTGTACATTGGGATTAGATGCCAGAAGCTGATCCACTGCTGCCACAATTTCAGGATTCTCTGCCATGTAAGTTTTCATCTTTTCTGTCTCGTACAGATCCCTGTTCATGGGAATATATCCGCTTGCCGTACAGAAATCATACTGTGCGTCTTCTCCGCCTAAATACTGCTGGAAGATCCATGTTGCCGTAAGCTCATCAGCATCTCCCTTATCAAACATAACGATTCCGGAACCGCCTACTGCCGTTCCGCCCTTGTCGGATGCATTCACCTTGGGAAGGGGCGCTGTTCCCCATTCAAATTCATCTCCAATCAGATCTTTCAGCTTACCGATTCTTGCAGAAGACATGATTGCCATTGCGGAAAGCTCCATTGCAAATTCTTCGTTAATGTTATCCTCTACCGGTTTGTAGCCTCCTGTGGCAATTACCTTCTCCCACTCGTCCAGATAAGCCATGAGAGTACCGTCTTCGCCAAAAGTGACCTTTGACATCAGACCAGCCCGTCCGCCTTCATTGTCGCCAATAAAGTTGTATTCGCCTTCGCCGCCTACCCAGTTGACTAACTGATATCTTTTTACCTGAACATTCAGACCGTAAGTGGTCACTTCATCCCCATCTTTCTGGGTCAGTTTTTCAATTGCTTCCGCCATCTCGGCAATGGTCTTGGGCGGATTCTCCGGGTCCAGCCCTGCCGCCTCGAAAAGCCCCTTATTATAATAAAGGAGAATCGTGGAATTGCTGAAAGGAATCGCACAGAGCTGATCCTTGTAGGTAAAGGTACGGGCATTGTTTGCAATAATGGATTCTCTGGGAAGAATGATATTTTCTCCTTTTGCATACATTTCCTCCGGTGACACAAAAAGATCATATCCTGAAATCGTAGGAATGCCTGCACTTGCCACCTGGCAGATATCCGGGAAATTCACCCAGTCCCCCGCCTGGGCAAGGGTATTTAATTTTTCTGCTGTGTTGGTTCCCTGAAAGCTGGGTGTCACGATGATGCCATACTCCTTTCCCACCGTATCGTTGAAGTTGCTGCATACGGTCTCAAGCGCATTGGCATTGGTGCCTTCCATGTGATGCCAGAAGCTGATCTCTATATCAGCATCGCTGATCCGTTTGGAATCTCCTGCAGGCTCCTGTTCCTCCTGCTGCTGACTGTCCGTTTCTGACTGTGTGCCCTGCACTGTTTCAGTGCTTTCTGGTTTTTGGGTCTCCCCTGTATCTTTAGAACCGCATGCCGCTAAAGATAAAGTCATAATTGCCGCCATTCATTAATAGACTGATAAATCGTTTCATGTTTCTTCCTCCTTTTGTAATTAATTTATGTTGTAAAAAATTGCTTACCCCTTCACCGAACCTGTCATCATGCCTCCCACAATCTGTTTCTGGAATACGATAAAAATAATCAGAGTAGGAACCATGACCATCACAGATGCCGCCATGATGGGACCGTAAATCGTTCCTCCGTCTTTAGAGTTAAGCATGGTAATTCCCACCTGAACTGTGCGCATGGTATCCTTATTTGTTACCAGCATCGGCCACAGATACGTATTCCACGTACTCACGAAAGAGGATATAAATACCGTGGCGATGACCGGTTTTGACAAAGGCAGCAGAATACTGAGAAAAAATCTCAAGTTCCCGCATCCGTCCGCTTTTGAAGCATCATATAGCTCCCTTGAAAAGGACAGATAGTACTGCCGGAACATAAAGATATTCATTACCGATACCAGAAACATGGTCATCATTCCAAAATAAGTGTCGGTAAGTCCCAGGGATGCCACCGTTTTATAGTTGGTGATCAACACCACATCTCCCGGAATCATCATGGTAGACATGCAAAGCATAAACAGGAAATTCTTTCCTTTAAATTCAAAAAATGCAAAGGAAAACGCCGCCAGACTTGCCACGATCACGCGCACAAGGCTGGAACCTCCCGCCAGAATAAAGGAATTAAGCATATACCTGACCAGATGAGTCAGCCGCAGCGCCTCTTTATAATTGTTCCACTGAATCCGATTTGGCAAAAGATGCAGCTTCTTTGTCAGAATCTCCCTCTGCTCCATAAAGGAAATGGAAAATGCATACAGGATCGGTGCAATGATGATCAGCCCCACAAGCAGACAGACCATCTGATAAAGTATGTTTTGGTACCTTTTCTTTTTCATGAATAATGTACCCCCTTTTTTTCAAAGGAAAAGCTGATCAGCGTTGCAATGAGCGTAAACAAGAAGGTGATTACCGCCGCCGCATAGGCGTCGTTATAGCTCATATTGCCAAAAGCCTGTTTGTACATATAGTAAATCATGGTTGAAGTGGAGCCCTTAGGACCTCCTTCCGTCAGAATGATGGGCAGCCCCGCCATAATGATATTTTTTGCAAGGGACGTACAGATCAGGAAAAACACGGTAGGCGAAATCATGGGAAGAATGACCTTAGTCACCTTTTTGTAAAGAATCGCCCCATCAATATCTGCGCATTCCAAAAGTTCCACCGGAACCCCGCGGATCGCCGCAAGCAGAAACAGGAAATTGAATCCGATATTCATCCAGACTGAAATAAAACTCATGGAAACCATGGCATATTTGGCATCATTGAGCCAGTTGATCTTGGTTCCCAGCAGCTTATTGATCAGCCCCACATTGGGGTTGTACATGATTTTAAAGATCATTGCCGTAACAGACATTGACATTGCCATCGTCAATGAGAACATGGTCTCATAAACTGACGAACTCCTGGTTTTTTTATTGGCAAGTACGGCAAGGATCAGCGCAATAAAAATCGCCAGTGGCGATGCCATAAGCACATACACAAGAGTGTTCCATATGGAACGCAAAAATGCCGGATCTGTGAGAACATGGATGTAATTATCTAACCCTGCAAATGCTTTTACCCTGCCGTCCGCACTGACCGTAAAAAAGGTCAGACCGATGGTTCTTAAAAACGGATAAAAGGAAAACACCGCAAAATAAATCAGTGCCGGCAATAAATATATATAGGGTTCTATCTTTCCTAATCTCTTCATACCGCTTCTCCTATCGTGTCGAGACACAGGCTGCAATGTCTTCCGCCATGGCAGCAATATCAAATCCATTTACCGACTGAATAAGATCCAGATATTTTTCCATTTCCGCATTGCTTCCGCACAATGCTCCCAAAACGGCTCCGGTCATAGAAGCGATCGTATCCGTATCGGAGCCGATATTCACCGCTGCTATCACTGCTTCCGTTAAATCTCCCTTTGCCGCTACGATAATTCCGAAGACTGCCGGAACCGCCTCCGATACATGCAGACCGCTGCCAACCAGATCTGCGATCTCCGTAGTCGCTTCATCCAGGCTGCCTGCTGTCAGTCCGATCTGAATCGCCAGCTTCATTCTCTTTTGTACGCTGGGACCTGCCAGAACAGTGCAGCTGCCCTTGCTTAACTCCGCACCGTGCTTTGCGCCGTAAAACCCTGCCTGTACCACAGAATAAAGATTGCTCCCTTCCCTCAGTGCTTCGCTTACCGCCGCCGCTATGGCGCAGGCGCCTTCAATGGATAAATTGTTGTTATGCGTGGGTCTGCATATGGTAACGGCTGCTTTCACCGCCTCCTCCACATTCCCCGGATTGAATAATCCGGCAGGGGCAATTTTCATGGCGGAACCATTGGATGCCTTTGCATTGTCACAGCAGATAAATGCATAAGGGTTGACCGTCTCTATCCCCTTGATTTTTTCCACTGCCGCCCTTGTGGTGGGACCTGCATATTTATCATAAAAAGTCTGATCCTCTGCCCAGCTTAAAAGCGCCTGGTTTGCTGTTTCTTCATCGATGATTCCGTTCCTGTCAAGAATTGCCCGGGCTGTATAATAAGTTAAACTAAAATCATCTGTCACACTTCCTGCTTTTGCCCCTCTTGCAAAGGTGTCATCCGGCGGCGGAATAATGTCCCGTACAATTCCGCCGAAACGCTCTTTGATCTGCTCCTTTGTACGCAATTCTGTAGCTGCTCCCATAGCATCTCCAACGGCTGCTCCCAATAAACATCCGAATATCTTTTTTTTCAGTTCCATACTTCACCTCCTTTAGATTCCGCATCATTTTCTTGAGTCTTATTTTATATAAAAGCCTCCTCCATCGCAAATCCTACGCGGATTATTCCGGCAAAATGCCATGATATTCTCCATTTTTCCTTATATTTTCTCTCTTTTTCTTACTATTTTATATCAACTCATTTTTGACAGGTGCCATATACTATTATCATGAAAATTCCAAACAATTTTTTGCATTAAAAAACCGCAGCTTTCAAGATTTCTCTCAAAAGCTGCGGTTTAAGCAGACAGAAAAGGAACTAATCAATACTGATAGACCTCACCCAAATTCCATTGACATCTGAACTCTCATAATCTTTGCAATATTCAATCGGCACATCATGGGAATCATAAGTCACTCTTCTCACATACAAGATCGGGTCCCCCTCCTCCACCTTAAAATAAGAGGAAAGCTCCCCATTCGCCCGAATCGCGCGGAATCGCTCATCCACATAGCTGAGCACCAATCCTGCCTTTCTCTGCAACACATCATATAAAGAATACTCATTCAAATTTTCCTGTTCAAAATCAATTCCTGCAACCCTCTCTCCCGGCAAAAAGGATTTCTGAAATGCCACGCAGACCTCATTCAGATATCTCAGTCTGCCGATCATCACTACTTTGTCTCCTTCTGCAATCTGCAAATAGGATGCAAGGGCTTTGTCCGCCTTGAGTTCCTTGATCTCGATAACCTTCGAATGCGCCTTTGCCGTTTTATAAACCACATTGGAACTGAATCCCGCTACCCTGCGATAGCTGTACGCCTTGGTAGCAATTTCCTGCACAAAAGTACCCTTTCCCTTCTCTGTGCGTAATATTCCTTTTTCCACCAGATCATCGATCGCCTTGCGCACGGTAAGACGACTCACATTATATTCCCTGGCATAGTCGCTCTGCTTGGGAATCATGTCCCCTGGCTCGTAAACACCGCCTAAAATATCTTCCACAATATCTTCTTTGATTTGCTTATGCTTTGGTCCGGTATTTCTTTTTTTCATACTCATACACCCTGACTGCACCGCCCTGCAATCGTCTCCGGCAGCACCGCCGAGAGCACCACCTGTCCGTTCTCCATGGCAATCACCGCCCGGGTACGTCTCCCCTGGGTGGCATCAATCACCGTTCCCATATCCTTCCCATTCTGGATCATGCGCTTGGCGGGGGCGGAATCCGGACTGATTACCGCAATGATTTTATGCCGGTTGACAAAATTTCCAAATCCTATATTGATCAGTTGTTCCATACTGTGTCGATCCTTCCTGAAAGCTTATTTCTGATTCAGCCGCATGGTAAGCCCGATTCGCTTTTTCGCCACATCCACCGTAAGCACCTGTACTTCCACAATATCCCCCACGCTCACAGCTTCCAGCGGATGCTTGATAAACCGATCTGTGATCTGAGAAATATGTACCAGCCCGTCCTGATGCACGCCGATGTCCACAAATACGCCAAAGTCGATTACATTGCGGACCGTCCCCTTTAAGATCATGCCCGGCTTTAAGTCCTTCATATCCAGCACATCGCTTCTCAAAATGGGAGCGGGCATACTTTCCCTTGGATCTCTGGAGGGCTTTTCCAATTCCTTCAAAATATCCGTCAGGGTGATCTCGCCGATTCCCAGTTCCTCCGCCATACGCTTTTTATCTTTGATCTTCTTTTCCAACGTGCTTACAGCTGCGCTTCCATCCATTCCCTTATCGCTCCGGACTTCTCCCGGCACGCTCTTTTTACTCTTTCCATGCGCAGGTTCCTGGGTAAGGGGCATGGTCATACCGCCCATGGCTGCCGCCAGCGCTTTTCCCATTGCGGTGTTGGTATTGTGAATGACGATCTTCTGCTGTCTGCTTTTGGGCTCCTTCCTGGGTGCGGAAGGTTCCTTTTTCAGGGTTCCGCCGCTCTTTGCCGCCTGCTTCTGGGCAAGGCGCACGTCCTCCATGGTCAGCCCCATTTTTTCCAGCAGCTTAACCGCCGCCTCATAGGACTCCGGATGTACACTGGTTGCGTCCAGGGGATTGTCCCCGTCAGGGATGCGCAAAAAGCCCGCGCACTGCTCATACGCCTTGGGACCTAATTTGGGTACCTTCAAAAGCTGCGCCCTGCTGGAAAACCGCCCGTTCTCCTCTCTGTAAACCACAATATTTTTGGCGATCACCTTGGAAATACCGGATATGTATTCCAAAAGGGAAGCGGAAGCGGTATTCAGATCCACTCCTACCTTATTTACGCAGTCCTCCACCACGCCCCCAAGGGCTTCTCCCAGCTTTTTCTGGTTCATATCATGCTGGTACTGTCCCACGCCGATGGATTTGGGATCGATCTTCACCAGCTCAGCCAAAGGGTCCTGCAGCCTTCTTGCAATGGAAGCCGCACTTCTTTGTCCCACATCAAAATTGGGGAACTCTTCTGTGGCAAGCTTGCTTGCGGAATAAACGGAAGCCCCCGCCTCGTTTACGATCACATACTGCACCGGCACGTCAAGCTCTTTGATCAGATCCACGATCACCTGCTCCGATTCTCTGGAAGCCGTACCGTTCCCTACGCTGATCAGGGAAACGCCGTACTTTTTAATCAGCCGCTTTAATTCCTTCTTTGCCTCTTCCACTTTATTCTGAGGCGCAGTGGGATAGATCACCTTGGTATCCAGCACCTTTCCTGTAGCGTCTACCACCGCAAGCTTACAACCGGTACGGAAAGCAGGGTCCCACCCCAATACGACTTTGCCTGCAATGGGAGGCTGCATCAGCAGCTGTTCCAGATTCTTTCCAAACACGGAAATTGCGCCGTCTTCCGCTTTTTCCGTAAGCTCGTTTCTGATTTCCCTCTCGATTGCCGGGGCGATCAGCCTGTCATAGGCATCCTGTATCACTTCCAAAAGTACCGGAGTGGTATATTCATTTTCTTTGGTAATAACCTTTTTCCCTAGATACTGGAGGATTCTTTCCACAGGAGCCGTCACCTTCACCGTGAGAAACTTTTCATTTTCCCCTCTGTTCAACGCCAGTACCCGATGCCCTGCGGCTTTCTTAAGAGGCTCCTCATAAGCATAGTACATCTCATAGACGCTCTCCGCCTTTTCGTCCTTCGCCGCACTGGTAAGAATTCCCTCTTCCATGGTGATATTGCGGATATAAATGCGATAATCCGCCTCGTCGGAGATCATCTCGGCGATAATATCCTTTGCTCCCTGCAATGCCTCTCCGGTGTCCTTAACTTCCTTTTCCTCATTCACATACTTAGCCGCTTCCTCTTCCAGAGGCTGCTGTGCTTCCTGCTGCAAAATATACTGGGCAAGCCCATCCAGCCCTTTTTCCTTTGCCACGCTCGCCCGGGTCTTTCTCTTGGGTCTGTAAGGGCGGTAAAGATCCTCCACCACCACCAGGGTTTCCGCGGCAAGGATCTTATTTTTTAACTCCTCGGTAAGCTTTCCCTGCTCTTCTATGCTGCCCATCACCTGTTCCTTTTTTTCTTCCAGATTGCGAAGGTAATTCAATCTTTCATACAGGTTTCTAAGCTCCTCGTCGTTTAGGGAGCCTGTCGCCTCTTTCCGGTAACGGGAGATAAAGGGAATGGTGTTTCCCTCATCGATCAGCTTAACGGCGGCTTCCACCTGCCATTTTTCCACTTTTAGTTCTTCCTTTAACTTCAGTATAATGTCCATACGCAATTACCTTTCATTTCGTTTTTTTACAACATCTACATTATAGAGGATAATCCCCTCTCATTTCAAGCAGGATTTCAATTGACACTTTCCCGTCTTATGCCGTAACATAAAGAGGGAGGAACTCACATGAAAGATAACTTGGGAGATGTAATAAAAGACAGTTTTTCACAATTAGGGGAGGATCGGAAGCTGACCTGGGAATGTCAATGCCTGAATCAGGGATTTGCCGATGCCATAAACCGATACAAAAAGGAAATTACCCATTGGTATGACGAAAAGGGGACAAAAGAAAATCCCTTTTCCTCCGTGACACAAAACCTGTGGTATCAACATTATCTGAATAAAAAGAGACTGGAAAGCCGGAAGATCGGGATTCACTATGAATATATGCATCCTACCAGCTATCCCAGAGAAGACCACCAGCTGCCTCTTTTTTCCTATGCCCATGACGGCAAGCATATGCTCTGCACTGTAAAGGATTATGTTTCCTACAAAAAGGTATGGTACCGAAACCGCCAGATCTTATGGGTGGAAGAGCCCAAAAGCAGGGATGGGCGGTACTATCTGATGCAGTCAAAATCGCCGGCAGGGGGATATATCTGCCCTAACTGCGCCAATCCCGGAACCCTTGAAAGCCTGACAGACGGATGCGATTACTGTGGTACGAAATTCCACCTGGAGGATTTTCAGGAAAAGGTATCCTGCTTTTATCTTCCGGAGACGCCCACCCAAATGAGAAACCGGAATCCCATCAATTACATTGTCCTTCCTGTTTTCTTTTTTACCATGGGACTTTTTATCGTCAATGTCCTGCGGGCAAGAGGCATCAACCCTCTGTTCGGCTGGAGCGTTCTCATTGCCGGTCTGATTGCCATTGTGGCAGTCATGGAAATGATCAACCTGAAAAACGGTGCGTCCCGCACCACTGTCACCAAACATAAACTGCGCAGGTCAGACCCTTTCTTTTCAGAAGAATGCTTTGTAGGAAATCTGACCAATAAGCTGGCGTCCATTCACTATGCTGAAACCGTAGAAGAGACAGCACCTTTTGCCCTCTGCGATCTCTCAGATTATTTGGCGACCTGCCGCGATGTGGTGGAATGCCGCCTGACCAGTTACCTTCTGAAAGATTTTTTCACGGATGAAAACTGGCAGCATCTGAAGGTGCAGGTCACACTGACCCTGAAACGGGATATCGACCAACAGATACGGGCGGAAAGAAGAAAGTTAAATCTTCATTTAATCAGAGATAAAGGGGTGTTTACATCCGCTTCAAACGATGCCATTGTCTATACTTGCAAAAACTGCGGCGCAAGTATTTCCCTGCTAAACGGCGGAAAGTGTAAGTACTGCGGAAAGCACCTGGAATTACAGCATTATGACTGGGTGATCGCGGAATATGCGGTGAAATAAAGATTTGTAATCTTTCCCAAAAAGTGTTACTATATAAGGTACCAGAGGAAATCAATTATGACCTTTTATAGAAAGTGAAAGTTTATGGATTTTAATCAGAGCAATCCCTATCAGCAGCAAAATAACAATCTGAACTATCAGCGTCAGTCCATTCGCAACCCCGGGCAGACTTTTGCGATTATATCCCTGATTTTGGGAATTTTAAGTATTTTCTCCATCTTTAGCATTTATCCCCCCTTTATCTGTGGAAGTATTGCCATCGTCCTTGCCATTCTTTCCAAAGGATATGGGAAAAAGATGCTGGGCATCGCCAAAGCCGGTATCATAACCGCCGCTTCCGGCATGGCGCTGGTTTTTGTGGTGTTTGGCATAATGATCAGTGTTACCATCAAATTTCTTTCTTCTCTCAGCGGCGAGCAGATGATCGAGTTTGGCAGGCAGATGGATGAGCAAATAGAAGAACAGTTCGGATGGGATATGGAAGAGCTTGCAGGAAGCTCTTACGAAGATGTTATGAAAATGTATGCAGATCTGTTGGGAAAATAGAAAGGAGCATTTTATGAGCAGCATGATTTCAGGTAATTACAGCTATATGAATCCTTATGCAGGTTATTCTGCTCAGGCGTCAGGCGCTGAAAAAGCAGGGAAGCCTGTTGTAAACCCCGGCGAATCCACGAAAGTATCACCGGGACGTAAATCCTCACCGGCGGAATGTGAAACCTGTAAAAACCGCAAATATCAGGACGGATCAGATGAAATGGTTTCTTTTAAATCGGCGGCGCATATCTCCCCTCAGGCTTCCGCTTCCAGAGTCCGGGCGCATGAGCAGGAGCATGTAAGCAATGCTTATAACAAAGCAGCCAAGAAGGGCGGCAAGGTGATCTCCGCCAACGTTTCTCTGAAAACAGCGATCTGCCCTGAATGCGGAACCAGCTATGTTGCAGGAGGAACCACTGCCACCAAGATCAAATATCCCAATGAAAATCATCCCTATACACGCAACCGCAAGGCACAGGATGCTGTTTCCCTGATCGGACGCAATCTGGATGTAGCTGTATAGCGTCCCAGGAGGAGTTTATGAACCAATATTTATCTTCTGATAGTCTGAAATCACTGGCAAAGGGACAATTGCTGGGGAAATATGGAACTGTTGTGGGAGCCACTCTCCTTCATGTGCTCTGCATTTTTCCTCTTGGTCGCGCCATCTCCTTTATAATTGACACGAATACCCTTCCAGGTATATTCGCTTACACGATTGCAAATTTTTTATTCGGTCTGTTTGCCGGCTACTTTTTAGCAGGTCTTACCTACATGCATTTGAAAATTGCGTGTAGCCAAACGCCCTATGTAAAAGACCTTTTTTGCTTTTTTAAAGGAGATTCCTCCAAAATTTTATATATTCAAGCGGTTCGTTCGGCAATCTGGCTTCTTTGCCCTCTTCCTTCTCAAATTGTAGGATATTATGTCAACCTTTCTATGGCTGATATTGATTATGCCACCCTTACCATAGAGAATTTTCCCGTAAGCGCTCCTCTTTATCTTCTATATATTGTTTTATCTGTACTGGGGGTTGCCGCTGGGTTATACTTCCGCTTTTTGCTTCTGTTTCCTGTGTTTTATCTAATGCTGGATTTTCCGGAGTACACAGCACCTCAACTGCTTAAAATGAGTATTCAACTTATGAAAGGCAATAAAGCAAGGAAGCTTTATCTCTCTTTGTCCTTTGTTCCGTTGTATCTCCTCAGCTTTTTTTCCTGCGGCATTGCGCTTTTGTGGGTCAGACCCTATAAAAATGTTACCAACGCAAACTTTTATCTGGATTTAATAAAAAAGAAAAATCAAGGATTATAAAAGAAGCTGGCTTACAAATAAGCCGGCTTCTCTTTTATTACAGCTCCCGTCCAATGACGATCCCCTTCGCATCAGTTCCATGACCAATGTCTCTGGTAACTGCAACAGGCAGGTCTTTTGGTACCAGCCTCCGCACCAGCGTCTCCATATCCGGCGTACATTTTTCCGCCTCCATTTGTGTAAAAGTTCCCAGCAGAATACCTGAAACCTTCTCAAAGGCTCCTAACTGCTCTAGCTGGCAGAGACAAGTCTCCATCTGGGCAACCGTCCCATGATAGCTCTCTAACAGCAGGATCTTTCCTCTTAAATCCGGCATGTATTCCGTTCCCGCAAGCTTTAAAAAACACCTGATATTTCCGCCCACAACAACACCATGCATTTCCTCTTGGGAAACGAAACGAAGCCCAATGCGGAACAGATCCTCTTTCCCCTCCATCACAGTGCTTTGAAAATCTGCTTTCTGGCGTTCCCGGTACCCATAGATCAGATTCCTGACCTGATACAGAACAGACGCTTTCCCCGTCTTTGCATAAATGGCATTGATTACTGTGGTAAGGTCACTGTAGCCCCAAAAGACTTTTTCACTGTCTGCAATAACCGAATAGTCCAGATAAGGCAATATGCCGTTTGCAAGATCCCCTCCGGAAATGTCAAAAATTGCCTTAATCTGCTCATCCCTGTAAAAACCCATAAGCGCTTTTGCCCGTTCCTGTGCCGTTCCGCTGAAAACATTATCCTTTTCAAAAATGTAATCACTGAAAACCGGGCACAGCCCTATTTCCCTAAGTGTCTTTTCCAGTTCCTTTATCCTTTCGCCGTATTCTGCTTTTTGCCCGTTGGAACAGCAGACAATTCCTACCTTAGATCCATGCTTCATTCTAATCTCCATTTCAGAACTTTAAAATCCATTTTTTAAAAAGAGCCATCAATTTGATGGCTCTTTTATATTAATCCACTTTAAATATGCGTTGATAAAAAGATCGATGGCTCCATCCATAACAGAGTCCACATTGCCTGTTTCCGCGTTGGTTCTGTGATCTTTCACCATGGTATAAGGCTGCATTACATAAGAACGGATCTGGTTTCCCCATCCGATCTCCTTGATCTCCCCGCGAATATCGGAAAGTTTTTCGGCGTTCGCCTCCTTTTTCAGCATATACAGTTTTGCTTTCAGCATCTGCATTGCCTTGTCCTTATTCTGGAACTGAGAACGCTCATTCTGGCATTGTACTACAATTCCGGTAGGCAGATGGGTGATACGGATTGCCGAGGAGGTCTTATTAATATGCTGCCCTCCTGCCCCGCTGCTTCGATAAGTGTCGATCCGCAGTTCATCCTCATTGATCTCCACATCCACATCCTCTTCAATATCCGGCATTACATCCAAAGATACAAAAGATGTCTGACGTTTTCCCTGGGCATTAAAAGGGGAAATACGCACCAGCCGATGCACGCCTTTTTCAGATTTTAAATACCCGTAGGCATTGGTTCCGTTTACCTGAAAGGTAACCGACTTAATCCCCGCCTCGTCGCCGTCCAGATAGTCCAGCACTTCCACGGAAAAGCCCTTTCGCTCCGCCCATCTGGTATACATCCGGTAAAGCATGGAACACCAGTCGCAGCTTTCCGTTCCTCCTGCTCCGGCATTCAACTTTAAGATAGCATTATCGCCGTCGTACTCCTCTGAGAGCAGGGTTCCGATACGAATATCCTCAAAGGTTGCAATAAAATCGTCCAGCTCTGTCCTGATCTCTGCCGCAAGCTCCGGGTCCTCTTCCTCATAACCCATCTCAATCAGTGTTTCAATATCCTCATACTGGGATTCCAAACCCTCTATGGTTTCCACAGTATCCTTCAGATTCTTTAATTCCTTCATTTTCCGGTTAGAGATCTCAGGATCATCCCAAAATCCGGGAGCCTCCATTTCTCTTTCCAATTCTTCGATCTTCTTTGACTTATTTGCTAAGTCAAAGTGAATCCCTCACTTCCGCTAAAGGGCTTTTGTAAGTCTGAAGTTCAGACTTCATCTGGTCTAATTCTACCATTTAACGCTCACCTCTTTCTATTTTTCATTTCTTCTATTTTATTATTTATCTATTTGCGGCCGCAGCACTGTTTATACTTCTTTCCGCTGCCGCAAGGGCAGGGATCATTGGGATAAACCTTGGTGGTTTCCCGCTTCACGGGAACCCTGGCTGCGGAATCATCCTTATTGGTGCCTGTGACCTTTGCCACCTGTTCTCTTTCCACCTTCTGCTCCACTCTCACATGGAAGAGCACCCGCACTGTCTCCTCCCGGATATTCTGTGTCATCTCGTCAAACATTTCATATCCGTTCAGTTTATATTCCACCAGGGGATCTCTTTGTCCATATGCCTGAAGCCCTACTCCCTGGCGAAGCTGATCCATATCGTCAATGTGATCCATCCACTTTCTGTCGATGACCTTCAGCAAAATTACCCGCTCCAGTTCGCGGATCGCCTCTGTCTCCGGAAACTCCGCTTCCTTTGCCTCATAGAGCTTTACTGCCTCTTCCTTCAACTGCTGCTTCAGGGCATTCTTTTTAGGGGTATTGATACGCCCCCTGTTCACAGGTTTTAAAGGTATGGTGGGGAGCAGCAACGTATTCAATTCCTCCAAATTCCAGTCATCATAATCGGTATCGTCGCCAATTACAATATCAACGGAATTCTCCGTAATATCCGTAATCATTTTGTAGATGGCATCCCGCATACTCTCACCGTCCAGAACACGGCGTCTTTCCTCATATATGATCTCTCTCTGTTCGTTCATCACCTGATCGTACTCAAGGAGATTCTTTCTGATACCATAGTTGTTATTTTCGATCTTCTTCTGTGCCGATTCGATGGCATTGCTCAGGGTCTTATGCTCGATCTCCTGATTTTCAGGAATCCCCAGGGCATTAAACATATTGATCAGACGCTCGGAACCAAACAACCGCATCAGATCGTCTTCCAGTGAAATGTAAAATTTGGAAACGCCAGGATCACCCTGCCGTCCGGAACGACCGCGGAGCTGATTATCAATACGTCTGGATTCATGACGTTCCGTACCGATAATTCTAAGACCTCCCGCCGCTCTTGCCTGATCGTCCAGCTTGATATCCGTACCACGCCCCGCCATATTGGTGGCAATGGTAACGGCGCCGTGAATACCGGCATCGGCAACGATCTCCGCTTCCATCTCATGGAATTTGGCGTTCAGCACCTTATGGGGAATTCCCCGTTTGGTCAGCAGCTTGCTCAGTTCTTCGGAGGCTTCGATGGTAATGGTACCTACCAGTACCGGCTGCCCATTGGCATGAGCGTCGCACACCGCCTCCACGATGGCATGGAGCTTTTCTTTCCTTGTCTTATAGACCGCGTCCTGCAGATCCTTTCTTGCCACAGGCATGTTAGTGGGAATTTCAATTACATCCATTCCGTAAATGTCACGGAACTCCCTCTCTTCCGTCAACGCCGTACCGGTCATGCCTGCCTTCTTGGTAAACTTATTGAAAAAGTTCTGGAAAGTGATATTGGCAAGGGTCTTGCTCTCTCTTTTCACCTTCACATGCTCTTTTGCTTCGATTGCCTGATGAAGACCGTCTGAATAACGGCGTCCCGGCATAATACGACCTGTAAATTCATCTACGATCAAAACCTGGTCATCCTTCACCACATAGTCCTGATCCCTGAACATCAGATTATTAGCCCGCAGAGCAAGGGTAATATTATGCTGAATTTCTATATTCTCCGGGTCTGCAAGGTTATCGATCTGGAAGAACTTCTCCACCTTGTCCACACCCTGCGCTGTCAGATTGACTACCTTGTCCTTTTCATTGACAATGAAGTCTCCCGTTTCTTCTCTTTCCACGCCCATAATGGCGTCCATCTTGGTCAGATCCTGCATGTCCTCGCCACGCTTCATCTGCTTGGCAAGAATATCACAGACCTCGTAAAGCTTCGTTGATTTTCCGCTCTGTCCGGATATGATCAAAGGCGTCCTTGCCTCGTCAATGAGCACAGAGTCCACCTCATCGATAATGGCATAGTGGAGATCCCGCAATACCAGCTGCGCCTTATAGATCACCATATTGTCTCTTAGATAATCAAAGCCCAGTTCATTGTTGGTAACATAGGTAATATCACAGGCGTAAGCCTCTCTTCTTTCATCCGACTTCATACTGTTGAGCACTACGCCTACGGTAAGCCCCAAAAATTTGTGAACCTCTCCCATCCACTCGGCATCACGTTTGGCAAGGTAATCGTTGACAGTCACCACATGCACGCCTTTTCCTTCCAGGGCATTTAAATATGCCGGAAGGGTGGACACCAGAGTTTTTCCCTCGCCGGTCTTCATCTCTGCAATACGCCCCTGATGAAGGATAATGCCGCCGATCAGCTGCACTCTGTAATGCTCCATATTCAGCACCCTTCTTGCCGCCTCTCTTACAACCGCAAACGCCTCGGGAAGCAGATCGTCCAGAGTTTCTCCCCCTGCAAGGCGCTTCTTAAATTCCTCGGTTTTCCCTGCAAGCTCCGTATCGGACAACGCCTGCATGGTAGGACGCAGATCCTCGATCGCCTGCACAGTGCCTTCAATACGTTTCAATTCCCTCTCACTATGTGTTCCAAATACTTTTTGGACTAAGTTCATGATAAACCCTCCATACCGCTTTCAACAACAAGCGCCGCCACACTTTGCGAACCGGCTTATTGTTAAAAAAAACTGCAAATCTTATTGTAGCAGATTTGCAGTTACTATTCAACTATTCAAATATTATCATTTTGTAAACAATTAAATTTCATTGCCTGGGAATTTAGGAATCCCTGCAAACCCTTTCGCCAGATCCTCATCGGTAGGAATATAGTCGCCCATCTCTCCATCGTTATAACGTCCATACGCCACCATATCAAAGTAACCTGTTCCCGTAAGTCCAAAGAGGATCGTCTTTTCTTCTCCGGTCTCCTTGCACTTCATTGCCTCATCTATTGCCACCTTAATTGCATGGGAGCTTTCAGGTGCAGGCAAAATTCCCTCTACTCTTGCAAATTCTTCCGCTGCTTTAAATACTGCGGTCTGCTCTACGCTGACAGCTTCCATATAACCGTCATCATACAGCTGGGACAATACGGAACTCATGCCGTGATAGCGAAGACCGCCCGCGTGATTTGCCGCAGGTATAAATCCGCTTCCCAGGGTATACATTTTGGCAAGAGGACATACCTTTCCGGTATCGCAAAAGTCATACACATATTTTCCTCTGGTAAGGCTGGGGCAGGATGCAGGCTCCACTGCAATAAATCTGTAATCCGCTTCTCCTCTTAATTTTTGTCCCATAAACGGAGAGATCAAACCGCCCAGATTGGAACCGCCTCCGGCGCATCCAATGATAATATCCGGTTTAATACCGTATTTATCCATTGCCGTTTTGGTTTCCAAACCGATCACGGACTGATGAAGGAGAACCTGGGTCAGCACAGATCCCAGTACATAGCGATAGCCTTCCTGTGAAACAGCCGCTTCCACCGCCTCGGAAATGGCACAGCCAAGGCTTCCTGTGGTTCCGGGGAACTCCTCTAAAATTTTTCTTCCCACCTCGGTGGTGTTAGAAGGAGAAGGGGTAACATTTGCCCCGTAAGTTCTCATAACCTCTCTTCTAAAAGGCTTCTGCTCATAAGAGCATTTTACCATATATACCTGACAATCCAGTCCAAGATAAGCGCATGCCATGGAAAGCGCCGTTCCCCATTGACCTGCTCCGGTCTCCGTGGTCACGCCTTTCAACCCCTGCTCTTTCGCATAATACGCCTGGGCAATGGCTGAATTCAACTTATGGCTGCCGCTTGTGTTATTACCCTCAAATTTATAGTAGATCTTCGCCGGAGTCTGTAACTTTTCCTCCAGGCAATAAGCACGTACAAGGGGTGAGGGACGATACATTTTATAAAACTTTTTGATCTCATCCGGAATCTCAAAATACGGGGTTGTGTCATCCAGCTCCTGCCTGCAAAGTTCCTCACAGAAAATGCCCTTCATTTCGTCAATGGTCAAAGGCTGCAGGGTTTCCGGGTTCAAAAGGGGCGCCGGCTTATTCTTCATGTCAGCGCGCACATTATACCACCTGTCCGGCATCTCTTTTTCTTCCAGATAAATTTTGTAGGGGATCTTCTTTTCTTCGCTCATGTTTCCTCCATTCCCGAAGCGGTTTTCGTGGTTCCTTTCACGTTTAAAACCCTTCGCACTGTTGAATTATATGGTGATTAAGTTGCCGAAAGGGATAAAAAAACTCCTATCCCAATCCATTGCTGGGACAAGAGTAACTCTCCTGCGGTGCCACCCGGCTTGATGCAATTATACTGCATCCGCTCATCGCATACTGTCATATGCTTGATTTGGTAACGAAGTATCCTCTCCGTCTCGTCTACTTACTCCTTCGACTTGCCCTCCGAAGCCCATTCCCTCAAGTTCCTTATGCTGCATTCCACCAGTTTGCAGCTCTCTGTGATAAGAAGCGATCTCCCGTATAAATGATCTGTGGGAAATCCTCAAGGTACTCACTCTTCTTCAACGGTTTACTAAATCACTTATAACATATGCAGTGAAGAAAGTCAATGATAATTTTTATGGACACAAAGCACCAGGCTCATATGGGCAGGCACGTCCACCTTAACGCCCTCCGCTGTTACCTGGCTGACCACCGCTTTCCCAAGGTAATCCTGCGTAAAAGCCTGATTATCGAACCCAAAATCCTCGAGCGCAAGCATGACCTCATTTACCTTGTCGTCTGTGGAGCTGATCACGATGATAAGTTCCTCCTCCGTAAAGCGCGCATAAGAAAAAACATAGCCTTTTTCGCTGATGATCTGGAACCCTCCGTTTTCCAGTGCCGGGGAATGCCGCTTTAAGGCTATTAAGCGCTGATACATGTCAAACCGTTCCGCCGCTTCCTTTTTCTCACGCCAATTCCAGTCCATAGGGTTTCTGCACTCCTCAATCAGCTCTGTTCCGCCCGTAAGCGCCACTTCGTCTCCATAATACACACTGACGGTTCCAGGCAGCGTAAACATCATAATAACAGCCGTTTCGTAATCATTGACAGAGATATTCTCGTTATTGTGAAGCCGCGGAACATCATGGCTGTCCAACAAATTGAACATCTGATGTTGGATTACACTCGGAAGTTTTCCGTAAAACTGCCTGATACGGGATGCCAACCGCTTCGCCGTTACTTTCTCCCGCTCTCTGCCAAGTTCGGCATCCCTTGACAGGAATAAATCTCTTTCCCCTACGAACTCGCGTATCGGACGCGCGCACCCGTAATAGTTCATCGTGGAATCCCAGCGATCCCCCTGTAGATCATCGGAACAGTCCACCCAATCTTCCGCCAGCAGGAACAGATCTTCTTTCTCTGCTTTCAGATTTTCACGAATCTCTGCCAACACCTCCCCATGCACATCTACATATTGATTGCGTGCCATACACTCTGCTACGTCAAACCTCCATCCGTCGATATGATACGGACTTTTCACCCATTTCTTTAACACGGAAGCGCCGCTTCGATAAACCATATCCCGAAGCTTTTGCGAACCATAATTTAACTTCGGCATTGTCTGTACGTCGCACCAGACGTCATACTGCTTCTTATCGTCCAAAAAGTAAAACTCTCTCTCCTCCGCTCCCGGATTATGATACGCCCCCACGGAAACATCATAAAACTGCCCGCTCTTATTAAACCATATTCCATCGGAACTGGTATGGTTAATGGAAATATCCAGCATAAGCTTCATGCCTCTTTTATGCAGCTCCCCGGTAAGCTTGATCAGCGCGCGGTCTCCCCCGAGATGAGGATCAATTGTAAAATAATCAAGCGCGTCGTATTTATGTACGGAAGGAGACAGAAAAATCGGATTTAAATAGACAGCATTTACGCCCAGTTCCTGTAGATAATCCAGTTTTTGGATAATGCCTTCCAGATCTCCGCCGTAAAAATCCATATTTCTTGTCTCTGTATACTTCCCCGCCGGAGTATCCCACTCCTTGATGGCAATCGAGGGATAGCCCTGATAAAAATATTCATTGTCCTGCACAGAAATCTCCGGATCACCGTTATAAAATCGATCCGGGAATATTTGATAAAACACAGCGCTGCTTACCCATTTTGCAGGCTTAAAGTTTATCGGAATAATAAAATCGCGGGATTCCTCCGGTATATAATCTGTAATCCGATACTGTGTGTAATAATATATTTCCCGATCGGTTACCAAGTAGAACTGATAGCGAAACGTCCTTTCCCGCATTATCACTTCTACTCTGTAATACAGTAATTTTCCCTTTTCCTCACACTGCATTTCCAGCCGCCGCTCTATACCAAACTCCCTATAGCGCAAATACACGCTTCGTATTGCATCATTTTTTCTCATCCGAATGGAAATGGTTACTTTCTCATGCAGCTCCGGATAAGGATTGCTGACAAAATATTTTGTAGAATCACTGTATACGCTTTCCAGCCAATTACTCATAATCACCTCTATCCTGACGCAGCTCCATAACTATTCCTTGACCGCGCCTACTACAATTCCGTCTTTAAAATACTTCGTTACAAATGGATACATAATCATCAGCGGCAATGTTGACACAACGATCTTAGCCGCATTTAAGGTTTTCTCTGAAATTGTCAGATATTCCTGAATCTTCTTCGGATCTGTAACACGGGATATATCAAAAGAGGCTGTTACGGACTGAATGTAGGTCTGCAGCGGATAATTTCTGATCTTGGATATATAAAGTATTCCCGTAAAATAATCGTTCCAGTGCCCCACCGCGCAGAACAGGATGATTGTTGCAATGCAGGGTTTGGACATCGGTATGAATACATTCCATAATGTCTGAAAAGGATTGGCTCCGTCTATCTGCGTCGCCTCTTCCAGTTCCTTGGGCACACTACGGAAGAAATTCATTAGCAGAATCACGTTTCCCACACCTACTGCAGAAGGCAGGATCAGCGACCACAGCGTATCGCAAAGCCCAAGTTTGTTCACGACAAGATAGGTAGGAATCATTCCTCCATTGAACAGCATCGCAAACAGCACGATCCGCATATAGATTTTTTGCGCATAAAACTCTCTGGTGCTCTTCGACAATGGATATGCCATAACGATTACCAGTACAATGTTGATGATCGTTCCCAGGATCGTTCTGGCAAACGATATCATTAAAGAGCGCCAATACTGCGCCTCCTTGAGCAGTTTTGCATAGGAATTGACGGTAAAGTCCACCGGCAATATCCCTACCCTTCCCGCCGTAGCCGCCGCACTGTTGCTGAACGAAATTGCTGCCATATTAAGCAGAGGCAACAGGCACGCAAGGGCAAGGGCAATTGTTATCATATATATTATAATATCCGCAAATCTGATTCTTTTCTTCATGACCGCCTTTCCCATCCTCGTCTCTAAAACATTCTTCTGTCGGAGAATGTTGTTACCAGCTTGTTAGCCGTTAAGATCAAGATCATTCCCAACGTAGATTTAATGAGTCCCACCGCCGTACCAATGCTGTATTGCCGCTTCGTCATACCCATCCGATATACAAAAGTGTCCAAAATATCCCCTGTATCATAGACCAGCGGATTATACAAATTATAGATCTGGTCAAAACCTGCCGACAGAATATTTGGAAGTTCCATTGTCAACATGATTAAAATGATCGGAAGAATGCCCGGTAGCGTAATGTGGATCAGCTTCTTAAATCGGGTTGCCCCGTCAATGGAAGCCGCCTCATACAGCCCGGGATCTATTCCCGTCAATGCTGCAAAATACACAATGGACGCATATCCGAATTCTTTCCAGCTTTCCGTAAATATGATGATCTTTCTAAACCATTGATTTGTCCCAAGAAACATAATCGGCTCCAGCCCCACCGACCCGATCACCTTATTAACAGGTCCTTCCAAAGAAAATATCATCTGCACCACGGATGCAAACACTACCCATGAGAGAAAATGGGGAAGATAGACAATGGTCTGCACGCTGCTTTTCACAAATTTATTTTCAACCTCATTGATTAATAACGCAAAAGATACGGGAACCACACTTTTGAGGAAAATTTTCCAGAATGAAATAATAATGGTATTACTGAAAATCTGCCGGCTGTCGCGCAGCGTAAAAATTGTTTTAAAATTCTGCAGCCCTACCCACTTTGATCCCAGAATGCCTTTTGCCGGAATATAATTCTGAAATGCCATCACAACCCCAAACATCGGCACAAACGTAAAAATAATCAGTAGAAAAAGCCCCGGAAACATCATTAAATGATAGTATATTTGTTTTTTCTTTCTCATCTGACCCTCCTGTGGTCAAGCCAAAAGCCCTGCGGCATTTACCGGGAGCCGAGTAACGCCGCCCCCTGATCAACGCATCCGCCCAGCTCCCGTTTACCGCGCTCCGGAATTAATTACCTGCCTGCTCGCTTACCTCCGCGGTGATGGTATCTCCCCCTGCCGCTTTCCACTCCTCCACAAATGTATCAAACTCGCTTACAGGAACCTCCCCCGTCACGATCTGCATGACGGTCTTCCTTTCCAATGTTCTGAGGGTCTCCCACATCATACCCATAGACTCTGTCTGCCCAAAAAATACAGGATTAACAGAATTAACGTCTGCTTCCAGCATCTGCTTCGCCGCTACCATACGACAGTTATAATCGATCCAATTCTGCTTCTCCGGCTGTTCTCCCGCCTCTACAGATGCAAGATAAGACTTGCAGGACTCATACAGGCTGTTTTCATACGCCGTCATATTCTGTGGATCTCTCGTTCCGTCTATCGCTTCCTTGATATGGGTGTAACTTCTTGCCACCGCATCATACCAGTCAAACCCACCGATAAACTCAATGCCGTATCCGTGATTTACCCATTCCATATATGCCGCCGCTTCTGCACTGTCATCGGTATATGCCGCATCTCCCTGATTGTAATCCAACGTCAGGGATTTGATCTTAACAAGGAGCTCCGGATGTTCAAAGCCTTTCCGCACTACGAAATAGACTTCCTGATTGGGATTTCCCGTCCACGTGGTAACCTTGCCGTCGGAACCTGCCGGAACCAGATAGGATACCCATTCAGCCTCAGGATTTAATTCATAACATCCGCCCAAGTCATAAGGCAGCCACCATCCGGCAAATACCGAACCGCATCTCCCATCAGTGATCAGAGATGTCACTTCCGCATACTTACGGGTAGAAAATTCTTTATCGATCAATCCCTTTGCATACCAGTCCGCCAAAAGGGTAAGCCCTTCTTTCATTTCCGGTTGTACCGAACCATATCCCACTGATCCGTCCCCCGTCCTGATCCACTGCTCCGGACACGCTCCAAACATGGTAAATACGTTGTTCATCTTATATGCGGAAGAATAATTGCCATACAGGAAGTTGCTCTCCGTAGTACAGAGAGGAATCCCTACCGTTTTACCGGCGCCGTTATTTCCCGGGTCCCGCTCCACAAAAGCCGTGACGATCGCCTCTACGTCTTCCAGGGTTTCAGGCTCCTTCAAGCCAAGCTGATCCATCCAGTCCTTGCGCAACCATAAGAATTCCGGTCCGCCGGAAATATTAGTAGTGGGCATGGCGTAAAGCTTGCCGTCAAAAGTCGCCATATCAAGCGCCCGTCCGTCATAAGAATCATAGATTTCTTTCATCAGACTGCTGGCGCAATTGCTGTAAGCCTCTGTCAGATCTTCTACCAGATCATTTTCAACCAAAGCCACAAGCTCTTCATGTGTAACAGCCATAATATCGGGCAGATCGCCGCTGGAAATTGCCATGGATACTTTGGTTCGGTAATCGTCTCCATCGGCAGCCTCAAAATAGTCCGTATTCTGTACGTTCAACTTCGCTTTATAAAATTCCGTATAGGCGCTGTGCTCGGGCGATCCATTCTCCCAATCTTCCGGATATGTTCTGCTGGGGTCCACTGTTACGCCGATGGTATAGTTGACCGTATCCGGATAAGGCGCATACGGATCTGTTGCCGCCAATACCCATGGATCTGCTTCACCGGTTTCCGTCTGCGGGGAATCTCCTTCCGCGCCTGCCTCCGCCTGCGGGGCATTCTCCGTCGATTTTCCTGTACCCTTATCCGATCCACATGCAGTGACGATCCCCATTAACATCACCGCTGTAAGCCCCAAAGCCATTATTCTTTTTGCTCTCATAATTACATTTACCTCCCTGCTTTCCTGTTAACCTGTAGGTACCCTTCTAAAAGGTATCCTTCCAAAAACTGGACATTTACTTAGTTTACCGATAAACTAATTATAGCATAGCTTAATACGCTAGGTTTTGTCAATACAATTCGTTTAATTTCGGTCAATATTTCTAAAATTTATCCCTGTACATTAGTAATAATTGACAAAATTTGCCTTTTATGTTATGATTCAAAAAGCAAATTAAAAACACGTTTTGATTTATCGTTAAACTAGGTGGATTATGATTACATTACAACAAATTGCCGCCGAAGCCGGCGTGAGCAAAATGACAGTCTCAAATGTTATCAATGGAAAATTTGATAAAGTTTCAAGTCAGAAAATTGAACTGATACAGAATATTATAGAAAAAAATCATTACGCCCCAAATCTGAATGCACGCTCTCTGGTAAAACATCAATCCAAAATCATAGCGATTCTTGTGAACGCATTTGTGCTGGATTACAATGTGTTTATCGATCCATACATCAGCAGATTATTCGGCGAGATTGAAACCATAGTGCGCGCCGCAGGTTACTATACCATCGTCCAGACAGTTGACAACATCAACGACGTCATAACTTTACTGCGCAACTGGAATGCGGACGGCGCTGTCTTTCTCACTCCCCAGTCGGAAGAAGACCTGGAGCTTTTGCTCCGACAGCATATTTGTCCCATGGTTTTTCTTGACAATTATTTTAAAGCGGACAGCGATTTTCTGTCCGTAAAGATTGATGATTATAAAGGCGGTTATATCGCCACCAAACATTTACTGCAAAACGGTCATCGCAAGATCGCTTTTGCCAGCTATCTCCGTGAAAAAAGCGACGTCATTTCCGCCAGACTCCAAGGGTATCTGGATGCTTTAAGCGAATTTGGAATTCCCGCGGAAGACTCCTGCCTGATCGACACCTTTACCCGGTACGAAGACGGTCTTGTGATCGGGCGCGATCTTTCCAATCGCAAATATGATGTCACAGCCGTTTTCGCCACTTCCGATCATCTGGCACTCGGTATTATGAAAGGCTGCTCTCTCAACGGATTTATTGTTCCAAACGATCTGTCGGTCATCGGGTTTGACGATTTGGATCTGTGCACCATTGCAACGCCGGAGCTTACTACCATTGCCCAGGATCTCCACGAAAAAGCGCAGTCTGCCGTACAATTATTGATCAGCGCCATAACCGATACACAGCAGACCTCTTCTCCTGTTGTCTGCGATGTGGAACTCAAGATCCGCCAGACTGTTCAGAGCCGATAAAGCCCCTTAAATATACTTCCATGGATCGGTTCATCTCATTGGAAAAATCGGATTCGTATTTTCTTTTCCAGAATGCTTCCATCCATTCCTCATAGCTTTGAGCGCCTGTTTTTCCCTGAAACATGGCGCGTATCTCCTCGCTGCCTTTGCTTTCATAGCCGTTTTCGCAGACCATATGGGAAAGGGCAAACCGCTCCGGCTTCTTTCGTTCCTGCTGCTGCCGGGTGGGAAAACCGAACACCAGCATACAGGCGGGATAAACATACTCGGGAAGGTTCAGAAGCTTTTTCATTTCTTCTGCATTTTCCATCACATCGCCGATATAACAGGAACCGATTCCCAAGCTTTCCGCCGCCGTGACGGCATTTTGGGCGGCAATTACCGCATCTTCCACCGCCAAAAGCAGATCCCCCGCGCCGGGTTTTCTGGGCGTAAGCCCGGCTTCCTCATAAAAGGTAAGCCATTTCTGACAGTCTGCGCAGAATACCAGCGCCATTTTTGCCTTTGCAATAAAGGGCTGATGATCGCAAAGCTCCGCCAGCTTTTCCTTTTTCTCCTGATCAGCAACGTCAATGATGGTATAAAGGAGCTGACAGCCTGCAGAGGGAGCCTGCAATGCGGCGTTTAAAATAGCCTCTCTTTCCTCCGCCGATATTTCTTTTTCCGTAAATACGCGTACCGATTTTCTTTGATGTAACGCTTTTATGATTTCATTCATTTCTTTTTCTCCTGACCGCCGTCCATACCACCTGCTTTGTTATTCCCCTTGGGCATACGCCACAATAGGGTCTACATATTTTTTGTCTGAAATATCATAGGAGTGGGAGATCATTTCAATCATGACCTTTTCCTCCTCCGTTTTATTCTTCTTCGCCTTCAGGGTCTGTAAAAATACTTTCATCATCATTTTTGATCCCGCAGACATCCTTTCATAGCAAAAACCGCCCGGACAGTAGAACGCCCTTACTTTGCGCCACTCCTGGTCGTTGAAGTTATTTCTAAGCGCCTTGGGAATCTCGGGATTTTCCAGAGGGCTTCCGCCTACGCAGTAGACGATCAGCTTTTTGCCCTCCCATTTGTCCATATTTGATTTAAACCATTTCAGCTTGCTGATTCCTCCGGCGCACGCCCATCCTCCAAAAATAATAGTATCATAAGCGTCAAAGTCACGTTTTTTTGCCTCTTCGATCGCTATGCATTTGCCTCCCAAAGCCTCCGAAATCCATTCTGCATAGCGTTTTGTAAATCCTGTCTGTGAATGATAAATTACTACTGCTTTCAACCCAATCCTCCTTGTATTCTCTTTAAATTAGTTTCTATATGGGAAAGAACTCTATAGGTCTGTTCGATTTCCTCCTCTTCTACACCCTCATACAGCCGTTCCATAAAAAGAGCCTCTTTTTCACGGTATTTACCAGCTATTTGCAGCATCTTCTCTGTCAGGTAAATCCGCTGCTTTCTCCTGTCCTGCTCGTCTGTTGAAAACCGGACAAATCCTTTTCGTTCAAGACTGCTCAGAATTTCTTTCACATTTTGTCTGGAACAGCCCATAGTGCCTGCCAGGTCGTTTGCCGTTGGCGCCTCGTCCGGATACAGATTCATACAAGCAAGAAGGAAAAACTGCTTGCAAGTAATTTCCTTATAAAAACTGTCACCTGCTGCCTGAAGTCTGTTGTGAAATGCAAAAAATAATCCGAACAGCGCGTGTCTTTTTTCTATTTTCAAGATTGTTTCCTGCGCTGTCATTTTTGTCCCCTTTCATATATGCAATATATTGCTTATTTATATATATTACTCTTCTCGTTATCTCATGTCAATTCTATTTGCATAAAAATATCAATAAGAGCTTGACAAAAGTCCGAATTCAGACTATGCTTTATAAGTCCGTAATCGGACTTTGTTTTATGTATTAATTTTAATATGACATGGAGGCATCCGTACTATGATAAGAGAAAAAGCAGGCGACTGCCTGTGGGAATACAACAATATCCTGAAAGAAAATGATAATATTTACCGTGATCTGGCAAGAAATCTGGGACTGTCTGTGTGCCAGTTCTGGATTTTATACACCCTCAGAACAGAGTCTTCGCCCCCTTCCCAAAGGGATATATGCGCCAGTCTGTACCTGCCGAAGCAAACCATCAATTCCGCCTTGAAAAAAATGGAAGCGGAAGGATATCTTACTCTGGCTCCCGGAAAGGATCATCGCAGCAAGCGCATTATCCTCACTTCCAAAGGCATTCTGCGTTGCGAAGAGACAGTGGATCAGATCATTTCCATAGAACGCAGCGCTTTTGCAGATCTGTCAGAGGAAAATCAGGAACTCTTTTTATCACTCTTTCATCAGTACACCGATCTGTTGAAAACACACATGGATAAAACCCTTAGAAGCAAAAAGAAGCGTTCAAAGATTACTCCATAGCGTAAGACGCTTCGGAATGGAGATATGATGAAAATACAATTATCTGAACATTTCACTTATAAAAAACTATTTCGTTTTTGCCTGCCCACAATTGCCATGATGCTGTTTACCTCCCTGTACGGAATCGTAGACGGTTATTTTGTGTCCAATTATGTGGGAAAAACAGCCTTTGCCGCCGTGAATCTGATCATGCCTTTTCTTATGATCCTTGGCTGCTTTGGATTTATGATCGGCACCGGTGGCAGCGCTCTTGTGGGAAAAACCCTGGGAGAAGGGAAAACGGAAAGTGCAAACCGCTATTTCACCATGCTGGTTTACCTCACTCTTATTCTGGGAGTGCTTTTGACCCTGACCGGTATGGTTTTTATGCGTCCCATTGCTTACAAGCTGGGCGCTACCGATGCCATGATAGAAGATTGCGTCTTGTACGGTCAAATCATGAATGCTTTTAATACGGCGTTCATGCTGCAATATTTATTCCAAAGCTTTTTCGTTACAGCCGAAAAACCCCAGCTTGGTTTTATGGCAACAGTAGCCGCAGGGCTGACCAATATTATCCTGGACGCACTGTTTATTGCAGTATTTCACTGGGGCGTTGCCGGAGCGGCATTTGCCTCCGTGATCGGACAGTGTATCGGCGGCGTACTGCCCCTCCTTTATTTTGTGCGCCCCAATACCAGCCTGCTGAGGCTTACCAAGACCCGTCTGGAACCATCGGTCTTACTTAAGGCGTGTTTAAACGGTTCCTCTGAGCTGATGACCAATATCTCTTCTTCCGTTGTGGGAATGCTTTACAACCTTCAACTGATCAAATACGCGGGAGAAAACGGAATTGCCGCCTACGGCGTGGTGATGTACACCCAAATGATCTTTGCCGCCATTTTTCTGGGCTACACCATCGGAACGGGTCCTGTCATCAGCTACCATTACGGCGCAGGACATTATAATGAATTAAAAAGTATGCTGAAAAAAAGCCTTATCCTCATGCTGGGAAGCGGTGTTTTCATGCTCATTCTTGCCTGGGCTTTGGCTGCTCCCCTTGCACGCTTTTTCGTAGGCTATGACGCCGGGCTGCTGGAAATGACCAGACAGGCTCTCTCCATTTATGCCGTTTCCTTTACCCTGCTGGGTATTAATATTTTTGCCTCCGCCTTTTTTACGGCACTCAACAACGGCGGTGTGTCCGCAGCGATTTCTTTCCTGCGCACGCTGATATTCCAGACCTTTGCTGTACTTACCCTGCCGCTTTTGCTGGGCTTGGACGGCATTTGGTGGGCGATCACCGCCGCCGAGGCGCTGGCGCTGATCGTATCAATAACGTTTCTGGTGGTTAAGCGGAAGCAATACCACTATTAGCACCATTGCCCTTTAATTTGCAGCGTTCCCGCTCAAGCCTTGCTCCAGTTCTTCTATTGTAGGTAATGTGCCTTTAAAGTCTTTAGGCATTAACGCGTTTAATTCATACTCAGATATTCCTATTGGTTCTGTTGATGTTTCAACCGCGTATTTCGCTAATATATTGTCTTTCGTTTTACATATAAGAAGACCTATTGTTTGAGTATCATCATTTCCTTTAAGAGTATGATTTACTGCTGACACATATGTTGCTGTCTGTGAAATAAAGCCCGCCTCAAACTCTACAGTCTTTACTTCCACAACCACATAGCAATGACGTTTTATATTGTAAAACAACATATCTACAAATTGTTCTGTGTTTCCTACCTGTAATCGATATTCTCTTCCTACAAATGCAAATCCTGTTCCAAGTTCCATCAAAAAATTCTGTACATTGTCCATCAGTGCATCTTTAAGCTCTTTCTCATTATATCCTTGGCGAATTGCTACAAAATCAAAATTATAAGGATCTTTCGTTATTTCCTGTGCTAAATCACCGGACTCTTTCGGCAATGTATATTTAAAATTAGTGATTGCCTGTCCTTGGCGCTCATATAAATCTGTATCCAAAAAATTAAGTAAAACGGCTCTTGACCAATTATTTTCAATGATCCTGTCAATATAAAAATTAAATTTTCCTGGATTATCATGACATTTGTCTATCAGCAGCTTAATATGTCCCCATGGAATCATAAAAACTTTATTGGATGCCATTTCAAATTGTTCCTCAACTTGAGGAATTATTTTATTTCCATTATTTTCCTGTAATCGTTCCCCAAGTTGGGGAACAATATTAATATCTTTAACTTGTTCTATATCTATTTCCAAGTTCCTGTATCCAACTTCTATATTCCTCATCAAGTCGCATTAATTCGCTCATAATTTCACCTTTCCATTTAAATTATTTATATTCATCAAATAAGCATCTCTACGTCCAAATATGAAGAACTTTATAGAGTTTCATATATGATTGTATCATCTCGTTGCAATATAAACCACAAAATCTTTATTTTTAATGAGATTTTAATGAGATTACTTCCTCATTAGCTACACTCTGCGGTGTCCTCATTACAAATCATTTTCGCCCTCTCATTATTGATTTTTACGCCAAACAGTGTTACTATTTTAACGATGTGAGAATTCACAAATTCATAAAGAAAAACAATTTATACGAGGTGAAAAACATGAGTAAAACATTTGCCGATTTAATTGCCAAGGTAAACGAATGCGGCATGAAAAAGGTATCCGTTGCCGTAGCGCAGGATTCTGCCGTACTGGAGGCTGTAAAAGCCGCTAAAGAGCGAAACATTGCCGACGCCATTCTGGTTGGCGACGAGGGAAAGATCAGGGAGATCGCCGCTTCTCTGAACATGGATCTGTCCGATTTTGAGATCATCAACGTGGAGGACACCACCGAAGCGGCTCTCACCGCAGTAAAGCTTGTCCATGAGGGCAAGGCCGACATGTACATGAAAGGACTGATCGACACCAAGGGCTTTTTAAAGAGCGTCCTTGACAAGGAAGTAGGGCTCCGCACCGGTAAGCCTTTATCCCATGTATGCGTGTTTGAGATCGAGGGCATCGACCACCTTCTTTTCTTAACGGACGTAGCGTTTATTCCTTACCCTACACTGGAAGACAAAGTAAATATCATTCACAATACCCTTGAGATCACCAGTGCCTGCGGTATTGAAAATCCCAAGGTGGCTCCTCTTGCTGCAGTGGAAGTAGTCAATCCTAAAATGCCTGCAACTGTGGAAGCAGGAGAATTAACACAGATGAACAAGGAGGGAAAAATCCCCGGATGTATCGTTGACGGACCTTTATCCTTAGACCTTGCCATTGATCCCGAAGCCGCCAAGCACAAAGGCGCTACAGACAGAGCCATCCAGGGAGATGCAGACATCCTTCTTTTCCCGGATATTCATGCTGGAAATCTCGTATACAAATGTCTGGTACATACCGCCAAGGTAGTAAACGGCAATATCCTCACCGGAACCAAGGCGCCCGTTATCCTTACTTCTCGTTCCGACGACTTTGAAACCAAGGTAAATTCCATTGCCTTAGGGGCTGTTGTTGCAGAGGCAATGAAACGATCAATCAGCAATTAATCTAATAATCTAAATTATGGAGGAAATCAAATGGCTATCAAAAGTTTAATTATCAACCCCGGTTCCACCTCCACCAAAATTGGTGTGTTTGAAGATGAAACCCTTCTATTTGAAGAAACCCTTCGTCACTCTACAGAGGAGATCGCAAGCTACCCTTCTATTGTAGACCAGAAGGATTTCCGCAAGCAGATCATTTTAGACCTTCTTGCCAAAAAAGATTTTGATATCAAATCCTTACAGGTGATCGTAGGACGCGGCGGTATGTTAAAGCCCATTCCCGGCGGTACCTATGCTGTAAGCGATGACCTTTTGGAGGATCTGAAAATCGGAAAGCAGGGACAGCACGCTTCCAACTTAGGCGGTATTCTGGCAAGAGAGATCGGCGATTCCATCGGCGTTCCTTCCTATATCGTTGATCCCGTGGTTGTGGATGAGCTTATGCCTATTTCCCGCTACTCTGGGGTTCCCGAGCTTCCCCGTACCAGCGTATTCCATGCCTTAAATCAGAAAGCAGTTGCAAAACGTTTTGCCAAAGAGCAGGGAAAGGCTTATGATTCCTACAATCTGATCGTTGTACATATGGGCGGCGGCGTTTCCGTAGGCGCTCACGAAAAGGGACGCGTTGTGGATGTTTTCAATGCCTTAGACGGCGACGGCGCTTTTTCTCCTGAAAGAGCAGGCGCAGTTCCCACAGGCGCACTGATCAAAATGTGCTTTTCCGGCAAATATACGGAAAAAGAAGTTTACAAGAAAGTGGTTGGAAACGGCGGATTTAACGCCTATGTAGGCACAAACGATATGCGCGATGTGGAAAAGATGGTGCAGGAGGGCAACCAGGAAGCTGCCGAGATCCGCGAAGCTTTCATTATGCAGGTTGCAAAAGATATTGGCTCCATGGCATGCGTCCTGAAGGGAAAGGTAGACCAGATCATCGTCACAGGCGGCATTGCCTATGACAAGGTAGTGGTAAAAGGCCTGGAAGAAAGAGCTGGTTTTATCGCTCCCATTACCGTGTATCCCGGGGAAGATGAGCTTCTTGCACTTGCTCAGGGAGCGCTTAGGGTTATGAATGGTGAAGAAAAAGCGATGGTTTACTGATAAGCGTCATTTTCAAAATACCGGAGGGTGTTGTAAAAAGATCTTTTTACAACACCCTCCTCTTATTTTCAAGCCCTTTATTCCTCGCCTTCTTCTATAGGCTCCTGTTCCATACCCCCATGCTTTCTCTCTTCCCGATTCTCCCTGTTGATTCTCAGATACCTCCGCACCACACACAAAAGCGCTACGCTGAACACAGACGCAAAATCCTGATAAGGGGTGGTGTCCCCCACGATCATATGTCTCGCCACAAGGAAAATCAAAACCTCTATCACATTCTCTGAACTGGGCTTACAGAGCATTACCAGAAATTCAATGCCGATCACCAGCATAAAAATCTGATCCAGATACTGCTTAAAGGCTGACGTATCCGTCAACAGCTGCCCGAAAAGCTCTGTGTTTCTGAGCAGGCTGAACATGGAAAACAAAATGCCGATCAACATCAGCCCTGCGGCAATCAATTCCAGCCCATCACACAGAACCATAATATACTTTTTTACCTTTTTCAGTCTGCTCAAGGGTTCTCTCATTCTGTTTCCTCCCTTTTTCTGTTTATCTGTCATGAGCCGATCTTGCAAATAAAAGCAGCATGGGGAAAATCTCCAATCTCCCTGTCAACATGGCAACGGAAAGGATCACCTGCGCCCAATCGGAATAAACACTGAAATTCACCATGGGACCCACCATATTCAGCCCCGGTCCTATGTTATTAAAGCAGGATAATACCGCTGTAAAATTGGTGGTAAAATCCAGCCCATCCAGAGATACGATCAGGGTAAACACACACAGTAAGATCATGTAGGATGCCGCATAAATTCTGGTGGAGCTGAGTGTCTTCTTATCCACCGGTTTTCCGTTCAGCCGTACCGTCACTATTCCCTTGGGGTTGATGATCTGCACCACCTCCGCAATGGAGGATTTCAGCAGAATCAAAACTCTGGATACCTTCATGCCTCCTCCGGTAGAACCGGCACAGGCTCCCACAATCATCAAAAGTAACAGCAAGTGCTTGGAAAATTCCGGCCAAAGATCAAAATCCACCGTAGCAAAACCTGTTGTGGTAATGATGCTGGACACCTGAAAGAACGCCTGCCGCAGCCCATTGAAAAATCCCCCTGCAAAATGAATGATATTGCAGGCAATGGCAAGCGTGGAAGCCGCCACGATCACCAGGTATGCTTTCACTTCTTCCATGGAAAAGGCTTCCTTAAACTTTCTAAGAAGAATCAAATGATATACACTGAAATTCACGCCAAATAACAACATAAAGATGCTGAGGGTGATTTCAATGGCAAGGCTGTTATAACCCGCTATTCCTGCACTGGAGGTAGCAAACCCCCCGGTGCCTGCCGTACCAAATGCAATACAGAAACTGTCAAAGGTTCCCATCCCAAAAATATGCAGAATAACGACCAGGATCAGCGTCATTGTTGCATAGATCCCATACAGAATCATGGATGTGGTACGCATTCTGGGTACCAGCTTGCCTGCCGTAGGCCCCGGCACCTCCGCCCTTACAAGATGCATGGAATTATCGTTTTCCATAGGCATTACCATCATCACAAACACCAGAACCCCCATACCGCCGATCCAGTGGGTAAAGCTTCGCCAGAACAAAATACCGTGCCCCAAATTTTCCGGTTTTGCCAGAATGGACGCGCCTGTGGTGGTAAAACCTGAAACGATCTCAAACAGGGCGTTCCAATAACTGTCAAATTCACCGCTGATATAAAGGGGCATTGCTCCAATCAGGGAAATAATGATCCAGGCGGCAGCAACGATAAAATACCCGTCTCTGCTACTCATCCTTTCCTCGGATTTCCTCACAAGGGTCAATGCCACTCCTATAAGCCCTGCCGGAATCATGGTCAGTAAAAACCCCGCTGCATCCCCCTCTCCATAGGCAAGTGCAAGTAGCAGCGAGGGAATCATCAGTATCACTTCCGTGAGTATGATTTTTCCAATAAGCCTGATAATAATTCTCTTATTCATGGTATCCTTACGCCTTCCCGTTACTCAGCAAAAATATCTTCAAGCCGTGCGATCTGCCACTTAATGGTCGCAACAAGCGCCGTATCTCCCGGCATAAGCATATCGTCACCTCTGGGTATAATGGTCCTCCCGTCCCGGATAATACATCCCAGGAGTATATTTCTTTTCAGCTTCAGGTCCTTTAAGGGAATGTTCAGCTTCTTGTCTTTTTCATCTATCTTAAATTCAATGAACTCAATTTTTCCATCCATCAGCCGGTAAAGAGATTCCACCGCGTCATTGTCTTCCGCATTTAAAAGAGACCTGGTATAGCCCAGAATACGGTCTGCGGCAACATCCTCTCTGGAAATCGTACAGATTTTGCTCTCCGCTGGCAAAACCTTCAATCTGGACTTGGCGTTGATGCGGGACACCACCTTACTGATCCCCTGAGATTCCGCATACATGGCGGCAACCAGATTGTATTCATCGTTATCCGTCATTGCAATAAAAGCATCCGTATTTGCAATATCTGTCTTTGACATCGAATCAAAATAAGTCAGTGTGTCATCGCACATGACCGATGCCCCCGAAATTGCCGCCGAGATTCCTTCTGCAACTCCCTGATTTTTCTCCACCACCGTAACCTTAGCTCCCTGTTTATGCAAAACCTCCGCCAAATAATAGGAAATGCGGCTTCCGCCTGCAATCAGAACAGACTGCAGCGGCTTTACGGGAAGTTTCAGCTTTTTAAAGGATTTCCGAAATTCCTCTGCGGCTCCCGTCATATACAAGACGTCTCCCCGCTGCAGAGTGGTATCACCCTTAGGCACAAAAACGTCTCCGCCCCTTGCCACAGCACAGATCAAAAGGTTGATTCCCATATGCTGATTGATCTCAATCAAGGTTTTGCCGTCCAGAGGCGAGTTCTCTCCCAACAACATCTCCACCAGTTCAGCCCTGCCTCCTGCAAATACTTCCACTCTGGTGGCAAGAGGAAATCTCAGCAGACGGTAGATCTCCATTGCCGTCGCCATCTCCGGGTTGATGATCATGGACAGCCCCAGCTTATCCTTATAAAAGCGATTCTGTCTGGCATAATCCACATCCCTGATACGGGCAATGGTATGCTTCGCTCCCATCATGTGAGCCGTCATGCAGCTCAAGATATTCAGCTCATCCGAATCCGTCACTGCAATGAAAATGTCCGCCTCGTGAGCCCCAACATCTTTCAGGGTAGCATAGGACGCGCCGTTTCCCTGGAAACTGATCACATCCGCCGTATTGCTCATACTGTCCACAACGCTTTCCTCACGGTCGATCACCGTAATCCTGTAACCGTCCCGTGCCAGATGTATGGCAAGCGCTTTTCCGATCTCACCGCCTCCCACAATAAATATTTCCATGTGATTACGATAGTTCATTTCAAATTTCAATCCTCGATTCTGTTCTCAGTTGTACGCTAACAAAGTACTTATATTGTACTCACTTTCCGAACAGAATACAATATCTATTGTGAAATATAAGAACTTTTCGTCCTCAATTTATAAAGCCTCCTGCCATTCCTGACAAGAGGCTTATATTTTATACATTTACTGCACCAAGGCTTTTCCGTAGAATCCCCTGGTCCTTCCATCGATCCAGGCATCGGAAGCAATTTCAAAGTGATCCTTGCCCCGGATATCCTCGCAGGAGCTGCCCACCATCAATTCATATCTGCCTTTTTCGATCTTCCACTTCATTTCCATATCCAAAAAGGCAAACTGGCTGGCTTTCATTTCAAACACGACTTCTTTTGTCTCACCTTTTTTCAGATGCACTCTTTTGAATGCCGCCAATTCCCTTTCAGGACGAACCATACTGGCAACCTTCTTTGAAAAATACAGTTGTACTACCTCATCGCCGTCATATGCGCCTGTATTTGTGACCTTTACCCTGCACCTTACATTCTCTTCCGGCTCAACCGTTGTTTTTTCCACCGCAAATTCCTGATAGGAAAAAGTAGTATAAGACAGTCCATGCCCAAAGCAATATAGCGGAAATGCCGTAGCGTTCACGTAACCGTTAGGGTTTTCAATCATGCCCGGATGTCCGGCGCTTATGTAACCGCTTCCCCTGGGAAAAGAATAATATACCGGAAGCTGCCCTGCATTTCTTGCCGCTGTCACTGTCAAATGCCCGCCCGGGTTGTAATCTCCAAATAAAACGCTCACAAGCGCATCGCCGCCAAACTGCCCCAACTGCCACGCTTCCAGAATTCCGTCAAAATGGCTGGCAACAAATTCGCTGGCAAGGGGTCTGCCGTCAAAATGAATAACTACTGTTTTTTTATGAAGTTCATACACCGCCCGGGCAAATTCCTCCTGTCTTCCCGGAAGTCCAATATCACTGTTGTCGATTCCTTCGCCTACGGTGCTGGTGGTTCCCCACCCATATTTTCCTCCTAATGTCAGAATCACGGCATCCGCCTGTGCCGCCACATTCAGGGCATATTCCATACCCGAAAGATTGGTTCCCGCAAAGTTGCAGCCCTGGGCAAATTCTATTTCCGCATCCGGCAGATACGTCTTTAATGCTCCCAATAATGTTTGACATCCCGGATAGGATTCCCTGATCCTTTTTTCCACTCTGGGACTCACCTCCCGGATATCGCCGGGATATTTTTGAGAGATCCTGTTGACAATAGAATGAGGATCGTCAGGGTCTTTCTGATCGTCTTCCTCCATCGTCATCATCATATCCAATGTTCCCGGATAGGAAAAGGAACCAAAGAAGGAACGCATACTGTCTCCGTGAGGCCCTATCACTGCAATTTTTTTCGTTTTCTTGTCCAGTGGAAGTACCTGTCCATCATTTTTCAAGAGGGTGATCACCTCCTGCGCCATCTTCAGGCTTACCTCATTGCCAACGCCTTTCCCGAAAACGGTTTTGATCTGTTCTCTCTCGGGATAAGGATTTTCAAAAAGCCCCAGCCGGAATTTGATGGTCAGCACTCTTCTTGCCGCTTTGTCGATCTCCTCCTCCGCAAGTTCTCCTTTTTCAACAGCTTCTATTAATCTGGCATTATAACAGGTAGGTTTGGGGTATTCCACGTCTATGCCTGCTTTCAGCCCCTGTATGCCTGCTTCAGTATAGGTTGCCGCCGTACAGAAAGGGTCCACCAGCCTGTCAAGGGAAATATAGTCCGACACAACGATTCCGTCAAATCCCATTTCATCCCTCAGCAGCCCTGTTAAGAGTCGTTTGGATGAGACAATGGGTTCATTGTTCAACATACCATAGGAATTCATTACACTCATCAGTCCAGCCTGGGTGATCGCCGCCTGAAAAGGCTTCCCATGAACTTCCAGGAGCAGTCTTTCCGAAACCAGATGCTGCGCCATATTCAGCCCGCCTTCACTGACCCCATGTCCCAGGAAATGCTTTCCTGTTGCAATGATCGCAGAAGCATCGTCATCACCCTGTAAGCCTTTTACAAATGCACTTCCCATAGCTGCTGCAAGCGTCGGGTCCTCCCCGTAAGTCTCCCCAAGCCTTCCCCATCTTGTATCTCTGCAAATATCCAGTACCGGAGAAAGAGCATGGCGGAACCCCACTGCCATCATCTGTCTTCGAATGGTATCCGTCATTTCACCGACAATTTCGGGGTCCCAGGTGGAAGCCTGTCCAATGGCTGACGGGAAAGCCGTTGCCCCTGTAAACAGCCCGCCGGAAATTGCTTCTACGTGAAGCAATGCCGGAATGCCAAATTCTGTATTCTCTATCAAGTGCTTTTGCAGGCGGTAGCTGTATTCTGCAATTTCCTCTACGCTGTCCGCCACCGACATCGCCCCTACATTGCCGATTCCTTCCGGAATCAGCTTCTCAAAATCAGGAATTCCTTCCCCCGAGGTAAACAGACAACTAATCTGATCGATCTTTTGTTGAATGCTCATTCTGGACATCAGATCTTCAACTCTCTCCTCAATTGGAAGAGAAGCATCCTTGTATTTCATATTTTCCTCCATCCCGAAGCGTCTTACGCTTGTTCTATTTGTAGTCGCCTACATTGTCTTTTGTAATTGTCTGAAAAGGTACATTTGCATCCTCTATAGAAGCCGCATCTGCGCCGTCCCTTAGCTGCTTGAAGATCGCCACTGCTGCCTGTGCCTGTCCCTTGGCATCCTGCAGCACAGACATGGTCAATTCTCCTGCCTCAATGGAGACAAGGGCATCATCAGAACCATCCAGCCCTACTGTAATCACATCTTCAAATCTGCCTGCTGCCTTCATGGCTTCGATCGCACCTAAAATAGAATCATCATTCTGTGCCACTACGCAGTCAATTTTTTCATAGACCTGCATCCAGTCTTCCATAACCGTAATTCCCTGGTCTTTTTGGTTCATGGTCGCCACCTCCGCCGCGATGGTCACATCCGGTCTCTCTGCAAGTCCGTCCAAAAGCCCCTGCTTTCTGGCGCTGTACTGAGAATCATTGGGATTTCCGGTCTGGTACAGGATCTGCGCATTTTCCGGAAGCACTTCTGCAAGATACTGTCCCTGGAGCAGACCTGCCTCGTAATTTTCCGATCCGATATAAATATATCCGTCATAGCCGCCGTTATCACGCACATTTGTAAGATAAGAAATAAAGGGAAGCCCTGCGTTTTCCGCCGCGTTTACCGCCGGAATGGATGCATCCAGATCAATGGTGATTGCCGTAACTACATCCACACCTTGCAGGATGAAATTATCTACCTGCCCGTTCTGCGCCGCTGCGTCTCCCGCCGCGTCTGCAATCAGAACTTTCATTCCTTCCGCTTCAGCAAATTCCACCAGATAATCGCGGAATTTAATACAATACGGATAAATATCATTCATGTTTGAGAATCCGATCACAAATTCCTCTCCTGTTTCCTGCGCCGGCGCACTCTCCTCCTGCTTTCCATCAGCTTCCTGCTTTGCATTGCTTTCACTGTTGCTCTCAGGCGCAGCCTTGCCGCATCCTGTCAGGGTCAGTGCCAACATGCCCATGGCAAGTCCAAGAGCCGCCATCTTGTAACATTTCTTTTTCATATTTCTGCCTCCTTTGTTTGAGGATGAACCTGCAAGGTCTCATCCAATGCTTTATTTCAAAGGGTCGTTATGACCCTTCGGGTTCTTTTATGAATCAGCCTCTTTCCCTTCCTTTGTTTTTACATCCAAAATCACTGCTCCCGCAATCAAAAGACCTTTTACGATCAGCTGGTACTGGGTGGATACATTCAAAAGATTCAACACGTTATTGATCATTCCCACAATGATACTGCCGATCAGCATACCGCCCACGGTTCCGATCCCTCCTGTAAAGCTGGTTCCGCCCACTACCGCCGCAGTGATTGCATCAAATTCATAACCGTCTCCCACGGAAGGCTGTCCCGACATCATCCTTGCCATCAGGAGAACGCCTGCCAAACCTACCAACGCGCCGCTGATACAGAAAAATACCCGTTTCATCCGCTTTACATTGACGCCAGAAGCGGAGGTCGCCTTTTCGTTTCCGCCTATGGCATACACATACAGTCCCAGCTTGGTATATTTCATTAAAACAAAAACTGCTGCCACACAAATCAACATAAGAACCACCGGAACAGGAACAATACCGATATATCCCTGTCCAAGCCATCTGATCTTGTCCACGCCGTTGATTGCAGTTCCGCCCGTATAGACCTGAGTGATGCCCTTTGCCACGTTTGTCATTGCCAGCGTGGCAATAAACGCCTGTAGCTTAAAGTGAGTAATGAGGAAACCATTGCACCATCCCACTACCATCCCTGTAATAACACCCGTTATGATACTTAAAAATACGTTCCCTGTGGAAACCAGAACTCCTGCCGCAAAGCAGCTTGCAAGGGTGCAGGTCAGTCCTGCCGACAAGTCGATCAGCCCCGCAACGATCAGCAGAGTCTCTCCACACGCAATGATCGTCACTACGCTGATCTGCTTTAAAATATTCATCAAATTCTGAGGCTTGAGAAAATTTTTATTGATCAGGGACGACACCGCAAACAAGGTTATGAAAATCAGCATGATCCCATATTTTCTGTATATTTTTGCCACATTAATCTTTGGTTTCAAACTTTGCTCCCTCCTTCAACAATCGCTTTCATAACTTTATCCGAAGTCGCTTCTTCGTGCATAAATTCCCCCGCAAAGCTTCCATTCACCAGAACCTTGACCCGATGACTCATTGCCAATACCTCCGGAAGTTCAGAAGAAATCAGGAGAATCGCCATTCCCTCTTTCGCCAAGTCTGCAATCAGTTTATAGATCTCCTGCTTTGCCCCAACATCGATGCCTCTTGTGGGTTCGTCCAAAATCAATACCTTAATATTCCGTATCAGCCACTTCGCAAGTACCACTTTTTGCTGATTTCCTCCGCTCAGGGTTCCCACTTTTGTGACAAGATCCGGTGCCTTGACATGGAGAACATTGCAAATATCAGCGCTTTCCTTTTCCAGTTCCCCGGTCTTTATAAACCCTTTATTAGAAAACCTGTCGCAATTGGGAAGGGCAATATTGGATCGGATACTCTGCAGTCCCACAAAACCATATATCGCGCGGTCTTCGCTGATCATTGCAATACCGTTTTTGATCGCTGAATGTGTGTCCCGTATCATAACTTGCTTACCGTTTATGCTGACTGTTCCGCTTTTAAGCCTGTCCATTCCGAAAATGCTTCTTGCGATCTCGCTTCTCCCTGAACCCATCATTCCGGAAAATCCAAGAATCTCACCGGCTCTTATGGAAAAGCTGATATCCGAAAATCTGTCTCCCTTTAGCCCTTCCACCTCCAGCACGACTTCTTTTTTATGGGGAAAAAGAGGCGGGTAGATCTCCTGGACGGAACGCCCCACCATCATAGAGATCAGGGTATCCTCATCCACATCCGCCAGATTTACATTTCCGATCCACTGTCCGTCTCTTAAAACGGTAGCCTCATCGCAGATCCGATATACTTCGTCCAGTTTATGGGAGATAAAGACGATTGAAATTCCGGTCTTTTTCAATGCCTCTATTTGTTCAAACAGATATTCCGTCTCTGCACCTGTGAGCGCCGAAGTCGGCTCATCCATGATAATGACTCTGGCGTTTCTGGTAATCGCTTTGATGATCTCTACCATCTGTTTCTGGGCAACGCTAAGCTGAGACATTTTCATTCCGGCATCATAGTCAAGCCCCAGCTTCTTCATGTATGTCTGAGTTGCCTCATACTGCTTTCTGTAACGGATCAATCCCAACCCGTTGGTCATTTCTCGTCCCAGAAAAATATTTTCCGCAATGGTCAGCTCCGGTATGGGATTTAATTCCTGGGGGACAATGGCTATTCCTTTTTCAAGGGCATCTTTTTCGGATCTGAATTTGATTTCCTGCCCATCAAATAAAATTTTTCCCTCATATTCCGTATACATGCCGGAAAGGATTTTCATTAAGGTTGATTTCCCCGCCCCGTTTTCTCCAAGCAGCGCATGAACTGTTCCTTCATATATTTTCAGGTTTACGTGATCCAGGGCGCGAACTCCGGGGAAGCTTTTGGAAATATCTTTTAATTCCACGACCGCTTTCTTTTCCATAACACACCTCCTCTCTTTGCCAAGCTTTGTTAAAACGTTTCAATTACGAAACGCTTTTCTCATGTTTGGCGTAGTTTTATATTATTATATTTAAGCTATATTTTCAACTATTATTTTTATTCTCAATCGTTTTTTGTGATAAATGCACAAATTTTAATTGGTTTATTGATTTTTAAAACGTTTTAACTTATAATTGTTTTACAAGAATAATTACCGAAAGCGCATTGTCATATATGTGCAAAAATAATATACTTTAGGAAGGATTTTCCATATGGCGTTTCCTTCCGGAAAGGATCTTATGCAGACTGATGGGACTTACACCATTTCCGCCTCGGAAAACCTAAATATTCCTTACTTGCTTTATTATCCGGATGACTTTTGCCCTCAGAAGGAATCCCTTCCTCTTGTGGCTTTTTTGCATGGCGGAGGAGAACGGGGAAACAACCCCTGGCTGCTTACATGCCACAGTCTTCCTAAATTATGCATGAAAGAGCTTCCCGTGCGCTGTATCGTAGTCTCGCCTCAATGCGCTTCAGGAAAAGACTGGTATTATTATATGCCCTTTTTAATGTCTTTTATTTATGCCATTGCCGATGCCGCTCATGCCGATTCAAAAAGAATCTCTCTGACCGGAATCAGCATGGGCGCTTACGGAGTTTGGGAGCTTGCCGCCCTGTATCCCGATTCCTTTCAGAAGATCCTTCCCATCTGCGGCGGCGGAATGCCCTGGACGGCTCAAGCTTATATTCACATGCCGATATGGGCTGTACATGGAGTCCTGGACGATGTTGTGCCAGCGGAAACCTCAATTCAAATGGTCAGGGCAATAAACCTTGCAGGAGGCAGTGCAAAGCTGACCCTCTATCCGGATGTAGGGCATCACGCCTGGGAGCGGGTATTTGCAGACTCAAGTTTTTTAAAATGGTTAATAACATAGGAAAGAAAAGGACAAGAAATGGAACGCGTAACGATTAAAGATGTGGCAAAGGCAAGCGGATATTCCATATCCACTGTGTCCCTTGCACTTTCAGAAAAAGCAAGCCGGGTATCTGATGAAACCCGGAATAAGATCAGAAAGATTGCATCTGATCTGCATTATTCCCCCAACCAAATGGCAGTGGGGTTAAAGACCAAGCACAGCAAAATGGTAGGGATTATCATGGCTGACATGCAGAACCCTCATGTTGCCAGTGTTTTTATGACCATTGACAACGAGCTGCGCAAGTACGGTTATTCTCTGATCTGCTGCACCACAAACGATAAGGATGTGCTGGATGTACAAAGGCTCCAAAATCTGGTTGCCTGCGGCATCAGCGGTATCATTCTTGCCAACCCCAGCATTTATGACCTGGGGGAAAATTGGGAAAAACTGAAGAATACCATTCTTGCCAGTAATCTTCCTATTGTAGGAAGGGATAATGCGTCCCTTTGTGAGGAAAAGATCGGAAGTTCCGTCAGCGTAGACTATGAAGAGGGGGCTTATCTTGCCACCAGACACCTGTTGGAAGCAGGGCACACCCGCATCGGATGTATTACGGGTCCTTTAACCATGCAGGTTACTCAATATCGGCTGGACGGCTATAAACGCGCCTTAAGAGATTTTTCCATCGACTATGATCCGGTTTTGATTTATGAGGGGGATTATGAAATAGAAAGCGGAAGCAACGCCCTGCCCTACCTTCTCGGTCAGAATGTAAGCGCCATTTTTTCTTTCAATGACAATATGGCGTTTGGTCTGTTCCGCAGCGCCCGGTCTTTTGGCATTACCATTCCCCGGGATCTGTCCGTGGTTGGATTTGACGATGTAAGCTTTGACGAAGTGCTGGAGGTTCCCCTTACCTCTATTCATATACATGCCAGGGAGATCGGCATCAGTATCGCCGATGAAATGATCCGCTTGATCAACGAGGATTCCCGGGATTTTCAGTCCATTGTGTATACGCCGCATCTGATGGTGAGGGGGAGTGCGCGGAGGAAGTAGAAACATCAAAAACAAAATATGAAATTTCTCCCTGTATAAGTTAAGCCTCCTGCCATTTTCGGGCAAGAGGCTTAAAAACTTTTTCACCATCTATCTCTATTTTCCTGTAGCTTACTGTCTTACTTTAATATGAACCTCCCGCAGCTGCTGCTCCGTCACCTCATTGGGTGCGCCGCACATAAGATCCTGCGCCGTCCCGCTCATAGGGAAAGGAATAATCTCCCTGATATTTTCCTCATTGCGGAGAAGCATGATCATGCGGTCTACCCCGGGCGCCATGCCTGCATGTGGAGGCGCGCCGAACTGGAACGCGTTATAGAGCGCGCCGAATTTCTGCTTCAACACTTCCTCATCATATCCTGCGATCTCAAACGCCTTCACCATAATATCCAGATTATGATTCCGCACTGCGCCGGAAGACAACTCCACGCCGTTGCAAACGATATCGTACTGATAAGCCAGAATATCCAGAGGATTCTTCGTATTCAATGCCTCCAGACCTCCCTGAGGCATGGAAAAAGGATTGTGGGTAAAGCCGATCTTTTTCGTCTCCTCATCCTTCTCAAACATGGGGAAATCGTTGATAAAGCAGAAACGGTATGCATTCTTTTCGCAAATGTCAAGACGTTTTCCCAGTTCGTTGCGGATCTGTCCCGCAAAGCTTGCCGCACGCTCTTCCTTATCTGCAATAAAGAAGATCGTATCTTCCTTTTCCAGACCTGCAAGCTCCCTCATCTCCCCTTTCAATTCATCGGGAATAAACTTATCAATAGGTCCCTTATAGGATAGATCCTCCTGTACTTCCAGATAACCAAGCCCGCCCATACCGATCTCTGTGGCAAACTTCAGCATCTTCTCGTGGAAGCCCTTGGACTGATGTCCGTGGATCTTGATCGCCCTTACGGTCTTATTCTGGAAAGGCTTAAAGGTACAGCGGTTAAAAAACTCGGACAAATCGATAATGCGCAGAGGATTTCTGAGATCCGGCTTATCAGAACCGAATTCCAGCATCGCCTGCTTATAGCTGATCACCGGATAAGGCGCTTTCGTCACCTCATACCCCTCCGGCGCAAACTTTTCAAAGGTCGCCGTCAAAACCTCTTCTCCGGCACGAAATACATCCTCCTGGGTGGCAAAGCTCATTTCAAAATCCAGCTGGTAAAATTCGCCGGGGGAACGATCCGCCCTTGCGTCCTCGTCCCTAAAGCAAGGGGCGATCTGAAAATACTTATCTACCCCTGATACCATAAGCAGCTGCTTATACTGCTGGGGCGCCTGGGGAAGGGCATAAAACTTTCCCTTATAATGTCTGGAAGGCACAATATAGTCTCTTGCCCCTTCCGGTGAAGATGCGCAGAGAATCGGCGTCTGGATCTCCATAAATCCCATTTCCGTCATTTTCTCACGAAGGAAGCGGATCACATTGGAACGGAAGATCATATTGTCCATCACCTTGCGGTTTCTCAGGTCAAGAAAACGATATTTTAAACGAAGGTCTTCCCTGATCTCCTTGGAAGTGGCAACCTCGAAGGGCAGCTGCCGGTATACCTTTCCCAGCACCTCCACGCTATGGGCTTCCAGTTCAATGGTTCCCGTAGGGATCTTGGGATTGTAGGTCTCCTCATCCCTCTTTTCAATTTCTCCCTGAATGCTGATACAGTCCTCCTTATTGATTCCCTTTAATAAGGAAGTATCCCTCATTACGATCTGAAGCACGCCGTACATATCCCTTAAGTCAATAAACGACACGCCGCCATGGTCGCGGATATTTTCCACCCATCCTGCAACCTTCATTTCCTTTCCGATATCGCTCTCGGAAATCTGATTCAAAGTACGTTCACGATACAATGTTGATAATTCCATGTTCTCCTCCATTTCTACAATTACTATTACAGCATTTCCCTGATTGAAATAAAAAAATCCCGAATTGAACTGAATCAATTCAGGACGAATTTAAATAACCTGTTAATCCGCGGTGCCACCTGATTTACTGCCTGGGCAGTCTCTCAACCAATTTTCAATTACAGCTGATAAAGTTGTTATTCACATGAACTCATTCTGCCGGATTTCCACCCTCCCGGCTCTCTGGAAGCGATCTTTCATGCTACTGGTCTTCGTCTTCGCCGATTACACTGATATCATAATGTAGAAAGCCGAATTTGTCAATTTGAATTTCCAAAACCACTTGGAAAATACCGGCTCCTAATGTATAATAATAGTCGGAATTTAATGTTCTATTAACAATACATAAAGGAAAGTGAGTTACAACATGGAAAAATTAAAACAAAACAAGTGGGTAAGGGCTGCAATACCCGCGTTACTGCTCCACTGCAGCATTGGTACCGTCTACTGTTGGTCGATTTTCAGCCAGGAGATCGCAGACTACATCGGCTTCTCCAAAGGCGCTACGGAATGGGCGTTCAGTTTTGCCATTTTCTTCCTTGGCATGTCCGCCGCCTTCCTTGGCAACATTGTAGAAAAGGATATTCACAAGTCCTCCCTCATTGCCGCTATATGTTTTGCCCTTGGAATGGCAGGCACCGGACTTTTTATCTGGTACGGCGGCGCGCATCCCGGCAGTATCCTTGCTCTGCTGGGCATTTACGTATGTTACGGCTTTATTATGGGTATCGGTCTGGGTACCGGTTATCTTTCCCCGGTTAAGACCCTGATGCTTTGGTTTGAAGACCGGAAGGGTCTTGCCACCGGGCTTGCCGTTGCAGGCTTCGGCGCTGCAAAAGCAATCGCCAGCCCTATCATGCAGTCTCTTTTGGATTCCCTTGGAGAGGGCGGCATTTATAAGATGTTCCTGATTCTTGCGGTGGTATATTTCGTGATGATGTTTGTAGGGCATCTCCTCCTTGCAAAGCCTGCCGGATGGCATGAGCCTGCTTCCACCGAAAAGGGTGCACGCGCTATCGACGTGATCAAGGAAAAACCTGTTACCTTTATTGGTATCTGGCTTATGTTCTATCTCAATATTACCTGTGGACTTGCCTTGATCTCCCAGGAAAAGATGATCATCAAATGTATCGGACTGGTTGGAATGGTAGGAATTCTTTCCTCCGTCACCGCAGTTTTCAACGCCGGCGGTCGTCTTGGATTTTCCGCATGGGCTGATACCTTTAAGGACAGAAACACCATTTACAAGATCATTTTCATTCTCTCCATTGCCGCTACAGGGCTTGTTATTCTCACCCAGGGCATTACCAATATGGGGCAGAATACTTTCTTTATGATACTGGTACTGATCCTGCTGTTTGTGGTAAACGCAGGCTACGGCGGCGGCTTCAGCAATGTGCCTACCCTGCTTTCCGATCACTACGGCATGAAGAATATCAGCGCTATCCATGGTATTACCCTTTCCGCATGGGCATTTGCCGGGCTTACCGGAAACCAGATGGCTTCCTTCATCGTAAAGCATTTCGGTTCCGAGGTGGAGCTTTCCCATGCCCTTGCAGACGGAAGCACCGAAATCATCACCGTAAATCCCAGCGGTTATCAGATGGTGCTCTATGTAACCCTTGTGCTTTACATTGTAGCCGCAGTTATCTGCTTTACCATGGTTGGAAGAAAGAAAAAAGAAAAATAGCCAACTTCTGCATCATTGCTCTAAAAAACGCCGCCGGGCTTTTCACAGCTCCGGCGGCGTTTTAATTTAATGTGGAAACTTTTTTATCTGCCAGAAATCGTGTCGACTACCGACAGATCACGAATCCTCCTCGCCGGACTGTAAACGGCAAAAGCAAGGGAACATACCATCACCATAATGATCACACACAAGGGTACTATCGGAAAGCGCCATTCCGTCCCCCAGCGCATGGTAATCAGATTTTCAAAGCACAGCCTGCTTAAGGGCAATCCCAGACCGCAGCCAATGATCACGCCCCATATTCCATAGGTAACTGCCTCGGCGGCTACCATCTTAAGCATCTGTCCGCTGTCCATGCCTACGGCGCGCATGGCGCCATACTGCCGTATCCTTGCCGACACACTCATGGCAATGCTGTTCATAATATGAAAGGCGGAGATCAGCATGATCACTCCGAGAAATCCGTAGATAAAGAGCCTGAGAGACCAGACCGCCCCCTTTACCTCCTCATTGTTCAGACGCCTGTCGGAAAAAGCTGCGTTTTCCCCTCCCAGGGCACGTATCCTCTGAATTACATGATCTCCTGCGTTGCGGGTTAATTGGACGTCAATAATGGTATACGCTTTTTCACCTGTCAGACTTGTGAAAGTGTCTTCGGAACAGATCAGAATATCCTGCCCTTCTGTGGCGCTAAAAGGGCAGTCGCTTAATACTCCCGCAACCTTCAGCAGCGATTTTTCTCCCTGAAAATCCATTGTGATCTCTTCCCCTGCCTGCAGGGAATCCTCCCCCTTATAAACTGCCAGAACCGCCTCCCCTTCTGTGAGTTCCGAAAAAGAACCTTCTATCAGTGAATCCTTCGCCCACTCCATCTGAAAGTCTTCATAGGATATCAGATACGCCTGTCTTTCCCCGGCTTGTGTCCGGACAGGCACATCGTAGGCAAAGCTTCTTCCAAATGCACGTTTCACTCCATCCATACTCATCAACTCCCTGCTCAGATTCTTATCCAGGGAACAGGAATTGTCCGGGCTGATGATGGAAACATCCGGCGCGCTGGGTTTCAGGGGATTTACCGCATGTTTCATGAAATCAACCGTCACCGAAAAGGTTAAAAAAAGGATAATACTGAAAGCAAAGGAACAAGCCATCAAAATGAAATTTTTACGACTTCCCAGTGCATGATGGACCCCCAGCCCTGTTTCGATTCCATAAAAGCGGGTATTTGCCGCTTTTCTTATCTTTTTGCGGTTTGAAGCGTTCCCCGATGCGGCAACAAGGGGAGAAACCTGAGCTGCTTTCCTTGCAGGGCTTTGGGCGGCAAGACAAACGGTAATCACGCCGATCACAACGCCTGCAAAAATTCCAATGAAACTGATTCCAAAGCAGGGTAATTCTCCAAAATAGCTAGGGCTCAGCGCCCGCAGCAGTGCGCTCAATGCCCAGACCATCACAGTCCCAAGCAGGACTCCTTCCGGTACAGCGGATCTGCACCAGTACAGCGCTTCTTTTCTCACAAAACGGATCACCTGCTTTTGGGAAGCGCCCAGACAGCGGAGCATTCCAAAAAACACCGTGCGCTGCGCCACATTACTGTTCAGGCTGCCCGCTATCATCAAAATTCCCGCAACGGCAACCAGAAAGGCAAGCACAAGGGCAACTGCATAAATTGCCATCATACTCACATCCTGACTCTGCCCTATGGTGGCAAGCAGTAATTCATTTCTATTTACCTGCTCTTCCGGAATCTGGAACTGTTTTTGTATCTCTTTGATTTCTTTCTGAATATTACATCTGGAAGAAAACTTCACATACAAACAGGAATCATAATTATTTTCTGAGCCAGCCAAAGACAGGTTCCGAAAGTCCTCCGTGCGCATGGCAACGCCAAAAACATCCTTCACGGCAAGCATGGGAAACTGACCCCAAAATCCCGTCACATGATAGGTCTTTTCAGTGCCTTCAGGCGTCATAAGGGAAATTTCATCCCCCAGCTCAAGAGAAAGCCTCTCCCTCATATTTTGGTCGATCACCACACCGCCTTCCTCCTCTGGAAAGCTTCCCTCCACAAGCTCCGCCGTGGGAAAAATATTCAGGGCATCTTCATCCATCCCCAGTATAACGGCTTCCGTTCCCTCCACCTGATAATGCATGGTAAGTCTGTAATTCAAAGTATCATATCTGGTAGCGGCAAGTACTTTCGGTCTTTGGCTGATCAACGCCGCCTCATGGTCACTGACGCTGCGAAAGCCTGCATGCCACTCTCCGTAGTTGATTTTTGCCTGGGCGTTCTGACTGCGTATCTCCATATCCGCCATACCAAAAATAGCGGTTATCAGAAACACGCTTAAAATAATACAGATCCGAACCATACGGCTCTGCCTTCTGTTCGCCTTCTGGGAAATGGGAACAAGGTCAAGATAGCTTTTCATGTGCCTTACCTCCCATATCCTTAAGATAACCGTCGCTTACACGCAGCACCCTGTCCGCATCCGCCGCCAGATTGTCGTTGTGGGTGATCATCAGAATTGTCTGCTGATAACGCCCGGCCGCCTGGATCAACAGATCCATCACATCCCGGCTGCTTTTGGAATCCAGATTTCCGGTTGGCTCATCCGCCAAAATCAGCATAGGCTGCATCAAAAGCGCCCTCCCGATCGCCACTCTTTGCTGCTGTCCGCCGGAGAGCTGACTTGGCAGATGCTTTCTCCTCTCCTTTAACCCAAGAAGCCCTAAGAGCTCTTCCAGTCTCTCCTGATCGGGCTTTTGATGATCCAGCAAAAGAGGAAAAGCAATGTTCTGCTCCACATCCAGTTCTTCTATCAAATGGAATGCCTGGAATATAAAGCCAATATTTCTTCTTCTGAAAACGGTTCTCTCTTTTTCATTCAATTCAAACAGATCCATACCGTCCAGAAAAACCTTTCCCCCGGTGGGCAGATCCAATCCGCCTACCAGATTCAGCAGGGTGCTCTTCCCGGAGCCCGACTCCCCTACCACTGCGGCAAACTCTCCCTTTTCCATAGAAAAGCTTACATTCTGCAGCGCCTTCACCTGCCCCTCGCCCTGTCCGTAAACCTTACTCAAATTCTGCACCTTCAGTATTTCCATATTCTATGATGCCTCCTGTTTCCTGTTTTTCTAAAGTATAAGGCATCCAGCTTACAATCAGGTGAGAGGAAGCTTACAATTTCGTAAGCTTCCTCCTATTCTTCCGGCAGCATCATTGTAAACTCGGTTCCTTCTCCCACTCTGCTTCGCACCGTCAGGGTTCCTCCCTGCCCCTCCACAATCGCTTTTGCCAGAGAAAGTCCAAGACCCACCCCCTGTCCGGCGTTCTTTCCTTTTGAAGTGCGGTAAAATCTCTTGAAAATATGATAAATATCCTTTTCCTCGATTCCCTTCCCATTATCTGCAACCAAAACCCGAACCATCCCCGGAAGCGCCTCCCAGGATACCCGGATCAGTCCTCCTCGTTCCGTATAATCCAGCGCATTTTTCACCAGATTTCCCACTGCTTCACCGGTCCACTGCAAATCACAGTTCAGCCAGACTTCCTCATTCCCCTCAACTAAAATCTCCTTTCCTTCTTCTTTTGCGCGCACCAAAAGCTCCGATACCGCCCTTGCAGCCACATCCGCCAGCAGCCAGCGCTGTTTTTCAAAAACTACGGCTCCTGCATCCAGCCTGGTGACCTTGAGCAATGCCTGGATCAGCTCTTCCACCCGTTCCAGCGCCGCCGAAGCTTTTTGGGTAAACTTAAGCACGCTTTCTTTGTCCTCCGCATCCGTCCTGATGATTTCATGATACATGGCAAGAGCGGCAAGAGGCGTTTTCAATTGATGGGAAATATCGGAAATGGTTTCCTTTAAAAAATTCTTTGCCTTCACAGACTCCTCTTTTCCCGCGGCAAGCCCATTGGCAAGACCATCGATCTTCCCCAAAAGCCTGTAAAAACACCCTTCTTTCATTCTTGGAAGATGCTCCGTAAAATCCCCGTTCCCAAACTGCTCCGTAATTCGGATCGCCTGACGGCAGACCTTCTCCCTCGCTGAAAAGAATCCTCCGGTAAGCGCCAAAACGCTTACCCACAAAAGGAAAAAGAGAGCGGCAAGGAAAATTCCCGTTCTCTTCTGAGATTCTGAAAACTCCGGCATGAAAGACAGCTCCGTTTCCTCATTAAACCCTATACGTCCAAGCAGGCTGAGCCCTTTTTCCGTAATTTTCTTTTCCGCAAAGGCTTTTGCAATAACCGCTTCGCTTACCCCCTGGTCAGCAAGAGAAGAAACCACATACCGGTCGTGCTGCAGGGCGGCTTTCTTCATCTGATCCCCATTGACGCACCACACGGCAAGTGCCAAAACCGACATTGCCGTCAGGATCGCCGCCAGTCCGTAAAAGAAATTTCTCTGTTCTTCATCTCTTAAAAAGCTCATCATGCCTGTACCTCCTGCCAGCAATACCCGAATCCTCTTGCTGTGATCAAATGCTCCGGTCTGGAAGGGTCCTTTTCTACCTTTTCCCGTAAACGGCGGATATATACCGAAAGGGTATTGTCATCCACAAAATTTCCGGAGCCATCCCACAATTCTTCAAAGATGATCTCTCTGGTAACCACCCTGCCGCCCGCGCGCACCAAAAGACACAGCAGCCGATATTCTATCTGAGTAAGCTCCAGTTTTTCCCCGCGCAAAAACACTCTGCTCCCTGCAAGGTCGATTTGGATATCCCCGCAACTGATGTAGGTCTCCTTGCCTTGACGCGTCTCCTCCCGGGCGATCCCTGCCCGGCGCAGCAGCGCGCGGACTCGGGAAAGCAGTTCTCCCAGCTTAAAAGGCTTCCCGATATAGTCGTCGCCCCCGCTGTCAAGTCCCCGGATCACATTCATTTCCTCATCGGATGCTGTGAGAAATATGATGGGAACCTGATTTCCCTGCCCCCTTACCGCCTCGCACACCTGAAAGCCTGTTCCGTCAGGCAGAGTTACGTCCAAAAGCAGCAGGTCATACTGCTTCCGCAGTAAAAGAGCTTTCGCCTCCTGCACGCTCTCCGCCGTTTCCACCGTGTATCCGTTTTTCTGCAGGGAATAGCACAAGCCCTCCGCAAGGCTGATGTCGTCCTCTAAAAGTAAAATTCTGCTTTTTTCATCCTCACTCATTGCCTGCACGATCCTCCCCTGACAAACACCTGCTTTTCTTTGTCGGCAAAATAATAAATTTCAAAATGGTTAATTTCAAGAAATACTGATCTCGGTGATCTTCTTTAATTCTTCTTCCGTAAAGGAAGTGTTCTTCAATGCGCCGATATTATCAAGAATCTGAGAGGTTTTCGATGCGCCGATCAAAACGCTGGTCACCGTATCCTCCCGAAGCACCCATGCAAGCGCCATTTCCGCAAGGGTCTGTCCCCTTTGGGCTGCAAGCTCATTGAGCTGCCTGATCTGCTGCAAACGCTGTTCCGTTAAGGAAGCTTCCGATAAAAACCGCCCGTCTGTACGAACCCTGCTATCCTCAGGTATACCATGAAGATACCTCTCTGTCAGCATTCCCTGTGCCAACGGGCTGAAAGCAATGATACCCTTTTGGAGCTTTGCCGCCGTTTCCTTTAATTGATTCTTTTCAATGCTTCGGTCAAAAATGGAATAGCGGTTCTGGTTGATGATAAAAGGACAATGCAGCTCTTTTAAAATATTTGCTGCCTTTTCCATGGTCTCGCCGTCATAGTTAGACAGCCCCACATACAGCGCCTTGCCGCTGATAACTGCCTGTGCCAGCGCCCCCATGGTTTCCTCCAGAGGCGTTTCCGGGTCCATTCTGTGATGATAAAAAATATCCACATATTCCAGTCCCATACGTTTCAGGCTCTGATCCAGACTTGCCAGCAGATACTTCCGGCTTCCAAAATCGCCGTAAGGTCCCTCCCACATCTCATAACCTGCTTTGGTGCTGATGATCATCTCATCCCGATAGGGAAAAAGATGCTCTTTCACAATACGCCCAAAATTTTTCTCCGCGCTTCCCGGCTCCGGTCCATAGTTATTTGCCAGGTCGAAGTGGGTGATCCCACGGTCGAACGCTGTAAAACAAAGCTGCTTCATGTTCTCGTAGGACGCCGTGTCGCCAAAGTTGTGCCAGAGTCCCAGAGAAACTGCGGGCAGTTTCAAGCCGCTTTTGCCGCAGCGGCGGTATTCCATAGATTCGTAACGTGATGATGATGCCTGATACATGATTGTCTCCCTTCTTTTTATTGTGGTGTTGGGGTAGTTGTTGGTTCTTTGGTTTACAGATTGGGGTGGGCGCTATGGCTGGGCTGGAAGCGGCGGCGGGAATTTAAGACAGGGTTTCAGTGCTGGTCTCAAAATCGGATTTCACTAACGGAATGGGATAGGGTATCGAAAACTGTTCGGGTCGGAGTATAGCGGCATCCATGCCGCATACTCCTGATTCCGCCATCCATGGCGGAATCACCCTGGGATTTTGACCATTCCGTAAGTGAAATGACCGATTTTTCGCCAAGGCACTGAAACCCTGTCATAAGTCCCAGCCGCCTCTTCCAGCCCAGCCATAGCGCCCACCCCAATCTATAAACCAAAGAACCCGGCAAGTTACCTCCAACATCTTAGCCTGTCTCTATTACAACATATATCGGTGTAGATTGCAATGAACATCGCCATGCTTTGCCAGCAAGTTTATCGCAACGAACGCTGTCACTCTTCGTGCGTCAGCTTATCGTAAAAAACGCCGCCTCTCTTCAAGTCAGCGTTTTTAAGTGTGCCTTATGGCGCATATTTTCAAAATAAGATTACATAGCCTCATGGAAGGTTCTGGAAATAACGTCAGCCTGCTGTTCCGGTGTAAGCTTGATAAAGTTTACTGCGTAGCCGGATACTCTGATGGTGAGCTGAGGATAATTCTCGGGATGCTTCTGTGCGTCTAACAGCATATCTCTCTTTAAAACGTTGACATTTAAGTGATGCCCTCCCTTTCCTGCATATCCGTCCAAAAGATTTACTAAATTGTCTACCTGTGCCGAATTTGTGTTTGCCATGATAACCGCTCCTTTCCTTAACATGCTTTATCTTCATTTAACATTATTTGTTGGTTGTGATTACATCATACGTATTTCATATTAAATAATCCGTAACCTTAGTTACATGTTAAAAAATTTTCATGTATTTTTATCAGAACAATCACGATAGAAATTTCGCAAATATTCTGAACTAATGCATCAGCAAGGGATGTTTTGAAGAAAATTTCGCATCGTCTCAGCCTCGGCTTTCGCAGCAGCAACGGCATCGATATCATAGGCGCGGATATGTTCACGAAGCGTTTCCATATGCTTCTTCCATTCTGCATCCAGATTTTCGGCAGAAAAATTAAAAGCGCTCTGGGTATCTGCCCAATATGAGTTAATCTTCGCCTGAAGCTTATCCAAAACATGCTCGTCCCTGCAGGATTCTACAAACATTTTTGCAATACTTTTTTTCCATCCACCGGATATAATTGTAAATACTGTTATAATAGCGATAAGCGCAAACGCAATACCAAGCACAATAGGACCACTGATCGCAGCAACTGCGCCTACTGCTGCAGCAGTGCTGCCTATGGGAATCCCCATGGCAGAGAGAAGGCTGATACCTTTGGCAGCTAAAATATATCCCCAGAGTTTACCGCAGGATATCGCCCATGTTGACAATGCCCCATATGCTGTAATGCCTGCAAGTCCGGCGGCAAATGCCTGCCTCGCACTAAAGGGGGATACCTTAAGAAAAACGCTGTCCATAGAGGTCACCGTACTGTCCTCAAATATATCCAGGAATTCATCAATATCAGCTGCCAGCTTCTCGGACTTTTCTTTCAGAATAGCGGTCGTTTTGTCTTGCAACAATCCCGAAACATAGCTGCTGAAAATCTGAAGATCTTCTTTATTCCTCTTGATATCCCGCTGTTCCATCAGGACAACAAGGTTATCCTCTGTGATCACTTCATTATAGCAGTCCGCAACTTCCTCCTCACTCTCCCGTTTATACTTCCTGATGCCTTCGATAACTTTTTGTCGCGCTTTTTGAAAGGAGGAATGGCGCTGCGGTTCCAGACGGTCATATTCCCGAAGCGCTTCTTCGCATTTCTTCCGGTCATCCAGTAATTGTTGATATCCGGCAATCACATTTTGAAGCTCGGTATTCTTGCCCGCCGCCCATTCGTTGATAATACTCTTAGCTCTCTGCTCAACAACATGGGGAAGCATTTCAATAAGAGAACAAAAGTCTTTTTCAAAACGCTCTCGCAAAGCGAGCGAATTAGAAGTATAAGAATAGAAACGTTCGATCAAAGCAACAGGTTTTCTTCGTTCATCCCAAATGCCATCAGTCAACGCTCTTTCAAAACGATTACAGCCAGCAGCCAGTATGCTATTCAATTCCTCAAGATTGCCGTGGTTAATAACATGCGCCTGTGATGCAACGATAAACAGGTTTGCCAACGGCTTCAGTTCAATATCGCCACAGCTCTTTATATCTGCCAGAGAAGGAATTGCATCCTTAATATAAGAAATATCCTCGCTTCTCATAAATCCATTTGCGATAGAAAGGTATACCAGCACATCCGCTTTGCTCTTTTCACGAATCGAAAGCTGGTCATCTTCCATCCGATCGCCAGTACCATAACCCGGGAGATCCACAATATCGCAATTAAGGAGCAGGCTGCTGTCGATAAACACAACAGCAGCGGTTGCTTTACTTTCCGCAAAATGCTCGCCTTTACGTGTCCCGTAGGTGTTTAATAAATCATAGTTACCGCTGCTTAATCTAAGCGACCGACAATACGCTTCATCGCCCAATCTGGTATCGTCCCAACTTTCATCAGTGGCGGCATCGGACCGGAATATCCACACATCTTCGTCCATATAAGCAGGGCGGTCATTTGTATGTTTGACATAAACTGCAATGGCAGTGGTGGGTGTCCAGTGGGCAGGCATTCTGGCAGCGCCAAGAAGGGTGTTGATCATAGTGCTTTTGCCCACATCAGACCTTCCGATGAATGCAACTTTGGGTTTTCGGATCGTTTTTTCAACCAATGCGGTAAGCTCCCTGATTTCGCTCTCGTAGGCGGAACCCACATTGCTATGATTAATATAGTCCAAAAGAGTCTGACGAATAAATTCGGCGGAGCTCCAGGTATAATCCACACTTAAAGCCTGCGCCATCGGCTTAGGCAGACTGATCAGCTCGTCCAATGTCATGCCGAAATGTGTTGCGATTTTGACAAGGACCTCCAGTGATACCTGTCTGGGGTCAGACTCCATGCGGGATACCTTATCCTGGCTGATTCCTACCTGTTTTGCAAAATCTTCCTGCGACATTCCGTTAAGCTGTTTCGCACGAAAGTTTTTCAAGTCAAAAATAATTCCATCCATTTTTATACCCATTTCCTCCCGCATTCTTTGATTTGATCCTTAAACTGTTCTTTCATCATGGTAACCCCTTCAGATGAAGTAAGATCAGACTCGCTCAGCTTTCCAAGTTTTACCGCCTTGCAGACTTCAATAAACGCTTTTCCCATTGCTAAAGTAACCGTTCCCGCCGTTCCTGCGGAAATTGCGCCGCCCATAGCCGTACCAACGCCCGGTATGAGTTTCAAAAGATTCGTCGCAATCGTCTTTCCCACAATGGCTGCTCCACCTGCGCCTAAAACTGTAGCAGCCAACATCTTTAAACCATCTTTTTCAACATCAATGCCATAGATGCCACATATGGTCGCCATCAACGTTACCTGCTCAACAATCAGCAAAGGAGCATCTGCAAAGGGAAGGGGAGCCAAGCCAGTTACCGCTGTTGCCGCCACTGCCACCGCCACGGCATTCTCCGCTTTCTCATTTAACATAGTAATTTCAAGCCCTTTCAATTCATCCTTCAATTCTTTTTCCATCGTCTTTCTCCTTCCTACCCTAAAAAGTAATTATCAATTTGAGTCTTCGTTTCAAGAATTTGTTCCTTATTTACCCCAAGTTCTTTTGCCAGGTTTACAGATCCATGAAATGCCAGATTCACATCCGTACTGAATGCCATATGTTCAAGATCCCCAAAACGTTTCAAAGCCTTTTGGATCTCTACGACAGCTTGCAGCAACCGAATGTCAAGCTGTTGATCCAGCTGTGTCATTTCCTGATGATATCCGGCAATTATTTTCTGCGATCGTCTTGTGCCTTCTTTTTTGCACAGCTCATAAATAAACTCGCCTGCAATATTTCCAATAACAGCTCCCAATACGGGAACCGGAATCATAACCTGACCTGCAAGTGAAGCGATCGCACTGACTGTGACATCAAGACATACCGTCTCACAGTTTATCACGAAGTCTTCTTCAGATACTTTACCGCTCTCCAACGCCTTCACTTGTTCCGCCACGCCAAAAGCGGCTGTGACATATGCGGATGCAACGTTTGCCGGTGTGGCGGTAAAATTGGTTAAAAGATAAATTGTTCCGCCCCTTACACCGCCTTTCACCGTTCCTTTTCCTGTGTCCATTCCGATTTCTTTCCAGTCATCACCTGTGAATTCGGAGAACTTTTTCTCTTTTCGTTTCTTCACAACCGCCATGCAAAAAGTTACGCCGCCCTCCGTTGCTGCGCTGATTCCAGTTGCTTTAGCTCCTTCCTTCCATGTGGGCTTCGATGCGTCATACGCCGCTTTGCGCTGTTTTTCATCTTCCTTTTTTATGCTTTTCTCTTCCCGGTTTACAGTTTCGTCCGCCACATTTCTTTGAACCTCACTATAATCAACAACCGCAGGCTTAATATCTTTTCCGATTTCCAGCCCGTTTTCCCTTAAATACTCGTCCAGTTTTTTTGCTAATTCGGGTTCTTTCCCGCTCAACTTGGACGGACTGTTTCTATATTTGTCCAGTAGATCTACCATTTGCTGGTATTGATCCTTTGGTATATCATAAGCGCCTCCATTCTTCACATAGTCAGGATACTTCTTCAGGTGATCCGCCAAACCATTCTTACGAAAAAAAGTATTTTTAAGTCCGTTTTGGAACTTCGACTGTATCTCTTGTCCATTTTTCAGATAATCTGCGGGAGCAGTTCTCCCTACTCCTTCAAAAGTATATTCCTTACTAAGCCCCCGAATCGCACGCCTGGCATTGGAAATATTGACCTGCATATGTTCTGCAATTTCTCCGTGCTTTGTAGCCTCGCTTCCAAGTATATGTGCCGGATCTCCAATGAAAGCCTTTAGATCAGCAAGCTCTGAAAGCGCGTCCTCCAAATTTACATCCTGCTGACGCAATCTGTCGATAAGCGTGTTCAGCCGTATCTGATTCAAATAGGTTATCCAAGATGCCACCGCCTGCTCCTGAGTACTTTTTACCGTTCTGCTTAATGCCTCCGCCATTACATCACCCCCTATTCTACCGTTTCATTGAGCAGTATAGATAAGCTCAATGTATTGTTCACCAATGTGCCAAGAAAGTACTGATCATTCTCTGCAATCGTTCGATAATCTGTATTCATAAATCCTGCAATTCGATTTCTTTGCCGATTCATTTCATCGTAAAGAACGCTTGTCTTTATCTTTAAAGCATCGACCTTCTCCGTTGCCTCATCCAAGGCTTCTCTCGCTTCCGCAATTTCTTTTGCTTCATTGACCGCATTGTCAGAAATTTCTTTATTTCTGACTGTAAGCGATACCAGGGAAATACCTGTTGACGTTATCGTAATCCCCCACCCTATAGGACCGGCAAGGGCTAAAAACGCCTGCCCTGCCGCCATCCCAGCGCCTTCCTTTACTGCAAATCCTGCAAAGGTTCTTCCGATCCATGCCACGGTCGCCTTTCGCGCCGCTGCACCGGAAAGTGCGCTAATGGCAGTTCCGGTAGTTGTTGTTCCAAAAGTAGTTGCAATACTCATCAAAGCCGTTGGCGCCATAGATACCACGCCGATTCCTGCGGCTGCGCCGCCTACAACATTCACTCCCGCTTTTACGGATGCACAATGCGCCTCTTTTGCATATTCCTCTGTTTTCCTGAATCTAATCAGCTCTTTCCCAGCCTTTCCCATTTGTGTGTCAAATTCTTTGGGCGTGTTAGCTATGCTGTTAACGGCTCGCTCAATCAATTTAATCAGATCGACCGAATCTTTTCTTACCGCATAGAGCTTTTTACAGGCTGCTTGCATTTTTTCATAAGATGCATTATATCTTCTCAGCGTTTCCTCATGAATTCTTAATGCCTCTTTTCTTAAAGCGGTGTTGAACATGGGTTATTACCTCCTTTTATCTAACAAGAAATGCTTTGCCTTTTTAATTATGAAATCATTATATTCCTCCAATTTCATAATGTCAATATCTTTTACGCATATTTGCGTAAGTCAATATATAATTATGTATCACAATCCGTTCGCTGCCGCTAAACTAAAAAAAGGGCTGAACTGCTTCGTTCACGCCCCATACAACATTTCCACTGCATCCTTATCGCAAATCTTAATGGTTTTTCTGCTCACCTCTATCAAACCGTCCTTCTGCATCCGCATCAGTTCCCTGGACAGAGAGGGTCTTGCCACTCCCAGAAAATCCGCCAGCTGCTCCCTGTTCATATGCAGTTCCACCACGCAGCTTTCATCCATGGCATCGATCAGCCAGATGGCAAGCCGCTCCCTGAGAGACGACGTGCTGACAATATGCAGCTTCCTGGTAATCCTGAAATTATTTTCCGACATGATTTCCAGCATATTCTGAGTAAGCTGCTTGTGATGATCGCAGGCATTGGAGCAAAAATGGTAGAAGAAATCCCACGGCATCTCCAAAATCTTAACGTCTGTTACCGCAACAGCGTCATACCAATAATGCTTTTTATCTCCAAATAAAAAAATCTCTCCGAATACGTTGCCTGCCTCCACCAGATACAGCACGTCCCTTTTTCCGGAAGTAAAGTCCTTGCAGATCTGCACCTGCCCCTCCAAAAGGAGAAACAGCCTGGAAGGCACTCCTCCCTGCTCAAAAATATAAGAACCGGAAGAATAACTTTTTTCTCTGGACTTTGAGCAGTTTAAGATCCGCTCCCGCTCCTTTTCCGTAATCGCCTGAAACAGCTTGGATGATGCAAGATCAGCCATATATACCCCGCCTTTCTGTTCCGAATTTTTATCTGTAAACTTTTACCGTTTCCTTTGCCTCTTTTAAACGCCCATAAAACTGCGGGTAAAAATCCGCCTTTTCTCCATCCTCTCCAGTTTCATATGGCTTTACATAAAACTGATTCAAAAGATACATATTCAAATTTTTAACGATCGCCTGATTGGCAGTTTCCTTTATGATCGCCTGTACATCCTTCAAAAAGTAATGCCAGTCCTTTATGTAGGTTTCATATTTCCCCAGCTCCGGTATTTCCAGCCACTTTTTCAGTTTCACCTTGGTCTTGTTGGGATAAGGGCACTCATGGATCTGCAAGAAATAACGGAAGCCGTCTTCCTGATAAATTCTCCCCAGGGGAAACATCCTGCAAAATCCCGGTCTGAAGGCATGTATGGCGCATCTTCCCGCTTCGTTTAGAAAGAAACACCGCTCCCCCTCTTCCTGCATTTTTAAATTAGGGCAAATAATTCCATCCACCACATGAAGCTCCAACGCCCCTTCCATCAGCTTCTCAAATGTGCTTCCTAACCCCTTTTCCATCTGAAAAAGATCGTAGGGATCTAAAATAATGGAATTCCCCATTCCCTGGCAACAGGAAGAGCAGCCTGCGCAGTCGTTACAAGCCGCCCTGACCATGTCATTTGCCGTATATAATTTTCCGTCTGATATCTCTTTTAAATCAATTTCCCGTTCCATATTTCTATTCCATCTTTTTCGATCGCTTCTCACACTGGTAAACTAACCGCATTTTTTAACCGTAGGTAAATACTGACTGCTGATCCTGTTCTCCGGCTTCTCGTCAAACAGATACAGCACCGCAAGGAACACCCACTCCAAAGGTTTCATCATCAAATAAATCACATCCGCCGTCCACGCCTTATTAATATGTCTGGAGATAGGATAGCCATAGGTATCATAAAAATTTCTCACAGCCTTATGAAAACGGGGTGTCCTCTCCATAATCAGCTGTTCAAAGGCATTTGCCACGCACAGCTGCCGATTCACCACAATTTTCTCTCCCCTGCGAATGCCGTACCGCAAAGGCTTCACCAGCCTTTTATGTCCCCGGAGAGACACGGTGCACAGATAATGGGTATCGTACTCCACCGGAGGAGGCGAAACCTCGCCGGACAAGATCCAGTCGCTGGTTTTGGTAAAGGCGAGGATAACGCTGTCCGGCTGCTGCCCAAACAGGCAAAGAAGCATTACCAGAATTCCCAATATTGGGAGCAGCGCGATCAACCCCACCCAGAACAAATTGGCGCCTTTTAAAAGCCACAGGTTCACCTTCTCCAAAGCCTTATTATTATAATGAACGCTCTCCTGCTTCTGCGCCCTTTCCTTCACCAGTCTCACCATCAATTGACCCGTATGGAGCAGATAGAGAAAAGGTACCACACACAGACATAAGATCATAAACCAGTCAAAGCTACCCATCCTTGACCCTTCCGGATGGGCACCGCAGAAAAGCTGAAACATCCATACCAGACAGAGCCCGCAGCTTACATACACTCCTCCCAGAAGAAATACTTCCACCAGTGGCGGCAATGTCTTCCGGGCAAATTTCAGAATAAAATAACTAAGCCCTCCCCATGACAGGAACAAAACAACCGCAAAGAAATATTCATCGTTAAGAGGCGTATGCATACTTGCCCCGCCCCATAGATTCAGCGGTTCCTGATATTCCGGCAGTTCCCATAGCTCAAAGGCAAAAAGCATGTAGACGCTCCCTATAAAAAAAGCGATCATTTCAAATATAAATACTTCTTTCTTCTTCACATAAAAAACAATATCCAGCGCAACCAATGCAAATGGCGTGATACATATGCCAAACACCAGAAGCATGAAAAATATTTGCATAACTGCTTCCATGAAACTCCCCTGTCCCTTTCATTTCATCTGACTTTTCCGATCAAAGGGCGTTCCGTTCCCTGAGCAGTTTTTCAATTTCTTCTCTTTCGGGCATCACTCGCAGCGCGCCCTTTCTGGTGGTAATCAGAGACGCGGCTCCGTTTGCAAATACCAGCATTTCCTTTAAGCCCTCTTCCGTCAGATTTTCCAGCCCATGCTCGCACACATAGTGCAATACACAGCCGCAGAAGGTATCTCCCGCGCCGGTGGTTTCTATGGTATTTTCCTGTAAAAAGGGCGCTACTTCCACAATACTTTCCTTATAATAGGCACGGCTTCCTTCCTTGCCCATGGACACCAGAATCAGGGGAATCTGATATCGTTCTCTGATCCAGTTTACTCCTTCCGTATAGTCGTCCTTTCCGGTCAGCCATTGAATCTCATTGTCAGAGATCTTCAGAATCTGACAATGCGCCATCCCATATAAGACCTGCTCCCTTGCATCCTCCAGGCTTTTCCAGAGAGGAGGACGTAAGTTAGGGTCAAAGGAAATGATTGCACCTGCTTCCTCCGCGATCTGAATTGCCTTTTTGGTCGCCCTGCGCACCCCTTCGTGGGTCATGGAAAGGGTGCCAAAATGAAACAGCTTCGTATCTCGCAGCAGCCCTTCCGGAACCTCATCCTCTGTGAGCATCATGTCCGCCCCCGGCTCCCGATAAAAAGAAAAATCTCTGTCCCCATCCGGGAATGTATGTACCAGCGCAAGAGTGGTGTGAATTTCCTGATCCATGCAAAGATATTCCGCATCGATCCCCACCTCTGTAATCGCATCTTTCAACTGCTGGCCAAAGAAATCCTTCCCAACCTTACCTACAAACGCCGTTTTATGCCCAAGCTTGGAAAGTATTGCCAGCACGTTACAGGGAGCGCCCCCAGGGTTCGCCTCAAACAGCGGATTCCCCTGGACGCTGGTTCCGTTCTCCGTAAAATCAATCAACAACTCTCCCAATGCCGTTACATCATATTTTTTCATATCTTCCTCCATTTTCCAGAACTTTGTGTTTTAAGCCTATAGAAGAAGTATATCACATCTGCCCTTAAAATTCATTTAGGAAATATCTTTTTTCCAGAATCCATGAAGATTGCAGTAGGCATAAGCGGCAACTGCTTCGTCCCCCTTTGCCAGCACAAACTCCGCCATCGGCTCCTTATCCGGAGAAAGCTTTGCAAACTGCCCGCCCAGCTTTGTCTCCAAAAAGATCCATCCGATACTGTGCTCCTCCGTCATGGGATGAAAAACGCTTCCCACTTTTACTGTCAGCTTTTCTCCATCTCTCTCCACCACCGGAAGGTGCTTTTCTCCCGCTCCTTCCGCCGTGCTGCTGTCCAGAACTGTAAACCCTGCTTTTTTACATTCCTCAACCGCCTGGTTTCCGCCTGCTACCAAATATAAAATTTCCTCATCCTTTTTCAAAAAAACTGTTTCCATTTTTCATCATTCTCCTTTTCTTTTTTACATATTTCCTTGTTTCCTACCACTTATAAAATGGGATTTTCTCCTTTTGCCTTCAATCTTTCGAATCTTCTGTCCACTTCCTCCTGAAGCTCCCTTACCACCTCGGCATAAGTCTCCTTCTGCAGGTGCTTTGTCCTTCCCATCATGGTGAGCCAGTCCAGAACCGGAATTTTCTTGCCTGCTGCCTCAGGATCATAATTTAGTAAAGTCTTTCCTTTTTCCACCTCATAAAGGGGAAAATAGCAGCAGTTCACCGCCGCTTCAATGACACGCCTCTCTGTGGCGGGCTTATCGTTCCAGTTTAAAGGACATGCCGACAATGCTTTCAGATAAGCGGTTCCCGTTGTCTTGGCATAATATGCCGCCTTTGCCGCTTTTTTAATGAAGTCAATGGGATTGGATTCCACCGCCGTCGCCACATAGGGAATTCCTGTTGCCGCCATGAGCTGGGGCATGTCCTTGTGGAAGAAGGTCTTCCCATATTGCTCCTTTCCCACATGGGAGGTGGCGCTCCTTGCCCCTTTGGGGGTGGAATAAGACAACTGATATCCGGTGTTCATATAGCCGCCATTGTCATATTCAAATAAAAGCAGCCGATGCCCCCGCAATGCAGTGCCCAGCGCGGAACCCATGCCGATATCCATACCCCCGTCGCCGCTTACCATAATAAACACAATGTCCCCCGGAGGGATCTCTCCCTTTTTCTGCTTCCGGTAGCAGATCTCAGCGATGCCGCTTAAGGTCGCCGCGCCGTTCTGAAACAGATTGTGCACGAAAGGAACCTTAAAGCTGGTTCGGGGATAAGCAGTGGTGACGATCATGCCGCAGCCTGTCTGGAACAATAAAACCACCGGATCTTCAATGGCGCGGAGCAGCATATTCACATTCACCGGAATGCCGCAGCCCGGGCAGGCACCATGTCCCGGCGCAAGACGTTTGGGTATCGCCGCAGTGGCGTTTAAGCTTCCTCCTGTGACCTGCAGCTTTCCCTCCTCCGTTTCCTTTACCTGAGTGGCTCCAAGCTTTGTCCTTTCCGCCGTCAAAGGTGCAAAAAAAGGATCGTTCTCTGTCTCTTCTCCCTGCGCTATGCCATAGTATTCAAAATCAGGCATATCCGGATCTTCCGCCCACTGGATCATCCGAATGGCGTCCTCCACAAAGAAATCCCTGCCGCCTAAGCCGTACACCAGACTTTTCAGCTTTGCGCTGCCGCCAAATTTCTGAATGGCGGCGCGTATCTCCAGAGACAAATTTCCTCCTCCCCCGCCATAGCTGTCCTGCCGATCCGCCACCAGCAGATTGGAAGCATGTTTACACAGCGAAACAATTTCCTGCGCCGGAAAGGGACGAAGACAATGGATCGTTGCCGCCCCTGCCTTTTTTCCTTTTTTACGCAGTTCGTCGATTGCCTCCTGCGCCGTGTGGTAGGAAGAACCCAGGAGGATCAGAATGGTTTCCGCATCCTCACAGCGATACCCCTCCACACTGTGGTACCTGCGCCCGGACAGCTGTTCGTATTCCTCAAACAGTTCCGGCAGTATCCGCCGCACCTTTTCCATGGCAAGATGGAGTTGGTAACGGTTATTGATCAGATCCGGCTCATTCATATAGGAGCCTACGGTAATAGGATGCTCCAGATCCAGAAAAGGATACGCCTCCTCCTTTTTCCCGATAAACGCCCGCACTGTTTCATCCTGTTCAAACCGCCTGCACCGCCTTTTCTGATGGCTGGTAAAAAAACCATCGTAGGCAACTGCCACCGGCAGCCGCACCGCCTCCGCCAGTTTCAGCGCAATCAGGTTAAAGTCATACACCTCCTGCACCGAATGGGCAAAAAGAATAGGCCATCCGGCATTCAACAGAAACATAATATCGCTGTGGTCTCCCTTAATGGACAAAGGTCCCGACACCGTCCTGCACACCACATTCATTACCATGGGATAACGTGTTCCCGACTGCACCGGGAACTGCTCTATGGCATACAAAAGACCGTTTGCGCTGGTGGCGTTGATCACCCTGCCGCCTCCCACCGCTGCTCCGTAGCAGATGCCTGCGGCGCTGTGCTCTCCCTCCGCTGCGATCATGATCAGATCCGTCTTTCCATTTGCCCGCATGGTATCCAGACCTTCGGCGATCTGGGTGGAAGGTGTAATAGGATAATATCCCATCAGATCATATCCGATCTGCCTGATGGCAATTGCCGCCATCTCATTTCCGCTTGCGTATTCAATGATCTGTTTTTCCATTACACTTCCCCGCCTTCCATTCTTTTTTCTGTGAGATAAGATTCCGATGTGACATACCCGTCAGGTCCTGCCTTGATATAACCCTCCGGCGAGCGCAGCAGCTCCTGGTTCGGCAGAAAATAATCCTTATCCGGATGCTCCGCCTCCAGCCCCTGAACTAACGCGTTCACGGGGCACACCTGCACACATCGTAAACATCCCTTGCAGTGATAATAGTCCAATCCCTGATTGACCATCATCTCTTTTCCCTGATAAATGCCCTTTTTGAATTGAAACACCATATCCGGGCAGGTGGAATCGCAAAGCCCGCAGTTGATACATCTTTCCTGGATAAAAATAGGGATGTAGCCCTGCCTTGAGGGGGACAGATCCGCCGCCACCGTGCTTCCGGCTTTTGGATTGATGCCGCCTATGGGCGCGGTGGCATAGCCCCATTCCCTGTGAGCGTTTCCCCGGTTTGGCACTTCCCCTGAAGTTCTCTCCTTGCTCCGGAATTTTTCTTCCGGCAGTTCCAGCAGCCTGACCTCCTCATAACCTCTCCTGATGCCCTCCAGATTTCCTTTCAACGCCTCCGGATATTTTTTCCCAAGGGTATCCGCGCAAATCCTGTTTACGTCCTCAAGGTCTATAAATCCTGTCACCTTTGCAATCGCTCCCAGCATCACCATATTGATTCTGGAATGAGTCTCTATGGCAATCTGCTGACCGTTTATTACATAACACTTTCTTATGCCATTTGGAATTTTCCCTGTAACGCTTTCCCCTTCCGGTACTTTTTCACCGCCGTCCAGGCTGACGATCAGGTCTGTATTTTCATGAACGCCGCTGCAGGCGCCCTCATCCTTCAACAGCGCCTGATGAAAAAATACCAGTAAATCAGGAGAAAGAATAGGAGAATGAATTCGAATCTCCTTATCCTGCCGACAATATCGTATGAATCCTTTTACCGGCGTTCCCGTTTTCTCCGACCCGTAACTGGAAAAACTGACGCTGTTTAACCCTAAGTACCTGATTCCCAGCTCTCCTAACATCTTTCCGCATAAATTAGCGCCTAAACCGCCAATACTTTCCAATCTGATCTCGTAATATCCGCTTTTTGTTTCCGGCAGTTCGATTTTTCCCATACTGCTCCTCCATATTTTTATATAAGGTTGATTTTCCGTTTGTAGACAGTATGTTTTATTTGGAGAAAAATATGCAGATAGCATGTGTAAATAAAAAAAGAGAATTACCTGTGCTGATACAAGTAATCCTCTTTAAAGTATTTGAATTAATTCAATTTTCTATTTTCCATATTATTAACATCTGTCAACATTCGGATATCTTCATATTGCCAATCAACACATTCATCAAAATATGCCTGCTCTTTCCGTTTCTTAAATATACGGAATGGTTTACTGCCTGAATTATCATATATGTGACATACGTCACAAATTTTAACCAACTCCTTTATCAACTCAAGCGCTTTATCATACCGCTTAATAATTTTCTCCTCCGGCACATCATGTCCGCCTGACTCTACCCTTGATTTCACACGCCAAACATTAATCATTGGATCAGCAGTAAGAACATAATAACAGCGTATAAAATAACCTTTTTCCCTTGCTTTTCTCAACAATATTATATTTCGCTCTGTTGACAGAACTGTTTCAAAACAGAACTCATTCATATATTTTATATGTTCTTCCCGTTGCTTTTCCGCTAATTGCGCCGCTTCCAAATCAGAACATTTTAGATTTTTCTTTATTTCATCAGCATTAATATAATCCATTGGTGGCTTTAATAGTTCAGTAATAGTACTCTTCCCTGAACCGTTGGGACCTGCAAAGATGACTATTTCAGGTTTTTTTGGTAACACGCTCACTATACCTCTCCTTTCTCATCCTTTTTCCCACCTCTACCTTGGAGCCATCACTATTCTGCTGATATATACTCTGTGTTTCTCTGTCATATATAAATACCGGAACATCCATTGCTTTCTTTTTCTCCAATTCAATCCTTACCGCCTCATTTACACGCTTAACAACCAATGCATCGGAAATGTAATCTTCTCTCTTCATACCCTTCCTGCCCCTCCTTTCTTATATCACAGCATAAAAGTACTATGTATATAGAATCCTAATAAATTTGTAAAACAGCATATCATTTCTATCAAAACTATAGCACACTGCATAAAATATGACAATCTCCACTTCTGCTTATAAATATACTGGAAAATTAAAATTTTGAATTCCACAGTATGTTTTATCTGTTAATTAAGAAAAATATGCAAAGAAAGAGCAGATACATACATTTCTGCCTGTACCTACTCTTTGATATAATACTCGTTTTATTAGTGTTCCTGCTTTTGAATGACGGTTATCTGTAAATCCTTTGCGCTGATGAGCGTTTCCTATTTGCTCCTATCTTTGAATCGCTCATACTCTGTGATTAGTTCTTGAAACTCTGAGGAGTTTTGCAACAGAGGTTCTTTTTCCATTGCAGAAAGGAGTACAGGAATCATTTGCTCTGGTTGAGTCGCTTGTGCAGGTATGCGATTAAATAATAAGGTTTTATCCACATTCCATGGTTCGCGCAATGCCGCAAGCATTTCTCTCAAAATGGAAATACATTTATCGGCATCCTTTTCCGCTAAGGCGATTTCCAATGGTGCAGTGAATGCGCCATACTCCCACATTTCAAAAAGTGTGACCATCTGTGCCGATTTATCTGCTATCTTTTTTGCAGTGAGAAATTCGCCGCGCTCTAACTCTATACTCATCATTTTGTATAGCAGCAGCTGAACCTTGTTGAGAGCCAAATGTAATTCTCTCTGCAAATCCTCTGCCGCTTTCTCTGATTTGCCTTGATGTTTATCAATTTCAACTTGTAACCAAAACTTATCAGCCATGCTGCCGACAATATCGTTTCTGTCAGGCATTAAGTCTAACGTTTCCTGGGCTTTTTCATATTCTCCACTGCGAAGATATCTGCTTGCCAACATAAAATTTGCGCTGTTGCTTATTTTTACGTCTGTGCTCCCGGCAAGTCGATGATACCATTCAAGGAGCTGCTCCTCATAGGGGCGCATTTCATCTGCAGTCAAGTCGGACGTGGAAAGAAGTCCATCCAGTTGGAATGTAAGAACATGCAGGAGTCTCTCATTGTGAGGATACTCATGGAGCTTTTGCCCTACTGCTGCAAACCCTTCTTTGAGCCCTTTATCTCCAACAATCTTTCCCACCTCCTTGCAGAACAAACCAATTTCTTGTTGTGTTATATCTTCGTGAAAACAAAAAAGAGTGTTTAAGTCAATTTTTAACAATCGAGCTAACGGAGCTAAAAGCGAAATATCTGGACTGGTTGTTCCTTTTTCCCATTTACTGACTGCCGGAATAGACACATTGAGATATTCTGCAACTTGTTCCTGCGTGAGCCCTAATTCTTTTCTTCTTTCTTGTATAACTAAATTCATAGGCATAATAGAAGCCTCCTTATTATTGAGAATGGCACAAAAGCTTTTGTTGACTTTATTATACTTGTGTATTTTCCAAAAACCAATTGAGCAGTTGTTAACTGAGAGATAATTTTTTTAACTAAAAGTTAATATCAGAGCAAAAATAAATAACCAATAAACACACCTGTCATACTTGTCACATTGCCAATATCAAAATCATGTAAATTTACGCTTTTACAACTTTCATTTCTATTTTTATTCAAATAGAGGTTTCAAATTTTCTTGCCTTCCCATAAAACGTCCCCACCGGCATTCCGCAGGCATCCGCCGCCTGCCGCAAAGTAACCTTTTTCTTTCTCCAATCCCCATGTATTTCCCGAAAATTATCCGGATAAGGAAGCGCCGGACGTCCAAACTTGACCCCTCTTGCTTTCGCCGCCGCAATTCCTTCCGCCTGACGCTGCCGGATATTTGTCCGTTCATTCTCCGCCACAAAGGACAGCACCTGCAAAACTATGTCGCTTAAGAAAGCCCCCATCAGATCCTTACCTCTCCGCGTGTCTAAAATAGGCATATCCAGCACCACAATATCAATTCCCTTTTCTTTCGTAAGCATCCTCCATTCTTCCAGAATCTCCCCATAATTGCGCCCCAGACGGTCTATGCTTTTGATATAAAGCAGATCGTCCTTCTTCATACGCCGCACCATTCGCTTGTAAGAGGGACGCTCAAAATCCTTACCGGACTGCTTATCCATAAAAATATTTTTTTCAGGAATGCATAGATCCTGAAAAGCGATCACCTGCCTGTTTTCATTCTGATCACGGCTGCTCACACGGATATATCCATATATATTCGCCATATTTCCTTCCTTTCTGTCTGTCATTTGAGAAGAATCCCAAACCTAACCTCTTTCTTTTTGCTGTTTTTCTAATACCTTATACCCTACAATATAAAGCCATCAAAAAACCAGCCCGCAAAATTTACGGACTGGCTATACCAGAAAAATCTTTTTTATAAGTGTAACTCACTGTCTCCTTTATATTTTAAACTCTCTTATGCTCCCTCCAAAAATCAATCGTCTCCTGCAGATCCGCTTCATCGGTAAACAACCCCAACTCCCTCGCTGCCTCAATTGCGAAATCCACATACCCATTCGCCCTTGCCGTAATCACCCCATGATCATTTGCAACTTCCGAATCCTCTGAATATATGGTCTTTATCCCCTTCAACACCCCTGCGCGTTCCAGCATATCCACACCTGCGCAGATACCACCAACCAAGACGCCTCTGCTCTTCAACTCACGCAGACAGCTCCTGGTTTCCTCCTGATCGATCAGGGAAATATCGCCGCCAGGCAGGATAAAACTTCTGATCTGCTCCTCGTCAATTTCTTTCAAAGAAACCTCTACATTGATCTGATAACCCTCCGCCGCCTTCACCGGTTTCCCATCCAGAGAACAAAAAGTCACATTGCATCCCGTTACGCTCATAAAATAGTTCAAAATAACGATTTCATACATACAGCAGGTATCATATAGTAAGAAAACATCTTTCATTTGAGAGCCCTCCTTCTTTTTCCTAAAATAATATTTTTCATTATAAACTGCCGCCCTTATACCGTCAAATTATGTTTTTAGCAAATCCATATTCATGTATTTCTATGCAAATATACTCAAATAATTCATTGATTTTTCGAAGAAAACAACAGCCCCGACTATCTGATACCGATTTTATCCCATATTGCAGGTCAAACCATCGTAAGTGAGAAAACACTGATCGTTTTTGACGAAGTACAGCTTTGTGAATGTGCCCTGACTTCACTGAAATACTTTTGTGAGGATGCCCCCGATTATCATATTATTGTCGCCGGCAGCCTCCTTGGCGTAGCAGTCAACCGGACAAAATTCTCGTTTCCTGTGGGAAAGGCAGATCTGAAAACCCTGTACCCGATGGATCTGGAAGAATTTATGCTTGCAATGGGCGAAAGCGCTCTTGTAGAAAAGATCAGAAAGTGCTTTGCATCTGATACACCGCTGCTCCCTGCTCTCCATGATGCCGCAATGCTGCTTTACCGCCAATATCTTATTGTGGGCGGTATGACTGAAAATTATGTTAATATACAGCTTGCCATAAACGGATATACCACCTACTATTGGGAATCCCCGCGAGGCGCGGAAATTGATTTTGTCATTCAACGTAACAACAGACTTATCCCCATTGAGGTTAAGTCTGCTGATAATACAAAGGCAAAGAGTTTAAAGGTATATATGGAAACCTATCAGCCTGATTATGCCATTAAACTCTCTGCAAAAAACTTTGGCTTTGAAGATGGCAAAAAAACAGTCCCGCTTTACGCCGCATTCTGTATTTGATATCTATAAACTACTGGAAACTTCCCTGATATCCTCCAACTCCTTCATGAGTTCTTCGGAGTATTGTTTCGCCTCCCTATAGATCTTTTGCGCCTGCTCGCCATTGCCCTCAAACAGCGCATCGATCACCTGTTTCCCATAAGAATGAAATTTCTTATGTTTTTCGCCCAGCTCCTTCCAATTTTTTAAGATGTCCGGGTTCGCAGGATTTATGGCATAATAAAAATGACCAAATCCGCATTTTTGTTCATTCACCTGCAGCGGAAGAATCTTCTTCTCCTTCACAATCTTCTCCAGATTACCCAGCCAGCTTTTATGGGCGCTGATAGCCTTCTCAATGTACGCCGCAAAATTTTGATCCGACAGCTTATAAAAAGCGTCTTCCGACATTTTTCCCATCAGCTTCGCCGACGCGTCCAGGGCTGTTTCGACCTCCGTCAAAGGCGCCGTAATCTGATCAATTTCCTGACCATGCGTTCTTAATGCATCCACATCCTGACGCAATACGCCGCATTGGCTGTCGATATCCGCCGTGCGGGATTCCAATTCCATAATAGAGCTGCTGATCTCCTCACTGAGACCTGCAAGAGATGAAATATTGTTCGTTATTTCTTCCAAATGTTTCCTGTTATCCTCATTTAAATTCCAGATATGACTGACTTTTCCGGTAACCGTTTCCAGTGAATAGATGGTATGATCCACGCTTTGGGCGCTTTTCGTAAATGCACTCTGAATATCCGATACAAAACGCCCCATGCTTGCAGTCAGGCTCTGCGTCTCATCCGCCAGCTTTCTTATTTCATCCGCCACTACCGCAAAGCCTTTTCCCGCTTCCCCCGCCCTTGCCGCTTCTATGGAAGCATTTAAAGCAAGTAAATTTGTCTGGGAAGAAATGGAATTGATGCCGCCGATCACCTGATTCATCTGGCTTATGATCTCCGACAGCTGTTTCATATCCTGCTGCATTTCCTTTGAATCACAGATCGTCTGATCCGACACCTCTTTTGTTTCCGTCAGTTCTCTTTGCCCTTCTTCTATTTTCTGATAAACACCGTTTGACTCCTCGGAAATATTAATGATGGTATTTGTCAATTCCTCATGTTGAAGGGACACGGTCTCCGACACAGATGCCGCTTCCCCTGTCGCCATGTGGATCAGCTCTGTTGCCTTCGAAGCGCTGTCCGATATGTTCTGTAAAATTTCAGAATAATGCCCTAAAGAAAGATCCAGAGAACTAATCCTCATAAGGGAATCAAATACCTTCTCCATTGCTTCCTGAAATTGAGAACGCCCCGCTGACAAACGTTGATACATTTCCTCCATCTCAATGGATTTTTTGCTGTAATCCCTCTCCTCCAGTTCTAACATTGACTGCCACAAATCTTTCTTTTTGGGTTTCATTAAAATACTCATTAGTCTGCCTCTTTTCCGTCTCATTATTTTGCCAAAACATCTGTGTTGTTCCACAAATAATTTCCTTATTTATCATAGAAAAGGACATTTCGGTTGTCAATATTTTTCCAAAATAATTCTCTTGATTTGTTACAGTTTCACTCATCCATTAAGCCGCCAGATCCCGCCGCCGGTAGATCCACACCGCTCCGCCTGCCGCCAGAACTGCTGCCGCCGCACCGATCCCCGCCATTCCCATGTCAACTTTCCCGCTGACAAAAATCTCCGTGGCATTGGAAAAATAATAAGGCGTCACATATTTCATTCCCTCCAGGTCGGGCACCACTCTGCACATCAGGTCAGCGGCATACAAAAGCACTGCCAGCCCCAACGCCGCCCCCGTCTGTTTCCGCTTACAGATCGCCGAAATCAGAAAACATACGCTTCCGATCTCAACCTGCATCAACAGCTGCGCCCCATGAAAAAGCAATAGATTCTCCAAAAAGAAATCCTCTATGGGGAATAGCGCTCCGGCTACAAGAAACCCCGCCACTTCCCATAAAATACAGATCACATTATACATCAGGATCAGCAGCAGCATAGCCGCGTACTTCCCCCCAATAATATGCCCCCTTCCCAAAGGCAGGGTATTCAAAAACTCCGAAGTATGCCCCTCTTCCTCCTTGGAAACCATACATGCGCCTGTCATAGCGGCAAACATTGCCCCACCGATGGCGTAAAGCAGCCCGACCTCCGCCGCAAAAAAACCATCCATGGTACTGACGTTGATCCTGTCCAGCCCCAGTGCCGTTGAAAAAGCTCCCATCTGTGCATAGGCATCCGCCATCTGCTCCATGGTATCCTCCATTCCTTCAAACAGACAGAGGCATCCAAAACAGCTAAAACCCACACAAATACTCCAGATCAGCAGCGATTTTATATTTAATTTCCATTCATGAATTAACAATGTCACTGTTCTTCCCTCCCCTCGCCCTTTTCCTGCTCATAATAATGCATAAACAACTCCTCCAAAGAAGGCTCCTCGATCAGCAGATCCTCCACCTTTCTTTGATCCAATTTTCGGATCAGCTCCTGCATACTTCCCGTATACACAAATTCCTTTTTCTCACCATCTTCCACCAGCCTTACCCGCCGTGCGTTGGATCTGGTAAGGTTCTCCACAGAATCTCGCTTTATAATGACCCCTTCCTTGATCATCGCTGCATTACGGCAATAAGTCTTTACCTCGGAAAGGACATGGGAAGATAAAAAGCAGGTGGTTCCCTGTCTGTTATATTCCAAAATCAACTGAAAAAACGCTTCCTGCATCAAAGGGTCCAACCCGGAGGTAGGCTCATCCAGAATCAGCAGCTCCGGCTTGTGCTGCATGGCGCACACAATGCTCACCTTTTTTCTGTTTCCCAAAGAAAGCTGCTCAATCCTCTTTTCCCGATCCACCTCCAGAAGACTGCATATCCGCTCCGCCTCCCTGGTGCAGTCCATTTTTCTTGCCTTTGCCGCAAAGGCAATGACATCCTTCACCTTCATGGAAGGATAAAACATCGCCTCCGAAGGCATGTAGCCTACCTTCCGCAGGATCTCCCTCTGTTCCTTTACGGCGTCCATTCCAAGGAGCCGGATCTCTCCCTCCTGAAAACGCAGCAATCCCAGCATACTCCGTATGGTAGTGGATTTTCCCGCGCCGTTAGGTCCTAAAAATCCAAAGATATCCCCTCGCTTTACCGTCAGGGAGATCTGATTTACGCCCCGGTGCTTCCCCCTGATTCCCCCATAAGTTTTGGTAAACTCATGAATCTCAATTGCATGATCCGTACTTTTACTCATGTTCCTGAATCTCCCTTCTTAAATTCTGCCAGCATTTGATTCAAATGCTCCGTGTCTACCATCCGCTTGACCTTATTGCACAGATAAACGCACAAATATACAAGCGCCATATAGATCAAAAATAACAACGTCGCTATAGGGCTTCTCTCAAACCACCCCATCACATAGGAAGCCCCGCCGTACAGACAAATGCAGAAGATTCCGTACAGCACCTCTCTCCGGCTGATATTTTCCGCCTCGTCAAAATTTCCAAACAAGTATACCTGCAGATATCCCATAAAGTATGCGGTCAGAATCATCTCAAACATGTGAACCACATGGGCAAGATAGGTCTTATTACATAGCAGATAAACGCAGTAAAAAAACATAATGCAGAAAAAATAGAGACAAGCCTTATATTCAATGGCAACTTCCCAGCCCAAATACCGTTTCAGCTTTTCTTTTGCTTTATTCTTCATCTTCCTTGCTCCCTCCTTTCAGAATCTGCCGCAGTTCTTTGGCATACCGCCTGGAGATCATAACCTGCTCCCCATTTTCCATTGTGGCGCGGATGCGGTTTCCCGGCTCGCTTTTCAAAAAACTGATTTTATACAGATTCAAGATCATGGATTTAGAACAGCGAAAAAAACCTCTGCCGCCATAAAACAGGGCAAGTTCAAAAAGACTGCTCTCCACTCTGCATACCTGATCTTCCAAATAAGCATAGGTCACCCCGTCCACACTTTCCAGATACAAAATACTTTCCGGCAAGAGCATCATGGTGGTTCCCTCTGCAACGGCACAAATCTTCTGCCCCACTCCCTGAACCATTCCGGCAATCGCTTTGACCTGCTCATTCATCACCTGATACTTGATGATAACCTCGTCTTCTCCCTGACTAATTTTGTGCATTGTCAGCTTCATCTGCATCTCCTCCCTGCAATGCTTTGTACTAAGTAGCACTCTGCTTTAAGCAGCGCCCTGTGTTGATTATTTGTATTGTAACAGATTCTCTGCCAGACGCAATGACATAACCCACAGGATGCACATTTTTGCCCGTTAAGATGCAGATGACAAAAAAAAAATTCTGCAAACAAAAAATAACCCAAGAGATCCCTCTCCCGGGTTATTTTTGTTTACGTCAGCCGGCTCTTGGCACACATCAGCAATCTTTTCCGACTCTAAATTACTTACCGTTATTTGCCAGCATGAATCTTAAATCATGCACCAGATTCCGGTCTCTTCCTCCGGTCAATTCCACCGCGCGCCGCATTTTTTTCAGTGCTTCTTCCTTTTCTCCTGTTCGGTAAAGCGCCATTGCATAACCGCCAAGGGCATAAGAGTCTTCCGCATTTTCCTCAAGCACTTTCTCATTTGCTTCAAGGCAGCGTGCATAGTTACCGCACATAAATTCGCAGTAGCCTTTTGCCTTCAGGGCGTCTGCATTTTCAGGGTCAAGCCGAAGCACTTGTCCAAGTGCAAACGCTGCCTCCTGATATTCGCCCTGCCGCATCAGGGCATCTGCCAGTTTAAACAGCGCGTCTCTGTCTTCGCATACAGCATATTTATCTTCCATCTGTTTTAAAGAAAGATGGTAAGCGCAATACTGGTTTTCGGAATAAATGTCGCCGTTCATGGTCAGTCTGGTGTTGGGGCATCCCCCCAGACACTTACTGCCATAAGTGCAATTTCTGCAGGCGCCGGATAATTTTTCCTTGGTCATTTCCCTGCGCCAGAGGAAATTGTTTTCATCCTCCCAGATTTCCCGCAGCGTGCGCTGCCTGATATTACCTTCGATAAACTCCTGGTCACGGATGGAGGTGCAGCCTAAAATGTCGCCGTTTTGCAAAATGCCAAACCCACGGGTACCCGCGTTGCACCCATCCCAGGGGGCGATCAAATTCGTCTGGTAGGCGATCTTCTTGATCTCCATTTCCTTTTTGGTGTAATAGCCAATACAATCGGCAAGATAAATTGCAATTCTTCCCTCTCTGGCTACGTCATAGGCAAAATCAATGATCTCCCTGATCTGCTCTGGTTCCAGTACCCAGTCGGGACGTTCCTTCAGGTTTCCCATGGGCAGCCCCAGCTGTACCTGCCAGCTTTTGACCCCCATGCCGATCAGTTCTTCCTTCAATTCTTTCAGAATATGGATATTCTGTTTGGTAATCGTTGTCACTGCACCGGTGTAGATCCCAAGCCTTTTCATAGTGAGAAAAGCGGTTTTTGCATGTTCAAAGGCTCCCTCTCTCCTGATCTTGTCATGGATCTGAGGCGTGCCGTCAATGCTGATGGCAACAGTGGAAATTCCGCTTTCCTTTAGCTTTTGTGCCTTCTCCTGATCAAGCAGCCAGCCGTTTGTGATCATATTCACAGCCACCCCTGATGAGGCAAGGCGTTCCACCAGCATCGGGACATCCTTCCTTGTAAGCGGTTCCCCACCTGAAAGGGTGATCCATTTCAATCCTAATTCCGCTATCTGGTCGCAGAGGTTCAGCGCTTCTTCTGTGGTAAGCTCGTCTGCCAGGGGTTCCGCACAGGAAGAACCGCAATGTCCGCACCGCATGTTACATCCCATGGTCACTTCCCAGACACAGGTAATCGGTTGGTATTTCATACTGCTTCCTCCTTAGCGACGGGGACGACGGGGTCTTGTGATAAACGGCTCATTCTCAGTAGTTGCATCCTGCACGCCGCAAGGATATCCATATTTCATAACCGCATCCTGGGCTCCACAGAAATATCCGTACTTCATCCCTGCATCCTGGGCTCCGCAGAAATATCCGTACTTCATCCCTGCATCCTGAGCTCCGCAGAAATATCCATACTTCATCCCTGCATCCTGTCTTTCGCAATTATTTGCATAATCTGCATATGCATCCTGTAACCCGCAGGGATATCCGTAATCCGTACAAGGGTACATAGGCTGAGGAAGACCATATTCCGTTACCAGCGGAACCCTCATCTGGGGAAGACCATAAGGCTTCTGCACCTGTGCCTGCTCCCATGGCGGCAAAACGCCATAAGGAATTGCGCTGTTCGTTGTAGTACATCTGTTTGCCTGGTTAAACTCAAATCCATATAATTCATTTACATTTTCGCTATAAGCAACAAAATCCTCCGAGTTGCTGGGAATAATACTTAATTCCACTTTATACTCCCTTTCAATCCGTGTGGGTTCAAAGGTACACGCCATAACAAAAGTTATTTCTCCCTCTGCTTCTTCTGCCGATGATACGCCAAAATGGAATTTCTGCAAAGTAGGCGATACTGCCGGTCCTGTGGCAATCTTTTCTTCCCCCTCAAGGATAATCCCTTTCGGCAGCCCTGACAGGCACCAGCCGTATCCCGAAGATCCAATCATCGACTGCAGTTCAATTGAAAATGTCTTTCCCTCCAATACTACCATTTTCTGTCCCATTTCATTTCCTCCTTCATTACGTTTTTGTTTATCGGCAAAGTCTCAGGAAATCTCTTCCCCCAAACCCTGCCTCTGTGCTATGCCTTCATTATAGCAAAGTAACCCTTTCAAAAACGCATGTGGCATTAAGAGGGCCCGTTTTGGCAACAAAATAATATACTGTCATATTCCTTCAAAAACTTACAATTTAATACCTTCACAGTATTTTTGTGCATCTTTTTAAAAAGTTTCCAAATCTTACAATTATATATGCCAATTATGACAAGTTAATTTTTTCATTTTGTCCATTTTGCCAAAATTCGACAAAATGCTTACAAATTTTCCCATTTTTTCTCCGTCTTAAAGTATAATTTAAAAGAAACACAAAAAGCTTCGGCAGGGAGGATAACATGCGAATTGCAATTATAGATGACTCAGCGGATGACCGTACAGCGATTGCAAACTATCTTCACCAATATTTTCACGAGATCTCCTGTCCTGAAGCCGCTGTGATCGAAAAATTTGAAACTGGCGAACAGTTTGCGGCGCATTTTGCAGAAGGAGCATACGAGCTGATTCTGATCGATTATTTTATGCACACCATGAACGGGCTGGACACTGCCAGAATGATCCGCCGGCTGGATTCCTTTGTCTCTATCATCTTTATCACGGCAAGCAGGGACTATGCCATCGACTGCTACAAGGTCCGCGCTTCTGATTATATTGTCAAGCCTGTCACTTATGCCCAAATATCAGAAACCATGTCCCTGATCGATCTGAATATGCTATTGGAGAAGCAATGTATACAGATTACCTGCGGCAGAGAACAGCTTAAAATTTTTTTAAAGGACATCATTTACTGCGATGCCTCCGGTCATTACGTCCAGATCCACGCCAAAGGGTTCCCGACTTTGCGCTCCCGGATCTCTTTTGAAAAATTTATTAAAGCCCTCCTGCCCTATCCCCAGTTTCTATTATGCTACCGGGGCTGTCTGGTGAATATGGATCATATGGTCCGAATCGAAAATCTGGATTTTGTGACCAGCGAGGGAGAGCATATTCCCATACGGCAGAAAGACTGCGGGCGTCTGTCTCAAACCTATTATAATTATATTTTTTCAAAAGTCAGGAGCCATCCATAATGGAACCGATCAAAATTTTACAAATTTTTATATATGTTTTCCTGGATCTGACTCCCTGCCTTGTTTTGGCACTGTCTCCCTTCCAGAGCCATTTCCGCTTTTCACGGTTAAAAACCTATCTGCTTATCCCTCTGCTGTTTTTAACCGTTTTTATTTGCAGACTGCTGGTAATTCAGGGAATACCTGCTGCCAGACTCTTTACGGTTTTGTGGATCGGCATATACCTTTCCCTTTATGCCGCCTGTCTGGAGCTTCCTGCCCGTATATTGCTTTTTGTTTTGCTGACAATTTTAAATTACGGAAGCTTTAAAGCAATCGTTGTCAATGGATTGATCCGCTTTTTGCCCTTTTCTCCTGTTGAACGTTATTCTTTTCTTTCCAGCATCCTGTTGCTTTTCGTTTATCTGTTTACATTTCCCTTTATGTATCTGATGATGAAGGAAAAGATGGGACCTTTGATCAATGAAACAGACAATAACAGATACTGGCGTTTTCTCTGGCTGGTTCCTGCCATCTTTTGTCTTTCCTATTATTACAATCTCTATGCCAATGGCGGTATTATGATCTTCTCCGCTAAGAGCAGCAATGTATTTTTTGCATTATTATATAACCTTGGCGCCCTTTTCATCACTTTCCTGATTTTGCAGCTTCTCAAAGAGTGTAATGACAAGCTGCTTCTGGAAAAAGAAAACCATCAGCTTGCCATGCAAACTGTCCGATATGAAAATTTAAACTGCCGTATAGAGGAAGCAAGGATCGCAAGGCATGACCTGCGGCAGCATTTATCCGTTATGCAGTCCTTTTTACAGAGCCATAATTACCAAAAGCTTTCCGATTATATTCACGAATACATTTCCGCCCTCCCCTCCGATTCGCCTATTACCTATTGCGAAGACTGCGCATTGAATGCTTTGATCGTCTATTATGAAACGATTGCAAAAGACCACCATATCCGTTTTTCAGCGAACATCGACTATCCGCCAGAAAGTGGAATTCTCCCTTCCGATGCGGTTATCCTGTTTGGAAATCTTCTGGAAAACGCTTTGGAATCCTGTATGCGCGCATCAATGCCAGATCCTTTTATCTCCCTTCATATAAAGCCCATACATCGTATGATCGTAGTTACCTTAGACAACACCTGCACCCTTTACCCTGTGCATTACAAAGATGGTTTTGCATCCGCAAAAGAGCCCCGCTCTGGAATAGGCACTGCTTCTATCTGCAAAATCGCGGAAAAGTATAATGGAACCGTAAAATTCGAAATTAAAAACAACATATTTTACAGTTCTGTGATGTTAAGCCCATAAATCAAAGGAGGAATTTAAATGAAAACAGTATTACAAAAAGGAGATCTGATCTTATTTTTTGCAGGCGAAACCTGGCTGAGCAAGTCCATCGCCTATCTTACCAACGCAGAGGTAACACATGCCGCCATGGTTTATTCGGAGGATTCCATTATTGAGATTCTCGCCGACGGTCCTCAGGTTAATCCGATCTCCCTCCAGGATAACGAGCAGGAGGGGCATAAAGCTTATCTTGTGCGCCATGTACCGGAGCTGGACTTCGCGCCTCTCAAACGATCGGCGGATGAATATCTGCAATCAGATGCCTTCTATGACTTTCCCGGGCTGTTTCTTTTGGGCGGTCTCCTGATTTACCATAAGATCATCCCCTCTCCCCAGACGCTCAAGTGTACGGAGCTCATTCTGGAAGCAGGCATTCTCATGCTCGACCGCTTCATACATCAAAAGCTTCTTCATCATACCGGAAAACCCATGGTCTGCTCCCAATTTATCTACCAGCTTTATTATGACTGTGGAGGAGATTACCGAATCCCTATCGTGGATGGGTGCTTTTCCCCAAAAGAAGAAAACGATACGTGCTGTAACGGCGAAATATGCTTGGCTGACCTTCTCTACGAAGACACTGCCGCGGAAAATGAGGAACCCTTATCCCTTTTTTCTGTAAAAGAAGAAGAAATGAATTCTCCCTCTTTTACAGAAGACCTGGCGGAGAAACTATACCTTGCCCTGTCGCAGACAGATCAGGCGGTGTCTGATCTGAACTTTTTGTCTGCAAAGCCCCATGACACAGGCAGGGTGCTTTCCCTTGCCCGGCAATTTCTCGATAAGGTGAGGAAATTACAGCAAAAGCTCGGTTTGGATCTGCCCTTAGACGCCATGTTCGTCACAGTGGCTGATCTTGCTTACCATGCGCCCAGCCTCAAAAAAGTTGACGACGTTTATATCAAACGGCTGTAAGGAAACAGACCGTTCCAGGCAGGGGCAGATACGACCGGCACAATTGGTATCTGCCCTGCATTTTTTGCATAAGAAAAAGATGGCTGACAACAACCATCTTTTCCCGTTATAAAAAAACACAAATCTCACAGCCTTTATCCTTTGGCGTTATATTTTCCACCGCCGAACAGGGCGTCGAAAATATCGCTTCCATGCTGATTGTAAGTATAATTGCCTGCATATTGGCTTCTGTTTAAAACTGCAAGATTGGTATCCGCATTGGCAGCCACATTGGAAGCTCTTTTCCCGATATCATCTATAAAGGAACCGGCGCTTCCCAATACTTCCTTCAGCTGCTTCGCATCCGCACCCTTTAAAAGTTCCTGATTCAGGGCGAGGGTTCCATCGTTTCTCTGGGTAATGCCCAGCCCCTCCAGCTTGGATTTGGCATTGTCAAAGTAGCTCTTCATCTGCTTTATGTAGATCTTGTTGACGTTTCCGCCCTCCTCTGACATCTTCCGCATCATCAGATTGTAATCCTCTATGATACTGGGCACTTCCCTTATGACAGTATCCTTATACTTTGCAATTTCTTCCTCTGTAAGCTGATCCCATTCCTTCTCCGGCTGATTCAAAAGCGCCTTGGTTCGGTTCTGCAGACTTTCCGCCGCTTTCTTGATAGATGTATAATTTTCCTTGGAACTCACATCCGCCTTGCTTAGACCGCTGTACTTCTGCTTATTTGCAGCCTTTTTAATGGCGTTTGCACGGGAATTTTGATTATTGCCTGCGCCGGCTGCACGGATCGCCCCGATATTGGCATTTTGAGATCTTGCCCTGGACTTTGCCTGGCTGATCATTCTATTGTGTAAAATCAAAGAGTTAATTCCATTTCGTGCCATTTGTTTCCTCCATTCCCTGAAGCATGACCTCCAGCAAAAACATTCCGCCGTTGGCTTCCCACCTCAGTGTGCCATAATATTTTTCTGCACAGCTTAACATATTCTTCATGCCAAAGCCATGCGCCATATCGTCGCCCTTTTGGGTCAAAGGCATTTTACTGCCTTCCTTCAACCGCAGGGTTCCGGTAAATGTATTTCTGATTTCTATAAAAAACATATTATTTTTTACATAAGAATCCAGCTTGATATATGGATTCTTTTCTCCCCGAACAGCTTCCAGGGCATTGTCCAGACCGTTATTTAAAAGAATACTCACATCGAAAGCGCTAAACCCCAGCCCTTTCGGAAAAATGAAGCTGTTCTCAAACAGAATTTTTTCCTGCTCCGCCTTCCGCATTTTCCGGCTGACTACCACATCTGTAACCGGATTCCCGGTGCTGCACTGCATATCCAGCTCTTCCATGGTATTGCACAAATCATCCAGATACCGACGCATTTCTTCTCCATATCTTTCGGATGTTTCACCACCGGTATCGTCACTGCTTCCCAGATCACCGCTTTCCCGCTTCATCAGAAGCTCCAGGTCAGCCACATGATTTTTCATGTCATGGCGCATCCCCCGGATTCCATCATAGAGACGCTCCACATCCCGCATATGCTCTTCCATGTCGCTGATACGGGTTTGGTAGACCTCTACCAGCATTTCCTGCTCACTGCTTTCCACCAGCTTTCTCAAAACCACAGCGCTTAATATGATTGAGAGCAGGCACAACCCCGATACTACAGGGATCAACAGCCAGCTTTCCGGATACTCATCCATCAAAAACATTACCTGGGGACCTTTGAAATCAAACAGGATGCTTCTCACCAAAATACAAAAGCAAAATCCCATTACCACTGGTACAAACAAAAACGCTTCCTGTATCCTGCCAAGCCTTCTGTCCAGGCTGGCTAAATTCTGATAGATGCTCTTTATCCCCTTATAAAGCAGGACAAAAAATACAACCTGATAGGAAAGATTCCACAATAACTGTATAATCCCGAATATCTCCATAAAATGCGCCAGAAAAAATCCATTTTGTTCCACCGCCAGATAGGTTATCACTGCCGAGATCCCTTCCATTAACAGAACAAAAAGAGAATGAAGGGTAAAAAGAATCAGCTCATGTACTGTGTAAACTGTAAAAACCGGATAAATGATCTCACTTTTGCGCCCCGCATAAAAATACAGGCAATAAATTGTCATAAGCAGCAGACTCAGCAACATGGGCAAGATGCTTGCCCTGCTCTTCACCAATCCCTGTTCATCGCCTAAAAGCAGCTTTTTCATTGGCGACAGGTAATGGATCATCATATAAAAAGTCACTGAAACTACTACAAAACCGATCTTTACCCACCTTTCGCCCTTTTCATATCTGCTCTTTACCGACAGAAGCCCATGTACCATGTAAGCCATCAAACCCCTTTTCAGGATCTGTCCTGCCAAATCCATGGCGAAATAGATTATATCACTCAAACCATCCATCCTGTTATTTACTTTCTCCGAAGATATTCCATGTAGCTATTTACAAAAGCACTGTACTTCTGCTTTGCCATCAGGATCGTTTCCCCGTTTTTCAACTGTATATTTCCGGTGTCATACCCTTTCACAGCGCCAAGATTCACAAGATAGCCCCTGTGGCAGCGAAAAAACTGTTCCCCTAATATTTCCTCCAGCTCACTCATTTTGGCATAATAGGAAACCTGTTCCTCCTTTAAATGAAGAACCACCTTTCTTGCGTCATTTTCCGCATACAGGATCTCTCCTCTGGGAATATTCCTGTGAATTCCCTTTACCCGTATTACCAAAGGTTCCGCCTGCCTGACAGGCCTGCATTCTTCTATGGCAAGATCCAGCACCCTAAAAAATTTTTCCTCGTCAATGGGCTTAAGCAGATATTGAAACGCCTGCACGTCAAAAGCATCAAAAACATACTCCTTTAGCGCCGTAACAAACACGATCACCGCCTCAGATTCCTGCCTGAGCTTTTTTGCCATATCTATTCCGCTCATATCCTTCAGGTCAATGTCCAGAAAAAAAATGTCAAAATCCTTTCCTGCTTCCAGCAATTCCTTTCCCGATGAAAAGATTTCCACCTGGCAGTCCTTCTTGCAAGAAAGCCTTCTTTCGATCAACTGTTTCAGATATTCTCCCATGCTCTTTTCATCATCGCAAACCGCAATCCGAAGCATCTTAAACTCATGTCCTTTCCATCTGCTGTAACATAAAGCACAATAAATGAATCTTATATGTATATATCGGTCTGTTTTCTGAAAGTTGAAATTACCTTGTAATGAAAAGATATTTTTTTGTAATCAATGTCATTCCTGTGTTCAGGTGTCCACCTTGTCCAGCCGAAGCAAAAGACTCCCAAAATCGATCGCCTGGGCAAGCCCTTTTGCATCCAGCAGACCGTCAAAATCCTGCCTCCGGATCGCCGCTTCCTCAAAGACCCGTTCCATGATCTTTTCTTTTTCCACTGCCTTCTGCTGCAGCTTCATATATTTTTTGTGTCTTTTCATGCGCTTATCCCAGAAGCTTTCCTCGGCTTCCTGTTCAAACAGGGAACCGCCTCTTCCTCCCCGGAAGCCCGTATACCACCCTGCGCCCCGATAGTCCTCCTTAGAGGCTCCGAAGCGATGAATGGCAAAGCTTCCGCCGCACACCTGCGCCCATGGATCATTATAGGCGAAATCATACTTCAGTGTATCCAGCACCCACTTTTCATATTCCGGGTCCTGCCGCATCGCCTCAAATCCTTCGTCCGATATATAGACCGCAACAGACCGCATGATCTGGGACGGATGCATGGGAAGCCCGGAAATCTTATTGTAAATATACCGCTTATACTCCGCCAGCGTCATGTCCTTTGGAGAAACTCCGTCAACCCTGCTCTTTTCATCCGCCGCCGTCACCATTTCCCGAAAACCCATAACACCTTTTGTACTGTTTCCCGCCACCTGGCTTTGCAGATATCTGTTGTAGGTTCTTGACATATAATCCACCAAAAACTGATTGTCAGACATTCCCTTTCCTCCTTTCCTGCTAAACTCCAAAAAAGCCAAAGCGCACCTTCAAAGACTTCAATCCTTTGAACATGCGCTCTCCTTAGCTTTCTTCTGCTAAATATATCGTTCTCAAAAAGGGATACTTTAGCATAAGTATACCAAATCAATTAATTATGTCACAAAATATATCGCCTGCACTTTTCCCATATCAAACCCATCTCAGATCCATTCCCTGTCAGTTCTCCACTAGATTAGGATTTGCTTCCGCGGGGCTTATACACATAATACCTGTAGAACACCAGCGAAACAGCAGTTCCGATCACCCATCCCAAAGGCCATGCGCTCCAGATTCCCACGGCTCCCATAAAACCTGACAACAGCGTTGCAAGAACCACACGCAGAATCAGGTCCGTAAAGGTTGCCGTCATAAACTGCCCCATCAGACTTGCCCCCCGCAGCACGCCGTCCGCCACCAGCTTCACCGATACCACGAAATAGAAAGGCACCAGAATCCTCAGAATCTCCACTCCGGTATCAATTGCCGGTCCCTGGGCGCTGTCCATAAATAAATACACCAGGCTTCTTCCCCCTGCCATATAAACCAGTACAATAGGCACACATAAAAGCCATACCATTTTCAAACCCGCCTTAAAACCGCTGTGTATCCGGTCATATTTTCCGGCTCCCATATTCTGAGCCGTATAGTTGGAAATACCATTTCCCAGGGTCGTGAAGGAAGTGATCACCAGATTATTCAGCTTAATTGCCGCCGCATATCCGGCAATCACTGCCGGTCCAAATCCATTGATCAGACTTTGAATCACAATATTTCCTATGGAGATAAAGCTTTGCTGAAGAATGCTCGGAATTGCCACCACACAGATCTGCTTGAAAATCCTGGTGGAAAACACTTCCGGTCTCCTCTGGCATTTCAACCCCCTCAAACGCTGAAATACCACCGCCACCGCAAGCAGACAGCTGATCCCCTGACAGATAAAGGTCGCCCACGCTACCCCTGCAACACCCATTTGTAAGTATCTTACAAAGACATAGTCCATTGCAATATTCGCCGTGGAGGAACAGGCAAGAAACACAAAGGGCGTTTTGGAATCACCCATGGCGGAAAAAATTCCCGTTGCAATATTATAGAAAAATAAAAAGGGCAGACCGCCTATGTAGATCATCAGGTACAGCCAGGAATCCGCCATGATCTCCGCCGGCGTGTGAATTCCTTTCAGCAGCCCTTCACATCCCAGAAACCCTGCTGCCATCAGCAGCCCGCACAATATCCCTCCTCCGATCAATGTGGTATATACTGCCGTTTTTACATTGTGATACTCTTTTCCTCCAAAATATCTGCTCACCGTAACAGAACAGCCAATGTTGCAGCCAAAAGCAAAGGCAATGAAGATCAGCGTAATTTCATAGCTGTTTCCCACTGCCGCCAATGCGTTTTCCCCTACAAATTTCCCTGCGATCAAACTGTCTGCAATATTATAAAGCTGTTGAAAAATAATACTTGCAAACAACGGCAGGCAAAAACTCCACAATACCTTCTCCGGTTTTCCTTCTGTCAAATCCTTATTCATGATTCTCCTCTTCCCTCCACGGCTTTTTATATCACAGCAAGTCCTGCTCCCGCCTTATAAACCAATCGTTTACAATCTGAAAGCAGCGCCCGCAGGCGCTGCTTATATGACAATCTCATCTCCGCTGTGCACATATACAAGCTGCTCCCCCATACATTCCTTCATAATGCGGTAGGGAATTTCCCCTGTACAATGCCCCGTGTAGTATCTTGCAGTTGTCTTTTTCAACTCTGCTGCAATTTCTCTGATCATCTCCAGATCTTCTTCCTGATAGCCTGACTTTTGCTGCATATGAAACCCACTGACCACTGCGTCCGGATCTGCTCCATATATCCTGCGGTAGGTTTCCAAAATATTTAAAATTCCATTATGAGCGCATCCCGACATCAAAACCTTCTGATGGTTCTCTTCCACCACAAGATATTGCTCATGGCAAAATTCATCCTGAAGGAACGCTCCCCCTCTCTCCACCTTCAATTCCCTGTTTCCTCGGGGCCACAATGCCCTTCCTGTAACACCGGAAAAAAGGAAAAGTTCCTCATCGATCCTCCTGTTTCCCTCTATCAGCTCCAACTGAGGCAGTTCCATGATCTCAGGGGCGATGCCTATATATCTTTCTTTCTCATTGCTTATATGGTAGTAAGCTTCTCCCGCCGATTTCTGCATGATAATATTCACGCCGGGATAACGTTCTGCAAAGGCAAGAATACCGCCTGCATGGTCATAATGCCCATGACTTAATATCACCCGGTCTACCTGCCCCAGATCAAGCCCCAGGTTTTCCGCATTTGCAAGAAAAGCATCTGTGGCGCCTGTGTCTACCAGCAACGTGTGCTTCCCGGTTTTCACATAAAAACTCAACCCGTGCTCAAACCGGCACTCTCTGCTGCCCTTTGTATTTTCTACCAAATTTATGATCTTCATTGTTCCACTTCTTCCACATGGTCGTGCAAAACAGCGGCAAGGCGTTCCATCCCTTCCTGCACCACATCCATGGAGCCTATGATCTCCTCAACTGCCGTTAACTGGTCGGCAGTTGACGCCTTAATATCCGCTGAAGAGTCAGCAGCATTGCCGGATATCTCCGAAAGCTTGTCCATAGAATCCATCAGTCTGTCCTTGAGGGAAATCATTCCCCGCAGTTCCTCCTCTAACAGATCGGATATGTTCTTAACCTCATTTGAAGAATTCAAAATATTATCAAAAATACTGATCGTCTCATTCAATTTGTCATAAGATGCATTGACAATGGAAGTATTGTGATCCATTGTGGTTCTGGCACTTTCCACGATCTGAAGGATATCCTTTAAGATTTCATCAATCTTTTGCGTGGACTCCGCCGACTGCTGTGATAATTTATTGATCTCATCCGCAACCACCGCAAAACCTTTTCCCGCATCTCCCGCTCTCGCCGCTTCGATTGCCGCATTCAATGCAAGAAGATTGGTCTGCTGTGCGATCTGATGAATACTGTCTATGATATTTCCGATCAAAGCTGATTTCTCAGATAAAAGCGCCACCTCTTCCGAAGCCTTCTTCGTAGACTGGATATTCTCGTCAAATCGTTTTTCCAGCTCATGGATGGATGTGATGCCCACATTATTATTTTCCTGTAACAAGCTGATATTCTGTGTTGTCTGACCAACTCTTTCGCCTGAGTTTGTAATCATTTCCGCCAGTTCATTGAATATTTTCTGACTCCCTTCCACTTCCTGCATCTGAACGTCCGCACTGTCTGCAATCTCCTTGCTGGAGTCTGCAATCTTCTGGGAAAGGTTCTCAAAGGAGCCTAAAGAACTGTTGATACTGGAAGAAGAGCTTTGAAGACCTTCAAAAGCGCCCTTCACATTGCCCAGCAACTGCGCCACCCTGCTTTCCTTCGCTTCCACATCCACAAATAAGCTGTAAGTACGTCCCGAGATCACATATGCCGCAGTTGCAGTAAGTGAAAACACGATCATAATGAAGATCCACACCGGCAGATTATGATATAACAGATAAGCGTCCGTAAAAATAAGCATGGCAACCGCATTGAGCGCAACCGTCTCGATGGCATTCACCAGAACCACCGTCTTGTCATAATAGGCAATGCACATGGTAACCATAAAAAAGCACGTGTGCGTAATGGCGCCAAATTTACCGTCATTGGGAATAACGATGACCAGAACGCTGGCAATGGGTATGATGGAAGCATATAAATATTTTGCCCTCGCTCCCAGCTTCTTTTCAAACAGTTTTATCAAAATCGCCATACCGGTAATCACAAACACAACAGCATCTATTCCGGTTCCCTGCAAAAACAGCATGACAAAAGAAAAAGCAGCAACTGGAATAAGCAGCATGATCAGAAACATGATCTTATTCATCTGTACTTCTTCATTTTTTAATATCTCCGGTTTCATTCCGTTCCCCCTCATAACTTTTTCTTACGAATTTTTCAGAAACGCCATTCTGTCTATTCTGCGTTTTCCTCTTTTTTGTCCCATCCATCCACAATATTCTGGAATGCTGTCAATACTTTGGGATTGAACACGCCGCATTCCTCATTAAAGATCATATCCACAGCTTTCTGATGGGAAAATGCTTTCTTATATACCCTGGGCGAGGTCAGCGCATCGTATACATCGGCAACTGCTACCACCTGTGCCCATATGGAGACGTCATCCCCCTTCAAGCCGTCCGGATAACCTCTTCCATCCCATCTCTCATGATGGTGTTTACATATATCATAGGCATACTTAAATACCTTAGCATCCATTACATTGGGAATTCTGGAAAGAAGGTCACACCCCTTCACTGTATGCTCCTTCATGATCTCAAATTCTTCCGCTGTAAGTCTGCCAGGTTTATTCAAAATGCTGTCTGGTATGGCAATTTTACCCACATCGTGAAGTACCGCAGATGTAACGATTTTATCAATATCTTCTCTGGAAAGATAATATTCCGGATAAAGGCTGCTCACTTCTGTCAACAACTCATCTGTTAAGGCACAGATACGCTTTACATGCTCTCCTGATTCGCAATCCCTGAATTCAATCGCCGTGGCAAGAACCTCTGTTGTGGATCTCATAAAATCATTTAACTGCCTGACCTGCGCCTGCACAATGCTTTCCAATTCATTCCGGTACGCATACAATTCAATCACACTGCTGATCCTGCATTTTAAAAACTGTGCCATGAAAGGTTTGATAATGACGTCAATCGCTCCCAGATTATAGCCTTCCATGAGCATTTCCTGACTGTCCGCCGCAGTAATCAAAAAAACCGGAATGTGTTTGATCTTGCCACTGCGGTTCATATCCTTCAGCACCTCCAGCCCGTTCACATCAGGCATAAGCAGGTCAAGAAGCACAGCGGCAATATTTTCCCCACTGTTTAAAACCGAAATTGCTTCTCCGCCTCCAGATGCTTCCACAATCTCATAATTATCACGAAAAATTTCCGCCAGCATAATGCGGTTGATATCAACATCGTCCACTATCAATATTGTTTCTCTCTTGCTCATTTGAACCTCCTACGCATGCTTTGCTTTTATGTAATTTCATTTCAATTATAACGCCTGCATGTTACCTGTCTTATATCTGTACATTTATTATAATATATGATAAACCTATTTTTTTCAATATCTTCTCATCTGAAAAATGTAAGGTATACAATTTATTTCTTTTCCTGTATACTTTCTATTAAGAGGCGCGGAGGTTTCCCATACCTTTCGCTCCTTATTCTACTTTTATGAGGAGGGCATCATTATGCCAGATATGAACAAAACTTCCACCAACATCCCCCCATTAATCCCTCGCCGGATTTCCGTGCCGTTGTAATTCCAGAGGAATACCGCCCCATCAGCATGTGGGGATATTTCGGCTACCAACTGCTGTTTACTGTCCCTTGTATAGGACTCATCATGTTGATCATCTTTTCCCTGGGCGGAACCCTAAATAAGAACCTGCGGAACTTTGCGCGGTCCTATTTCTGCCTCCTGATCATTCTCGTGATACTGGGCATCATTCTGGGCGCCGTTCTTGTAACCACCGGAATCATAGGGGAACTTTCCAGTACATATTAAGTTTTTTATATGTATGTATAAAAGGGGGCTGCGTATGAATACTTATACGCAGCCCGGTGTATTAAAAGAGATCTTTTACTCTCTATTTTCTCCTGACATCTATCCAGCCATAATTTCTCATTTCCTCCCGGAATGCGCTTCTCCTGGAATACCGGTCTTTATATAAGGTCATAAGGTTTTGCTTTGCCCCCGTCTCGCCCAAAGACTCCTGCACCTCTCCCAATGCAGCGACATATGCTGCACATTCTCCATAATAATTCCTGCGGTTTGCGCTCATAATTCCTTCTACTCTTTTTTCAAGCAGCCCTGATATCTTTTTTAATGCACAAATTTGAATATCAGGTTCCATTTTCACCATAGATTTCCATTTTAAAAATACTTCACAAAACAAGTCGTTTTCATTTGCCGTATTGCGACCGCTTGTGCCTTTCCTGTATTCTTCCGCCGAAAAACTCATTGCGGATTTTACCATGCCAGCCATAGCGGTTATTCCCCTGCCGGTCCACTGACCTTCATAGAGATACAGCAAATACATTGCAATCCCCTGCTTCATGAAAGTTCCTGACCATCCCAATGCCTCTGATTTATTTAAGCCTTTCTTTAATACATCTTCAAATTGTCCGTCTAAAAAACTGAGCAATAGAATCATATTGCTATCCGGTTTATTTTCTTCCCTCTCAGAATTCAAGCCGCCCCTTCCAAACCCATCATAGAAACTATCGCTTTCATGCACAGAGAATTTCATAAACACTCTTCGCAACTCTTCTCTTTTCTTTTCGGTTCCATATCCGTTTAACAGCGCGCGAAGATAATTTAATGCAGATGTATCAGATTCGTATGCAATAAAATAACATTTTTCCAGCAAAGATAAGTTTTCACCTGCTTTCAGGATATACTCTGCCGTTTTCAGAGCCGCCCTGCTCCGCATAATATATTTCTTCGGCATGGTCTTCATTGCTTTCAGTCCAATTGATACCATGTCATTTGCATCCGCGTATTTTTCATTTTCTAATATGTTCAAATATAAACTGGGATGAACCGCAACATACTTCTCTGCATATTGAGCAGCTGCCAAAGAATCATTCAATAAACCTACAGCCTCCAAAATAAGGCTGTCGGCGTCACGCCCTGTTCTCGTTCCAAGATATGTAATCCAAAGTGCCAAGAAATCACGGAAATCAGGTAACTCTTCATCTCCATACTGCATAATTGCTTCTAACATCATTTCGTCTTTTCGGACATTTACAATAACTCCATACAGCGCCTCTGATCGCTTTGCTAACGGTACGGCGTGATACGCGCAATATGCCGTATCAAGAGCTGCCTGCATCAGATCGAAATGCAAAAGTTTACGATACACCATATCTCCAAGCGAAAGTTCCTCATCACCATATTCATTTATGCACAAAATTTCCATTGCAAACATCTGATTTCCAATTTCAAAACCTTCTTTATACCGCTCCGTATCCATGCAGGTATGGACAAAATCACAGGCTTCCTTCAGCATATCCGAAATACCGTCTTCGTCCTCATAATAAAATTCCTCGTCGCTGTCGTCATACCAATCGTCATATTCTTCATTCAACACACCGCTAATCGTAAGTTCCTGGGAATCTATGAGTTTTAAATTATTTCTGACCAGCTTGTACATTTTATTGAACTCAAGCTCACTTCCTGCATCTTTGGAGGAGCCTTTTTCTGCTTTTCCCCCTGCTGCCCTCAGTCGTTTCAGAAAATCCTCCCTGTAATCTTCCGGTAAAACCCGCCCCATATCATGAATAAATGAAATAAGCTGTTTCGTTGAATATTGCCCGGTGATTTCATCTGTCTGTTTTAAAAAGTTTGTCAAGTTCATGAACTGACCTCCCTTTCATCCAGTGAATGTATGATCCGCTGGAGTCCCTATCTAATAATCAATATCCTGCCTTCTGACAATTTTCAAATAATTTCTCTTTAAATCGTTAACTGACCCAAAGAATATCTGTTCTGATTTAGAAAAAAAATGATTCTGTATTTTTAACTTCAGTAATTCGAAAGTACATATCATATCTGCCATCTGAAACAATCTATAATCTGATGGTTTTACTTTTCGAAACTCTACTCTGGGAAGAAATGCATTAAACAAAGTTGACAATATTTTGTTCAACTCTACTTGTCCATTATCATAATATATTTTGACCAAATCAAATGAAAGCAAAAAGTCGTAATGTTCCCGAATAAATGCGGATATTTGCTTTGAAAGTTTACCCGTTGCCTCAACAATATCTTCGATATGTTTTTTCTCTATATGGAAAGATTTATATTTTACCCCACTCTGTCTCATAAACGTAACCATTTTATTAAATATCTTTCTACGTTCTATATAATCCATTTCAGAATATTCTTCCTCTTTCCGAATAATCGGTCCTGTATGTATGCAATGATTTTCCAATCCCAAGAGAGATAATTCTCTATTCAAATATTCCATTGGTTCTTGAATAGATATACTTTGTTCATGGAATACCATCGTAACTATATACCAAGGGGAATGGTAATCATATTCGCCAAAATCTCCGGACTCATCAATAAAAATACTTAATTCTTTCACACGCCAATTCCTTACCTCAAGTTCTGTACAAAAAATGGCGGGCATATACCCGCCAATAATGGGGAACCTCCCCATCTGCTGATGGACCCGGGTCTTTCGACCAGCCCACACTGTAACGCATTACAGTTTTATTCTATGCATATCGTATCATGTTTATACATGATTTTCAAGAACAAGATACTTAAATAGACTACGATTCTTTACATCGTCTCACCCTGATATTTTTCATTCCCAAATGTCATTTCAAGCAGTTCGTTTGTAATCTTCCCGTCTTCGACACGCATCAGATTATCTTCTGCATCTTCTTTTCCAAGAAAATTCATACTCCCGTACCACACTACCAGACGGTCTATAATGCAATAATGTTCACAATAATCCTCCACAAGATTCATTTCAAAGCCTGCTCTCCGCATCTGTTCCTGCAGCTCCTGCCAGTACGTGCTGTCTCCATATCCATAGCAGTCAGGTTTCCATGTGACAATGACTACTTTAATTCCCGCCTCCTGCTTTTCTTTCAGTAAATGAATCATATCATATACCTTTTTGCCGCTGATAGCCGGACTTGAAATAATAATTTCTTTTTCTGCGGTAAGCAAATCTTTCTGGTAAACGTCAAGATAATTATCTATATCAAAAATTGCGTTAGCCGTTTGCTTCTGTGCGCCTGTTCCAGTAAAGACATCATATCCAATCTGTTTGTACGCCTTAAGTCTTTTATGGTACATCCTGTCAAACATGGATATATGGCTATCCACATAATCATAAATAATCACACTTCTCTTTCCATCATAATCCCTGTTTAGGCGTCCGGCATATTGCTCCACTACCCCTTTCCATGCCACCGGAGTTGCCATGATTAACGTATCCAGTCTTGGATAATCAAATCCTTCCCCTATCAGTTTGCCTGTTGCAACAAGGATCAAACTTTCCTTTGGCGTGACCTGATTCATCTGCTTTAAAATCTCTTTATGCTCTTTCTTTGAATTTCTGCCGGATAACAAAAAAACTTTATCCGCGTAATTTGCCAGACGCTGATATAACCGCTGTGAATGTTCCACGTATTTGGAAAGAACCACAGGCGTTCTTCCATCCTCCACACATTGCTTCACATCCCTTATGATCAGTTCATCCCTGTCTTCATTATTGCGGATAATTTCATATGCCTCATTTGGATGCATTTTATCCTGTGAAAATCTCGGTGCAACCGCTCTTGTAAATCGCGGATAGACAAGATGCTCTATTCCCTGCTCCCTCGCCCTATCCTTCGAGGTGTACTGATAACGGATTGGACCAAGAAGCATATAATTTATTTTTTCCAGACCATCTCCTCTAAATGGTGTAGCCGTTACTCCATATACATATCTTGCATTTGCTTCCTGCAATCTCCCAATGATACTTTTTCGCCTCTTCTTACGACCTGTAGGCGTCTCGTACTCCGGCAGTTCCTCGTCAATATACAAGAATTTTTCCAGCGCTTCCTGCCATTGTTCCACCAACGCTGACGACTGAAGAAGAATCAATGTACTTACCTGCCGTTTCGCTATCACATTACAGCACACCACCGTCTTCCCAAATGCTGTAGCTGCATTCAGAATTCCATTGTCATTTTGAAGAAGCTTTTCTACAGCAGTTATCTGTGATTCTTTTAGTTCCCCTGTAAATTCCACCTGGATTGGACGCCCTTTACTCCGCCTATCTTCTATTTCATATTTAATGCCGGCTTTTTCACACTCTTTGGTTATATTTTCCAAAATACCTCTTGGAACTTTGATAAATCCTCCTTCATCACTTCCAAGATAAATGTACCTGTAATTTTCAAAATTAGAGAGTCCCATCGCTTGATTTTTATAAAAAACAGGGTTGAGAAACGCCGCCATTCTCCTGATCTTGTTCTGTATTCTTGGCTTTATATTCGCTGTATCCACATATACGCCATTGGACAGTGTGATTTGCAGTACCCCATTGACATCTTCTCCCTGTAAACGCTTTGTTTTGTCCCACGGCTTCTCACTATCACTTTCAAAAATATCTTCGCCATCAGCAACAGTATAGGAATTTCCCCCTGTCCACTCTTTTATTTTATCCTCAATAAATTCTTTTGAAAGTTTTTTCTTATTTAACAGTACCTCCCACTGGTCAGGATACGCATTCCAATATTCGTCTATAAATGCGCTATTTCCTTCTTTTAACGCCTGTCCCTGTAATGGCAGTGCAATCAGATTTCCCACCCTGCCGTCCGGAAGATGATCCTGCATCGGCAGCATACGATCATAAAAGCGAAATGACTTTAAATTTACAGACTCTGCCCCTTTATCCAACAGCGCATTGCCAAATTTTCTTGCCAGACTAGCTTCTATTGGTTTTTGAAAAAATATCCAAAGATGCGCGCCTCTCCCCGAGCGTGAACGCTCTACCAGCGCGTCAATTCCATTGATATCACATATTTTTCTCAGACTGTCTACTTCATCCCTCCATGTGTCATCAGCATTGGCAAAATCATTTTTTTCTGCATCCTTTTCATGATTGTCAAAATCAAAGACTATAAATCTACAGGTATCATCTGTTAAAAGCGGAAAAACACCTATCACATCTGTAGCATCTTCTGAATTCCCCCTCAAATGGGCAATGATCTGCTCTTTCCTTAACTCTTTATATGCCTGTCTCTGACAATCCTGACATTTTATCTTGCTTCCGGTAATTCTTGGGCAGCCATTTTTCCAAAAGTTATAGCACTGTGTATAATAATTTACTTCTCCGGTCGATTTCTTTATCGTACGCTTGCTATATACATCCGTGCGTCCCCAAAACATACTGAAAAACACTTTTGCATCCGTTTCTGTAATTTCTCTTGGTATAATTCTCGATCCCTGATCCGGATCATATCCATTAATGCCATCAGCAATCTCTTTTTCAGAATAAAAAATTCCCGCGTCAGCCAGCAGCTTCTTCAAGTACAGATTTTCCTTTTCCAGAAATTCTACTCTTTTTTCCAGTTCTGCTGTGCTTCTCATCGGGAACTCCTTTTTAATTTACGCTATCTCTGTTCTCTAACTGCTGACATTACTGATGTTTAACTATCTGATATCCCTTCATCTTCGGCTGCGCGTTCTGAACCCATACTCTTTCTTTAATCGCTCGAATATCTCAAAAGCAACCGGGCATATTTCTACTGTGTCCAGCATATTTAACAGACTTGATAAACGTTCCGGTTGGTCCGTATATGGATATTTTTTACAACCATCCGGCTTACAATCTCCCAGTTTACAACTTCCATCCTCTTGAAGAAAATCACACGGTTTGTGCTTAGTCTGATAATTTATGCCATACTCTTCTTTTTCCAAATAGTTAGCAATGAACTTTTCCGATGTAAGCCCTAAATATTTTGCATCCCTGTCAATATCTTCCGCCGGAATACTTCCTTTATACATTTTGCAACAATTTCTGCATTTGCTACAGTCATAGCCCGCAAATAATTCTTTATGTAATCGCAAAAATTGCTCATCCAACTCATCCTCGTCCGCATGGCATTTCAGGAAGGTGCGAAACTTAAAGTTTTCGTTTTTCTTGGCTATTGCTCTCACTTCATCCGGTTGTATCATCTGTTTGTTTCTTCCCTTCGTATCAAACTATTACTCCAATAGATTATTCATCTACGTTTACAATGACTCCTTTTATAAATACAATTCATATTGATATTCTAAACTGTCTTCTAATGCAGATTTATTTCTTCGCCCGCCCCATTCGCCAGTCCTGCTCATGCCAAGCTTTTCCATAACTTTATATGACGCAATATTTTCAGAATCACAATGTGCCCGAAAATGACTTACCTTTATTTCGGTTTTCGTATAATCAATAAGCGCTTTTGCAGCCTCATACGCAAATCCATTTCCCCAATAGCTCTTATTGATAATCCAGCCAAGTTCTCCTGTACTATTTTCAAAATACACACTCACTGCGCCAATATGCATATCATTATACACAATCGCAAATTCAAGAAATTGGGGAGATTCTTTTTTCCACTCATTCTCAACAGTTGCCAGAAATTCTTCTGTCTCCTTAACGGTTTCATCCGGCAAATGACACATAAATTTTGTGTTTTCGTAATCCATTGTATATTGAATTGCCGACTTTAAATATTTCTTTCCCAATGGTTTTAATACCAGACGTTCTGTGTTTATTTTAAGATCATTCATAATTTTTATATTGCTTACACACCTTCAAAAGATAATTATTTGTTTTAAATTTGAATAAATATCCAATAAAAACATTGCTGATTAGTTGAGCGTCAAACCAGTTCTTAAACCAATTCTTAAACCAATTTTTATTTTATCAATATTGGTTTAATCTCCAAAAGGGCTAATCAAAAGCCTTTCAACATTTTTAGGGTGTTATTATCAACCCAATTCTTAAACCAATTTTACTTAATCATTCTTCTTGTCTTTGACCAAAATCCAATGAGAAATTTGCTTGTTATCGGAATCCGTAGTTATAATTCCCTTTCTCTTAAGCGCCGTAAGCAATGTTAAAACTTTCCGCTCCTTCTGGCTGGAAGAAAGAGTATCCGGAAACTTGTTAATCAATAAATCTCGTATTGCTGCCTTATTTGCTTTTCCAAATTCTTCAAGATAATTAACAATCATATCCTGATAGTATTTGTTGTCAAACGCCTTATTTTTTATATACTGCGCTTTATCCTTTGCTGTTTTTGCCAGAGGAGCTGCCAGATACAAGTTATTTACTCGCCCCTCTACCAGCTTGTATTTCCTTAAATGCGCTGTTGCCTCCTTAGAAATTGGTTTTCCTTTTTGCACTTGATCCAGTAAATAGACAGTCACCAAATTGAGATTCTCATTATCATGAAGCAAGTAAGTATACTTTTCATTGATTTCTTTTCCGTAAATCGCCACCTTAACACAGTCTTTTGATGTTATGTCATAATCCGGCAATGGGAAAAATTTTTCCCGTTGAATGTGAAATACCCGCCGGATTCCCGTTGCCTCAGTCTCGATCATCTTGAACATAAGCATCGCTTCTGCCAAAAGCTGATTGCGATAGAACGGGGATGTGTAGCCGGGATTCAAAATAGGTTCTATGCTTCCCGGAATAAAACTCCCCGGATTTGTAAAAGTCAATTCATCTTCAAATTCATTTACATAAATCCGTCCGCCTAAACTGTAATCAGAATGAACAATACAGTTATTAAGTAATTCCCTCAATACCCATGTATCATATTGCTTGGTTTCCATTGGGAACAGTGTCATTTGATCCGGCATATATCTATAAGTGAGGTTTCGGATATTTTCCAGAATCCTGTCACTGAGCGTAATAAAAGGAATCTTGAAAATCTTATAGTCTTTTACCATCTCTTTTGAATCATAAATGCGCCACGAAGCTTCCGGCACACTCTCAAACAGATAATCATACTCTGAATTCCCCAGAAGCAACATTGCTGCGTTCGTAACCTTGCCATTGACAATCAGTTTCCTTCTCTCCAGGAATTCTTCATCCGTCATTCGATCTACTTCATCAGAAATATGCTGGTCATCCATCCTTTCCTTGTACTTTTCTCTTGCAATAACAATGGCATCTGCATCCAAATGCTCAATTGTGGCATTTGGTATAAAGCGCTTTGACCAATCCAGCTTTATCTGCCGCCGGATACGTTCTCGCTTCTCCTCCGATAACGGCACAAGCGATTCTCCATTGCGACCGTACTCCTGATTATGCCATCCGGTTGGTACAGCAGTAATAGCTGCTGGTATTTGAAACATTATCACCCTTTTTTCTTCCCCATCTACTACCGGGAAAATCTCATAAATATCAATAAAAGAAATACCACCTGTAGTAGCAGAACCAATTTCGTGTTTTAAAGTGTCCAGACCATTACTGTTTCTATACTCAGTCCCCACAATCTTTCGTTTCTTATTATTCACGCCAAATACAAGCCAGCCATATTGCAAACCATGTAAATTGGCTTCATTACTTAGCGCTGAAAAATAACGTCCGATCTTGTCCCTGTCATAATCTTTACCGGCTTCCTTAAACTCAACCACTTCATCTTCCCAATCTTCAATCAGTCCATAAAGCGTGAGGACCATCTCCTCATTTTTTGATTTCTTTAATGACTTAATATCCATAATCATAACCTCATTTTGTTCTTCCTGCCAGCTACCCAAATAGTTTCCCAATAATTCACAGCACAAATAAGATAATAAATACCCATCCCATAAATCTACATTCCGGTTCACTTGTGCTTGTAGGATTGAAAGTTGGCATGAATGCACTTATTGCCCTATCTTTCCATAATACTCATCCATATACATATTCAACGCCCTCTCCAACGTCACCGTCTTTCCAAGTCCTGAATCCTCACAAAACTTTTCCAGACGTTCAAAGGTTGCTTTCTCTATTCTCGCCGATATTGGCACTGATTCTTTCTTTGCTCTTGGCATAATTACCCTCACTCCCTATATATCTCATCCAACATTTCTTCCAAAGTTCCATTTTTAGCATACTCCAACGCATCCACTTGCCGGAAATTATGCTTCATGATAGCAACATTCTCATCAAATCCGAGAATATAATTCGTTGCAATCTTATAAATAATTTCCGTTGGTGCCAGACCGTATACCTGTTTCTCAAAAATATGCTGCAACCGCTCTTCTTTCTTCGGAAACTGTTCTTTCAGAACATTGCTCTGATACAGCCGCTTTATAATCTCTGTCATGTATAAACCAGAGTAAATACCTCTGCACTCTTTCTAGTACGCTGCGTTTGCTGCTTCATATCTTTCGATATTCGCGGTTGGATCATTCCATAATTCATCTTTTTTAGCTGATTCACTGTTATGTGGCTTCGATCCGTGTATGCCTCTCCAAAAGAAGCATATGAATCTGTTGCCCAAATAATATTCTTTTTAATCGTTTTATCCTGCAAAAGTATTCTTAATGTTGTCTGCACTGGATATGAATCCAGTTGGATTAAATCTTCCAACCCATTTACCTCTTCCTATATTTTCCACCCTGTATTTCTCATTTCATTATGCAGTATTTTTATTGAAAAAGCAATAAATTTCATTTTAGCATAAAAGACTGTACGTTTTTTGTACAGCCTTCCACCTACATAGCTTCCTTTAGTTCTACATAACCATCAGACGAATCTAAAATCTTATCAAGAATATCTGTGTTGTTGAACTCCTTCATACACTGCAATTCTGGAACAAATTTATCTGTTTCATAACTAAGTAGCTCTTTTTTGTCTTTCCGCCCCTCCCAGCTATCTTCTCAATTTCTACTGGCGTTAACATCAGTTTGCCTTCAAATATTCTACACATATCCCTGTATGTGTAATTTGATTTTTCAGCCAAATCCCCACAACAAATTACATTTATCTACTCATTTGCTTCAACATCTGTGTGCAAACAATCATTATTCCTACTCCATGTCCCATTGACGCAACATACCAGATGTTTTCATTAATAAATATAACCCAAAAAACCGATAAAACAAAAAGCACCACAGGCGCACTAAAAACCATCATAAGTTCCCATATCGCCAATGCAATTTCCGTTTTAGTAATAGAAAATGCTCCTGCCGATACAAAGTATAAAATACAGGTTATTCCAGATCGTAGCGCGCATTTTTCTTATATTCCATAGATTTAATCTCCATCCCAAATACAATCAGGTCTCATCTTAGCTAATGCAATCAACTGATAAAGCGGTCTTATGGCATTTGCAGCAGTATCCAGCCAGTAACCACTTGTATCGCCCTCGCTAACTTCAAACTCTATATCTTCCTTTCTTGTCGGTGTAATTTTGTTTATTAATGCAATCATACCATCAATTTCATTTCCATTTTTATCATAGTAAATTGTTTTATTTCTTTTTGTGGTAATCCATTCTCCATTTACCTTATATTTTTCTTCCAGATAAACGATCGTTTTCTCAAGCATTGAAATACTGTCAAGACCTGACTTTCCATAAATCGCCCTGATCCCCTCTTCTTTATACACTTCATGATAATAATGCCCATAGTTATATGTGATATTAAGATGTGCTTTTGTGTTCAATGCGGGCGTAAATGTACCGCTTTCCGGATGATAATCCGCCACATATGTCCCTCCTCTCATCAAATGTCCCGGAACTTCCGCCGTTTCCCTTGTTACAGGGTCTTTTAAATAAATGTCATAACTCATAAGTCATCCTCCTCTTCTTCATACATCTCTTTATAAAACAAAACATAATCCGTTATGATCTCAGGATATTGATCATAAAACCTTCTACATATCCGCTTAAATAACCTCAACATGTCATCACTCATGCACATAGATACTAAACCATCTAAAACATTTTCCAGTTCTTTGCGCTCCACTTTCCTTTCCGAACAAATTTCATCCACAATAGGTTTATATATCATAAATGCCTGTTCATACAATCTTGTTATACTCTCTGCTAATGCTTTAATCTCATGAAAGTCTTTTGTATTACCCAATTCTATATCTTTATTATTTTGCATAAAAAATCCTCCTATTACTGCCGATTTAGGTCTATAATAAAAGAATATTCTATTATATACAGTTTGTCATTGGACGGATAGTCCAATTGTTTTAAACAAATTACCTGAAGCCCTCCGTTTCCAATTTTTCTCCATTCATAAGAGCATAATCAACTAATTGCCTATTTGGCATTAGATATACTCAATGCACAAATTGCAACTTTTATTCCCGACTGGGACAAAGTAAATCAAACATTATCTTCCGGTAAAACGGATAATGAAGAATATGTATGACGATAAACTACAATACATTGAAAAGTTGAAAAACAATCGCACCTTACTACAAACCGATTTGGATTCAAAGCAAGAACAACTTGATAAATTCCAAGAATTGCTTGATATCTACCATTTTTCAGATATTCAAAATTTAGCATATTTTTTAGAAAAATCTCTAAAAGGAATGTAGACAAACTTGGAGTTTCATACTAGTATAAGAGTGCAAAAAAGGTGTTCACGAGTGGAACACTAATATAGCATTTCAAACAAGGGAACTACGAGCGAGTTCCCTTTATTTTATCAATACATAATTTTTTTCTTCAACATAAAATAATATTACAATTCTTCTTTGGACGTGTGCCAAAGAATTTATTGTAATTAAGCAAAGGGAGTCACGAGCGAACTCCCTATTTTTAAATTATTTTTAGAGCCATTTTAGAGCCACAAAGCCATTTTCAATGAAATTCCGGCAAGTGGCTTCTCCTTTTGTTCGCTATTATTTTTAGACATTAAGAAACCGCAATCCCTTGATTTTTCAAAGGATTGCGGTGCTTATTTTTATTATTTGGCTCTAATTACAAGATTACTCAATGATAGTAGCAACCCTGCCTGAACCTACTGTACGACCACCCTCACGAATAGCAAACGTAAGACCCTGCTCCATAGCGATAGGATGAATCAGTTCGATAGTCATCTCTACGTTATCACCAGGCATGCACATTTCTGTACCTGCAGGAAGGTTACATACACCAGTTACGTCAGTTGTTCTGAAATAGAACTGAGGTCTGTAGTTGTTGAAGAAAGGAGTGTGACGTCCGCCCTCATCCTTGGTCAGAACATATACCTGAGCAGTAAATTTCTTGTGGCACTTAACTGAACCGGGTTTGGAAAGAACCTGTCCTCTTTCGATTTCTGTTCTCTGAACACCACGAAGCAGTGCGCCGATGTTGTCACCAGCCTGAGCCTCGTCAAGCAGCTTACGGAACATTTCGATACCGGTTACAACAGTCTTACGTGTCTCTTCCTTGATACCAACGATTTCAACTTCCTCGTTCAGGTGAAGAACACCACGCTCTACTCTACCGGTAGCAACTGTACCACGACCTGTGATTGTGAATACGTCCTCTACAGGCATAAGGAAAGGCTTATCTGTCTCTCTCTGAGGATCAGGAATATAGGAATCAACAGTGTCCATAAGTTCCATGATCTTGTCGCCCCACTCACTCTTAGGATCTTCAAGAGCCTTAAGAGCGGAACCTTTGATGATCGGGCAGCCTTCGAATTCGTATTCTTCAAGCTGTTCTGTAATTTCCATTTCTACTAATTCAAGCAGCTCAGGATCGTCAACCATATCGCACTTGTTCATGAATACAACGATATAAGGTACGCCTACCTGACGGGACAGAAGGATGTGCTCCTTTGTCTGAGCCATAACACCGTCAGTAGCAGCAACTACAAGGATAGCGCCATCCATCTGAGCAGCACCTGTGATCATGTTCTTAACGTAGTCAGCATGTCCAGGGCAGTCAACGTGTGCATAGTGTCTCTTCTCTGTTGAATACTCAACGTGAGCTGTGGAGATTGTGATACCTCTTTCTCTCTCTTCGGGAGCCTTGTCGATGTTCTCGAAGTCAGTAGCTT